>JBMTJI010000001.1:0-196421 GCA_049438185.1 Candidatus Poseidoniaceae archaeon
TACCCTTATGTTCAGATTCCTTTCCTTTTTTCGATGATTTTCAGATCGGTGATTGACGCCGTTGGATACTGTCCTTGTTCGTCCTTTTCATAGGATTTGATCATGTCAAGGGCACAGAGCAATCCTGCACTCGCACCTGTAATGGCTTCCATTTCGATGCCTGTTTTGTAATGTGCTGAAACATGAACCGTGCATCGAAGTGAGGTTCCTTCCCACGCCCAATCGACTTTGCAGCCTTCAAGCGGAATTGGATGGCAGTGTGGGATAATGCGAGGTGTTTCCTTGACTGCTTGAATCGCAGCTATTGTTGATGCTTCGATGACATCTCCCTTTTTGACCGTCTTATCGACAATGGCACGCTTGGATGCTTCTTGGAGGTGGAGGAGTCCGGTTGCCGTCGCTTTTCGTTCAACAACTGGCTTTGAGCCAATTTCAACAATACCTTCTATTTCTTTATCCATATTCATCCCAATCCTGCTTTCCATGTCGATCCTTGTGAGGTCACTTCACGCTTCCACAACGGAGCCTGTTTCTTGAGTTCATCGATGAGCCACTCACACGCTTGGAATGCCTCTTTTCGGTGAGGACTTGCAACGTGAATGCTCACAATCGCTTCTTGTGGTTCAACGCGTCCAGTTCGATGCGCCATAGCGACGGAGAGTGTTCCGAATGTGTCGCAGGCCTGATTGGCCAAGTCTCGAAGAACGGAACCGAGTCTCTCTTGCCATGCATCGAACTCGAGGGCATACACTTCTGCCTCGCCTTCTGTGCCTCGAGTGATTCCGAGGAAAGAGACGACAGCGCCGCATCCCTTGGTATCGAGTTTTTCTCTTAACGCAGCATGGTCGAGAGCATCAGGGGCTTCTTCGATAACGATGTGCCGCCCCATGATGATGCGAAGGGAGCGCATGATTCAAGGGTAACGGCTCGATGGGGCAACATGGCCGATAGCCTCGACGCAACCGAACCCATCCACATCATGGGTGCTGGATTGTCTGGCTTGGCTGCTGCAACCATTCTTGCAAAGGCAGGGAAAGAAGTTCACGTACACGATATTCGAGAAAACTCAGGAGCCCGATTTGACGGTGATTTCCAAGCCCTTGAAAATTGGTCGATGGATGTTGATTTCTTTGAACAATTGAAGGATTGGGGTTTTGATGCCACCGAATTCCAAGCTACTGAATTCCATGTTGTTGATTTGATTCATCCTGATGATGTCATAACCCAACCAAAAAGTGACCGTGTTGCCTATCGAATTGTTGAACGTGGAACATCGAATCATACCATCGACCAAGGGATGAAGCGTCAAGCGATGGCCGCTGGAGCCACCATACATTACAAATCTCGAGTCAAGGAAGAGGATTGTACCATCATCGCTTGTGGTCCAAAAGGAACTTCAGCAGTTGCTTATGGTGAAATTTTCAGGACTTCACATCCGAACCATATCGCTTTTCAACTCAACGATAAACTCGCTCCCGGAGCCTATTCGTACCTTATCATCGTCGACGGAATTGGCCTTATTTGCACGTGTCTTTGGCGTAAACAATCCAAGAGTGAACGATTCCTCAACGAGACCATAGCATGGTATGAGAAGCATTACCCTACACTTGACCGAACACCGATCAAGCGTGTTGGTGGGAAAGGCGATTTCACCATCAATCAACGTTACAAGCAAGACGGGCGTTACTACGTCGGCGAATCGGGGGGGCTTCAGGATTTCATGTGGGGATTCGGTATGCGTATGGCGGTATGGTCGGGTGTTCTGGCTGCCAACGATATCCTCGGAGAATGCGATTATGAAACGGAGGTTCGCAAACAATTGCTTCCATACGTCCGTACAAGTGTTGCGAATCGATGGCTCATGAATCGCGTTGGTGATGGTATCTTCAAACGGATGTGCCGTCGTTGGATGAACGATCAGAAGAAGCGAGGTGACGGCCTTGTTTGGGTTGGTAACCTGTTCAAACCACGTTGGTACAAAACGCTCCTCTATCACATGGTTGCGCCATTTATGCTCACCAAAGACCCGAAGGCGATGGGACGAGGCGTTCGCCGTATGCCATTCCGAAAGGCGAAATCGAGAGATGATTGGGAACAGTCTCCAGAGGCGGTATCCATCGGTGAACAATGGAATGAAGTTCGAAGAGGTGGTGGAAAGGTTTCTTTTGCCAATGACTCCGATGAAGCGAGCATTTCGAGCGAGTAGACGCGACGATTCGTTCATAATGCGAACCGCTTTCGGACAAATATGAGCGACCTCAATTTCGAAGCCATGCCAAACAAACTCGTGAACTACGCTACACTCGATGGCATTGCCGTCATCGAATTGGCAAGTGATGCTGCTGGTGCAGCATTGACTGAAACAAACGATCGCTCCCCAAACACCTACACACACGGTATGATGAGCGACCTTGACGATGCGATCATTAAGGCTCGATTTGATGACGATGTTTCGTGCATCGTCTTGACTGGAAACGGTTCTTCCTTTTTCTCTGCAGGTGCCTCAATTCAAATGTTGAACAGCGTCTCTCCAGGCTTCAAGTACAACTTTTGTCTTCACGCTAACGAAACGCTCTCTCGTCTTGAGCAGACGCCAAAATTGGTCGTTTGTGCCATCAACGGTCACGCAGTAGGTGGCGGCCTTGAAATTGCTATGGCTGCGGATATTCGAATTGCCCGCAAGAACTCAGGAAAGGTCGGTCTCCCTGAAATCAACCTCGGTGTTCTCGCAGGTACCGGTGGAACCGCTCGATTGACTCGACTCATTGGAAAGGCCAAGGCGCTTGAGATGATGGTGACTGGTGAATTGATGTCCTTTGAGGATGCCCATGCACACAATCTCATCAACCACATTTGGGAGGGCGATGCTGCCGATTTCCGCCGAGATATTCTCGATTGGTGCAGTCAGTTCACACTTCCAAACAAAGCGACCAAGGCTGTTGGAAACATTAAGCGCTCTTGCCAGACGGGTCCAGAAATTCCATTCGAGTACCATCTTGCTCTTGAGCGAGAGTTGCAAGCTGCACTCTTCAACTCAAGCGACGCAAAGGAAGGTATTGCTGCCTACGTCGAGAAGCGTGTCGCAAACTTTACTGGTCAATGAGCGTGAATGGGATGTCTGATTATCACATTCCTGCTGACGTCCCAGACGACCTTGCAGACACCTATCTTGAGAACCTCATGGCTGCTACTTGCGGAACGGGTTCAATGAATCTGTTTGCATGCGATCAGAAAATCGAGCATTTGAACGATGACTTCTATGATGGAGGAAATTCAATCCCGCTTTCCTCCAATGACCCAGGTCACCTCTTCGAGATTGGAGCGCAGGCGCATCGAGAAGGAACGGTTGGTGTCCTTGCTGCACAAGGAGGTCTCATTTCCTTGTATGGTCGTGACCATCCTGATGTTCCTTATCTTGTGAAACTTAATTCCAAGTCTCATTTGGTGAAAACCAGGCAACGAGATCCAATTAGCCTCGCCATGTGGGACATGGATGATGTGATGTCGCTTGTTTCCAACGGACTCAACGTTGTTGGAATCGGATACACCATTTACATCGGTAGTGAATACGAACATGAGATGATGACCGAAGCTGCTCACTTCATTCGACAAGCCCATGAAGAAGGCATGATTGCCGTCGTTTGGATGTATCCACGAGGTCAGGCCGTTGAAGATGAGAAAGATCCTCAACTCATTTCTGGGGCTGCAGGTGTTGCAGCATGCATCGGTGCTGACTTTGCGAAGGTCAATTATCCACGTGCATGGGAAGGCATGACGCAACCAGAATCGCTCAAGATTGCTGTTGAAGCTGCAGGTCGATGTGGCATCATTTGCTCCGGAGGTGGAACGCTTCCTGCGCGTGACTTCTTGCAGCGACTGTGGGATCAAATCAACATCAGTGGTTGCAAAGGTGCAGCGACTGGACGTAACATTCACCAGAAATCCACGGACGAAGCAGTTCGAATGACGGCTGCTTGCCACGCCATCATTTCACAAGGCGCAAGTGTTGACGAAGCAATGGATATTTTCCAAGGCAATTGAGTGAATCAATCACTCATCAGGAATTTCTTGACCAGCCAGACAACTGCCGCTCCACCGATTGCAATTCCGACTATTGCGAGAAGGCTGAGGCTTTGCACGGAGCTCGACTCAGATTTTCTTCATGTCATCGCCCATGGTAATGTTACCATCTTGGTCGATGATGATTGGAGTTCCTTCTTTCCATCCAGGGCAATTGTCTTCAACCCAGATTCGAGTAGCCCACTCGCAGATGTCGTATCCCCCTGAGAGAATACCGGATCGCTTGATGTAACCGACTTTGACGATGTCTTTGTCTTTGGAGAGGACATTGCCGAGTTGCTGACTCGTTGTACCATGACGCATTGTGCTGTTGATGTGCTCAAGGATCTCTGCAGTGTTTCGCGGTCGATCGCCTAGGAATTTCTTGATTTTTTCTCGTATGCGTACAGTTTTCATATTTTTGTCCTCCTCTGAATTTCGCTTTTCGTTCATTGACGATGTCGCTATACCAAAGGAGCGAGGCCACTGATATAACCGTTCCTCCAACAAACGACGAGTTTGTTACCATTACTGACTAAAATCAGTGTAATTTCTACACGAAAATCCTCCACATGTAAGTGAAACCTCACGATTCCAGTGGAAAACTGTAACTATATGTAACTAAATTAAGCCTTTAGACGTAACAAATAAAAAGGAGCCTCATTAGAGCGTAACAAAAGTGACTCATTATGTCCAAAAAGACCATTCGAAGTCGGTATCAACGCCGTATCCTCGATTGGCTCCTGGATGGTGGTGGAACGGTTTCACAAGCTTCCGAAGTACTTGGAATAGCCATGCCGCACGCTTCGCTTGCCATGCGTCAGTTGAGAGATCTTGGAGAAGTGCAACGAGATGATAGCGCATCCATACGTGGAGCAATTCATCGATTAACACCTTCTGGAGCAGATCATCTACTCCGTGATTTGGTTGAACGTGTACGAAAACAAACGGGATCCGTCCCAAATGGAATGAACGCAATTGTCCTATCAAACGACCGCTCAAGCATTGTTCTCGGTGTACTTTCTACACCCTCTTCAAGATTAATCTCCCTTCCGAGAAGAGTAGAATTATTGGAGCGAGATTCCGAATTATCTTCCAGTGGAAAGGGAGGGGGGCTTTGGGCTGTTCAACGAGGTGAGTCGATTCATTGGTTTTCGTTAACGACCTACGAACCTTCACCACCTCCGAATGTACCGGTTGAAGGAACATTGACTGCTTTTTCAACTCAAACGGATCGAATTGGTATTCTCCGATTGCGGTTGCTCAATGCGTCCGATAGTTGGGGTGTTGCGAACGGTACATGGATTCGTCTCGATGCATCAGGCAATGATGGACCATCACAACTTCAAATTGGTGAGCATTCGATTGGGCACGTTGTTGGAACACCATTCGCTGTTCGTCCAGAGCACGGATTGTATGCGCATTTACCTTCTTCTGTTGATCGAACGTTACTTGTTTCGACACTCGGAAATCATGCACAATTGATGACAGAATCGTTCTCATTTTCCAATCACCGTTCACTTCCGATTGAAATTCTTGGACCATGGATGAGGAAGCGACATCCTCGTCTTTCAAGCGCTAAACGGAAAGCTCGTCTTCGATCCTTGACCCGATGGCTTTTGTCCGGGCGTGGGAAACAGCCACACCTGAACCTTCGCCGAGCCTTATTGGCTGACTTTGGCGAACGAACGTGGAAAGAGCATCCGAACGCCCTTGATGTCGTCTTTTTGGAGGGGATTTCTCAACATGGTGCAACATGCATCATCGAATGGATGCTTGAATCAACATCGTTCGATATGGTGGTTGAATGGCCGTGGGCGGAAATTGATGATACGGCCTTGATGGAGCGCTTGTTGTCTTCAGGCCGGTGCCGTGCCCTCATTACGTCCCGTGGAGAGCCAAATGAATTCTCTGGAAAGACAGCGATGATTCTACCTTCTGAGGATTTAGCAACGATTTCCTATCGTCCACAAGAGACGATTGATTTCCGGGTTGAGTTGACGCGGTCATCATCTCGCTCAGAGCCTGAAGCGACACGGGAGGGAATTCCTGCTAATGCAAACGAACTTCTCGAGTGGTTTCAATCTGGAGGATTGGATGAATCGATTCTCTCGAGTCAAGATTCAGCGTCGGCACAGAGCCGTCATCATATTCGCAAAGCAATGCGCTTGTTTCCAGGAGGTGACGCTGATTTTGCGAACGCAGTGGAGCGCGAGAATCCACTTGCTGCTTGGATTGCGAGCCCTGAATCTGAACGTCCATCACGCTGGAAACGAATCGCGAGCGTTCTTCCGTTTGGATGGATTGACCTTGTCCAAGTGAGTGAACTTGATGCAGTCTCCTTGGTTCAAGCCATGAGTCAAACCGATACAGTTTGGAAAGAACAGGCAGTACGCCAAGTTCTCCATGCGTGCAATACAAATTCATCGATCTTGGTTGATCTTGTACCACTTCTTGATGTTGATGCAGACAAAGCTATGGCAGCTCACGTCCTCCTTCTCCTGAGTCGAACGCATGCCACTGAATTGAGGACAACGGTTTCGAGAGCAACCAGTATTTGGTTGGATGCTCCTTATGGTGAAGAACATGTTCTGAATGCTCTCTTTGATATCAGCACAAACGTCGTCCGAAGCGATGATGAATTGTATCAACGGTTTCTACGTGGCGCCCAAGTTCATCCTCGAGGTTCAATCTTGCGTGAATGGTCGCAAGTGATTCAACTTCTCGAACATCAAGCACCAATACCGTTGGACGTGATGCGAACCTGCATCAATGTACTTCCAGAACAATGGTGGTCAACATGGGCATTGGATTGGCTTGATGCACAACTTTCAACAGCAGGAGGACGAGAATGGTTGGCTCATCATCCAAAGAATTGGCCTGGCTTGATCTTCAGGCCGAAAGGTGAGCAACTTGGCATGCCCGGCCACCCTCGGCAGCACCAGGGTTATGTCGAGCATCCAAATGTGAAACTGAATCTCTTGATGGTTCCCGATGGTCCCGGAACGGCTGCCCTCATGGATGTTCATGATATGATTCAACGTTTGGATTCTGATGGTTCTGTACACGATGGAAGGATCCATACGTTGGTCGGTTGGCTCACCTGTGATGTTGAGACATGGCCTGATTTTACCATGGAAGAACTTCTTGATGGTCACCCTGAAATCGCGAAACTTCTCATTGGGCGTATGATGTTGCAACGAATGTTGTGAGAGCCGATGTATTGAAATGCAACCTGTTTGACGGTCGCCTGCCGTACGTGCAACATCAGCCTGAGCTACTGTGAAATTGCAATGACGTCTGATACCAACGATACGGTCCGCTATCGAAGACTGGGAGGACCCTTCGGGGAGTGAATTCCGGTGCAAAAGCGGAAACCCGGGCTGGACTATGGGTCCTCGATCGACTTCGGGATGAAATCGAGACAACCAACCGGCTCTACAGTACGCCCTGATACCGAGGGTCAGGCCTTCGAGGAAACAATGAACAAGGCCGTTAGGTATCAGGGCACAGCTTTTCGCTCCATTCAAGCAATTTTGAGCGATGTCATCAAAGGCTTCATGCTTCAGCAGATGACCATGCAAGCAGACCGTTCATTTCGCCGATGTCTCATCGGTGGAACGTTCGATCGATTTCATTCGGGTCATCAATTGTTGATTCAAACTGCTTTACGTCAGGCAGATTTTATCGAAGTTCATGTTGTCAATGATGAAATGGCTCAGGCAAAAGGAGACTGGGTTCAATCACTTGATGATCGAATGGAAACGTTACTGGATTGGCTCAGCGATACGGCTCATCTCCGATACGAGGTTCATGTCCTTAACGACCCGCATGGACCTGCACCTATCCACCGGACTGCTGATAGCATTGTTGCAACGATTGAAACGATGCCTCGATGTCACCAAATCAATGAACGAAGGTACGAAAACGGCCTTCCACCACTGTCAATTCTTGAGGCTCCTCACCTGAATGATGAACTTGGAGGCATTTTGTCCTCTAGTAGGATTCGTCTTGGTCTTATCGACCAGGAAGGGCATCCATGGATTCCACCAACATTCGAAGGGAAAGTTCTGCACATGCCTACAGTGCTCGATGATGAATTCAAAACGCCAATGGGTGAATTGTTTGAAGGTCCAGAAGATGCGCCTGAAGTCGCTTTGTCTGCAATGCTTGAGGCATTGCCTGAGAACCATGGAACCATTGTTGCCGTCGGTGATGTCACAGTCAAAGGGCTGATGGATATGGGATTCCTTCCAGATATTGCATTTGTTGATGGTCAAACCAAACGTGAGGCCTTAGATGTGTCTTTGCTTGTCCGTCGGGAAGAGTACGCTCTGCATAGGAAGGTTGTCAATCCACCTGGTCAACTGACGCCTGAGTTGCTGGATGTTGTTCGTTGGTCGCTTGAGCAAGAAGCATCCGTTCTGATTGAAGTCGATGGTGAGGAAGATCTCACACCCATGTTTGTTCTCGCAACAGCTCCGCTTGGCACAATCATCGTGTATGGACAACCTCGGCAAGGGGTTGTCATGCGCGTCTTGGATATGAATGCAAAACATCGGGCAAGGAATCTACTTGTTCATTTCGAGGCAGAAGAATGAGCGAATCGCCTCTCGTTACTGTGACTGTTTGTGCCCGTGACGGCGCTCATTGGGTCGAAGACTGTCTTGACGCCATTTTTTCACAAACGCATCGTCCTTTGGAAATTATTGCTGTTAACGACGGTTCGAAGGATTCAACAGGTTTGTTAATGGATCAATGGCAGCAATCCAAAACCAATACTGACGTTTCAATTTCCATTATTCATCAAGATGCCATTGGCCTTTCAGCAGGTCGAATGGCGGCATTAAACCAAGCCCAAGGTGATTGGGTTGCCATCACTGACATCGATGTACGACCTGAACAGGATTGGATTGAACACTTACTGAAAGCAAACGTACCTGTCGGTGAAGAACGAATTGTTGCGGTCACTGGTCGAACCATTTTTCAAACGCATACAGATTTGGTGAGTCGTTTTCGAGCCATTGAAATTGCGTCAAAATATCGTAACAGGCCAAGACGCACATCGCTTGCAAACGGGCCTTGTTCGATGTTTCATCGTCAAGCCTTACTCGATGTAGGAGGGTTTGACCCCAACTGGTATCATGCAGAGGATATGGAGGTCAGCCTTCGCCTCTTGAACGCTGGTGGAAGCATCGTCTACGCACCTGATGCACTTGTCTCTCACGTACCTGAAGTTGGCGTTCGTCGTTTCCTTCACAAGCGGCGAAGAGATGCACGTGCTCACGTGCGCATTGTGCGACACCACCCCTCACGTCAACGCACAGGTCCAGGTTTTGACTTCATAGGAAGTGCGGGTATTGCACTCTCAATCTTTCCGATAACGCTGTTGATGCTGGCTAGCATCATCCCCCTCCTTTTGGAATTGCCATTGAATCAACCGCTCCAAGAGATGTGGCAAACCCAACTCGCTCTTGGAGGTTTGATGCTTGGAGTGTTGGTTGAATTGATGTTTTGGAGAGGGCCATTAGGGGTGATCACAAGGAGCATGAAGAACGATGGAGGGAAAAGTGGCCTTCTGCTTGCCATCTCCGTGCGTTTCCTCATTCTGCGATGGTCCATCGCCTTATGGCAAGGCCTCATCTTAGGTTGTATTGATGCAATCTTTGCACGGAACGGTCACAAGCGATTGTTTCGCTGATCACATGACGGTTTCGTCACCAGGTGGCGCTCGGCTTGCAGCGTTGAGAGCAAAGCCAAATGCAACCAGCGTGATGGAAACTGAGTAGACACCAAGGTCAATCCATGTCATGTACATAACACTGTACCCGATGTAGAAACCAAACCCAAGAAGAAGGCACCATGCGCCAACAGCACGCATGATTCCGCCTTCTGATCCAACCAAAGCAGGCCATGTGTCGTTGAGAACGAGGGAGCGAGCAAATCCGGCGAATCCTCCTTCGACATTTTCATTGATGGAACGAAGACCAAGTCCGAGAAGGGCAAGACATGCTCCAATAAACACGAGGTCTCCAACGACAAAGGCTGGTGCATCATCCTTGGTTCCAAAGGCATCGGCAAAGGCTTCGAAGGTGAGCAATCCACCCCACGAGACGCGATAGGATGGATGAATTTGCCCCATCATGTTGAGGATTGCAAGGGTAAGACCCCATGCTCCAATGGCGATGTACCACTTGGAGAGGGTGACTGAAGGCCTGATGAAGATGTCTACCAATCCGCCAGACGCTGCTTTTTCTTCACTGCTCATGGACTTGCCGACCCCCATTTGCCATATAAGAACAACGAATCATAGCGGGCGTTGTTGTCGGTAGCGATTGTTAAACACAGTACGCATGTTTTCATCCGCACTCATCATGATCTCTTGCGTTTCGACGTTGCTTGGAATGCATGAATTGATTTCCTTCGAGCGACCGTAGCGCCCTCGACTTCGTGTTCGTGCAGTGATGAGGCCGAGCATATCGAGGTTGGCAATGATTCCAGAAATACGCCGCTGTGTGAGCGAGGGCAGATTGAGATAGGAGCAAGCCTGATCGTACACATCGTACAGTTGACCGGTCTGAATATTCTTCAATCCGTTTCGTTCATTGATTAATACAGCAGCAAGTACCAGTTTCTGTTGCGTTGGCAAGCCAGCGATGACGGGTTCAATCTGATCTGCTTCAATTTGATGTTGAGCCATGCGAACGTGATGTTGTTCGACTTTCTTATCGCCTAATTGTTCGGCTTTCTCAGTTGAAACTCGAAGCAAATCGAGAGCGCATCGGGCATCACCGTGTTCTTGTGCTGCAAATGCTGAACACAATGCAATCACGCCTTCAGATACAACATCGGGCGCAATGGATTCATCCGAACGCTGACGTAGAATGTCCTTGAGTTGTTCAGCATCGTATGGCGAGAAGAGAATGTCCTGTTGCCCGAGGCGAGAGCGTACACGAGGGTCAAGGAATTCAGTGAATTTGAGATCGTTCGATATCCCAATAACACACGCACGCGCCTCGTCAAGGAACGAATTGAGATTGGTGAGGTTATACAACAAATCGTCACCAGCCTTTCGAACGAGGTGGTCGATTTCATCGAGGACAATCACATAGACTCCCTTTCTTGAATCCATGCGACGAACCAATTCCTTGAAGACGCGATCGGTAGGCCAACCTGTGAATGGAATTTCATCGATTTCATGCTCTTCAAGAAGACTGTTTCCAATGTGAGAAAGGACTCGATACTGTGTGTCAATTTGACGACAGTTGACAATAACTGGCGTGATGTCACGACGCATTTGTTCGCCCTTCTCTTTGAGTAAGTTTGTGACGTGCAACGTGACGGCGGTTTTTCCTGCTCCTGTTACGCCATAAAGAATCATATTGGAAGGGATTTGTCCATTCAATGCTTCAACGAGATTGAATGCAATTCGCTCAATTTCTTTTTCTCGATGTGGCATTATAGCCGGTCGATGACTGTGGTGAAGAATCTCTTTGTTCGTGAACAAACTTTGTCTGGAGAGCAATGTATCGAAGATGTTTTTCTTCAAGTTTTGACCTCCATTATATACCCTCAGTTTGGGAGGCTCACCCCCCGCATCGGGATAGTTTCTGTGAGTCCGAGTCCCCCTCATAAGGATGTCCGTCCAAATTCTTTGGAGGCCTTTATTATTGCATAAAATACGATTTTATTTCAGTGCATTGATTTCAGGATTTTCCTTTATTATTGGACAAAAAATATCTCAATTTTTGACGTAAATCCATTCCGAATTCTGAAAATTCCACACGTCCCCATCTTCAAGATGATGAACATTCTCAGGGTGATTTGGGATGACATCGGTCAAGACGGGCTGAAAATCAGATTTTGGTGAGTCAATGAACGTATGCGTGATGAGGAGTTTTACGTGTGATTGTCGCTCAGACAAAGCTTGAATGTCGTCAGGTTTGTGATGGTGATCGGATGGAACCCATTGGGGGAACCCCATCTCAACAACAGCAAGTTGCGAACGTTCAATGGCGCGTTCGAGATTTTCGCAAGGCCCAGAATCTCCAGAATGGACGAATGAGCATCCATCTGTATGTTCAAACCGATAACCGAATGGATCGACGGCATCGTCGTGGTGGACACGGAATCGTTCCCAATGCCATCCATCAATATCTCCAGAATTTGTTTCGACGAAGATTACATTGTCAAGAGCATCATCGAGACTGCCTGGAAATGCAAGATTACACAATGTTTTCAATCGATCTTTGACTCCGCTTGAACCAACAATCGTGAGTTGCGATTCACCATTCCGGTCTGAAATGTATTTCTTTTCAAGCAGAAGGAACGGTAAACCAAACACATGATCTCCATGCAAATGTGTAACGAAAATGGTTTCAATGTTGGCAGGTGAAATGCCAGCACGTCGTAAACTCAGCAAAGCAGTAGGAGGTGCATCGATGATGTGTTTTCCATCAAAGATCAGGAAGGAATGGTGGCGCTGGTGCGGTAAGAATGCGTTTCCGGTACCAAGCATTCGAATCGCGTGGGTCATGAGCCTTGCTGACTTGCCGACTCTTTCAACCCTATGATGCAAGACTATGGGCGTTAGAGAATGATGATAAGTAGGCCACAATTGGAAAAAATTGTCGCGAGAGATGAGGTGTAACCATGAGCAACTGGTCCGCAAAAAACCCATACAATTCGAAAATTACAGAAAACTACGTTCTCAATGGAGAAGGTTCTCGCAAAGAAACTCGTCACATCGTCTTCGATTTGGGTGACTCTGGACTTGACTACAAGGTTGGTGACGCTCTTGGTGTTCTACCAGAAAATCCTCCACACATCGTCGAGGAACTGATCGAAGTCCAAGGATGGGATCGTGACCAAACCGTAGCCTCCCACAAAGGCGAGAAGGATCTCTATTCTGCGCTCAAGAAGGACTACGAAGTCCACATGGCTAACAAGAAATTCGTTCAATCGCTTACTGACAAAATCGTCTCTTCTGGAATGTCCATTTCCATGAACATCGTCAAGCGAAGCCGCGACAACATGGACTGGTCGAGTACCTCCGAAGGCGATTTGCCGCCTGGCTTGAACTCCAGCCTTCCTTCGGATGACCCTGCTTCGAAGCTCAAAGCGATTGTTGCTGATGCAAAAGCCATCGAGGACTACCTATGGACACGAGATTATGTTGACATCATGCGCGAGTTTAATGTCAAGTATTCGCCTGAGGAGTTTCTTGAATTAGCAGACAGGCTCAAACCTCGTCTCTATTCGATTGCTTCATCGCATGATGCACACCCTGGATTCGTTGAGTTAACGGTTGGTATCGTGCGTTTCAGTTACCACGATCGCCAACGCGGTGGTTTGGCTACACAATACATGGCCGATGAAGTCGTCGCCAACGAAACCGATGTCGGCGTCTTCATGTCGCCAACCAAGTCGTTTATTCTCCCAGAAGATCCAAACACCGACATCATCATGGTTGGACCTGGGACAGGTATCGCACCGTTCCGTGCGTTCATGGAACAGCGTGTCCATGACAAAGCACCCGGCCGTAACTGGTTGTTCTTTGGTGACCAATCCGAGAAGACCGAGTACTACTACAAGGATGAGATTGAAGGCTGGCTCGATGGAGGGGACCTCTACAGATTCACAACCGCTTGGTCAAGAGATCAAGAAGAGAAAATCTACGTTCAACATCGCCTCAAGGAGCATGGTGCAGAAGTCTGGGAGTGGTTTGAAAACGGAGCCTACTTCTACATTTGTGGTGACAAGCAATACATGGCAAAAGACGTTCATCGTGCTTTGATCGCCATCGCTCAAGAACACGGCGGCATGTCTGAAGCGGATGCAACACACTTCATCGAGAAGACGATGATGAAAGAACAGAAGCGTTACTTGCGTGACGTCTACTGATTAGGATTCATC
The DNA here is from genome assembly GCA_049438185.1 of Candidatus Poseidoniaceae archaeon. GTDB lineage: Archaea > Thermoplasmatota > Poseidoniia > Poseidoniales > Poseidoniaceae > MGIIa-L2. The sequence goes on from JBMTJI010000001.1 coordinate 13,975, forward strand.
AATCTGAAAAGCCCACACCGATTGCTGTTGTCCATCAACAACAATCTTGTCAATGCATGTCACGAACGGTGATTTCCTCAATGCTCGAGACAAGATATGGGCTTGTACAGGCCGACCTTCAGAGGATAACGCTTCAATGATTGAGCGTGTTGTCATTGGGCCATGAATTCTCAAGTAACCCACGATCCAATCAGCATGCTCTCGTTGCACACGACGTTCCTCAGTCCATCGCTTGCGCATGGTGCATGAAACGCAAACATCTGTTTAAACACATGTGGTTGGACTAAGAACCATGCCTGAAGGCCCTGAAATACATCGGGCTGCGAATACACTCCGTCGAGCGCTTGAAGGTCAAATAATCACGCATGTTGAATGTCCTTATGCATCCATCCGTGGTCAAGAGCATCGATTTCTTGGAAAAGAGGTTCTTCGTGTGAAAGCACGATCAAAGGCAATGCTCATCCACATTGGTGACGATGTATTGTACAGTCACAACCAGTTGTATGGGCGATGGACGGTTCAAAAAAAAACGAGCAAAGAACGCAAAACCAATCGTTCATTACGCATCAAGCTCGAAACTGAAACACACGTAGCATGCCTTTGGTCTGCGACGGACATTGAACTTCTCGAACCGTGGGAGGTTGAACAACACCCCTACATTGCACGACTCGGCCCTGATGTTGCAGATGAAGAGATCGAATACAATCCTGTACTTGAACAAATCCAGAACAAAAAATTCGGAGGAAGGCAGTTATGTCACCTTCTCCTTGACCAATCATTCCTTGCAGGCGTAGGCAATTATCTGCGAAGTGAAATTCTGTTCAATGCTGGTCTCAATCCGTCTCGGAAACTCAATTCACTGAATTCAGAAGAGCAAAAGCAACTTGCAGAATCTGCAATTAATACGACACAAATTGCCTACAAACAAAAGGGTGTAACCGTTGAAAAGAATCTCTACGAACTGTTACGCGAACAAGGCATGTCCCGTCGTCAGGCACGACATTACGTCTTCACTCGAGACGGACTGAATTGCCATTCATGTGAGGGGCTCATCACGCACACTCGTCTGAGTGGTCGTCGGTTGGATTATTGTGATGGTTGCCAAGTCTGATCATCATCGAGGAAGATTTCGATGGTGAAGGATTTGCCATCATGACCCCAACGGCACACGCCGGGTTCTTCATCTCGAATCATGAAGTACTTCGTCTGAAATCCTGGACCCAACTCATCATGAGCATGGTCAAACTCAATTCGAATTCGCTCACTGTATCCCCCAAACGCATCGATTCCTGCAAATGCAGGAATGCCGTCGACAAGGGCAGGGCGTAGTTCGTATGGAGTTCCATCACCAGGATTCATGGCATGGCTTCCGTTTGGTACAATCAAATCTTCTTCTTTTGCTGGGCGTGTTTTTCTTTGTGACATGTTTTCACCAGAGTGGAATAGAGGGTGGACTGGTTTAAAGTTTATGACTTATTAAAAAAATAACAATAAACCACACAATACGACCGCTTTCCTCATAGGATGCCTTGAGTTCCCATCCTCCATGGGTTTCAAGAAAGTGTTGATAGCCAATCGCGGTGAGATTGCCCTACGAATTATGAGAACCTTGCGAGATATGGGCATTGAAGCGGCCATCATCTATGGCAAGGAAGACCGATTATCGCTTCCGGTTCAACTTGCAGACGATGCAACCTTCCGAGATGTTATCAATCCCTTGGATGCTTATCTCGACATCGAGGCTGTCGTCCAAGCTGCCAAAGACATGGGCTGTGATGCCGTACACCCTGGCTATGGGTTCCTCGCCGAAAATGCAGGTTTTGTGAAAAGACTCGAAGAAGAAGGCATCACATTCATCGGCCCAAGCGCAGATGTGATCACACTTCTCGGAGACAAGATTGAGGCCAGAGCTGCAATGGAGGCTGCCGGTCTGCCAACTGCCAAAGGATCCTCAGAACCGATTTCAGAAGCTGCAGTTGCTTCGGCATTGGCCGATGACATCGGCTATCCTGTCATCATCAAAGCCGCCGCAGGTGGCGGTGGAATTGGTATGCAGATCGTCGAAAAGGAAAGCGAATTCGAAAGCGCATTGAAGCTCTGTCAATCTCGGGCAAAATCTGCCTTTGGTGACGATCGTGTGTTTGTTGAAAAGTACATCCAAGGTGCACAACACGTCGAATTTCAAGTCCTCGCAGATGGAACAAATGCCATTCACTTCGGTGAACGATTCTGCTCCATACAACGTCGTCACCAGAAACTCGTTGAAGAGGGTCCATGGTTAACGCCTGAAAAACGTCATGAGATTGGTTCATTGGTTTGCAAGGGTGCAGAATCTGTTGGATACAAGGGTCTTGCAACTTTCGAATTCCTCCGAGATGCGAACGGAGACTTCTATTTCCTTGAAGTCAATCCCCGTGTTCAAGTTGAACATACCGTTACAGAGTTGATTACGGGACACAATCTTGTCGAATTGGGCGTTCGTGTGGCACAAGGAGAAGCACTTCCTCTCAAGCAAGAAGACATTACGTGGAGAGGACACAGCATCCAATGTCGGCTCAATGCCGAAGATCCTGCTGAATTTATTCCGAGTCCTGGACGTCTCTGGGAATGTCATTTCCCTTCAGGATTTGGTGTTCGTGTCGATACACATGCCCATCCCGGTTACGAGATGCCTGGCTGCTTCGATTCCTTGCTTGCAAAACTTCTGGTTTGGGGACGAGACAGAGAAGACGCCATTCGACGTATGCGCACCGCCTTGGATGAAACAGTCATCACAGGTGTTGAACATCTGATTCCTCTTCATCGAAGAATCATGGACGAAGAAGATTTCATGAACGGAGATATCACCATCCAGTACATCGATATGCATCAAGAACTTCTTGGATAAGTGGTGGTATGGACGTCCTCATCGTCGGAAGTATAGCATACGACAGCATCACTTCCCCACATGGAACTGCGCCAAATACGCTTGGAGGTTCAGCAACATATGCAGGATTGGCTGCGGCCTTCCACCAACGACGATTGAACCTCGGAATGGTTGGTCTCGTAGGCGTTGTTGGTACAGATTTCCGAGAACAAGATCTTGCAACGTTGAAAGAGGCTGGACTTGATACCTCTGGCGTTGAGGTTGTGGAAGGTTCAACTTTTCATTGGGTCGGTTCATATCACGGAAATATGGCTCAAGCAGAAACGCATGAAACCCATCTCAATGTGTTTGAATCCTTTGAACCAAAAGTTCCACAGCATGGTACTTCGCCAAGAATTACGTTCTGTGCCAACCTCCACCCCTCGATTCAATTATCAGTGCTCGATCAATCAACTCCAATGAGAGCATCCATTCTTGATTCGATGAATCTTTGGATCAACATTGCGCTTGATGGCGTCATTGAAGCCATGAAGAGGGTCGATATCGTGGTCATCAACGATGGTGAGGCAACCATGCTTGCAGGCACCGACAACCTCGTGCAAGCAGCCAAAGATGTCCAATCGATGGCATCGATTCCCACACTCATCGTCAAGAAAGGAGAACATGGACTACTCGCTTTGCATGAAGATGAGATCATTGCCCTACCTGCATATCCCACTGCTGTTGTTGTTGATCCAACCGGTTGTGGTGATACCTTCGCAGGAACATTGGCTGCATGTCTTGCCCAAGGGGCAGGGAAGATTTCCCTTGCTGAGTTACGAAGCGCACTAATTCATGCAACCGTTTCTGCAAGCTTCACATTGCAAGATTTTGGAACAAAAGGACTCGAAGCCACGACAGCAGAGGCGTATGAACAACGTTTGTCCCATTATGCTACGCTCTCAGGAACATCAATCGATGCGTCGTAGACCGTGTGGACTTGCTTGCGCTTGAGCGACTTCTTGCGATTCTGTAAGCGCACTAAATGAGGCGGGAACGTGGTTTTCCTCCTCCTCTTCTTCGGAAATGTGTTCAGTTAAACGCTCAATGATTTCTTCGTCGATTCCCTGATCTGTTAATCCGGAAATGGTCTCCCGAACACGGTTAATGACAGAGGAGAAACGTCCAGATTGTTGCCCAGGGTCTTTTCGAGAAGAAGCAATTCGGCGTTTCGGACCAGTTCGAGGTTGGAGGCGTTTCATCTGCCCCCGTGAATCACGACGAATTGTCGGATGTGGTTGGTTGACTGGATTTGAACGGTGCGCATGAGGAATCAGTCCCTGCTCAACAAGTGAAGCCGTTGGTTCGTTATCAATCAATTCTGCATCGAGTGGAAGATCTGGAGAGATGAATTCATGTGATGGTGAAGGAATGTGTGCTCCTTCTGGTCCAACAAAATTTGACAAGAAACCGTTGGGAAGTCTCGAGAATTCAAGTTCGCCCAAGTCGGAATTCTTGCTGTTTGCTTCTTGAATCATCCTTGATGAACTGATGGGGTTCTGGAACGATTCGCTTGGGAGGGGGGCATCGCCATGGAAGCGTGTAGGTGACATTTGACTTTCGCCAGGAATTGCGTGTGCGTCAAGTGAACCCATATGACTGCGTCGTGTCGAAATATTCGCTCGTCCACGCTCAATGATACCATGTTGTCTCGGCTCGATTTCTTCGATTGGCGATGGTAGTCGATTCATGCCGTCTTTTGCCCAGCGAGGAAGATCCTCATCGATTTCAAAATCGTCAATTTCAACAGCGGTTTCGCCCAAAAAGTTCGTCAAACTTCGCGCTGGTTCCAAATCTTGAACCGGCGCAGGGATGTTGAGAGCGGCGGCATTGGCAGCCTGTCGAGGGTATTCGGTATCTTCGTTGAGGAGATCAACACCAAGTCGGGCCTCTTCAAGCGTTAGGCCATCCTTCATTCGTTGAATCATTGTTGAGAACTTAAGCAAGCGTGAATCGATCGCATGGAGGACATGACAATCGCCCAATCTGGTGTCCAATGTTAACGTCGGACGTTTCGTGAGTACCCATCCTGAAATCATGGCAAGTCCGAGGACAAAAACTGCAAATCGGATGTTTGGTGGTGAGATAACACGCCATGATGCATAGAAGAGACAGAGTCCAACAAACCCAACCCATCCGGGTATAAGCGTGGTGTTGTGATGTTGCATACGAGCGATTTGGTCGTACTGTATGTCGATGCAATTTCCATTTTTGAATTCGATTGAAACACGTGAATCCCCAAGGCTGGCTCTCGCTCGACCGCTTTCGCCAGCCACGCGCAGACCGTGGAGAACTAATTTCCCCCCAGACTCCGCAAGGCGTTCGTTGCGCCCTCTTGTCTGCATCCCATTGAGCAGTTTGAGCCACCCATTATCAATGCATCCCTTGGAACAAGGATGGAGACAATTATTCCAGGTTCTCGGAATCAACGCCGTATCATTCGACCTTACTCAGTTTTGCACTCCCCATGATTCGGGGCTTGGAATCGAGTTGAGCAATCAAAACACTCGGCGCATCGTCAATTCGCTGCAAAAGTGGCGTTTCCCAACGAACTGTGAAGTTTGAATCGGTTGCAGATTCGACCCTTCCTACGTTGAATTGCAAATCGATGGACGCATGCACGACATCACCAACGGCAAGTTGTTTTTTCTGGAAAGGTGAGACACTGAGTTGCATCGAGGAGACCGCATGTGCCTCCAAAGCCAGGGGGCGAAAGATGTTCGTTTTCTTATCGTCTATTTCGGGATGAACGATAAGACACGTCCCCGACAAACTCTCCTCTTTCGCATTGCGAAGAGCAATGCCAACACGATCGCCAGCACCAGCGCTTTCAACATCATCATCCATAACTTGCAGTGATTTGACCGAACCCGTTCCTCCATGCGGTAACATGGTGACTTCATCATGCACCGAGACGATTCCAGATTGAACGTATCCGATGGCAACCAATCCAATGCCCTTGACGTTGAAATGCTGGTCAATAGGAACGACCAGTGGTTGCTTTTCGATGGATGCGAGAAGGTCGGAGACCGTGTCCATAATCGAAAAGAAGGCGTTTCGAAGTTCAATTCCATCGGCCTTCTCAAAAGTCCACTTGGACAATCCTGCTTGCTTGAACAAACTCTTGACCATGTCTTCATCGATCCACTCGCCTTGTGGAGGGGACATGACTGCAACGCCATGTTCAATACCGGCGCTAGCGAAGGCGACCAGTGCTTCTCCGAGCGTAGCATCAACTGCAGTCACTTCGATCAGACCTGCACGTGCAGCTGACAAGGCATTGAGCAGTGGGCGCAAACGTTCTGGATATTTTGCAGGGCGAATCAATGAGAGGATTCGTGCCTGTCCATCAACCGTCTCCTTGTGAACGTAAGTGTGAACATCACGTTGGTCGGTCGGCTTGGCGAGTTCTCGTGCAAGGTCATCGCTTCCAACCATGGCGATGTTCAAAACGGGCATATGCCGACCCACTGGGCGTTCTTTCATCAATCCTCTTACGCGGATTTCCGTTTGGAGAGCATGTTGTTTCGAATTTCTTCAGCAATGCTCCATTCTTTCTTCTCCTCATCATTGGAAGGTTCCAATTGAGGAATTGGAATAGGGCGCATCATTGAATCGATGGCGACCATGAAGAAGTAGCCTTCACAGATGACCCGCGTTTCCCAATCGGATTTTGTCATCGCACAAGCCGTCACCTTGACGCCAGCAGTGTGGGTGCTGGTGAAGACGACGCGTCCGGTCACCTCGATAAGATCGCCTTGTCTTGCAGGCGCCTTGAAGGTGAGCGTGTCGATGGAAATGGTCACAAATTCACGGTGGGCGAATTTGGAACACGCAATACCGGCAGCTTTGTCCATGACAGAAAGCAAACGACCGCCGAAAAGCGTGTCGTAGGAATTTGTATCCTGAGGAAACACTTCTTCGATGAGTGTGACGGGTTCGGTTGAGAATGGTTTCATGGTTGCCGCATGCCTCCATATGATATGAACCCTTAGCGTGCATTGAGCCATTGGTCGCACATTTCAAACTTTCTTGATGGTTCCCGAGATAGACAGTGGAGCGACGAGGTTTTAGTCCAGTGTTGATACGCTAGTGTTAGGTGACACCATGGCCAATGAAAACCGACGAACAAAAATTGCGCTCTTCCTCGTGATGTTGATGGTTCTAACTCCACTCGCAAGTGGGGCAAGCATAACCAATTTCAGCACTGGGGAAAGTGAGGTAGACGTCCTTCTCAATGATGCAACTACGTACTCTGACAATGTTGATGGTTCAATCGATTTACCACTCTCTGAATCGATTACCTCCGCTAGCATGGCGTTGAGTTCAGACCCTGCCATTCACGGAGCGCACACTCGTATCGACATTGAAACGATGCCACGTGTCTGGAATCCGAACTACAATGGCCAAACAACATCCTTCTCAAAGGCAGAAGATTTCCAATTTGAGGATGGTTCTATTTCGACACCTGTTTCATTGAAGGCAGAGGGTATTCTCACCGATTTTGAAAGCGACATGGCTGGTTTCATGGATGCTACATCCCCCCCACTCACCTCTGGAGCACCGTGGTCACATGGATCGCTCTTTGGCGGCTCCGTTCTTCCTGCAAACTGCGCCTCTGGTAGCGACTGTTGGGGGACGGGACTCTTTGACAACGATTACACAGATGATAACGGAAACAGTGCGTTCAAAGAAGTTCTTAATTCCCCAACGCTTGACCTTTCGAGTGCTGGTATCAAAGATCCGTCTGTCTATTTCGACTCCTTCCATCAACTCATGACGCACGCCACGTCTGGAACCAATCCAACGTTCCGCTACCCTGACTGTGCTTATATCGAAATGCGTGCTTCGCCTATCTATCCATTCGATCCTGTACAATCACCTTGGGAACACATCGACATCGACATTCAAAACTCGTCCGGTCTCTCGTTCGGTTCTGGATATCACCAGGTCGGTAATCAAGGCGCAAACAACAAGATTGACGGCCGCTGCAATGGCGTGCAAAACGGCGAATATGCGCTTGGGGGCACATCCATTTCGGGTTTCAATCCTAGCGGTTGGGCAAACATCAAACTCGACCTTTCCAATTACGGAGGGAACTACATCGAACTCCGGTTTGTTTTGGAGTACAACGATGTAGCCGCGGGCAGTGGATACACGATTTACAACACTACTTCGATGCCAGGATGGTACATCGATAACTTCCGATTTGGAAGCACACTCCCTCAGTCTGGTTGGATGGGTGTTCGAGGTATACTACCAAACGTTCAGGGTGGTGAAAACCATCCAAACGGTTACGGTCTCCTCAGCATCGAAGCCGAGACAACTTCCACCGCCGTCCTTTCCGTTGACATTCTTGATTCACTTACCGGTCAAGTCGTGATGGATGACGATGGCAACAGCATGGCCGGTATGGTAGGAGCGATTCATGAGCTCTGGAACATCAATTCCTCAACATATCCGACGGTTGATCTCCGGTTTAATTTTGACTCAGGTCCAGACCAACTTTCCACGCCCGTCTTGCATGGTTTCTCCATAGGGAGCCGAGTAGGAACCGGATTTAATCAAAGCATCATCTCTCCAAACCCTCCTGAAAATGGAATCTGGTCTTCTCAAGGCCTCGGCGATCTAATGATGTACAATCCACAAATCCCGGATTATTCATTCTCTCCCGCAATGGAGCGTTCGCATTTCAGTTATCCAATTGCATCCATTACACCGGTTATCCAAGATGATTGTACAGAAGCACCAGAAATTTCAGTTTCAATCAACGGTTACGATGTTGTCATGCAAAATGGCGTAAAGTACACACTCGGCGAAACGGCAGGCATGCCAGACTCAGCATTTGGATTCACCTCGATTCTATCCTATCAGAATCCATGCGATGTTGCAGGCATGTGGTTCGATATGGAATTCGCACACCACGCCGAGCAGATTGAAATTGATGTGGCTGACGATGGAGATGTTGAATATGCCTTCACTGAGCCAGCATTCGACATGTTTGGACGTCAGACGAAGTTCATTAGTTCAAAGGATGCGAACAACGTTCACTTTGGTGCAGACAGCCGAACGTTGACCCTTGGTTTATCCGGCACGGTTGATGGTGGCGAATTCATGCTTCCTGCAGGGGCAACGATTCTTGCTGCAGAGGTCTCGTTCGAGAACAATCAGATCCTCTCCACCACGGACACCAACGAAGGATTCAGTTGGAAACTGATGTCTGGCTTGGAAGAGGTCGACCTTGGCGACATTGGCAACCTTTCTCGAGGTGCGTCAGAGATGTATCCGGAAGAAATGAACCTCACATCAGCGATCAACACACTCATGCAAAGCAGTCTCACGCCAACAGCACACATTGATGCGAATGGAAATGGCTGGAAGAAGTTCCGATTTAGCATTGAAAGTCTCAATGCAAGCAGTGGAGCAACCATCGATTTAGTTGGTCTTGATGTTGTTTATGATGTGACCCATTATCTCTCGACAGCGAATGACTTTTCCAAGGAACTTGCACAAGGTGTTGCGCTCTCAACATCCACCGTTGGCTATGCAACCGTTCCAATTGCCGTTCACGCATTGAGCGGTGGTGGTGTCACATTCTCGAGTCTATCCGTTGTGACCTCCCCTGGTTACACTTCGACAGCATCGTTGGTTGGAAGCCCAGTCGGCCTCTACCCGAACGGGGATATCTACGAAATCGTGAGCACACACACCGTCTCCTCGCTCACAGGATCCTCGTTCCAAGAAGCATCGCTCATCTTTGAATCATCAACGGGACACATTGAACTCTCGTACTCTGATTTGAACGGATTTACTGAAGTCGAGAATTCAAACGGTTACATCACTTTGCAAGCATCATCTGCAGCAGATGTCTCCGAAGGTAAAGAAATCACCTGGCGATTCACTGTCAACAACGTCTGGGAAGACACGCAAGTGGTTCGAATCTACGCTGGTCAAACCGCTGCAAACGGCGTCAATGGCCTCCCAGATGCGATTGTCTTGGCACCTGTTGGAGGAAACGCCGTTGAGAACGATGCTGGAATTACATCATTTACAGTCCTCAACGAAGAGGGCGTTTCACAAGATCTCGATGAAGGAAATTCAAACCGTTACGTTCGAATGACCGGAAGCGTTCGACTCGAAGCTCTCAACGTCGCACCGGATCCATTGAGTTACTACACGGTGGTTGAAGAGCGAAGCATCAACAGTTCGGGTGAAGAACCTGTCTTTGAATGGACTGAAATCGACAACCAAACTGGTACCATCGGTGGCGACTTCGATTACACGATGGACTTAGGTCCAACCACTGCTGGTGAACACTACTACCGATTCCGTATGACAGGCTACGAAGGTGGTGACACTGTCTGTCCTACTGCGGTCTACCGCCCTGATGATGACTGTGCGATTCCATTCAACCTCACCATCGATCAGTTCGCACCAGAACTTGTATCGGTCAAGGTATTGAATGGCCAAGTTGATCCGAACTACGAAGCCAACTGGCGTAGCCTCGTTGATGATACATGGGTTATTCCATCCAACAATCAATACATCAAGGTCGGTGTAACTGACTTCCAAGACCTTCCAGCCACGATTGATCTATACTACTGGGTCGAGTACCAACACGACGCAAACAGCGATGGAGTTGCCGATGAGAGCGAGTATGCTATGGTCGCCTTGACCGGTGATGGGGCGTATCCAACAGCGAACTATACAGGCAATTACAACGATTTGGCGAACCAAGAGAAAGACCCTGTAGGACGAGTTAGCATGTATCTCGAAGGCTTTGACCTTGCTGGAAACGCCATTGATGGTGGTTCATTTGGAATCTTCAACGACGAAGTCACCTATGCATCGATGCCTTCCCGTTCACCAGAAATTCTCAAGTTTAACATCGAAAATTCGGCTGGACGACCATTGCTCAACTCGAACCATCCATCCTACGAGGGTGATTGGAACCAGACCATGTATGCTGGTAACGAGTATCACCTCATCGTCGAGGCTGAAGACCGAAACGGTTGGAGAGACATTGACTACATTCAGATTGAATTGACCAATGACCGTGATGATCTCACGCTCTACTACTTCCCACGAAACGAGACTGCATGGACGGACAGTCCACACATCACCATTGTCCCAGAGGGTGAAGACTCGGATGGTCCGCGATTGCTACGAATGGACGGTGATTACCTTGTCAATCCATTTATGGACGAGTTCTACCTTGACCTTCCAATTCGCATCAATTGGGGTATTGTTGGACTGCAAAGTCTTGCATCACCTGTAATATCAATCGCTGACCTTGATGGAAACGACAAGCGCAAGATTGTCGGTTCAACCACTGAAATCACGCAATGGTATTACTCGGACGGAATTCGACTTGATGTGCGAACCGATCCTGTCAACGATTTGATGATTACACCGTACTTTAGTGACATCAGTGAACCGTTTACATCGGATGTTCGTGAAGGCTACGTCTATCCTGGTGATACGATTGCGTTCGAGGGACAATTCGCTTACATCGACGGAATTCTCGACAGTGTCTACATCCTTCCTGAGATGGAACTTACTCTCGAAGTTACACGACTTGCAGCCGACGCAAGCAGTAGTGGCGGAGTTCAATACTTGGCTTATGGCGCTGGAGGTGCAGATGGTACCAAGTTGGACGGAGAGCCAACCTACCACACGTTCAAGGGCGGTGCATTCAACATCAATGTTACTGCACCACCTTTCACAAACGAATACACCTATCAATTCAAACTCGTCAACCTTCCAGAAGGGGCTCTCGATTTGACAGAGGCCTTCTGTGCAACATCGACCTCCTTTGGATGCGGTGAATTCGTTGTCAAGGTAGATGCAAACGCTCCGTCCGTCAAGTCCAATACTTGGACAGCACGAGATGAGGCAGGTACGGTTCTCGAAGAAGATGTCTCAACTTCGAACTTCCGTTGCATTGACATCTCGGTGCAAATCGAAGAGAAAGAGGCCTTGTTCCAAGGTGATGTTTCTGTTGCATGGAAATTCTATGTCGATCCTACAAACGATGTAACATGGCCGTTCTACGGACAAATCCATGGAATTGATCCACTGACTGCGCCCCTTTCCTTGACGCCAGTCGCTGGTGGATATGCTGCAACTGCAAATTGTGTTGACTTGTGGCCATCCATCGACCAGGAATTGCCAACGCAAGAGCAAATCAACAACATCGAAGTCGTCTTCTGGGTTGTTGGTACTGATTCAGCAGGTGCTCCTGTTTTGGGCGGCGGTCCAACGGGCGACGGTTCGATTGCCCCAATCTATTCTGGTGAAGCTCGATACAATTCGTTGTACAACTTCATCTACGAAGAAGCAAGTTATTCCGTTAAGGAAATCGATCTACTACCACGTTCACCTGAAGTTGGCGACTCGATGACGCTCACAATCGAAGTGGTCAACACAGGTTCGAAGGCTGGAGAAGTCACACTCCGAATCCAGTCCGTTGTTGACGGTGGGATTCCGGTGACTGAGAAGACTGTTACATCAAGTCTCATCGCAATCGACGGAGAAGTTGATGTCGAGGTGACCTTGGAATCCTTTGTTAATCCAACAACTGGAATGTATTATCTCGTCTTTGATGACGTTACTGGTGAGTTGCTGTACAACGGTTCAAGCAGTGGTGACAGTTTCAACGTTAAGATTGCAAGCGATAGTGACGACTCTGGAATGCTGATGTTGATTATCGTCATTCTCATCGGCCTCATTCTTGTGATGGGTATTGTCGGACTTGTCGTCATGCGACGTGGAAACAACAACACGGATGACTATCTCTACGAGGATGAGGAAGACACCAAGGCATATGCCTCTCTTCCGGGACAATACGAACAACCTGCTGCGACACCGCCTGCGGATGTTAGTCCGGAGATGGCTGAAGCCATGCAGAAGTTCCCACAATGGAGCCAAGATGAAATCCAAGGCTACTTTGACCAAGGATGGGACATCAACTCCCTGCAAGACTGGTTGAACAACCAGTGATGGACGTGACCACTTGAGTGTGGAATTGTCTTGGGAAGACATTGTCTGGGACGACCCAGATGGGGGTCGAATCGTCCTTCATGGCGTTCTCCCTACAACTGTTCATCCACAAGTGCTCAGGCCTCGGATCGAATGGCATGCACTTGCTTTGCTTGAAGGTCCAGAGATAGAGGATGTATGGCAACTTGAAGAGGAGTCGGAAAAGGAATCGCCAGGTATCAATCTCGCCTCAGCCATTTTGGGAGGCGGCCTTGATTCTGCAATGATTGAAGATTTGACGCAACTCGATGAAATTCAAACAGGACGATTCCCCGACCCCGAGCCTCGACGTTTACACCGTCTTGCGCTTCGACATAATCGACCAGTGTATTGCATCGAACCCACACTTGACGATGAAGCATGGGAAGAGCAACGAACACAGGAAGCAAAAGTTTCCACACATTGGAGGAAACTGCTTTCGATGGTTCGCATTGGAAAGAAATGGAAAAAGGCCGTTAAAGTACGGATTTTTGATGCGGTTCCACCGCCAAAAAACGTTCCAAAAGATATGGCAGCGGCTTCAGTCATTACGGCCGCATGGTGGGATTTGACAGAATCTCGAATCAATCCGACGCTTTCGAAAGCTCGGGATGAACGTTTTGCTCAACGACTGCGAGGGGCGCTTGCAGGAGAGAGAGCGAAACATGGATCTGATGCTACGATTCTCCTTCCAATGCTCCAAACATGGCGCCCTGCGATTTTTGCGATGCTCAATTCGAATCCACAACCAGAGGAGATTATTTCATCAACAGGGCCATCGGAGCAACAGGGGGAGGAAGAATGAGCGCCAACATCGACGTGACCGTTGAGAATCAACTCGTCCGCTTTGTCGCCCCTGAACCCATCGATGGTGAGGCTGTAGTTGAACACCTTGAAGGTCAACGTGTCGGAAAGATGGTTATCAAAGCCCTACGAAGACCTCGAGCAACGCTCGTCATCGATCCAGAAGGACGCATTACAGTGCACGGAACGCACCGAGTTGAAGCTGCCCGAGATGCAGCGAAGGAACTTCTCCTTCGCCTCGGTAAAGACGATACTGGGCTGAAGACTGAATTAGGTCCAATCATTGCTTCATTCTTCTTCAATACACCGATCAAGGTGCAATCCATTACTGGACAACTTGGCGCAGGAGAAGGGCATTATGATGATCGTCTTGATTGTGGAATCATCAAGGATGAGCGACACGATTTAATTCTCCATATTTGGGGGAATGGACGATGTGTGGTCACAGAAGGTCGACATCCAAAGATGGTTGCAATGGCTGCCGTCTATTGGCAATCCAAGTTCAAGGATTTAGGAATCGCAAGCTTCTGAGGAATCAGCATGGTAGATGCGCTACGGCCTTGGAAAGGACCGATTCTCGACAATCATTTTCATCTGAACAGAAAGGGGCGATTCTTGGAAGCAGCTCGAGATTTCAAGAACGTTGGCGGAACGCACCTTGTCTTAGTACACTGTCCTGATTTTTCATCGCCTCCTACCTCACTGAACGAGCATCGAGAAACCTATGCTGATACCATTGCCATGGCCGATGAAGTTCGAAAGGAGCATGATCTCCATGTTCGCGTCGTTCTTGGACCCCATCCAGCAGCCTTTGCTCATCAATTCATCAATTGGATGGAACAAGACGGTGAGAAAGGAATCGAACGGGCTTGCGAAAACTATCGAGACAGCATTGATGCTGCACTCGAGTTTGTTCAAGAGGGTCAGGCACACGCTATTGGTGAAGTTGGTCGACCGCATTGGGACGTGGCTGATGAAGTTTGGAATCTTTCCAACCAACTGCTTGAGGAAACCATGGTGCTTGCAGCACGAGAAGGAATCCCTCTCCAACTTCACGTCGAAGGCGAGTTGGAATCGACCTATCGAGATCTTTCAGAAATGGCTGCGAGAGCGAACCTTCCAACGCATCGCCTCATCCGGCATTACTCACCTCCTCAAATCAACGAATCGATTACTCGGGGACTAACCTCGAGTGTTCTTGTCGGAAAAGGAGCACTTGAACCACTTCTCGCAAGTTATGAAATGAATCAGACCGGGTTTATGCTTGAGACCGATTACATGGATGATCCTCGACGGCCTGGTGCCGTTCTTGGCCCGAAAACGGTACCAAAGAGAACACAACAATTGATTGAAGCGGGTATGGACGAAGAGATGTTGTGGAAATGTCATGTTGATGTGCCAAATGCCTTGTATGGTGATGCTGAATAATGCTATCACTTGTTGAAAAATCATCCATCACATTCATGAAACTCTTCCACATCGAACGTTCATGGCAGGCAAGGAAAGAGCGATGGCTACCTTGCTTGTAGCATTCCTTCTCCTCACCGTTTTTCCGATGTCAACTTCAGCTCAAGGTGTAGTGGGGAGCATCTCACTTGAATGCGGTGATGACCCGGAGTTGAACGTTAAACCAGGCTCGTATCAAGATGAGATCGTTGAATGTACTGTCACAAACGATGGAACCATTCTCGCCGAGAATATCGACATCACTGAAGAGTGGGATGGCGTGTATGTGAACATGGCTGTTTCAGAAGATTCATTCACGTTGGATGCTGGTGAATCAGCTGATTTCACGGTAACGTTCTCTTGCGATGAACGAACAGATGCATCGATTGAGTACGAATTCACCATTACAGCGACCGTCACTGCTTGGGGGCCAATCCCCGTTGAAGGCACACCACTGTCTCAAGTTTCCAACCATTCAGGCGATGTGACCATCAAGGAATACGGACTTGTCACACTTGACATTCCGGATACATCCTCTCGAAACATGCAAACAAGTGAAGAGATTTCCATCACGTTCCAAGTCGATAACGATGGAAATGCAGACGATACCATCGAAATTCGAATCACCAATGCCAATGAACTCGAACAACTTGGCTTTGTCCTGCAAAGCGGTGATTTCCTCGCCGCAAGAGATGTTCAATCAGGTGGCGTTTCTGAACAACTTGAATTTATCATTCGCGCACCAAGCGATGCAGAATCAGAAATTCGGAACACCATTGTCATCGAGGCGAGCAGCACACTCGATGATTCGAAAGATATCGTGGACTTTGATCTCATCGTTGCAGCCGAAGCAGAAGCAGGAAGTTTGGGTGCTGGACTCTCAGAAGTAAGCACCGACGACCTTGCACTCTACGGAGCAATTGGCGGAGGCGTCTTGTTCGTCATCTTCCTTCTGGTCATTATTGGACGAGTCTCAAAGCGCTCCTCCAAAAATAAGATTGAAACCGAGGCTGCAGTCGAAACACCAATCGAAATCGAAGATGAAGACGAACTCGATTTCGACCTGGATTTTGAAGACGATGAGTTCCTTTCTGACGATCTCGATTCAATGCTTGATGATTTGTAACGCCGTCCGCTGGTTTTGAAACCTCTTGGAAGCCGTTCTTTTGCACGAAAACAAGGGGAATACTCAAAGACGTGGTGTGCCCGGTAACACCTGCTAAATGAGGGGTGCGGATGCTAGGTCTCAAGGGAAAAACCGCTGTCGTTTTTGGGGTTGCAAGCGAAGATTCGATTGCATGGGCCATTTGTCAACAACTCGCTGAGGCTGGTGCAGACCTCTTCCTTGGCTATCAAAAGCGTTTCATGTCACGTGTTTTCCAATTGAAGGATAAACTTCCAGCCATCAAGGGATTTTACCCTCTGGATGTTGCACAAGATGATACGACGAGAGAATTCTTTGATGAATTCGCAAAGGAACATCCTGGACGAAAAATTGACGTTTTGGTTCATGCTATTGGATTTGCACCACGAAGTTGTTTCGATCGACCAATTCTCTTCGTTGAAGATGCAGATATCAATACGGCGATGACCATCTCCGCTAATTCATTGCAACGATGTCTCAAGTTTGCCATGCCTCATTTGAGCCAAGGTTCTTCGACAATTACGCTCACGTATGCCGCTTCGACTCGATTCGTACCGTCCTACGGCATCATGTCTATGGCGAAAGCTGCGCTTGAATGCTGGACACGTGAACTTGCATGCCATTTAGGGCCACATGGCCATCGAGTGAACAGCATCTCATCAGGCCCTATTCGAACCATTGCAGCATCGGGCATCCCAGGATTTGATCGAATTTTGGATCACGTTGAGGCCAATGCTCCTTTGCGTCGGAATGTCAATCAAAACGATGTAGCAGGTACAACACTTTGGCTTGCAAGCCCTCTTTCAGCAGGTGTCACAGGACAATGCATCCATGTCGATGCTGGCTATTCAATCACCATGGTGCCGCAGAGCATTATGGACGTATGAGGTGGAACGATGACGATTACGACCGATGACGGAAAGCTTTGCGAAGGACTTGAACAAGGTCCATTTGAACCAATTGCTGTCATTGGTGTTGCAGCCATGATGCCAGATGCCAAGGATTTGACGTCGTTCTGGCAGAACATCATCGACTCACATGTGAGTATCAAAGAAATCCGAGAAGGACGCTGGCCAGGTCCGATTGACCATTTTTGGACTGAAGGAAAGCCTGGCGATATTGCACATGGCTATTCGTACGCCAAGATTGGTGCCTTCGTTGAGGATTACGAATTCGATTGGCGTCGTTGGAGACAACCCCCTGGAACGATTCCTCAAATCGATCCGTGCCAACTTTGGGCAGTATCAGTATCTGCTCAAGCCATCGAACAGGCTGGTTATGGTGAGGGCGAGAAAGAATTTCCTCGAGAGCGTGCAGGTGTCGTGTTTGCAAACGCTCTTGGTGGAGAAAATCGAAACATGTCAAACATTCGCGTTTGGTCAAATCATACGGCTGAAGTCGCTAAAGAGCATGGCATGCCAGCATCTTCGAAAGATGCCTTCATGGATGCAGTCAATCAAAACGCTCCAAAGGTCGACGAGGATACCATGCCGGGAGAATTGGCCAACGTTGTTTCTGGACGTGTGGCAAATCTCCTGGATTTGCAAGGGCCCAATCATGCAATGGATGCTGCATGCGCCTCATCGATGGCGGCCGTCATGGATGCATGCCGACTCCTACAGACACGTCAAGCCGATGTCATGCTCGCAGGGGCGACGGATCGAACGATGGATCCAGCAACCTATGCCAAGTTTAGTGCAATTGGGGCTCTTTCACCGACACACTCGACGCCATTTGACGCTCGAGCGAATGGGTTTGTCATGGGTGAAGGCGCTGGCGTCATGGTTCTCAAGCGCCTTAACGATGCCATCGCTGATGATGACACAATTCATGCGGTCATTCGAGGTATTGGTGGTTCAAGCGATGGCCGTGGAAAAGGTATCACTGCTCCAAGTCAACGAGGACAAATCCAAGCGATTGCTCGAGCCTACAATCAGGCAGGGTACCCGGCATCCTCGGTCGAATTGGTCGAAGCACATGGTACCTCAACCAAGGTTGGCGATGCAACGGAACTTTCGACCTTGACTCGGCTTTGGACGGATGTTGCTTCAGGAGACAACGTCGCAGTTGGCTCAATAAAATCTCAAATTGGACACTTGAAGGCAGCCGCTGGAATTGCTGGAATCATCAAATCAGTGATGGCGCTCCATCACCGAACCATTCCTCCTTCGGCTGGATTCGAAACCCCAAATCCAACTGTCGATTGGGAAAACATTCCTTTCTTTGTTCCAACATCACCACTGGAATGGCCTGAGCCAAAATCGCATCCTCGTCGAGCAGGCGTTTCCGCATTTGGATTCGGTGGAACAAACTTCCACATTGCTTTGGAAGGATACAATCCAACGTACCATCGTACAATGGCAGAAGATTGGCAACAACGTTGGAATGCGTATTCGAAATCCTCCTCTACTTCAGCATCTTCAATTCTCGACCCTACGGCAACGGCCACGATGACTCACGAGCAATTGAAAGCCATTGAAGGAGGTATCCTGCTTCTATCCGGTGACTCCATTGATGCACTCGCGAAAGCATTGGAATCGACCTCATTCAGTGGCACATTGTTCGATGAGGATCCACGTGGCCTCCGCCTCTCCATGGCACTCCAGTCTGCAAGCGCTTCCTTTGACCCAAGCCATCCATGCCGATTGGCACTGATTGCGACCTCATGGGCAGAATTTGAGAAACGAAAGGCACTGGCGATATCATCCATAGATGACAATGGAAAATGGGGCTTTTTGCAAGCGCAAGGGGTTTTGATCAGCGATCAACCATCCATGCCAGAGGGCGTGAAGATTGCCCACATGTATCCAGGTCAGGGTTCGCAATACGTCGGGATGACACACGACCTCCATCAACGATATTCCCCTGTACAAGAGGTCTGGGAGGCTTCTGATACAACCATGGTCGAAGTTCTCGATGGTGAAACGCTCTCATCGTTCGTGTTACGTAGTGGTTTGAGCGAAGAGGAACGAAAAGCAGCGGAGCACAAGCTCAAGCAAACAGAATACACACAACCTGCAATGTTAACAGCAGACCTTGCTATTGAGCATGCCCTCAATGCCTATGGGTACGTACCAGATATGGTTGCAGGGCACTCTCTTGGCGAATATGCAGCGCTGATGGCCTCTGGTATCCTCAATATGGACGGTGCACTTCGAGCAGCAGCTGCACGTGGAACTGAGATGGGATCGGTTGAAATTGATGACCAGGGATTGATGGCGAGTGTGACTGCTCCATACGAAGATGTGGAGCGAATACTCGACGCTGCAGATGGCTACGTCATCGCTGCCAACAAGAATTCACCAAAGATGACCGTCATTGCTGGAGCAACAGAAGCAGTTCAAAATGTGATGAAAGCCTTTGAGGGTGAGGGATTCAATTGCGTCCCACTCGCAACCAGTCATGCGTTCCACTCCAGCATTGTTGCACCAGCAAACGAACCACTGCATCGATTCCTTTCATCCCTTGAGATCAATTGGCCAAAGATTCCGATTACTGCCAATGTCGATGGAACCTTCTATCCAGACGATGGTCCGGATGCAAAAGAAGGAATCCTCTCCAAACTCGCTCCCCAAATGGCATCGTCTGTTGAGTGGACCTCACAAATTGAGACCATGTATGAAGCAGGTGCCCGAATCTTTGTCGAAGTTGGACCAAAACGAGCGTTGACGATGTTTGCATCACAAATTCTCGAGCATCATCCTCACCTTGCAGTCATGACCAACCATCCAAAACAGGGAGGTATTGCTTCATTCCTTACTGCTATTGGCGCCCTTGCTCTAGCAGGCCGGCCTCCGAAATCCATCGAAGGCACATCAGGCGTCTTCAGTGAAGGTTTCCGCGCAGGACCAATTGAAGCCCATCAAGAAGTTGCACTCCCAAAGCGCTCCGATGAAGAAGAGCTACGAGTACGAGCCCGACCTCTCCCGAACAAGGGAGGTACGAGCCCATCACCAGTCACTGCTCCATCTTCTTCACAGAACATTTCCATAACTGTTCAAAAAGAGGCAACTGTTGCAGACTATGTTGGCGATCGCATTGCTCAGCATTGCGGTTACCCTGCAATGTTCTGTCAAGGCATGGTGAATCTACGATTCGGCCTAGGATTATCCGACCAGTCCATTCAGACCATCATTTCTACCATACGAGCAGAAGCGCAAACCGATGCAGAAGTTGACGTTCAATCTTCAACAACGGCAGCCGATATTGAACGATGGGTGCGCCAACCGCCATCAGGCTGGACGCCACGAGTTCATCTGGCAAAAACCACTACTTCGGCCACAGTTGTTCATGCTCAAGCAACACATGATCCCATGATGCAACGAAGAGCAGATCCGTACGTCGTGACTGGTATTAGTCTCGGTCTTCCTGGTGGAGAGAAGGTCTTCGATGAGGATGTTTTCGAACGCCTTGTACGTGGTGAAACCTGTATTGAAGAGGTTACTGATGCGTACAAACAACGCCTCCTCGACAAGAACATCAAGCGCCTGATCAAAGGTCGAGATGGTTCGGTCAACATCGAGCAAGCGACAACCTTCGACGACATTCCACAACTTGCTGGTATCAAAGGAGCGTTTGATCTCTCTGAAGAATTTGGTATCGATCCAAAGATGGTCATGGCTTGGGACATCACAACCCAACTCGCTATGGCATCGGGACTTCTTGCCCTTCGAGATGCTGGTATTCCATTGACACCCGAAGAACAAGTAGGCAAGGGAGGATTACGACTTATTCGAAATTGGCAGGTTCCGAATATCCATCGTGACCGAACGGGGATCGTCTTCGCTTCGTGCTTCCCTGGCGTGCAGATGGCAATGAAGCACGCAAAGACGGATGGTGATGATGGAGAAGGCAAGTTCGATCGACGCTACTTGTTCCAAGTGCTCACCATGGGTCACTCCCAATTTGCTCAATTCACCGGTATTCGTGGCCCAACTACGACCATCAATCTCGCATGCGCTTCAGCAACAGGCGCTTTCCAAATCGCTGAGGATTGGCTCGCTGCTGATCGAGTCGACCGAGTCGTCATTCTCTCGGCTGATGATGTAACCGGGGATGACTTGTGGGAATGGATTGGAAGCGGATTTGCATCCACTGGTGCGGCTTCAACCAGCAATGTCATCGAAGAGGCGGCACTTCCCTTCGACAAGCGACGAAACGGACTCGTTCTCGGAATGGGGGCTGCATCGTACGTCGTTGAGCGCAAGAGTTCGGCAGATGAACGTGGTGTCCAACCAATTGCAGAATTACTCGGTGCAACAACCGCGAATTCTGCCTATCATGGAACTCGACTCGATGTTGAACACGTTGCAAAAACGGTCGATGAATTTGTCGGAGATATGGAAAACAAGTGGGGCTTGGATCGCCATGCAATTGCAAAGAACACAGTTTTCTACTCGCATGAAACATATACGCCAGCCCGTGGAGGAAGTGCTCAAAGTGAAGTCAAAGCCCTGCGGCAGACATTTGGAGAGAGCACAGATTCCCTGGTTATCGCCAATACCAAGGGATTCACTGGACACCCAATGGGCGTTGGAATCGAAGATGCAAGCATGTTCTATGGCCTCTTGACCAAACGCATACCTCCAATTGCCAATCACAAAGTTGTGGATGAGGAGCTGGGTAATCTACATCTATCAAAGGGAGGAGATTATCCAAATCTCGAGTATGGTCTGAGATTTGCAGCAGGATTTGGTTCACAGATTGGGCTCTCCTTTGTTCGAGCGTGGCCAATTCAAGGTGAACGAATCGATGGGAAGCGATTGTTGGCATGGTGTCGAGGCCTTGCAGGAACGGACGATATTCAACTCCGACTTCTCGACAACAAACTCGTGGCTTATGTTGATGGAGACAACAATCTCCATGGAGGAATCCAAGGTGAAGTTTACGACATAACAGCACCATTCGAAGGCCTTCCATCAGACGTTGCAGCGGTCGTAGAACCACCAATTCAACAACCAATCCCTGAACCTGAACCCCAGAAGGTCGAGAGCGCTCCTGCTCCTGCACCTTTGGTAGCAGAGGTGCCAGCAAGCGGAGATATGGTTCAGACCGTCATCGATGTGGTTGTCAAACATACGGGCTACCCAGCAGACTTTGTCGAACTCGATCAAGATCTTGAAGGAGAACTCGGGATTGACACGGTGAAACAAGCAGAGATCATGGTCGATATTCGCCAACATTTCAACCTCCCTGTGGACGAAACCTTCGTTCTCGCAGAGCATCCTACGTTGAATCACATGATTGGCTACATACAACGAATGCAGGGAGGAGAGGTTCCAACGCCTGCGCCTGTAGTTGTCGTAGCGGAGCCACCTGCGCCCGCTCCTGCCCCAGTCGTCCAAGCACCCGAATCTCCTGCTCCATCTGTCCCAACTCCAGTTTCGGATGAGGCTATGACACAACAGGTCATTGACGTCGTGGTCAAGCATACTGGCTACCCTGCTGATTTCATCGAACTTGACCAAGATTTGGAGGGTGAGTTGGGTATCGACACGGTCAAACAGGCTGAAATCATGGTTGACATCCGTGAATTGTTCAATCTCCCAGTCGATGAAGACTTCTTGCTTTCTGAACATCCAACGCTCTCGCACATGATCGGTTACATCGTTCGAATGAAAGGTGGCGAGGTAGCTGTAAGCACGCCTGCGGTCGCACCCGTTGAAGCGATGCCTGCACCAACGCCTGCTCCTATTGACGTACCAAGTACGCCTATGCCAAGCGATGCGGGAATTGAATCATCACTTATCGAAGTCGTTGTCAAACATACAGGCTATCCTGCAGATTTCATCGAAATGGATCAAGATCTGGAGGGTGAGTTGGGTATTGATACCGTGAAGCAAGCCGAGATTATGGTTGACGTCCGAGAAATCTTCTCACTCCCAGTCGATGAGGACTTCTTGCTTTCCGATCATCCAACGTTGAATCACTTTGTTGCCTACATTGTGAAGATGAAAGGGGGTTCAACTCCCGACCCAACACCAGTGGTCGAATCTGCTGTACAGACTCAGCCAATCGACGCAGTGCCATCGATGGAACATGAAGGATGCCGTCGATGGCAGGTTGAAGTCGAGGAAGCTGAATCCGTAGTATCTTCACTTTCACTCGATGGAACAGTTGTCATCACGGATGATGGATGGGGTATTGCCGAACAACTCTGCTCACGACTTGAAGCACGTGGCCTGTCTACAGTTCGTATTGGATTTGAGGTCGGTATTCGAGATGTATCCATTCAATCCGAGCAGGGTCGCACAGTACATCGTGGTGATCCAGCAAATCCAGAACATGTTGAATCGATTACAACCTCGCTCTCGACGATGAATGTGGTTGGTTTGCTTCACCTTGCACCAATGAAGCTGGCATCAGCAAGTTGGTCAGAAGACACATTGCCATCCTCCCAGATTTCGTTGGCAGCACATGGTTGGTTCGGTCTTCTCAAAGGAATGGACGCACATCTTGCTGGACTGAGTCAAGGTCTCGTTGCAAGCGTTACCGCAATGGATGGACGACATGGAAACATCGGTGAACGTTTCAATTCCATTCAGTGTGCTGCCTCTGGAGTTACTAAGTCCTATGCGTTTGAACGTCCGAATCTACGAACACGCGCCCTCGATGTTCACCCTGAACTGATTTTTGATGCTGCTTCAGCCGCTGAACAAATTGAAACGGAATTGTTTGAACGTGCAGGTGAAGTTGAGATTGGATTGGATCGAGATGGTCGTCGATGGCTTCTAGCCGCCTTTGCTGAGGATGTTGTTGGCGATCTTGACCCACTAAAATCAGACGACGTCTGGCTTGTTTCTGGTGGCGGTTCAGGGGTAACTGCAGCGTGTATTGTTGGCGTCGCTGAAGCAAGCCAAGGTGCTGAAGCAACGTTCCATCTGCTCGGCCGTTCCGTTCTCATCGAACAAACATCTGATTGGTTGGATTGGAGCGAAGAAGAACTCATGAAAGAGAAAATGGCACTACGTGAGCGTTTGACAGAAGCATCAGCAACAGGGAAAGTGACGATGGTTGAATGGAACAAAGCATGGCAAAGGTTCACTCGTAGCAGAGATGTTTACCAAACGCTCTCTCAAATTGAATCCACAGGAAATCGTGCCTTCTACCATTCCATCGATGTAACCGATGCTGAAGCCTTGGCAACACTAGGATCTTCGCTTTCCAATCCAATTACTGGAGTTGTCCATGGAGCAGGATTAGAAGATTCCAAACTCGTTGGTGATAAGGCGTGGGAAACGTTCGACAGGGTTGTTCGTGTCAAAATCGACGGTTGGAGCGCATTGATGCAAGCTGTTGAGGCTTCCAAAGGCCAACTACGCTTTGCTTCTGTGTTCACGTCGGTTGCAGGACGATTTGGAAATGGTGGTCAGACGGATTATGCGGCTGCAAATTCAATTCTTGATGCTGAAATGGCACGCCTCACAGCCAAGGGTGACTGTCGGGCAGTTGCCATTGGTTGGACTGGATGGCGAGATGTAGGTATGGCCACTCGCGGAAGCATCGAAGCCGTGTTCGAAGCAGCGGGTATCGAAACGTTACCAGTCGATATCGGCGTTCAAATCTTCGTCGATGAAGCCCTCAAGGGTGGAAAGCGTCGAGTGATCGCTTGCGGTTCACTCGGCCTCATGGATCGTTTTGACTCATTCCGAGAAGCACCACTCATGCTCCCGGGTGAAATGGCGGCCATTATGGCAGACCCCTCACGCTTCCCATTCATTGACAAGGTCTTGGCCTTAGAAGAAGGTCAAACGGTGATGACACAGAGTACGCTTTCAGTTGCAGATCATCCCTTCCTAAGCGATCATGCGATCGATGGAGTTCCATACCACCCAGGTGTTATGGCCATGGAAATGTTTGCTGAAAACGCCTTACTGCTCTGCCCTCAAACCTGTCTTGCAGGATTTGAAGACGTCAAGTTCGGATTGCCAGTGAAGGTGATGAAAGGTACGATGCGAGTCCGTGTTGAAGCGAAGATTGAACGTACACGTGCTGATTTGACTTGGGTCAAATGTCGCCTTGTGTCGGATTTGACCAATTCTGAAGGGGTTGTCTTTGGTGAGCGTGAACATCATGAAGCCTTGGTTCGTCTTGTTCAGAAATCCGATGACTTGAGTACATTCTTGCAATCTGAAATTGCAGAACTTCCTTCGATAGGAACACCTCCAACGGGTCGTCTCGAACATCATGCATCCTTCATCTATCTACGTTATTTCCACGGCCCACGCTTCCAGTCTCATGGGGGTGTCCTGCGAGGCGTTGGCGATGCATCTCAACCAGGCGTTGATGGCATCGCACTGATGCGTCATCAATTGCCTGCAACAGATCAATTTGCACACGAACGTGATGGAGAAAACGTCCTGCTGGAAGCATTACCAATGCTGATTGAGGCTGGTTTCCAAAATGCCGGATTGGTCGCAATGGAGTCAGAAGGGTTCAGTAGTTTGCCAGTAGGTATTGAATGGTCGACCATGCTCCGTGTTCCAGAGAAAGATGAGGACCTTCGACTTCGCTCGATCCGAATTGCAGCAGAAGATGCGGGCGTTACCGTTCATGATGTCCTCGTAGTTGGTTCAGATGATGCACCAGTCCTTGCTCTGAAAGGTCTACGCTTGAAGGCGATGGCTCCAGTTCCTGACGACCAGAAATTTACGCTTGAACGATGATGGTGATTCCTTGCAAGCGACGTTTCGTTGGCTTGACCTCAACGAGGGTCCACGCTGTCTTCTTGCAACATGCCCCGTCTTCGAACGTGATCCGGCTGGACTCCAATTCATCGATTGGGATGAGCTTAAGACGTTCAAAACAACAAAGAGGAGTAGCGAACATCTCTCTGCACGTTGGCTACTTGAGGCATCGCTTAACGAATGGGGTGATTTAGACAGTTCACAACTTTCCATCGCACGAACCAATGAGCGTGCTCCCTATTTGCAAGCCATCCAAGGTTTGTGGGTTCAACCACAACTCCCGAGCATTTCGATCTCGCATAGTGAAGGTCTTGCCGTTGTTGCTCTGATTGAATCAGGGTGGACGGTTGGAGTTGATGCTGAACCATTTGCTCGACCACCTGCTCCCTCAGTCTACGACATGATGGCGAAAGGAGAGGAACTCCAGCATCTAAAGGAAGGAACATTGGATGCACTCTGGGCTTGGACTTCAAAAGAAGCCATACAAAAAGCCGCTCGAAAAGGGATGCACCTGAATCCCCGAAACATCATCCTTCCACGGGGAAAAGGTAAAAATGAAATTTCAATTGAAAATTCAATTTTTCAATTGGCAAATTTATCCAATGAACGCTTTCAAATCACACTTGCTTGGGGTGTAGAAACCGAACCTATCCGGTCTCCAGAAGATGATTTATTGGATGCAACGCGAGAAGCGATGAACTCTGGAACGTCTTGGTCTGTAGGATGTTCAACCGTTCGGAAGAATGCATGATCACTTGTTCCAAAATCGACTTGACTCCCATTCGAGTCCGAGTAAAATGCCGACTTCTGTGAGAATCACGTAGTTAAACAACAGATAGGAGAGGTAGGCGATGAGGACGATCATCAGTGATGTATTGACGACCTTCCTGCGCTGACGCTTCACATCATCAAAGGTGCATATTCCTCGATTTCTGAAGTAGATAATCAATCCTACAATAACCGAGAGCGATGCTGTAGCAAGCATAGTTGGTCGAAACCATTCGTAACCGTCTTCGCCCCAATACAGTGTGTCCGAAAGTGCTGCAGCGCTACTTACGCTTGCGAGACCAAAGAGAACGAGAACAACACTGGGTAAGCAGCACATCGAAGCGATGATTGTTGATGTGGAGATGAGTTTGATGAAGGACTTGACATCGTTTTCTTGTTCCATTGATTCACCTTCTCTAGAAACAGTCTGCAAACTTACTTGCTTCGCTCGGATTTGTATAGGCTTGTATTGGAAGCACGTCGACACCATCCGACCACTTCCCTAAATTGGTCAGCATCCCTGCATTCACAAGGTTAGCGTATGCAAAGTCTGCAGTATTGAGATCACCTCGACTCTGGGCAACCACCCAATCTGCTTGCGCATCAATTCGTCGATAGAACGCCCAGTCTGCTAGCGTGTCATGTGCTTCATTGGCTGGGAGATAATGCGTTGCAACCAATCGTGGAAATCCGTATCGGTCGCTTGGGATGTACAAGAGGAGAGATTGATTGTTGCCAATCTGTTCAAAGAGGGCATGTTGGTGGACGCTGTTGCACTGCCCTACGGTCATATCATCTTCACTGACAACAAGGTGGACAATCGAATTCTCTGGAAGGTTGCTGTATTCAGGCAACCAATCCTCCTGTACAGGTCGTGCAGCTGCCATTTCCGTATCGACCATGAGTGTTTCATTCCCCCAAGACATTTCTTGAACCATGCCGAGAGCCTGGAGAGCATAGGCGCCTCCGAGACTATGGCCTCCAATCCAGAGGTGCTCTGGCATGATTGTGAGGTTTCCGAGAACGTCGTCGATGTCCGCGTCTCGAGGTGATGAAGCAATGATTTCGCTCAAACGATTGAGCGCTGATTCAATTGAGAGCATTCTTGGGACATGGTGAGGCCAATCTGAGGTGCCATTGACAATGGTCGGTTCGAAATCGTCTCCCCCTTCAGGTCGAACATCAGTTGGGTATTGGATGTAAGCAACAACCATCCCTTTAGCAGAGAGATGGTCGATCCAATCGGTATAGGAATCGATAGACGGATTGTTGAACGCATGGAACAAAATCGCCAGTGGAACTCCTTCGATTCCCGGATCCTCTGGAAGATGAGGTAACGTGAGATAAATGGAGAATTCAATTTCTTCCTCTGTCGGCCCTTGAATCGCTACCACCTCTTCGGGCAGTGGATAGGCATAACGTACGGTTGTCCGATCAAATGGCCCTGCTTCGGCGCCGTAACCCATTGTGGGGGTGAGTGGTGGCGAGGGTGCAATTCCAATCAGTGCAGGAATGCCTGGCATGACCAACCATGCTGCGAGAAAGACGGTTGCAACATGAAGAATCGTGGTCATTTTCTCTTTCCAATTCTGTGAGGAATCAGGAAGCCCAGGGGGGCCACGGACTGCCAATGTAGACCCAAGAAGGAGGACGCCGTAAATCGTAGGGAGAAGCAGAAACGCTCCACGTATGTACCGATAATCCATCAGTACGAAAATAATCCATGATGCGAATACGGCTCCGATGATACCGAAGAATAGCCCTTGAATTGGATTTTTGAGACGATGGCCACGATGATGTTGAATCGAGGAGTAAACGCAGCATACGAGGAAGACTGCAGAGAAAAGTGCAATGAGAACAACACGTTCTCGGAGGAAAAATGTCCAAGAGAGAGTTCGAACAGCTTGCGGCCAAATCGCATTCTCGATGGATTCACCTTGAAGAAGAAGAAACAACGACTCCGCTAACGAAACGAAGGCACCAAAGGCAATCATGGCAAGAGGAAACGATGGAGAATCAGCGAAGCGATGGAGGATGGACTTCTCTTGAGATACCTCATCTTCCATAAGCAAAAGTATTGCTTTGGGTTCAAAAAATATCGTTTCAGTGATCAAGCATTGACGTTGCGAATTTCTGGAGTTTGATCAGCGATCATGAACTCAAGCATTGCAGCCCACATAACGAATTCCATGCTCTTCTCCAATTCTTCAACACCACCAACAACATCGATCATGTTGTCCAGTGTATCGGACGGTGAATGGTAGGCACTGTAGTCGGCATCGTACGCCCCGAGATGGAAGATTGTCTGAGCACCAAGGTCTCTGAATGTGACGTGGTCTGAACGACCAAACGTATCCTCATGGACATCAAGCACGAGGTCTTCATGGTCATCCCAATGTTGGTCGCACCCTGCGCCGTAGGTTCCATCGATGCGCAAATCCATCGGGGCACCGAGAATGTCTCGATGGACGTGATCGAGGACGGTTGTGATCTCAACGTCTTGTACTTCAGGATCGATATCAGGACCAGACCATGCGTGGTACGGATAGGGTTCTCCAGTTGGCTTCAGTGCTGGATATGAAATACCCATCATGTCCATGTTGATGTAGAACCGTAGTTCCTTATCGTTCGGAAGGCAATAATCACAATCGTTGTTCGCAAAGGCATTCGAGCCTCGGAGACCTTCTTCCTCTGAAGACCAAAGGGCAAGGAAGGTATCGCACTGAACTTCGATTTCCACAAATGCCCGGGCGAAGAGCATCATACTGACCGTTCCGGCCGTATTATCGTAGGCGCCCTCGTACGTTCCACCGCCAGGAGGTCCGCCAGGAGGAGCAATGTCCATGTGCGCACCCATCCCTTGAACACAGGAATCATCACGGCCTTCTTTCCATGCGATAACATTCAGGCTTTCTGGTTCCAATGGATTGCCGTGATCGAGAACACGCAAAATGTGTGTCTCGTATCCTAGCCCCTCAAAGTGTCCCTGAAAGAACGACGCAGCCCGCTCAAAGGCTGGGTTTGGTGACCCCATCCATCGATTGACATAGCCTCCGCATTCTGTCGAATCGGCACAAACACTGGTAATGAATTCCATTTTTTCCATCCAATCTTGTCCGTTGACAATCGGGGTACCTTCTGCAACAACCAGTTCAAACGACTCGCCGGTTCCATCCGGATGAACAATGGTCAACTTGACCTCTTCGACATATGGGGTCAACAGGAGTTTTCCAATGAGTTGATCTCCTTCCACGGTTGCATATCCATTGGGCAAAACAGAACCGTTGACAAACAGCATGACATCCGTCGGAACGGAAAGCGCTCGACCTTGTCCTTTGAGAACAAATTCATGCCACTCACCCGTCTTCATGACAACGTCGTTTGGAGACGTGTAATCGATTTGAAAGACAGAATCGACAGGAGGCTGTTCGACCTCTGATTCACCAAAACATCCAGACAATGATGCAAGCATCATCAACAGGACGAGGAACAAACCTTTCGATACACGAGCAGGCTGCATGGTTCGCCGTGATATCATCCACTCATAGGCTTTGTTGGTGGAGGTGCGGATAGCGGGAGTCGAACCCACGACATAAGGTTGGAAACCTCAGATGATAACCACTTCACCATATCCGCACGGTGGTAATCTCTCCGAACAAGCACCCTTTTTTGAGCGCATCGGTCGAAACTCATCAATTCAGACCAGGAGGCGGCGGCACTGCATCGTATCCCAATTCGACCCTTCGACGCTGAACGACATCTCGATCCGCCATCATGCGATTGTACAGAACTTGAGCAGCCTGAGCCTTTCGTTCATCGTTATCCTTGATTCGCCTGCTCTTTCCACGAATGATCAACATGCCGAACAAGAACGTGAGAAGGATTGCTGCCGCACCAGCTTGGAACAACGGCATCTCGAGGACATTTTCCCACTCGAAGGTATCATCATTACCGGAAGATTTCGAACTGTTGTAGACATTCAATCGAATGGTGTACGTGTCCATTGGTATCTCAGCACCTGGCTCTGTGACCGTGACGACGAGATTGAAATTACCCACACTCAACGCCTTTCCAGTGAAAATCTTTGATTGGGTATTGCCAACATCCGGCGTGAAAATCATCATGTGGGAACTTGTATCAACTTGAATGTTGGTTGATGACTGCCAATCAATGCGTACCGTAAATCCGTCACCCATATCTGTTGCAACAGAACAGGAGAATTGGATGCTACCGCCCGTGACTGTGTCTGTAGAGAGTTTGCTTGGAAGGCACGAAAGTGTCGCTTCCCCTGCATTTCTCGTCGGGTCGTTTGGCCAATGATCGGGTTTGTGAGCCCCTGATGTTTCATTATCACCCCATCCATCGCCATCGGAATCAAGGTGTTGGGAATCATGGAATGGGAAGGCATCTTCATCGTCAGCGTAGCCATCGCCATCGGTGTCTGGACAACCAATCAGTGTGCCCCTGAAGGCCGTACCGTATTCATTTGGACATTGATCTGGAGCTGTGCCGGAGGATTCATCTCCGAACCCATCCATATCATCATCGTACCATTGTGTGTTGTCGTTTGGCCAAACATCGTTCAAATCCGAATAACCGTCGCCATCCGAATCGACGCAACCATAGACATCGTTGGTTGATGTTCCTGCAACTTCAGGGCATGTATCCCCTTGTGTTCCATTGACTTCATCACCGTAGCCATCACCATCGGTATCGTTCCATTGTGTTGGCTCACCGAGGAAAGCATCGTTGGTATCCGACATGCCGTCTGCATCCTCATCGTCGCAACCAAAGACATCGCGGAAGGATGTTCCAGGGGTCGTAACACAATCATCTCCCTCGAAACCAGCAGGGTTGTCACCAAAACCATCTCCATCTTGGTCAGCGTTCTGTGTCGCTTCATTCGGGAAGGCATCCGAACCGTTGACAGTCGTCCATTGAGCATCACCATCAGAATATCCATCGCCATCGGAGTCCGTACAACCAAATCGATCCAGTGTTGAGTTTCCGGCAATCAGCATGCACCCATCTTCCAAATCATCGTAACCATCACCATCAGCATCGCTTGCACGGGTAGGGTCACTTGGGAAAGCATCGTTCTCATCCGATATGCCATCACCATCACCATCGATGCATCCATAGCGATCGACGGTCGATGTTCCTGCTACGCCTGGACATGCATCGGGTTCTGGTCCAGTAGCATTGTCTCCATACCCGTCAGCATCTTGATCGAGCCATTGATGCTTGACATTTGGCAATTCGTCGATGAGATCATCCCATCCATCACCATCAGAGTCCGTACATCCATATCGATTGCCTAGGGTCGAATTTCCGCTCGTACCAGGGCAGGCATCGGGCGTTGTTCCACCGGGGTTGTCACCGTAGCCATCACCATCAACGTCGGACCACTGCGTGACATCGTTAGGATGCGTATCTTGGATGTCAGCCCAACCGTCTTGGTCACTATCAGGGCATCCAAGTGTTCCGTTTTGCCAAGAATCACCAAACTCGGTTGGACAAGCATCTGGGTAGTTCCCACTTGCATTATCGCCGTATCCATCACCATCTTGGTCTTGTGATTGCGTTTCGTCATAGCGGAAGGCATCGGCTCCTTGTGAGACGTTCCACAAACCATCGGCATCTGAGATCCCATCGCCATCGGAGTCCGGACAACCGATGCGGTCGACCGTAGAGTCACCAAATTGCATTGGACATCCATCAGGATTCGTTCCACTCGCATTGTCGCCGTACCCATCACCATCGGTGTCCGCGGATTGCGTAGGGTCACTCGGGAAGGCATCTGCTCCATTGAGGATGGTCCATGAAGCATCTGGGTCGGAAAAACCGTCGCTGTCTGAATCAAGACAACCATTGCGGTCAACGGATGACGTTCCGGACTGTGAAGGGCATGCGTCACCATTTGTTCCCGTCGGATTATCGCCAAACCCATCACCATCGGAATCCGATTGTTGTGAAGCATCGTTCGGAAGGATGTCGGCTCCATCAGCAATCGTCCAAACAGGCCCATTTGTACCACTCAAGTCCTCATCGGATGCTCCATCAGCATCACTATCCGGACAACCAAATCGGTCGAGCGTCGACGTTCCAGCCACGGTAGGACACGAATCCGGATTTGTTCCAGCACTTTCGTCACCATAGCCGTCGTTATCGGTATCGTTCCACTGGGTCGAATCCGTTGGGAACGCATCATCGGAATCGGCGTATCCATCGTTATCAAGATCGCTGCAACCAAGGTTGCCTAATTCTGTTGAAGTTCCAAACGTTGTTGGGCAATTGTCTGCATCAACGCCACTGGCATTGTCACCGTATCCATCGCCATCTTGGTCAGCCCATTGACTTGGTTCGTTCGGGAAAGCATCTGCGCCTTCGGCTGTTGTCCATGTTGCATCTCCGTCGGAGTAGCCATCGCCATCGGTGTCAATGCATCCAAATCGGTCTTGATAGGAGGTACCAGTCGTCGTGTTGCACGCATCACCTTCGGTAGCTGGAGGCGGATTGTCACCATACCCATCACCGTCCTGGTCAGCCCATTGCGTAGCATCTCCGAGGAAAGCATCCGCTCCGTCCGTCACCGTCCACACAGAGCCATTGACTCCTGATGGATCAGGATCAGAAGCACCATCTCCGTCTTCATCAGGACATCCATTACGATCGATGTTCGAATATGCTTTGACGGCATTGCACGCATCAGCACCGTTGCTAACGAGCCACGTCGCATCGTTGTTGGAGTATCCGTCACCATCGTCATCCAAACATCCGAATCGGTCGGTCGTTGAATTTCCTAGAACTGTTACACATGCATCAGCCTCAAAACCGACCGCATTGTCTCCATATCCGTCAAAATCTTGGTCAGCCCATTGCGTACTTTCTGAAGGGAAGGCATCTGCACCATCGTTGACCGTCCATGTTGCATCAGGATTTGAGTAGCCATCACCATCGCTATCAGGGCAACCTGTTCTGTCAACAGTTGATGTTCCATATGTACTAACACAATCATCGTCATCGTCGATGACACCGTCAAGGTCTTCATCCTCTGTGAGATTGACCAAGGTCGTTTCCTGATTGACGGCGAGCGAGAAGAATTGTGGACCAATCGGAACATTCGTTCCGTTGATGTGTACTTCCCACGTTCCTTGAGCAGGATTTGAGAATTTCAATCCTCGAAGCGTGTCAACATCGTTGCTTAACTCCGTCCATGTCCCTGACGGATCCTTGACGGCTAAGTCAAGGTCGTTGATGAGTTGTGCTCCTGATGCCGGCGTTGCAGCTGGATCAATCCAAGAGATGACAACAGAGAGGTCTGGTGCTCCGCTTTGAACGTTGAAACTCCATCCACGGTTTGCGCTCGTGGTGACACTTTCGTTCTCAAGCCACGTCGTATTCAATGCTTGACGCAAGTCGACCCGGCCCCAACCTTCGTGATTGTTTGGTGAAGCCTCTCCTGCCCCGTTGGTGGAGGAACTGTATTGGCCGTTCATGTCCGCAGCACTGGCTGCAAAAATAGCCTTGATGAGTGATGAATTGGGATTCTCATGACCCATGTTCTCGATGAGATGTTGCAACAAAAGCGCTGTTGCACCAGCCGTCAATGGGGTAGCCATACTCGTTCCCCCCATGTAGGTGTATTCCGAATTGTATGCGCCCCAACCAGTGGATGTGGTATAGCGAGATTTTGTCGAGAGGATGAAGGTTCCTGGAGCCGAAATATCAGGCTTCAAGCGAAGGTCATCCGTTGGTCCTCTGCTTGAAAATGCAGCCATTCCTTCGCTATCGTCAGCGGTTCGATCGGTGTTGATCGGGTTCGCAGGAAAGACTCTGGTCGTGCTTCCGGGAGGGTCACGGAACCCATCATAAGTCAACGTCTGTGTTGGCCGGTCGTTTTCTGAGGCTCCAACAGTCAATACGTTTTTTCCAGTCGCTGGCGAA
Source organism: Candidatus Poseidoniaceae archaeon (assembly GCA_049438185.1). Taxonomy (GTDB): domain Archaea; phylum Thermoplasmatota; class Poseidoniia; order Poseidoniales; family Poseidoniaceae; genus MGIIa-L2. The sequence continues at coordinate 48,695 of JBMTJI010000001.1, forward strand.
CCAAGACTGTCGAGGTCGACTTCACCATCTGAGTTCGCATCTTTTCCATCGTTTGCGGCGGCATACAATATGGTCATGTTGGTGTAGTCCCTTGCAGCGATATCCGCTTGCATTGACCCGATTGTGTAGATGCCAGAAACATCGGCTCCCCAGGAGTTTGTGTGCACTCTTGACCCATTGTCTGCTCCGGCCTTGAACAATTCAGTATAATTCGACGGAATACCAAGCAACGTGATGGCGCCAGAACCACCGTTTGCTGCTTGACAATACACGCCAATAGCTTGGAAATACAAGCGAGCCTCTGGGGCAATACCCTTGATGTTTCCAGAGGAGTTCGTTCCATCGCCCAGCACAGATCCTGCCACGTGTGTGCCGTGCCCATCCTCATCGGTTGCTCCATCATCTGCTGGAGAACCACAAGCTGTCGCATCGGATGAACTCATTCCCCAAGAGACAACATCAACGATATGATCTCGGAAATCAGCATGCATAGTCGAATCATTGGTTCCACTATCAAGGCCTGAGTCTGCAACCGTAACGATAATTCCCGTACCGTCCACACTGTTCCATGAACTGTTCACGCCGCTAACAATCGTTTGATCCCACAAATCATCGGCATTCATGATTGTATCAGCGACGTCGTTTTGCAGTTCGACCCAAAGTCTCTCTTCCATCCATTCAATTTCTTCTTGGTTGGCCAGCCATTGCAAGGCAGAGGTAGTCTTTTCGATGTACACAGTTGCGAAACGACCAACGTGGTAGTGAATTTCAATATCGTTGCGCTCGTAAATACCCTCGGGGAGTGTCGAGCCAACCAGGACAATATTCACAGGAACAACATCGTTGATGTAGAAGAATCCAGATGCGCCGATGTCCTCACCCAGAATGGCTTTGACCAACCTGCTTCGTACCTTGTCCGTTGGATCGAGTTGTACAACACCTTCGACATCAAGATCCGCAAGTTCGTTGATTGATTTCTGTTCAAGTTCACAATGGAAGCCAGTGACAGGAAGGAAGGAGAAACATTGGATTCCTGCTTCTTCCAATTTGAGAAGCCAATCACTTGGAACCGGATAGGTGTGCGTGAGCACGTAATTGCCATTCAAGACCTTCTCCTGTGTTCGTTCTGGCCATTCTTCGAGTGCTGTGATGGTGGCTTGTCGATAGAGAAGGTCGATTGTCCCTATCCCTTCGCTTGGGTCATACCATCCCTGAGCATGTTCTTTGGTTGGAAGAATCCCAACCTGTGCGAGCAAATCCAATTCTGCATCAGTATTGACTTCGATGGTTGGAAGAGGTTGACTCATCGCAAATGGGGTCGCCAATTGCGCTAACATGAGACAAACAAGGAAGGTTGACACTCGAGCACGAGGAGCCGGCATAGTTCCTTCTTAGCACCGGTTACTCATCAATGATTTGCATTAACCAAGTTCGAATTGATAACGAGCATTGAAAGCAGGGTCGCGTCAGCACATCTCATGCGCGGCATGGGTTCTGGTGGTGGCGATGCAATGGAGCCAACCGATATCAACGAACGAACTCAAATCGTTGGTCGGCAAATCTGGCGTGTTGTACCGTATGCAAAACGATACCCTGGACGTGTTCTTTCAGGTATCTTTGGTAACGCCATGGCTCGTTTCTTTGACCTCATGCCATTCGTTGCCATCGGCCTAGCCGTCGATTATTTCACTGGTGGATTGTTATCAGGTCCTGATCTTGTTCAGGATTTTGTGACTTCCTTTGGAGGAGATCCTGCGATTGGTTATGGTGTCCTCATTTTCCTTGGTTTCTTTTTCTTGGCTATCTTCCAAGGAATATCTGAGTATTCTTGGCAGACGCTTGGCTACAAAATCCAACACGATTTACGAATGGATGCTACGAAGTCCTTGATTGCCATGGAAGCCTCGTACTACGACATGCGGCAAACGGGTCAAATCATGTCGGTGTTATCGAGCGATGTCAACCAATTGGAAGACGTAGTTTCAGACTCTTCAACATCGATTATTCGAATCATTGTCACCTTCATGACCGCGTTCCTCATCCTCGTTTTGATGTCATGGAAATTAGCCATCGTGCTGTTTGGTCCAATCATTTTCATTGTACCAATCGTCTATTGGTTCTCGACCAGTGTGCAGCGCAAATACCGCAAGCAACGAGAGTCGACCGGGGACATCACGGCCGTCCTTGAAAACTTGATTTCGGGTATTTCTGTTGTTCAAGCCTACAATGCTGAGGAATGGGAAGCAGACCGAGTGAATCGTGAATCGGGTGCCTATCGTGACCAAGCCATGGGCGCAAGTCAGGATCGTAACCGTTTCATTCCAATGATCTATGTCGTTGCTGGTATCGCTTTCGGTCTATTGGTTACCGCAGGTGGATGGTTGGCAAAGGAAGGTGAAATCACAACTGGTGAATTGGTGACGTTCCTTCTCATCAGCACACGAATGACCATGCCGATGTTCATCTTCGGTATTCTCGTCAATCAATTGCAACGTGGAGAAGCAGCAGCACGCCGTGTCTTTGCAGCCATCGATTTGGAACCGACCATTGTCGATACTGAGGACGCCATTGAATTGCTTAGTCCAATCGAATCCGTCGAATTCAAGGACGTTCATTTCACCTATCCAAATACGACAACCAAGGTATTGAGTGGTATATCATTCAAGGTTGCAGGAGGACAATTCCTTGGTGTTATGGGGCACACAGGTGCAGGGAAGACAACGATTCTGAAGTTGCTTATGCGTTACTACGTTCCTGATTCGGGTGAAGTTCTCATCAATGGAAACAACATCAACACATTCACGCTTGCAAGTGTTCGGGAAGCGATTGGTTTTGTGAGTCAAGATCCGTTCCTTTTCTATGGTTCAATTCGAGACAATGTTCAATACAATCAAATTGCAGATGAGAATGAATTGTTGAAGGCATTAGAACTTGCAGGTGCACTTGAATTCGTTGAAGAACTGGAAGAAGGTATCGAGACGATGGTTGGTGACCGTGGTGCCATGCTGAGCGGTGGCCAAAGAGCGCGTGTATCGCTCGCACGTGCACTGTTGAAGAAACCATCTTTGCTTATTCTTGATGAAGCATCAAGTGCACTTGATGCTGAAACGGAACGTCGTATCCAAGAAAACCTTCTCAGCACAGGCTCTGGACGTGCAACGATTGCCGTTGCTCATCGTTTGAGTACGATTCGAAATGCGAATGAAATTCTTGCCATGGTCGATGGTGCGGTCGTTGAACGTGGAAAGCACGATGAGTTGTTGGAACACCAAGGTGTCTATGCAAGCCAGTGGACGATTCAAACCGGTGATATGGCTGGAATCTGATTTTATGTTCGTTCCAGAATTGGTCGTAGAATGGTCGTCATTTGCTCTTGTGGACTTACAGGAATGAAGGCTTTGTTCCCCCAAAGAATGAGCACTGAGATGAAGAAAAACAACGGGATGCCAACAATGAGAGACCAAATGGCTACGGTCAAATCAAGGAAGTAATACTCTTCAAAAAATTCAGAGACAAGAATGGTTCCAAAGAGAACAGCAACACGAGTCACAGTGAGAACAGATCGTATCGTTAGCCAAATCTCTTCTTCGTCAGAAATTTCACGAAGGTTTCGTTCAGCCATAATTGACCTTGCCTTCCTTCATTGAAAGGGATTGCGTCGATTATGCGACTCAAAGCGTCCGTTCGCGGTCATCGATTTGACGGCCAACACCTGCTGCGCCACCGGTTCTGCGAATTTCTCTCCATGCCTTGTTGACGCCTTGCCCATATGCCCAGTGAGCGAGGAAGACGAAAAGTGGTGCAAGGGCAACTGTTCCGACGGATCGATGAGGACTGGTTCCAATCGCAGCACCGAGCCATGACAATCCGATGTACAAACCCATCAAACCGAGCGTTCCGTGAACGGCAGCTCGAGACCACGTCCAATCACCGTCGAGAGAAAACCAAGGATAATCGGTTGCTCCGCCTGTGGCAATTCCTGCCAAGAGTGCAAGCACTGAGATAGCGGTTAGCCATGGGAAGAATCCGATAGCCGTGTGCGACCATGTCGCAATCTCAGGCCAACGCTTGTTGGCAACCATTCGAGTGTAGCCATAATTCCGCATCTGCTTCATGTATGGCTTGAATGGACGTCGTCGTCGGTGAGGCATGACATTGGACGGGTCGATGAACAACTTGTGTCCTTCTCGCTGAATCTTTGCATCGAGAACAACATCTTCCGCACCAATACATCCTGGCTCAAAGAAGTTGACTTGGCGCAGGTTTTCCATTCGATGAGCACAATTCACGCCAGGATTGTGCGTGATTGGAACCAATTCGCCACGGGGTTGTGCACCGTATCGAGTTCCGGCTGTCATGAATTTCGTGCAAAAAGCAACATCGGCGCATTTTGCTCCGAATGGATCCTCATCTGGAGCAAAGTTCGGTCCGCCAACAGCACCGACTTCAGGATCCTTGAACCATCGTATGAGTTTTTCAGCCCAATCGAGCGGTGGAATGGTATCATCATCCGTAAAGAGCACAAGATCGTGGTCCATTTGTTTGAGCGCATAGTTGCATGCATCAGCTCGATTCGTGGAAGGGTCTTCAATCCATGTAGCGCCAAATTTTTCACAAACATCCTTGGTGTGATCTCTCGATTTTGAATCCGAAATGACGATTTCAATATCGGGATAGGTCTGTTGTGTAAGGCGATCGAGAACGATAGCAAGTTCGTCGGCGTTGTTGATGGTTGGAATCAAAATCGCAACCTTGTACGGGGTTCCATCCTCCTTGAGTACGGGTTCCACCATGATGTTCCGTGTTGGAACTTACATATCAAAAAGATGCTTCAATCATCATCACATTCACTGATGGATTATTCCTTTGGAATATGATCGATATCTTTTGGTTCTGGGAGTGCAGATTGAAGCGTTTCTGAGACTTTCAGATCATCCAATCGACGCCCTTGTGGAAGCACACGCGTCTCATAGGAATTCATGGTTTCATTGTAGCTTTTTGCGGCGTTTGAAAGATGGCCTCCAACCTTCGAAAAGTGCCCGATCATTGTCGTAACACGTTTGTACAATTCACGCGAAACGTCGTAAATTTCCTTAGCACCCTCTGCTAAAGCATGTTGTTGCCAATAAAGGGCAACCGTTCTTAGCAAACCAAGCATGGTGACAGGTGTAGCGATTAATACAGACTTGCTCATGGCGTATTCCATCAAATCGGGATCGGTTGAGAATGCGGACGCAGCCATTGCTTCACTCGGAATAAACATAATGACGTGGTCAAATTCACCCTCAATCGTATTTTGATACGCCTTGGCACTTAACTCGGTTATACGTTGTTTCATCGCCTTTGCATGTTTCACCAACAACTCATCCTGTTGGGCGCCTGAATCCAATTCTAAGGCTTGCAAAAAATGGCTACCTGAGGCCTTTGAATCGATCGGTAATACAGCATCTTGCGGCAAACGGACAACAAAATCCGGACGGCTTCCATCATCAAGAGTGACCTGCTCAAAGAAATCAACGTGCTCACTCAATCCAGCCATTTCAAACAGTCGACGAAGTTTGACCTCTCCCCAATTTCCTCTCGTTTGAGCCGAGGTTGTTAGTGCCGTCGAAAGGGCGGTCGTTCGAGTGGAGAGCGATTCTGTTTTGTCACCCAAATCCTTCAAATGTCGCTTGATGCCTTCGTAAGCACCCATTCGCTCTTTTTCCATATCGTTGTTCAATCGAATCATTTTTTCCATTTCCTCTTTGAGGGGCTTAACGAGATTCTCCACCTCGACTTTCCTGGATTCAAGAGCGTGCTCAGCATCTTTTTTTTCCGATTTCCAGCGCTCTTCTGCGAGTCGAAGAAAGTCTTCGGAGTTTTGACGAGCAACAGCAGTGGCGATGTTTTCCATTTCAGCAACAAGTGTGGCTTTGTTTCCTTGTGCGGCTTGTGCTTCCACTTCTGCCCTGACCAATTCGGTTGAAAATTTCATTTTGGCGAGGAGCCAACCGACTCCAATTCCTAAACCGCTTGCAAGAACGATCATAACAATGTCAAGTGCTTCAGTCATAGGATTGAACTTATGCCGAGGGTTCTTGAAGACGTCGGCTCAGAGAAGGTCTTCCAACGCGCGAAAAGCGCAATCGTGGAATAGTAAGTTCATAAGCCGTCGAAAAAAGAGGATAATTGCAGGGGTGCCTCAAATGTTGAACGTCACAGCTCGCCAAGACCTGATTAGCAAGATTCTCGACACACTGATGATTGTTGTTGAAGATGCAAGATTTGATTTTGATGAAGACGGGTTGACCGTACGCATCGTCGACCCGTCGCATGTTGCCATGATCAAACTCACAGTCGATGCAGCAGCGTTTGACGGTTGGGAACTGGATGCAAAGAAAATTGGTCTTGAGATGAAAAAGGTTCGAGAGGTGACGACCCTCGGCGCCTCTGGAGACTTGATAGAAATCTCGCATGAAGATGGCGGCGACTTTACCATGAGCCTCGGCAAGATTGTTCGAAATCTACGTCCACTCGATAACGCAACGATGTCCTCACCTCCCTCGTTGCCAAAGTTGGATCTTCCATGCAAAGTCGTCATGAATGGTGCAGAACTTGGACAAGCGTTGAAGGCTTCAAAGCAGGTCAACGACCTTGTTTACTTCAGCATTGATAAGTCCTCATTCAAGGTACACGTCCGAAACAACACGGATTCTGCAAACATTTCCTTTGACAAAGATGAGATGGAGGAACTCGTTTGTGATAATCCTGCACGAAGCCAATACAGCCTTACGTATCTCGAACCACTTTGTCGACGATTTGGACCGACCGACAACGTAACAATCCAATTCGGCGAAAACCTTCCTCTTGCAATGAACTTCACGTTTGAGGATGGCGCAGGCGAGGTCGATTATTTCCTCGCACCTCGTGTTGAAAGCGACTACTGATCAGTACTCACGCCATCCGTGCCCACAGTCTTTGCACGTTAGCATTCGTGTTTCAGGTTCATCAGAAGAACGAGTTTGCTCGAGATAGAAGTACACCTCTGTACAATCGCACTTTGGGCACATGTACGACTCTGTAGAAAGGACACCCTTACGTTGATCCGAATCTTTGATGATTTCATATTCGCGCTTTTCAGCCTTCGTCGTCGTCTTTGTTTTGGAGAGGTCAATCTCTTTTCCATCCACTTTCATTTTGACGTTGGCAGGTCCGGAATAACCGCATTTGTAATTGGTGCATTTGATGTCACCAGAGGGACTTGGAAACGACAGCGTCCCGCATTCAGGGCAAAACATGTCGTAGCCATCAACATATTACATTTAATGATGGTGGTTGTCCAAGAAGGAACGTTTTATTTTTCAGAGAGGATAAAATCTCGACCGTTGTAAGCGTGACAACATTCAATTCCAAGCATGAAGTGGAAGTTCCATGTGGCTGTGGTATTCGTGGCAATCTGCAGCCGTTGTCAATGACGATGGCGATGTCATCGACTTGGAAATCAACGATGCACGTTTCTCTGTTCATGGTGCAAAAGAACGTCTCCAAATGGTGGCCAATGGACAACTTCCTCCAGAAGCAACAATACTCATTGAACGATTTCCAGAAGCAAAACCAACACCTCATGGATCGGCAGAATTACCTGAATTTGATGTTCCTCAGCCGACTTCTGCGCAGTTGGAAGTCGCTGATGAAGCAGCCCTACTGCTTGCGAAAGAAGGTGTAGCAGTCTCAGCAGCAGATCCAGACCGCAGATTGGAACATCTGCTGCGGGCGAGTGAAGAACTGCGTTCGCTTCATCTAACCATGGAAGCACGATTGGTTGAATGGGTCGGCCTCTTCCTCCCATCTGCTCGTTTTGAACGCAATAGAACAAACGTAGCTGCTCAACTTCAAGGAGTTGATTCAATCTCTGAATTCGCCTCTTTGCTGGATGTCGATGATGCCTATGAACAGCCATCTGAATCGGAATGGAAGGCTCTTCATGACTGGGCGACAATGGTTTCCAATCAAGGCCGCCAATTAGACCGCTTAGAGCATGCAATTCGACTCTCTGCGCAAGCTCACCTTCCATCGACTTCAGCCCTTGTGGGACCACTCTTGGCGGCACGATTGTGTGTCGAAGCGCATGGGCGCTCACGACTCGCACGTCTTCCATCAGGAACCGTCCAAGTTCTCGGTGCAGAAAAGGCATTTTTCAGCCACTTGCGTAGTGGTACTGCTCCACCAAAACATGGACACATCTTCATGCATCCTTGGATTTCACGATCTCCGCGTTGGGTTCGTGGTAAAATTGCACGTATGTTGGCCTCAAAAATCAGTATCGCTGCTCGTATCGATGCGTTTGAGGGCACGCCCATGGGGCAAGAGGATGTGGATCAAGTCGAGGCAAAAGTCGAAGCAATTCGTAAAGAATTCTCCAAGCCTCCAAGGAAATGAGGTGGTCATTTGGCCAAGCATCGACGAATTCGACCTTTATCCGATTCCGTTCTCCTTGAAGGAAGAAATGTTTGGACGGTGAATGCAAACCCCGGTGTTGCAATTCGAGGTGAATCCTTGCGCAAATTCCGTGGTGTTGAACACCGACGGTGGGATCCAAATCGATCCAAATTGGGAGCGGGTTTGCTCAGAACGAGAAACGAACCATCGCAATTGTTGCCACAACCAGGATCAACCGTTCTCTATCTTGGTGCAGGACATGGAACCACGATATCACACTTGCACGACCATCTTTGTGGGTCGAAGAACCGTTTCGGGGGGCGTTTGGTTGCTGTTGACCTCGCTCCGCGTTGCCTTCGAGACTTAACTCACCTTGCAGAACATCGGCCAGGGTTGGTACCGGTATTAGGTGATGCAAGGAAATTCGATGCATGGGGAGTCCTGATTCCATCACGCGTAAATTGGTTGTTTCAGGACGTTGCTCAGGCAGGGCAGGTTGAGATTTTTCTCTCAGCAGTACGTCGCTTTCTTAGCAAGGATGGTATCGGATTACTCTCGCTCAAAGCTGCAAGTGAACGGCATAGCGAAGGTGGTGATGAGGATATTTTCGCTAAAGCCATCGCCCAACTTTCGAGTGAAGTCGAACTTCTTGAGCACATTAACTTGACAGGATTTGAAGATCAACACGCTCTTTTTGTGATTCGAAGGAGGTGAACGATTGCCTGAACTTCCCGAAGTTGAAACGGTGCGAAGAGGTTTGGAGCAAGCCATGCTTGGGCGCACACTCACAGGGGTTGTCCTTCGTCGGGAAAACTTACGATTTCCATTTCCTGATGGTTTTGCTACACATCTCTTGGGTCGGAAAATCGAGTCAATTCGACGCAGAGCGAAATATCTCCTGTTGGACTTGGATGACGGGCGCATCATTCTCTCTCATCTGGGGATGTCGGGACGGTACACGCTGTTCGATGCAGAGAAAGTCAAGCAATTCAAAACAACTCGGAGCATCGATGAACATTCACGTTTCGGAACAGCGACTGGATTTGAAGGACGACACGATCACGTCGAATTCCGATTCGATGATGGAAGTGTGGCTGTGTATACGGATCCCAGGCGATTCGGAATTATTGATTTGATTGAAGTCGGAGAAGAATCGATTCACCCCCTGCTCGAAACCTTAGGTCCTGAACCATTTGGGGATTGGAATGCGAACCAACTTGCCAAGAAATTGCATAAGAAAACAACGAGCATCAAAGTTGCTCTCCTCGATCAACGCGTCGTCGTTGGCGTCGGCAATATCTACGCATGTGAAGCATTGCATCGAAGTGGAATCCATCCTCAACGTCAGAGCAAGACCCTGGTTCGTAAAGATGGAAAGCCCACCAAGAAGTTACACCTGTTGCACGAAAACATCGTGCAAGTGCTTGAACAAGCCGTTGAAGTCGGTGGCAGTTCATTGAATGACTTTGCAGATGTGAATGGAACGCTTGGCTACTTTGGCCATCATTTCCAAGCCTACGATCGAGAGGATGAACCTTGTTTGATGGCAGATTGTGGGGGGACTATCGAACGAATTACACAGTCTGGACGGTCAACGTTCCTTTGTCCAAGATGTCAACGCTAACTGTAGATGACACCGATCATAACGGTTGACGCAAAGCCCCAGAGGACGACAGCAGTTAAGCGATTGACAATCGAACCATTGGAACGCAACCAATCAAGCAGTGGTGTTCCAGTTAAGAATACTGCAACCAGCACATACCAGGCCATATCGATGGCCATACCGATGAAACCAATCACCAATTTTGTCTCTAGACTCATGCCAGATTCGAGTACTTGTGCAAGCACTGCAACCAGGAAGAGAGCAATTTTGGGATTGAAAAACGCAATTGAAAACCCTTCAAGAAATCCTCTCGCTTCTTTTTCCACCGTCTCTTCATGCGCTTCATCATCATCGTGTGCCCACATCAACCATCCATACCATACGAGGAGTGCGATGCCAATCCATTGGAGGCCGAGGAAGACACCTGGTGCCTCTTCGAGAAGAACGATCAGTCCGAAGATTGCAACGCCCGCATAGAGTCCGAAACCAATACCATGGCCAACAGCACACATGACGCCACGGCGTCGTCCTCCAACAATGGTGTTCCGAATCACCATCAAGAGGCTGGGCCCAGGAGAAATCGCACCAAGAAAGAAGACCGTGCTGGCTGCGAGAATGGCTTCCCAGGCAAAGTCCATACCCAGCGGGTGGAATCACACCTCTTGAGTGCTTTCATAGCAAGAAGAAGGTGTAGCCGCCTTTCCATGGGTCAAGTTCAGCATTGGCTTTTGCCGTCGCATCTGCATAGATCGATGTGTACTTTCGACTCTGCATTGTTTTGAGAACCGCTCGAAGGAATGCTTCGTTTGATTGAACCTGTTGCTCGTTGTTCGCCATGAATTGAAAACTACATGAATGGTTATGAATGTTTCTTTTTCCCGTCTAAACAGTCATGATATTTACCGGATTACAGAAATTAACCTCGAATACGTTTCTGTTTTCGTGATGCAAAAGAATTGATTGAAATTGAGTTCAAATCCTTTCGATAAATTCTGAATCCAGTAGGGCCCGGTAGGCGTAGGTGTCGTTCAGATGGATCGGTACCAGGGCCATGCCACACTCTGTTGTTGGTTTCATTCGTTTCACCTGATGCAAACATGACATGACGAGGCATCGATTCAACATCGTACTCATCCAAATCCTCTTGCAGAACAACACCTGCCATCTTGAGTTTGCGTTTGGCTCGAAGAGCAGAAACAGCTTCCTTCCGGTGCGATGAACGAAGGATATCGAGTCCGAAGTGTGTCCCTATTTTCGCCTCACGATAACCCGGAACATCGAACCATCGATCGGAACGAAGCGTGGCTTGTTTAACCACTTGGAACGTTTTGATATCAATTGCCGCAAGTCCTGGGGCAACGTGGTTGTAAGCACCGACATCCATTGCAATCCAAGCAGGACGGCCATCTTGGAGTCGAATATCACTTTGTGCAACATACCCTGGACTTGGTCCAACCTTGGTTGTGGTCGAATGACCAAAGACGACGGTTCGATTCGGATCAACAGCGTATTCATGTGTATAGAATCGCTTTCGAATCCACAGGAGTTCTTTGTCACCTTGCATGTCAAGGGGCATTCTCGGATCGTAACCAGCATGAACGAGCCGTATTTCATCGAGGACAATGTGATTTGGAAGGTTATCCATCCACATCAAATCACTCGCAAACTGTTTCTTTGCTTCGTACAAATCTCCACTTGCTCGAACAATGTAGGAACCCCATGTCGAACGACCCCCACGTTCAAGCCAAGGTTGCCATAATTCGACATCTCCATCTTCTTGAAGCGAAGTTATTGCCATCAACTCATGATTTCCTTTCAGACAAATGATTTGTGGATGAGAGCGGATGTAATCGATCAACCCAGCGGAATCAGGGCCTCGATCAATCATATCACCAAGACAAACGACTCGATCTTCAGGGTCAAGTCTCAAACGATGGATGAGAGCTCGAAATGTACCAAGATGCCCGTGAACATCACCGATTGCCCACACTTTTTGACCTTCATCCAAGCGACCTTGCAAATCGGCTTCAATATGTGCATCTCGGAAGGATGGCCCCAGTGGAAGGTCCAACTTACAACTCATGGAATTTCACCAGAGAGGATGTTCCTCTTCGGTCGCCACTGGGCTATGAGGATATATTGTCTTCGCTTCATTTGAAGGTAAAAAGTGTCGATTTTATGACCTTTTTCGATATTTCAGATAGATTCGTTTCCACGTACTGGAAAGAGAAATGTCCAAAAAATATCAAAAATATTGAGTCCGAGTTCAAATCATCACATATTTCTGCGGTATTGTCCACCTACTCGGAACAATGCATCTGTGATTTGACCAAGACTGGCAACCTTGACTGTCTCCATGAGTTCTTCGAAGACGTTTCCACCTGTTCGTGCTACTTCTTGCAGTTGTACGAGAGCGGCTGTTGTCGCATCGCCTTCTTTTGTTTGACGATCTTCGGTTCGCTCAAGACAGGCTTGCTTTTCTTCAGGAGTCGCTCGAGCCAATTCCATTTCGAAATCATCTGCACTTGACTCATCAAAGACTTGTGCGTTCGGATTCTGGAACGTGTTGACACCAATGATAGGTAGTGTTCCATCGTGCTTGAGATGTTCGTAATACATCGATTCATCCTGAATCTTTCCACGCTGGTACATGGTCTCCATTGCACCGAGAACACCGCCACGTCGAGAAATAGCTTCGAATTCTTCGAGAACAGCCGATTCAACAAGATCTGTCAGTTCATCGACGATGAACGCGCCTTGGAGTGGGTTCTCGGTCTTGGTCCATCCTGATTCCTTGTTGACAATGAGTTGAATGGCCAATGCACGTCGTACGGATTCTTCGGTTGGTGTTGTGATGGCTTCATCGTAGGCATTGGTGTGCAATGAGTTGGCATTGTCTTGAATGGCAAGGAGCGCTTGCAAGGTAGTACGAATATCGTTGAAGTCAATCTCTTGAGCGTGAAGAGAACGTCCAGAAGTTTGTATGTGATACTTCAATTTCTGAGAGCGCTCGTTGGCTCCATACAAGTCACGCATAGCTACTGCCCAGATGCGCCGTGCAACTCGGCCAATGACGGTGTATTCGGGATCCAATCCATTGCTGAAGAAGAAGGAAAGGTTTGGTGCAAACTTGTCGATATCCATGCCTCGACTCCGATAATATTCGACATAGGTGAAGCCGTTTGCAAGCGTAAGGGCGAGTTGCGTAATTGGATTTGCTCCTGCTTCTGCAATGTGATATCCACTGATGGATACGGAGTAGTGGTTGCGTACGTTGTGGTCAATGTAGTATTGCTGAACATCGCCCATGAGTTTGAGGGCAAACGGTGTCGAGAAGATGCACGTGTTCTGTGCTTGATCTTCCTTGAGGATATCTGCTTGCACAGTTCCACGGACCGTTGAGAGCGTTCGTGCTTTGATTTCTGCATAGGTTTCAGCATCAACCAGTTCATCACCACGTCGTCCTACAGTTCCAAGACCGAATCCGTTGTGTCCTTCTGGCAATTCGCCACGGTAGGCAACATCGAGTGGTTCAATGGACTTGCCTTGTTCTTCGAGATGCTTCTCGACTTGTTGGTCGATTGCAGCGTTGAGGAAGAAGGCGAGCAGAATTGGTGCTGGGCCGTTGATGGTCATCGAAACCGATGTGTTGGAATCACAGAGATCGAATCCTGAATAGAGACGCTTTGCATCATCACATGTTGCAATACTCACACCAGAGTTTCCAACCTTGCCCCAGATGTCCGGGCGTAATGCAGGGTCTCGACCATAGAGTGTGACGGAGTCAAATGCAGTGGACAATCGAACGTAGTCTTGTCCTTGACTGAGGTAATGGAATCGTCGGTTGGTTCGCTCAGGTTCACCTTCACCAGCGAACATTCGAGCGCTCAGCTCATCGGTTCGCTTGAATGGGAAGACACCTGCAGTGTATGGGAAATGACCAGGGGCGTTTTCCTTGCTGAGCCATTCAAACAGTTCACCATCATCAGCAAAGGTTGGCAATGCAACGCGTGGAATGTTGGAATGAGCAAGCGATTCGGTTGTTGTTTGAACCGAGAATGGCTTGCCTCGAACGTGGTACGTGTATTCCCCACTTCGATACTCGTCAGCTAAGGTACGATAGTTTGCGAGATCTTCTCGGGCAGTTTCTATTTCTTCGAGAAGTTCAGAAATTTGATCGTCCACATCCTTCGCAATTGAGGGAACATGTCCTTTGGCTGACTCAAGATGTTGGCATAGACGTAACTTTTCAGCAATGGCTGTGTTTTCTTCATGATAAGTTCGAATCGTTGCGGCAATGTCCGAGAGATAATGGACACGCTCTGGCGGAATGACACCCTTACGCTCACCGACAACTTCCATCGGCGCTCGTGCCTCAAAGCCAACCATGGCTGAGAGTTTCTGCCACAAGGCATCGACGCCAGGGTCTGCAAATTGGCTCGCAATGGTTGCGACTACAGGGAGTTCCTCATCAGCAACATCGAACAGATTCCGATTGCGACGGACTTGCTTTCGAATCGCTCGAAGTGCATCCTCACTTCCGCGCTTCTCGTACTTGTTGAGTACGACAACGTCAGCGACATCGAGCATCTCGATCTTTTCGAGTTGCGTGTGTGCACCAAATTCTGCCGTCATGACGTAGAGTGAATGATCTGCAACGGAAGTGATGGCATCGCTTCCTTGGCCGATTCCGCTTGTTTCACAGAAGATGAGATCGAATCCAACTGCCTTCGCAACTTCAATGGCTCGATCGAGATTGGCACTGATTTCAGAACCACTACCACGACTCGCAAGGCTACGCATGTAGAGGTCGTTGTTGGAGAGAGAATTCATTCGAATACGGTCGCCAAGAAGCGCTCCACCGGTTCGCTTTCGCGTTGGGTCTACACAAAGCAGGCAGACCTTCTTACCCGGATTGTCTCGCTGAATACGGAGCATCAATTCGTCGAGAAGACTCGATTTTCCTGCACCGCCTGTGCCTGTGAATCCAATGACAGGGACATCATTCGATGAAGAACGACAGGCTTCAAGTGTCTGCTTGAAGGTCGCTTCATCGGCGGATTCGGAGAGTGTGAGAAGCAGTCCAACCTTGGCCATATCTTCGGGCGTAATTGGACCATCAAGGCTCTTCATTCGGCCGTCTGAGGTCAAATCAACTTCCTGTGCAATCCCCATCAAATGGTGGATCATCCCGAAGAGACCCATGGTACGTCCATCATCAGGCGAGTAAATCTTGGAGATGCCCGCTTGGTGAAGTTCACGGATTTCTGGAGGTGTAATCGTTCCACCACCGCCACCGAAGATACGAACGTGCTCGCAACCAGCTTCATCCAACAGTTGTCGAATGTATGTGAAATACTCAACGTGACCACCTTGGTACGAGGTTAATGCAACGGCGTGTGCATCCTCTTGAATCGCACAATCGACGACATCCTTCGCTGAACGATCGTGTCCTAAATGGATGACTTCTGCACCGGAGGATTGAATGAGTCTTCGCATGACATTGATGGCTGCATCGTGTCCGTCAAACAGAGATGCTGCAGTGATGACACGGACGGGACCAGTGCTCGTTTCGAACACAGGTTGCTCACCAGCATCCTCGGCCATGAACCTCCGAAGCAAATGGAGTTCATGAAATCAAGGGTGTCTCATTCAACCTTCGTTTTGCCATCCCAATTGGGATTCATAATCTTGCGGCTGACCTGGAATAACGGGAACAGATTTGCTTCCGTATTCGATTTCTTTCTCCAAAGCATCGTCCAATTCTGTTCGCAATCGCTCCAAACGAATCGCTTGATGCGGGCCAAGCATTCGCATCATCACAGCGCGTTCGTACCCAAGCGCAATGTCTTCCAATTCCTCACGGCGAGTTGCCTGTTTGAGGGATTCTTCAAATCGTCGAGCTCGGCCTCCACGGGTTGCAAGGCCAATCATAATCCAAATTGTGAGCGGAATACCGACGAAGATACCGATAAGATCCCATGCGCCGAGACCGATGGCTGTACCTGGGATGACAATTTCAAAACTATCGATTGGTTTTGATTTTGAATTGAATGGATCGGTGCCAGCATCGATTTCAGCATCATCAAGATAACCATCGTTGTCATCATCAGGGTCTGCATTGTCGCCTATTCCATCACCATCATTGTCTCTCGACTCCTGTGGATTGTCTCGGAATTTATCCTCTTCGTCGGGCGTTCCATCGTTGTCAAGATCGCCTGGTGAGGCGAGCTTAGGAAGGACGTCAATGCTGTCGTTGTAGCCATCGTTATCAAAATCGAAGAGGAATGGGTCAGGATTGTTTCCAGATTGGTTATCGCCATAGCCATCACCATCTGCATCGATGCATTGCGTTTCATCAAGTGGGAACAAATCTGGATTTCTCCCGTTTGGATTGTCACCACAGCCGTCACCATCAAGATCCGACCATTGGCTTGGTTCCGCCAAGAAGGCATCGTAGTTGTTCCCATCTGGATTGTCCCCAAATCCATCGCCATCGATGTCGTACCATTGTGTGCCATCGAGTGGGAATCGGTCGGCGTTGGAGCCGAACAGATTGTCTCCAAATCCATCCTCATCTGTGTCGTTCCATTGTGTAGGATCGAATGGGAATGCATCAAAGGAATCCTCGTAACCATCATTGTCAGTGTCAATCCATCGATCTTTATCCGTTGGGAATCCATCACCATCGTCCGACCAACCATCACCATCGGTGTCGAGGCAACCGTAGCGGTCGACGGTTGAATTACCGAAGGTATCTGGGCATGCATCACCCCGTGTACCACCGATGTTGTCCCCGTATCCATCGCCATCAGAATCGCTTTGTTGGGTTGGGTCGAACTTGAACAAATCGTAATTTTCACCGAGGATGTTGTCCCCAAATCCATCGCCATCGAGGTCATCCCATTGTGTTGCATCAAACGGCAAATCATCAACAATGTCTGCGTATCCATCACCGTCTTGGTCGAGGCATCCGAGTACCCCGATGGTGCTGTTTCCGTATTGCTCTGGACAACTGTCTCCATTGAATCCGAGTGGATTGTCGCCGAAGTTGTCTTCATCGCTGTCTTCCCATTGTGTTGAGTCGTTGGGGTAACGGTCGTTTGTGTCACTGAATCCATCGAAATCGCTGTCCAAGCATCCAAGAAGATCTCGGTTGGATGTTCCAGCCGTGTTTGGACAATCATCGCCACGATTACCGTCCGTGTTGTCGCCAAAACCGTCTCCGTCTTCGTCAGCCCACTGGGTGGAGTCGTGAGGGAAGACATCAGAATCGTCAGCCCACTGATCGCCGTCGATATCTTTGCAACCTTGCCTTCCTAGTGTCGAATTGCCTGGTGCGAATGGACAATCATCGCTGTTTGAGAAGCCTCCATTGTCTCCGTAACCATCTCCATCAAAGTCTGCCCATTGATTCGGATCGAGTGGAAAAGCATCTTCCGATGCTCCATAGCCGTCACCATCCTCATCCAGTCCGAAGAGTGTTACTGTGTAGAGGACGCCATCGTATTGAGCCATTGCAAATCCCCCCTCGCCGGCGGAGATTCCAACTGGACATCCATTGATCATGTCGTGTACGGTTGAGTTGTGGATTGTACCTCCTGACCATGTCACGAAGGTAATCATCTCCTCCTGGTCACCTGCAGAGACGATTTGCAATCCTTTCGTGAGTGTACCTGTATGGCATACAGCTGCTAAACCATCATCTGTTGATGAGTCACCAATCACATCGATGATCTGTCGTGTTGATTTGATTGGCATTGAACTGCTAAAATCCGTTGTACCAAGTAAGACCATCTTGCTGTTTTTTCCTTTGAAACTGGTGATGGTGGATTCTGAGGTTTGCGTATCCTCTTCGCTCAAAGCGCATTCAAGGTTGCCGTTTCCACCCGTCCATCCTGTAATGAGAAGCGAGGAGTGTTTGCCAAATGAGCCAACATAAGGGTCGCTGTCCATCGCACTTGGGCAATCTCTGAAAGCAATCAATCGATCCTCAAACGTTTCAGTCTCCGTAGAGGAATCAAATTCGGAGAATGTAAGACCCATCCCCACCTTTCCGATGGATGGTGAAATGGTGCTCGTTGCACCAAAAACGGTTGAAAGATGAGCGGCATTGTCCTCTCGCCGGTCACCACAATGCGCGCTGGCCATACCCGAAACAACACCGTTCTCAACATGGATGGCTTGTTCACATACAGGATTTGGACCAACGGTTCCGATTGCTCCTCCGTTTGCAGTCGATGCGTAGGAAACTCCACCAGTTGCTGATTCAAACCAATCCGTCCGACTGAGGGTTGTTGAAACGTTGGTTGCAGAGGACCAACTTGCCAAAACAAACGACTTCCGTCCGTTTGTTGTTGAACAATCGGATGAATCGTACACTAAATCATCGGTTGTGGCTTCTTCACATGTGAACAAGACGTAAGCCGATTGGGCTTCTGCACTCATGTCATAGAGAAAGAGTCCTGTTTCGAGAGACGTTTGGCTGTTTGTTGAATGGAAATGCATTGATTCCAAAGGTGAGAGTGAAAGATCAAACGCTTCAATCATGAATCCATTGGTCGTGTTGGTCGCGACAAAAATTGTGTTTGAAGTGATGGAAAGCATGCTCGGTGCATAT
Organism: Candidatus Poseidoniaceae archaeon; assembly: GCA_049438185.1. GTDB lineage: Archaea > Thermoplasmatota > Poseidoniia > Poseidoniales > Poseidoniaceae > MGIIa-L2. The sequence goes on from JBMTJI010000001.1 coordinate 67,339, forward strand.
TGAAGTTCGACATTGGATACGACGCCTCCGGTGTGGTTCACTTCGATGAGCATTCCACCCGATGCCAACCCGTTCCAAGAATATGTGCCCACAAGACCACTTCCACTGTGAGCGATGGCAAGGATGTAGGCTGAACCAGTGTATCCCATGCCGATAACACTTGCACCAGAACTTACACTCAGTTCATATTCGGCGATGTAGTCTGATTGAGGGATTGAGTTCGATGGTTGAATGGCTTCTTCCAAGTATGTCGTTTGGTTCAAAGGTATGGCCATAAAGACAAGAAGCAGAACGACGATTGTACTATTCATTCTTGTGGTCATGGTTCCTAATTATACTCTTCATTCATATAGTCCTGTCTTTCACGAGTCACACTCAAACTTGAGAGATTTCATCATCAGCCAGCGGAGGAAGCCCCTGTTTTGCTCGTATGTAATCGGTGTAATTTCCGTAGTAGACCTTGATGTTTCCACTGTCAATTTCCCAGATTCGATTCACGACTTGGTCGAGGAACCATCGGTCGTGGGAGACGGTGATAAGCGATCCTTCGTATCCAATGAGTGCTTCCTCAAGCGTCTCTTTGGACTCCATATCGAGGTGGTTTGTTGGTTCGTCCATCAACAAGAGGTTGTTGTCTTCGAGCAGAAGTTTGAGAAGAGCAACTCGAGCACGCTCTCCACCAGAGAGTTGTTTGAGTTTGGTTCCGACTTGGTCACTTGAAAACTGGAAACGACCAAGAGCAGCGCGAATATCGCCATACTGGTAATCAGGTCGTAACTTCTGAATCTGTTCAACTGGGTTGAGGTCAAAGTCGAGTGTAGCGTGGTCTTGATGGAAGTAACCGATGACTGTTCCCGGTGAAACATCGATTTTCCCGGAATCAAGTTTCAGTTCTTCATTGATGATTTTGAGCAACGTTGTCTTTCCTTGACCGTTTCCACCGACGATTCCAATCCGATCACCCTTTCGAACTTCGAGCGTTTGATTGTCGAGGATTGGTCGCTCAAGACCCTCGAAGGTTTTGGTCGCATCGACGAGTTCCAACACATCCATGCTTGCCTTATCGATGGCATCGAGTTTGAGGATCAATGGCTTTCGCTTCTTCGGGACACGTGCTTTCAGTGCCTTCAGTTCCTGTTGCATACGCGTGATCATCTTGTGTTTTGCAGAGATTGATTTGTCGTATTTGTTGGCTCGTTTCATTTGTTGAATAGCACCCGTCGTCGATTGAATCTTCTTCTCCAGATTCGCAATGCGTTCTGAAAGGGCTTGTTCGCTTGCAACTTTTTGAACGATAAATTGACTGTAATTGCCTTTCCATGGCCATGCTCGAAGGTTGTCGATTTCCACGATTCTGTTGCAGACTTGGTCGAGGAAATATCGGTCGTGTGAAACGATGAGCTGTGCACCTTTGAAATCCTTCAAGAAAGCCTCGAGCCACTCTGTTGTTTGAATGTCAAGGTGGTTGGTCGGCTCGTCGAGGAAGATGACATCAATGCCTGACAGCCCAACGAGTTGACGAGCAAGAGCAAGTTTTGCTTTCTCTCCACCAGATAATTGAGCGACTGGCATATCCATCGGGTGTTGGTCGAGACCAAGTCGTTCAAGAATACCTTTGGCGATTCCTGCAACGTTTCCACCCCCCGATGAGGCAAGTGTTTGTTGGAGTTCCGAGTAGCGTTCCATGACCGGTTCCCAATCGCCCTCGTAAAATGATGGATCGATCATTTGTGCTTCAATTGCAGCAATTTCATCTTCAAGTTCCTGGAATTGTCGTCCTTTTCGACCGAGTTCCTCTTCGATGGTCGAATCGGATTCAATGTCTCGAATTTGCGTCAAATACGCAATACGGATTCCTGGAGCAAAATCGATTTCTCCAACATCCTGTTTTTGGTCGCTTATTGTGTTGAGCAGGGTTGTCTTTCCAGCACCATTGTGCCCGACAATCCCAATTCGGTCACCATCATTGACAATGAGGTTGATGTCTTGCAAAACATCGGTTGGTCCGAAACTTCTGTCAACGCCTTCGACGGTAATGAGTTCACGAACCATGGTGGGTCACCAAACCAAGCCCATCGATGGGGCTTCAAAACCCAATCGGTTGAATTCGCATCACTTGATGGCAGCAATGGATTCCTCGTGGCGTGCCAAGAGGTTTCGCAACTTGACCTTCATCGACGGTGTCATGAGGTCATTGTCCGTAGTCCATTCCTCATGATCGAGAATAATGGTTGCAGGAATCTCATAGCCCTTCCAAGTTGGAGCTTGCATAGCATTCGACTTGAGTTCAGAAAGCATCCAGTCACGTGTCGATTGTCGTGCGCAGATCTCCTCGTCGCTTCCTGATGCGTCAACGCCAGCAGAACTCAATGCAGCCTTCATGGCCTCAAGGTTTGGGTGAACGATGAGATAGGTCTTGAGCATGTTCCGTCCATCGAGAGCGGCTTGCTCAACCAATGGTGAAAGTTTGACGTTCTCTTCAAGTGGAGCAGGTGAAACGTACTTTCCGTTCTCAAGTTTGAACTGGCTCTTGACACGGCCAGTAATGGAGAGGTAACCATCTGCGGAGAGTTTTCCTAGGTCCCCTGTTCGGAAGGTACCTGGTTCCATGATGACTTCCTTGGTTGCTTCTTCATTGTTCCAGTATCCGAGCATGACGTTCGGTCCAGTGACGATGATTTCACCTTCGTCAGGTCGGTCTGGATCGTCCCATGCGTCGGTGTCGATGGTGACTTTGACACCGTTGGCGACTCGGCCAACGCATCGGAGTTTCGAGGTGCCTGGGCCAGACCAGCCGTTTGCAGCAACCAAAGGTGATGTCTCTGTCAATCCATAGCCTTCGTAACAACTGAATCCGACCATTTGGATGAATTCAGCAACGTCTGGAGAGAGTGCGGCAGCACCAGACATACAGAAGCGGATGTTTCCGCCAAATCGGGCACGAACCTTGCTCCAAACGAGTTTGTCGTAGAGTTTGTCGAAGAAACCGCTTGCAGGTACTGCGTCACACTCGACTCCAGCCTTGGCGATTCGCTTGGCAGCTGATTTCTTGGCCTTGCCGATGAGGATCTTCTTGAGGCCAGTCGCAGCTTCGAATTGAGAGTTGACACGGTCGTAGAACTTGTTCCACACACGAGGTACAGCGAGCAGAACTGCTGGTTTAATCTCGATACACTCATCAGCAATCTTGGTCAAGTCGGAGATGAGGTTGATGTGGACACCACAGCGAATCATCCAGTGAAGGTCAAAGGTGCTTCCAAACGAGTGCGCCCATGGAAGGAACGCAGCGTTCTTGTCACCGATATAAATCTTGAATGCGGATTGGACACAAAGAATGTTGGAAAGTGTGTTCCAATTGGTCAGCATAACACCCTTTGGGTTTCCAGTGGTTCCAGATGTGTAGATGAGCGTGTTGAGCGCAAATGGGTCGTCAGCAACTTCAATCGCTTCTTCGCTTGCTCGCCCAGCAGCAACAAACTCAGACCATTGATGGACTGTGACGCCTTCTGGAGGGAGTTGGTTTGCTGGTTCATCACCCAACAGGAGAACACCGCAGCGTGGCCACTTCGATGCATCATCGGGGAGGTTTGCGACCAATTTGTCGAGAACTTCTGTATCAGCAACCGCAAGGAGAGCCGGCTCTGAATCGTTGAGGATGTAAGCCCACTCAGCACCGTGTTGGTGTGTGTACATGGCGGTGTATGCTGCACCGAGAGCGTTTGCTCCGTAGGAGATAGCAGCCCACTCAACAGAGTTGTTGAGGATCATGGCAACCCGATCACCAGCGTTGACACCAACATCACGAAGTTGCTTTCCAACTGCAGTAGCAAGGTCTCCAAATTCTTGGTAGGTCAAGTGGACGCGTGGCATGCCAGGTCCAGGAATGTAGCCAAAACAAGGATGGCTGCTGAATCGTTCTGCGCTCGTCATGAGCATTTGGTAGAGCGTTCGAGGGTCGTCTCCCTCTGGCTTCTCCCATTGACGGTCGTCTGGCTGTCGTTCCCACGCAAGTTGTTGTTGCATGGCACAGGGTGTGCATCGCCACACTTAATTTCATCCCCGACTCTACATGGTCAGGGAATTTTCGAAATGGCGTTGGCTCGCCAATCTGCACCACCGTTTCGGTTTGCAAGCGGAGAGGCTGGGCTAGGGTGCCACATGGTATCGATGTGAACATTGTTGAGTACGGCATCAGCACGCTTTTTTGCATAGTTTCCTACACCGATGACCGTTTCTATTCCCATGATATCAACGACGGATTTGAGGTGTCTGTCACAGGCTTTCAAGACCGGTTCAATCGTTGATTTTGGAAGATCAACAGGTGTCACATTCCTCCCTGTCTCACCAAGGATGAGAAGTGGACAATGATTGACCACGTAAATGTTGGAAAAAATAGTTTCAGTGGAACCATAATGGTCGTCTAGCATCGACCAAAAACGAGTGCCTGATACTTCCTGACGTTCCATAGAGAGGCCTTCAATGGGGCGTTTTGGGTGTGCTCCTGATGGTGTTTCGATGTCTCGATACTCAATCTGAAGAATGTCTCGTGCCATCGCTGTTGCTCCAAAAGGAACGCCAGTTTGCGCCATCCCGTACGGTCCAGGATTCATCCCGAGCAGGAGCGTTTTTGCACCAAATCCGCTCCATTTGTCGATGAATTGTTCGTGATATTCCCAAGCATAGTCGAGAGGATTCGTAACGTATGCAACCGATTTGTGTTTGAGGATTCGATTCTTTCCTCGATTGCAAGCTTCTGAGAGACGCAATGCTGCATCTTTCAATTGCTCTGAAACGGACTCTACCATGGAAGTTCGTCTCCTGTGTATTCATAGAATCGTCCGGAGCGTTCCTGAGTTTGTTCATCGATCAAATCGATGAGTCCCTTGACGGAAACGGAAACAGGAACCGGAGCCCTATCTCCTCCCATGTCCGTTTTTGCCCAACCCGGATGATAGGATGTCACCGATATGTTGTCATGTTGTCCTTCCACAGCCAGAATCTTTGTGATCATGTTCAATCCGGTTTTGCTCGTACGATAGGCATAGGAGCGACCGCTCATGCAATCTTCGATTGAACCCATGAGACTCGAAATGTTGGCGACTTTGGTTTGTTGTGCACCTTGAAGAAGCGGCCAAAGAGCTTTGGAGACCCGCAAAGGCCCGATGGTGTTGACATTCAGAACATCGAGCGATATCTCAGGGTCGACTTCTTCCAAGGATTGCCATCGCCCATCCATTCTGCCCGCATTGTTCACGAGGACATCGATTGAATCTGTCGATGAACGAACGTTCTTTGCAAACGCTTCGACGGATGCTGTTGAAGCAACATCGAGTTGATGAACAATCATGTGCTCATGACGAAATTCCATGTTCCCAGGACGTCGCACACCGGCGATGATCGTATGTCCTGCAGCGAGCAGTTGTTTCGCAAATTCAAGTCCGAGACCTCTGTTCGCACCAGTGATGACCCATGTCGCCATGACTTGAGGTCATCGAGGAGATTCATTGAGGTTACTCGTCTGCAAAGACGGACAAAATAGTGGAATCGAGTTGAAGTTTGGCTGTATTGAAAATGGATTCAATGGTTGGTTGTTCCTCTTTTCGTTTCAATTTTGCACGAGCAGAAACGAGGTTCCATGCGGCCTTCTTGCCGATTCCTGGAATTGCTTCAAGTTGTTTTTCACTTGCGGTATCGATGCTCAATCCAATCTCGACACCTGTTATCGAACGAGCTCCATGTCCCGTGATCATGATGTCAGAGGAGGTTTCCAATGGAATGTGATAAGGGACGCCGATGAGAATAGGATAGGCTCCAATCTGACGCCCGAAGGTAAGTCCTGCACGGCCATGCACATGTTCTCCGACGTGTTCATCTGTGAGGTGAACGGGCAAACGCGTTCTTCCATCATGTGTTTCCCAGTGAACGTCTTTGAGAACGTGCCCAAGTGGAAAGAGTTCCTGAAGTAGAGGAGAATCGATTGTATCTCGGACTGCCGATTTGAACTTCTTAAATTCAAGTTCTGGAATCTCTTGGAAACCCTCTCCTTCGACTTGTCGAATGTTGATTCTTCTCAACAGCAGACCTTCGTTTCTCAATTCTTGAAGGAGGTTAAGATTCATCGAATACGTTTCGGTTCGTTCTCCATTCAAACCTGCGATGAAATTCAAGCCCGGGAGGAGTTTTGGAAGACCTCGTTCACCTCGTACTCGACCGTATTGATTGATGAGCCGAAGTGCAGATTTGAGTTGACTTGCATCACAATTGAGCCAATTTTCTGCATGAACATTCGGATCTGCAGATTCTAAACCAAACGATAGGACGGCTCCATCGGAGAGTGTTTCGATCAATGTCTTTGTTATTTCAGTTGAAGGCTCAATGTTCTCTGCGATGATAGAAGGGTTTCCGTTATCCGTGTGAAGAATCTGTAATCGTTCATCCTCTCTCAGACCATGGAGCAGTTTAGCAATCGGTTCTGGATTTGGAATTGGATATTCAAGTTCCTTCACACCTTCTGCCATGTAGGTATAGGTGTCGGTCATTCCTCCGAGTCGGACGTGTTGGACGCCGGCATCGTGTGCAAATTTGACCTCTTGAATGATGTCCTCTGGCGTCCGCCAAATCGGTACACCTTTTTTGGGTTCAATGCAGAATTTGCAACCTCGCTTGAAGCGTACACATCCTTGGTACACCTCGACTTCGTATGTAAGGGGGCCTCGCTTTTCTTCAGTGCCTAAATCAGGATGATTCACAACAGCCTTGCTTTGCGCTCCAAGTTGTGCCCATGTAGTCCATTGTTCACTTGTACGACGCTCATGTTTCCATGTTCCTGTATTGAGAAATCCGTCTAACGTCGCATCCGTATCTTGAACGGCGAGGAAGAGGTTTGGTCGAAGTGGCATCCATCCCTGCTGTTTCCAGCCTCGAACAGCCCATCCACCAAACAGTGCCGGAATCTCACGTGGTAAGCCTCGAATCACTTCACTGGATTCTCGTTGAGATATAGGCGTGCCTCGAATGTATCGGCCTGGAACAACGGCACCAGCAATGCAGACGAATCCAGACACATCGCGAAGCAATTGCTCACGTTCTCCTTCAGAGCATAATCTCCATTGATCGATGGTCATGTAGTTGTAATCGATCTTGTGCTGTTCGAGAACTCCACACACATATCGAATGTGAAAACCGACGTAGGGCGGTACACCAAATGCAGCAGGCTCATCCTCGTAGCCATCGAGAACGAGCCATGAAACGTCGTTCTCTACCATGATTGCCGTCCGAACTTCCGATTGATAGCCTTATGTCTCGAAAATCGAAAGACAGCACCGATTTGCATGAACAACATCATCGGCGTTGTTTCTTTTTCTTCTCTTCAGCGATAGCCTTGAGTTCTCGGGGGGATTTTCCACCTTGACTCTTCTTTTTGCCACCTGCTTGTGAGATGTCGATCTTCAAACGACGGCCATTGAGCTCTTGTCCATTGAGGGCTTTGACGACTTCTTCGCCCTTGTCCTTCTCATCGATAAAGACGAACGCGAATCCTTTCGGTTTACCGCCCTTGTCTGTTGCAATGGCGATTTCTGTGATGGTTGCCTTATCGCCAAAGAAGGCTGTAATGGCTTTCTCATCCGCATCAAATGGTAGGTTGCCAACGTAGAGTTTCAATCCCTTTGCTGGTCCTTTCGAACGCTTCTCTTTGTTGTCCGCATCACGGACACCGATTCGACGACCATGCAAGCGATGGCCGTCGAGTTCCTTGATCGCAGCATCAGCATGCGCTTTGTCCGTATAGGTCACAAACCCAAATCCTCTGGATGCTCCAGAATCATCGGTCATGACAATGCAATCGGTCATATCACCGTGCTTGCCGAACAATTCACGCAGTTTTTCGGTGTCAACTTCACGTGGAAGACCGCCAACGAAGAGGCGACATCCTGGAGCAGCCTTGCGTCCACGACCTCCGCCTTGTCCTTGTCCTTCAAATTGGAAATAGGATCGCTCACGTCCATCTTCTCGAACGTCCGCTGCGATGTATGTGGCTCGGCCTGAGGAACCTTTTGCAAAGAGTTGTTCTGCTTCCTTGCCCCAACGCTTTCCTGAAAGGTTCAATGTTGAAGCACCTTGGTCGAGATCTGCCCAACCTGCACCAAAATTGTCAGCAAGGGCACGATAGCCTTCGTAGGTACAACTTGGACATGCGACGTTCCAATCACCGTTGACATGGGCTTTGAGCGTGTCACCACATGATGGACAAAGAGCGTGCAAAACGCCACAATCGTCTCGCTCTCGGAAGTCGAGTCGAACCACTGGTTCAACTTCGGTAACAACTGCTCGTGCAACATCGCGTCGACGAACGGCATCGGCTACGGTGTGAAGGAATCGATCGACGATTCGAGTGACGTGGAAATGGCCGTGAAGTTGGTGAGGCAGGACGTCACCGTTCTTCCCTTCAACTATCAGAATTCGAGCTTCACCGCCTTTCTCTTGCAATTTTTCAAATTCACAAAGGACGGTGTCACCGATTTCGATGTTAACAATCGATTTTGAAGCGTCGACGATGATGTGTCCATCCTCAATACGCATGTAACCGGTGGTTGTTGCAACGATGCGGTTGTCAACGGTGGTCGTTCCTTCGCCGGCTTGATGTTCGCCAACGGTTCCAATCTCTGTTCCTGGGGTGACGAGGCTCGTCGTCATAATTTCATCTCGCTGCACAGATGACCGACGTATCGGTGATGTGTGTTGATTTGATGCGAGCGATGCTCCCTTTTCAACCCCTCACATGGGTTTTCATCATTTTTTCTTCTCAAGTCGATAGCATCGTATGCGTGTTGTGGCCTTGTTCTTGGAGTGGTGAGCATAAGCAGCAGGGAGCCGGAAATCGTCCTGATAAATCGAGTGCAATTCGTAACCGTTCTCATGTGCAAGCGGTAGCAAGTGCTCAGCATCGATGCTGTGAATGAAATGAACGAGAGGAATATCCATAGCAAAAATGGTCTCGAAAAATGCTCTGTCAGCACGCAACGTTTGCACGCCCCAAGGAGGATTCATGATCACCATATCAACGGGCTGTTCTAGAGTTAATGGATTTCCATTGATTCGTGCGTCCATGATTGTGCAGACGGATTCACCTTCAACCTCGCTTACATTGTTCTCAAGGACTTCAATTGTGGCTGAATCACATTCAACCATGGTCACGTGTTGTGCTCCAAGAAAAGCGGCACCAATGCCAAGAACGCCGTTGCCAGAACCAAGATCGAGGACATGCTTTCCAGCGAAACCATCACCAAGATCAATTTTGGTAAGCCATGCTGCAGCAAGGTTTCCCTCTGTCGGATACTGCTCAAGTTCAACGGATTGACACGGATGTGGTACGAGGGACGAAAGTCGCATCGCAAGATGCCGTTGACGCATGCCTTCACCAACGGCGTTGCTGTCCAAATTGTTGGTTGTTGAATTGCTGTTGTTGCTGCATCTGGGCGTTGAATTGAGCTTGTTGCATAGCCTGTTGATTACTCATCATCAAAGCGATTTGACGAATCTGTTCAGCCTCCATTCGAAGACGTTGAATGAGTTGCTCTCCAGGTTGTTGGTTGCCACAGAATCGGCAGAAACGCATTCCATCGTTGAGGGATTGTCCACATGTTACACAGAATGCCATCGTATCACCAGACTAAGACAAAGCGCAGTTCTATTTCATTCTTGTTCAGTCTCATTGTAAGGAAAACGAAACTGTTGAGGTTTCACTTGAGTACTTTTCCAATGTTTCGTGCAGCACTTTCCAGAGACTCCTGTGAAAACTTACGATCGGTTCCAATCAGCATATCATCAATCGAGATGTAACGCTTTTTGAAAATAAGAAGTGTGGAATTAAATCCCGTTGTAACCTTGTCTGCACGAATCAAAGTCACCATGTCCGTTCCACTTTCAAACAAATAGAGTGTGTAATTGCGAATGTCCATAATGACTCGCTTATTCGTCACGATGAGTGTTACCTTTTGCTTGAAACCGATGAGGCTCATAACCAACATCATCATGGAATTGATAATGCGAAGGATTGGATTTGGATTCGTATGTTCAAGGATGCCACTAAATTCATCCGTTACGGATTCATCATTATCCATCCATGCGTATTGCTTTTTCGATGTGACTTGGGAGACAGATGCTGTTGTGGGCGTCGGATCTTGACTCTGTTCTTGTGGCGTAGGTGAATCAATCGGCACCCACTCGTTTCCATCCCACTTGTATTTTCCATCATCACTTATCTGCATGGTCATGTTTACGAATACAGACAGTGTTGGTTATAAATTTAATCTCGTTTATACCTAGTTCACCGATGTGAGTTCCATAAACACAGGCCATGTTTCAAATCCAACCGCAGCAGCACGCTCGTTGATCGGTTCCCATCGTGGGTCATCGACCATTTCACTCGGTTCAACACCGTTTGCCAATAATTCAGTTACGAGGGCTCGGAACTCGATTTCAATCTCAGATTGGGGATCTTCAGCAGGTTCTGGAACGGCTTCATCAGGCTGAAGTTCATCACTTGGCATCGGCAATGGCACATCGCTTGCCTGCAATTCGTCTCCTGCAGCCTGCATTTCCTCAAAGCCATCGGTTGTTGCTTTTGTAATGGCATCGCTCACGGACTGCGGACCTTCAGGAGCATCAGTCTCAACAACGGGGAGCGGGACGGACTCCTGCTCAGGTATGCTGACCTCGCTGACGTCAACAGCAGGTGCTTCGGGTTGAGGCATTGGTTCAGGAGTAAGAACGACTGGTTCTTCCGCTGCAACTGGTTCTGGAGTTGCTGGTTCCGCAGCACGCCCAACACCAAGAATTTCTGCTTGTTGTCGTGCCAATTCAGCCGCTTGGCGTCGTGGAAGACTTACGAAGCACTTGTTCGGAATGGAGGTGGGAGGGAATGGTAGGTAGTAGCGTTCGATAGGAGGGAGGCTCGGATGGCGGAAGCAAATCATCGTGATGTTTTCGAATCCTCGTTGTGCAGGGACGTCCACAGAGAACGGTACGGGTTGAACGCTGATTGAACCACGAACCCATTTTTCATTGGTGATCATATGCTGCATCCATGGTCCTAAGTCTGTGGTTGCAAGGTCAAGAAATTCAAAGGAAGCATCTCTCGGATTAAGTCCCTGATCTTCAATCAAACGAGCCTCAGCTCGTGGACGATGGAAGACCCCGATCACAGGTTGTCCATGTTCGACCATATCACCGTGCATTTCAAGAATTTTACGTTCTCTTCGTGGACAAATGAGCATGACTTGCATACGCATGGCTTCAGAATCGTAGATGTCTTGCCAGCGTTCTTCAGCCTCAGAAAGGAGCCCACCGATGGTCGTTCCCGGAATCATTGCTGTAATACCCATGCGCTCACAATTTCGATGAGGAAGGGGTTGGATTTAGGTCTACTGCTTGAAGAAGTTGTTGAAATGAGCTAATTCTGCAAGCAGAATGACACCCCCTGCTGCACCGCGTACGGTATTATGAGACAGGGCAGTAAAGGATACAACGCCTTTATCGACAGATTTGCATTGGACAGTTGTCGTCATCCCTGCTTTGAGATCGATTGAAGGTTGAACTGGTTCAATGGTTTGGCCGTTCCAAAGGTTTTCTTTTCGAGTTGGTTCTGAACGAATCATTGTCATTGAGAATTTGGGCTGACTTGGAAGTGGGTTCAGGTCGTCTACATTCATCGTTTCGAACATCGATTCAACGGATTGCATCGTTGGCTGTTCGGTCAGGTGAACCTCGACATGAACAATGTGCCCATCACGTTCATCAACTCGCTTGCATTGAACATCCCACTCAATGTTCTCAAGATGCAAGATGCGTTCGATTTCTTCAATGATTTTGTCGGCTTCTCCTGGAATTTCTTTGTTGATGGCTTCAGTCTTTTTCTCGGAGTCATGGAGCAATGTCCAACCTGCTCCCGAAAGGGCTTGTTCGCTTTGAACCACGACCTTCGTGATGGTGTAATGACGCTTCAGTACCGAGAGTGGATGAAGGACTGGAATCAATGTGCAGTTCGTGGCACATGCATGCAAGGCACGACCATCTTTTGGTGTAATCAAAGCATCGGGGTTGACATCGGCAACAACAAGCGCAACATCTGGATGCATACGATAAGCACTTGCGTTCGAAAAGACATGAAGTCCAGCATTGACAAGATGTGCTTCAATCTCAATCGCCGGTTGACTCGGTAAAGCACTGAAGACGACTTGGACGTTCTCTTGCAACAACTTTGTGGACAGATGCTCATCATGGATGTCAAGGATGTTGATGTCGGATTCGTTGATGAACTGAGGTCGAGGTTCGTCCAAGTGCCACTCGAGAGCGGAGAGTTTTGTATCTACGGCTCGACCAGCAACGGCGACCAGTTCGAACCAAGGGTGCATGGAGAGTCGTTGTTGCATGCGTTGTGAAACAAGGCCAGATGCGCCAAGAATGGCGGCACGAACCTTTGACATGTTCAAGTCTCATGCTCCGTCATTTTAGTCCCTTGCATTGAGAAATTGCTGCAAAGCATATCTTCAAGTGCTCAACATCCAAGGCGTTCACATGGAGAACACCATCACCATCCAAGCCTTTGCCCACTGTGACGGCCCATGCGGCGTCTACGACCCTGCCAGTGCACGAGTTGCAGCAGAAGCCGTGCAATCAATGACCAAGAAGATGGTCGCCTTGAGCAGTGGCGATGCAGACAAATCCTCTGCTTCGTACATCAACACGATGAGTCGATACGCCGCCATCAAAGAGGAAGAAGCACAGAAGTGCAAAGATGAATTGCTCGTTCTCTGGACTGATTTTTTCAAGCCACAGCATCTCGAGGCAAATCCTGATCTCCACACAACCTTCTGGATGGCTGCAAAACTTTGCTCTGCTTGCAAGGTCGAAGTTTCCGAACAACACGCTCAGGAATTGATGGATGCGGTCGAAGCCATTCACGGCATGTTCTGGGCAACCAAGGGACGAGACGTTTCTTGGGTTCGTGCAAGTTGAGGCGATTCATTGGAATCAATGGCTGTTGTCGTGAACGGCGACAGCATGTGGCCAACGCTCATCGATGGTGAAACCATCAATGTGACTCCATATCAAGACCATCAACTCATAGAAGGTGATATCGTTGTCTTTTACGACCCACGCGATTCGTCAAGGATTTGCATCAAACGACTGAGACGAATCGAAGCCAGTGGATTCTTTGTCGAAGGGGACAATCCCGACCCCACTGCGTCAACCGATTCGCACAATTATGGTCTGATTTCTCCCAAATCAGTAATTGGATTCAAACGCTAACTTACCTTTACCAAGTTCTTCCTCGACCGGTTGCGGGAACAATTTGCGAACGAGAAGTTTTCTGAGGATGGATGAGCCATCTTTGAGCGATCCTAATTTGGCTTCCCCGAGCCTTGCTCCATACGAGATTGGCACGTTGGTAATCGGTATGCCTGTTATTGCACATTGGGCATACATTTCAGCTTCAATTTCAAAATCCATGCTGTTGAGATTCATACGAAGCAATGCCTTACGATCGAACAACCAATAGCCACTACAGACGTCATGAATTTCGAGACCGTGTAGAATCACTGCTGACCACGTAAGAAGATGATTTCCAATCCAATTGGTCGGTGACATGGCATCAGCATCGAGGGTTTGATTCAGTCGATTTCCAACAACGACACTCCCCGGTTTGAGTTTCTCGAGCATTGTTAGCATATCTTTTGGCTTGTATGTCTGATCTGCATCAAACATCACCAAGGCATCAAAGTTGTGTTGAATGGCATAATCAAAACCGAGACGAACCGCCTCTCCCTTGCCCGTTGTTGGTTGAACCAATACGGTGCAACCAGCATCGGTTCCAATCTGTTGGGAGTTGTCGGTGCTTTTTCCGTCAACGATGATAATCTCCGATTCCCATCCCGCTTCTTGGAGCGATGCATGAGGTATTGCTCTCAATACCGCCTCGAGACCCTCTGCCTCATTCAGCACAGGGAGGAGAATCATCAGACGTTTCACGTTCCATCCATGGGAATCTTGTTTTTCATGCCTTCGTAGGATTGATGCGACTTAACTCGATATGATGGATTCGAATTCCGGTTGAGTCTATGATTTCCGAACTCCTGCCGGAAAAGCCCAATGGATTGATCCATGATGTACCGTCATCGGTGAGTTCGATTTCAACATCAAGATGCTGATTGAGTGGTATGTTGAGGCATTCAAACATCCATCCAGAATCCCTTTCCAAGCTTAACCGTTGGTCATTGAACTGGATGTTATACGCATCAAACGAACCAATTTGTTCGTACAAAATGCAGACTTTGTACGAGCCTTGGACGTTTGCATCGTCGATGACCTGTGTCCATAAGTACGTTCCTTTCTTGTCGAGAACGATTCGATGATCCCCTCGTTCTAATGGATCGTTGAAACGATGATTACGCCAAGGATCTGGTTCCATTTCACAACCCTTCTGATCTTCACAACTATCAGCATCCATTGCTACTGCCATCAATACACGCGAGGGAGATGGGTCGTTCCATAATTTCCAGAATCGTGCGCCATTGAATTCTTGCTCCATGCTCCAATAAGGAGATGGACCCAACGTCAAAGCAATCGTGCCGATTGGGCTTGATACAGCGTATCCAATCCCAAGTTGATTCAACGTTTGAACATCGTCCATTCGAAGAGCAGTTGTCGCAGCCAATTGAATGGATTCATCCAACGTGAGTAAACCGAGTGTAGGAATACTGCTTGTTTTGATGCTCGTCTCAAATGCATAACTATGACCCCAGTGGACGTTTTCAGTGTAGACGTACTTGTCAGGGGGGTGCTCAAGAAGATAAGCTCGAAGTTGCTCGTCACCGGACGTTGTAGCATGAAGTTCATCGTGTGTGGATAAATTTGTCAACAATGCAATACTCAACATCGCTCCTACGACCAATGCGACAAGGAATATGGCACTGTACAACGGTCGTATGAATGGATCCATTTCCAGCCCCAGCCATGACTTCGAGTCATCAATTGGAGTCAATGATGTTGAGCGACTCACAAGCAGCCCTACGATGATTGCAAGAGGTATGTGGTAGGCATGCAAGGCCATAGAATAGAGCGTGTAGGAGAGAAGACTCAGAACCTGAATGTTCGCTAAACCTTCAATCAAGTGAACAAACGAAAGAAGCCACAGGCCGAGAAACCACAATGAAAGCAATCGTATTTCGATGCTGGCTCGACCCAGATAGATTGAGATTGTTGCAAAGACCATCAAAGGGCCATTGAACATGAGCATGGGTTTGCCGCCTTGCCACCCATATTCTGCAAAGACAGGCTCGCTCAGCATACGAGGTGCAAAGTAAATGAGGGCGATGACAAACATTGCAGTCACAAGAATGATTGAGGTCAGAAAGATCGGTTTTTGCTGCGCCTTACGCTCATCTGAAAGCCGCTCACGGGTGAGCAAACTTGCGACGAGTAATACTGCGAGGTAGATGGCTCCAGTGGGATGGATGAGGACGGCACAACATGAAAGGAAAACAAAAGCCATGATGTGATATCGAAGCGATTGTTGAATCGGGCGCAGAACAATGAGCAACCCAACAATCAATCCTAACTGACTTGCAACGGTTGGATAGCCTGAATCGAAAACCTTCGCAAACAATGCGAAGGAAGCGCCCATTGCCAGGACACTGGAGGCTCCTGCACCCAGCCGATCCATGCTTCCCCAAATACCGAGCAAGAGAGCGAAGAGTGAAAAGTGCCCGAGAATGAGAATCGCTTGTTCAAGAGGTGCATCGGTCATAATGGTAATCCACGCTAATGTCGTCGGGAGGGCAGGAGGATAGGTCCACAAGCCAGCATTTGGCGATTGAACTTCGAAGGTTCCGTTTTGAGCCACATTGGCTGCAAGAGTACTAAACCCAATCCAGTCAACACCGAATGGCCGGTCAAACATGAACATTGGAATCAGCGTGAGGAGACAAAAACTTCCAGCAGCGATTTGAAGGAGTGGATTTCGGTTGCTTTGGAACCATTGTTGTGCTGCGACTTCTTCCTCGATTTCAGGTTCGGATTCGCCCAAAACGAGACCATGAATCGCTGCTTCCATTTTTTGCCACTGCGTATACGTTGTTCGCTCGACCTGAACTTTTCGAAATATGAACGCGATCGATACGCCGTTTACCAGAATGAGCACCAGTGTCAGGTTGGTGACACTCCATACGTGAAGCACGAACAACAATCCCGAGATACCATACAACGTAAGAAGTCCCAAAGGGAAGCACAACAATGCCTTTCGAAAGGTATCTGCGGATGCATCAAGAATCCGCAATAACGCAAGACCGGGGGCGATGGTTGGAAGAAGAATCGCCAACATCACCTCCCACATGGCACCTTGCTCGTTCAAGCATCACATCAAGTTCATGCATGAACTCTTAGAGGTGAATCCCTTCTTCGGAACATGTGGGGTTCACCAGATCGTGCAGGGAGCGGTGAGAACAACTTCCACCCCGTTGTGCATTTGCCAGAGGAGTACTGGGTTCTCAACCTCCAAAAGCCACAAACGCAGTGGAATCAACACTATGAATTTACCATTGGCCGTTACGATGAAGACCGAAAGGGGATGTACACCCAAGCGTTGTTTGGTGGGGAACGCACCATACATGTCGGTCTCGACATAGGCGGGCCGGCTCAAACTTCGATCTATGCTTTTGAAGATGGCATCATTCACAGTTTTGCCGACAATGATGTTGATGGTTCGTACGGCCCAACAATCATCACTCAACACGAACTTCTCATCGAGGGAGATGAACAAACAATTTGGGTTCTCCATGGCCATCTATCGCGTGAATCGTTGGATGATTTGGTCGTGGGAGATACCGTCAAAAAAGGTGATCAAATCGGAACGATGGGTGATGAACATGAGAATGGGGGTTGGCCTCCTCATGTCCATATCCAATTGTCTCTTATTGAACCAGAAGTGCCTGATTTGGAGGGTGTTGTCGCTCCTGAACATCGGGAAGATGCCCTCAAACGATATCCAGATCCAAGGAATATCCTTGGACGCTTATATTGAAGCCTCATCTGAAAGATAACCTTTCAATGCTTGAATAGGACGAATCGCAGCAGGGTCTTTTCCATGAAGCAAGGCAAGTGCAATCGTTAACCAATCCATAACAATGCACTGATGGAGGAGTACCTCAAGCAGCGAAGTTCCTTCACCATGAATCCTCCAAGCAAAATCAGTTGGTGTATGTTCAACCATCCAGTCGATTCGTCGGCGAACACGTTGGTGCAATCCATCCCATGTCAGGAATAAAGTTGCTTGATCTGCTCGAGCTGGGTCTGCATCATCGGAAACACCTCCCCACGCTACAATTTCGTTGTGGTTCATTTCTGGAACAACACCAACTCGAGCGAAACGTCCTGAATTCTCATTCAACTGATTCTTGAATCGAATCAAGGCTGGTTGCATTTCAGTTGGTCCGAGCAATGAGATGGGATGTTCCCTCAAGGCGAGAGCAAGGTCAAGCAAAGCGACGCCTGACTCGTTTCGAAAGTCGTTGGCTTGACAGGCGTATTCGAGACGCACCAGCATTGCTTCCCGCTCATCGTTTGGTTGTTGAGGAAGCAATCCAAGATGTTCCATCAGTGCAAGCTGACGGGAAAACAGGTGGCCAAAAGCGGTACGGGGTGGCTGTCCTCCGATTGAAGGTATGAGGTGACAGTCATCATATAATTCGCAAAGACCTGCGAGGACTCCACCAGTTGCAATCACAACAACGGTTGCACCTTGCTTCAATGCAGCTTCCGTTGCGGCGATCGTTTCCTCCGTATTTCCGCTGTGTGAAGTAGCAACAATCAACCAATCTGTCGACCACCATGATGGAAGTTGGTAACCCCTGTGGACGATGAACGGTCTGGAGCCTGAAGCATCTGAAAGTCGTGCCAAGAAATCTCCGCCAGCAGCAGATCCGCCCATTCCAAAGCAGAGGACGCCTTTCCAATCCCTGATTTTGAGTTCATTGAGCCATGGAAGGTGGGTATCGTTGACAACTGAAAGCCCATTCTCGATATCGGAAACAAAGGATTGCGTGAATCCAATCATACCTTCGGAATCCAACTGCTGAGACAAGTCTTCGATGCTGAGGGTCTCATCGGCCATGGTCGAATGGAAGGTTCGACCTTCATATGAACTCCTATCAATTGGAGTGGTCAAGAGCCATATCATGCAAAGCAATGAATTCGCCATCGACTTTGGCAAGGCGGAGTTGTGATGCTCCATCGAAGTCCCATGGGAGACGAACGGAGGCCATCTGCCACGTATTTGGGTCGAGAAATTCCGCTGCTGAATCATCTCGATTGAGAATATCAACCACAATATGGTCATTCATTTGACACAAGACAGTTGCTCCTTCCAAGTCCCTCCATGTCGCACCTGTACGCTCTTGACGTGAAATACGCTCCATGATGGCTCCATCTTTGCTCCACGAACTTGGCCTCCATAATTCTCCTCGCCATCGGACAACATCGCCAAGATCGTAACCTGGCTTTCGGTAAAGAAGTGTCAGTCGCGTAACATCAACACCGTCTTTTCGACCAACTGTGGAATTGGTCTCGGTGACTTGCCCGCCCCAATGTTCGATTAAATGTCGCCCCCACGCACGTGCAAGTCCTTTGGAGCCCATGACGACGTCGTACCCTCCTGTTACAGGCCCTTCATTGGTGATGAAAAACATCGGATCATCGCTGAGATTCTCGATAACATCATCGAGACTTGCTCGCAAAGTATTGAGTTCACCCTCCTCGAGCCGTCGCCCAGTGGAGCGAAGTTGCACAGTTGCCTCGAAGTAGTTCCCAGCTCTTCGTGTGCATGTGAGACAGACCCCATTGGAGCGACGAGCCCGCATCGTGTGATCTTCAGTGTACAACAAATCATCGATGACGCCTTCGATTTGCATATGGAGCAACGTATGTCGGTCTGAGACCGTTCGAGGTTCAAACCCTAATCCTATTTCTTCAGCTCGTTCATGAAACGAAACATTTCGTTGAATCAGTTCATCCCACAATGTATCGTCCGGGATGTTGACCCATCGGCCTTGAATATCGATGAGACCGCATCGTGCGCATTGGGTAAAGTTCGTGTTTTCCGGAACAACAGCAAGTTTGGTTCGCTTCCGTGTGCACAGTTCGCACATTCGATCGGTGAAAAGAGGCGGCTCATTACCACAAACGAGGCAAAATTCACCGCCAAGTCCGAGACTCATTGAACTCACTCCTGTTCGGGTTCGATTGTATCGATGCTTCGTTCTACGGCTTGGAGACGTTGTTCAAGGTCATTGCTTCGGGAAAAGACCGTCCACGTCCACAATCCGATGGCGATTAACATGCCGAGGTAAGCAACAGCCAGATACGTCATCCCCTCCGCCATGCTTACACCTTATCCATTGCTTCTTGAATACTTTCCAAGCGCTGCTCGAGTGAAGTGATGCGCATGCTCATCAGCATATGACCTACGATGAAGACGGTAAATGAGATGGCTCCTAACAAGAGAATGAGTGCCATTTCACCATTGAGACTACCACTGTCCCCACCACCAATCACGGGTCCTGGATGGCGGATTTGCCAAAGACGTGTTGCAACGTAGGTCACAGGAACGAGCACAAATCCAAACAAGCCAAACGTTGAGAACGTATCTCGTGTCTCGACACCATCGGGTTGAGATTGTCTTCCAAGAACGAGGAACATGGCAAGGAAGGTAAGCAATCCAAAGGTGTTCAATCGAACATCCGTCCAATCCCACGGAACGCCCCATTCTGCTGAACCCCAAACCATTCCACTCCAGACCGTCATCAGACCGGTTGCAAGACCTGCTTCAGCTCCAGCAACGTGCATGCGCCAGCCAAGATTCGATCGTTTGAAAAACCACAATGCTGAGCCGACGAAAAGAAATCCAAAAGCGATGAATGCAGCCCATGCTGCAGGAACATGCCAGTAGAAGATACGCTGCGCTTCTGGCGATTCAAAAGCATTGATGGAAACGCTTGGCGCTTTTAGGAATGCAAGGCCGAGCGTCGTCCCAATACCAATGAATCCAAGCAAGAGAATCGTCTCCGCCAATCGCTTGGTCATATACGACCCACCGAACCTTTTCCTTTCAATAATTGCATTTACAACAGGTTCGAATCGGTGACCCATTGAACGAGGAGTGCAAATGGAAGAATGAGGACTGGCGTAAGGATTCGGGTAAAAGCCGCTCTCGGTCGCGCCAAGCGAGAGGTAGCCAAATCGATCGTTCGAACAATGGACATGGTTGTTGTTGTCAATAGACCTCCAATAGCAACCAATGGCCACGATACCTGTTCATCAAAGCCCAGTTGGGTAAGCGCCGTCAGTGCTGAACCCAACACCAGAGCATGAATGTAGGAATGTGGAATGCCTTGTCGATGTGCTTTCCACCATTCTAAGGCTCTGTGTTCATGGAGCATCGGCACCATAGTATCGCCCACGAGTCCAGCTGCAAATGCAGCGCTGAGGAACAATCCAGAAGCTTGGATGACGGATGAGTCAATGGCTGATGCATCAACCAGTGCCAGCAAAATTCCGAGCGTCAAAAATCCAGCAATACCGTTGCTGGCCAACGTTGAAAGTGTTCGCTGATTGAGCAAGACTCCCGTTCGAAAGGAGGGTTTTGTTCGATGCGTTGTTGCTTTGATGTCACGTTGCGTGCCAGACATCTCGACTTTTGCATCGTTCTGCATCAATTCCAATCCATTGAAGACATGGGTTGCACAGTTGGAAAAATCGGTTTGATGACTTGCAAGGAGGAGAGCATTTCCACGTTGCTTGAGTTCCAGTAAATCCTCAACGAGTAACGTTCGTGATGTTTCATCAAGACCTGCGGCTGGCTCATCCAACAGAAGAATCCGTGGTTTGTCCCCAACAAAACCAGGAAGGATTCCAGCGAGCATGGCTACTTTTCGTCTTTGTCCGCCGGAAAGATGTGCAATCAGATCGTGTCGACGGTGTGCAAGATTGTATCGCTCCAACCATGCATCGATATCAATACGACCACCGGCAAGATCAAGGGCGTTGAGAATATGCTCTTCGACACGTTGACTCCCTACACACCCATCGGATTGCAAGGTTAATCCAAAGGCAGTCGGGGGGCGTTTTGACCGTCCAGAGGCGTCGAGAATCAATTCACCATGATGAAAAATTTCGCCCTTTTCAAGCGGCAAAAGTCCTGCTGCCGCTTCAAGCATGGTTGACTTGCCAGCACCGTTCTTATCGTTAAGGAGCACGAGTTGTCCTGTCTTCAATTCAACGTTCAAGTCCTTGAAGACAAGGGAGGAACCTCGGCGTATGGAAACGCCATTGAGTGACAAGAGCACCTCGCTCATGTCCTATCCCAAAACCCTCACATGAATGAATGCTACGTCAGGACAAGACCCATAGTAGGCCAAAGGCTGGAGGTGCCATGGGGCAGTTGTACTTGACAACATTTGGTGCCTCTGAGTGGGTCATTCTCTTGCTTTGGCTCCTTGCAGTCGCTTCACCGATTGCGTATTCATATCGTAACAAAACGCCGATTGCTCTCGGCATTTCGGTTGGTTTACTCCTTGGATACATCGTTCAATACGCATTTGTAGTTCTCGACTCATATGGTTTCGAATTTCGTTTTGTTTGGTTTGACTTTTGGTTAATTCCGAACCGTCTGGATTCTGCTCTGTACTACCCCACTCTGTTCACTTCAGGCTTTCTTCACAGCATGAGCGATGTGACGCACGTCCTCGGCAATGTCCTGGTCATTGCTTTGGTTGGAATTCCACTTGAACAACGATTAGGGTCAAAACGATTCACCATCATTTACCTCACAGGCCTTTTCGGAGGTTCAATTGCCTGGGTGCTTTTCAACAGCGGTTCTGGTACGCCTTCTTGGGGTGCATCTGGAGCTGCATACGGTCTGCTCGGCGCTTATCTTTCGGGCTGGCCAAGGGATGAAATTCCTTTCCCGCTCATCCTCATTCGCCCTTGGCCAGTCACGATCATCGCTCTGTTTTATTTTGGATTTGAATTGATTCGAGCGTTCAATACAGTAGGCTTAGGAGGTTACTCCACTGTTGCCCATATGGCACATATTGGGGGATTTGTCCTAGCCTATGCCTTGCTCCCTTTGGTGGCAAAGGGAGGGCCTTACCCCATGGGCGTGGTCGATGGAGGGCCGAAAGGATTCGGAAATTCGAGAGCGGGATTCGATCAAATGAAATCAACCATGGTGGATGTTTCGACCATAGAAGACCCATGGACAGAACTTGGTCTTGACATTCCGAAAAACCTACGTGAACCCTTGCGCAAGTTGAAAGAAGCGGGAGATGAAGCCGAAACGAGAATTGCATGGATGGAACACATTGCAGAAGCCGGTGATTGCCCCGTCTGCCTCGCACCGTTAGGAATGGTTGAGCGTCGAACAGGACCCCAACTTCAGTGTTCGAAAGAACCGAAGCATTTGTCGTGGCCAAAACACGGCTAATCATGCCCCATTAAGACACGTTGGAGCGATACCATCAAAATATATCGATTTGTGGTGAGGTATGTCGATTATGAGCGGAAGGTCAGCAAACTCGAATTCAAGACAGGCATTGTTCTTGGTTTTGCTTATGTTTTTGCTTCCTATTGCATCGCAAACACAAGCCATTGAAACAGTGCCTGAACGTGAAGAGCCAACGCATGCACCACCTATCCTTGTGGAGGGGCTGCCACCGTTGATGTGTGGAGAAGATCTGTGTGATCGGCCGCTTCGTATGTATGACCGCCAAGGGCGAGAGGCTGCGTTGGATTATGGATGGTGGCAGGCGTATGGTCCTGACTTGGACTGGAACGGTATGGACGACCGCTTACAACGGGTTCTTGACGGAATGGAATCCGTATCGCCGACCGCTATTCTCGGTCCAGATGGCCGTAAAACGGTTGCCATCGTCGTCGATTATGCCTGGCATCCGGCCGATGTCGAAATCGCTTCATTGACACACACGCTCGAACAGCATGGGTGGATAGGAACGGATGCTGGTGCATGGTTCGAAGTCTTGCGAAGCATCGATAGCATCGTTGTTGACAAAGTTCCCGTTTCTGCATTGATGGACATCTACCATCTTGATGGCGTTGTAGTCATCGAGATGCAGAACGTCATGGCGCCGTTGAATAACGTGGCTGCAAAAGCAGCGCTCGCTCGTCCATCTGAAGAGTATGGAAATACGGCGAATGAACTCGGCTATTACGGCAACGGCGTCGTCATCGCTGTGATGGACACAGGAGTCGACAATGAGCATCGTTCTCTCAACGATTTTGATGACATTGACGACGAACCTGATGAGGATCCAACCTCTTACAACGACCAGAAATGGGTTGCTGGATTTGATGCGACCTCTCCAAATCCAAACCCGGATGGTTCGACCGACCCAGATGATGGCAACGGCCATGGAACACACGTCGCAGGGTCTGCCCTTGGAACAGGTGATGCCTCTCGGTTACACCGTGGAACGGCACCTGGTGCTGCATTGGTGGACATCAAGGTTCTTACCGATGGTGGCGGAACAAATTCACAGGCAAGCCTCGCAGGCATTCAATGGATGATCAACAACAAGGACACGGATTGGGGTATCAACTCCTCCTATCGAGGTATTCAAATCGCTTCAATGTCCTATGGTTCTGTCGGTACGCCGTTGAACCCAGGCGATCAAGGTGACAATGGTACAAGCGCTGAGGCATCACTCATCAATCAAGCAACAGAAGAGGGGATCATCTGCGTGGTTGCAATTGGAAACGATGGCAGCAATCGCGTACCTTCCCCAGGAAGTGCTGATGGTGCCATTACGGTCGGTTCCGTGAACGATAAAAATACCATTCTTCGTGATGATGATGAACATTCAGATTTCTCAAATTGGGGTCCACGTTTGAGCGATGGAGACGATGATGAATGGGATGAACTCAAGCCAGATATCACCTCATATGGTCACAATATCCTTTCTGCAACGTACGGAGCTTCATTACCTATTCCTGGCGATGCTGGCCTTGCTGACGATCAATACGATTCAAAGTCGGGGACAAGCATGGCGACACCTATTGCCTCCGGAGTTGTTGCGCTCATGCTTGAAGCAGACCCTTCGCTGACGCCACAAGAGGTCAAAGATATTCTACGAAACAGTTCTGAGCAACGAGGCGATCCTTACGATGAGTCTCTTTCAGAGCGTTGGAATGACAAATATGGGTTTGGAATCATCGATGCTGCATGTGCTGTGAACTCAATCGAAGGTATTGCTTGTGACAATGGCTTTGTTGTCAAAGAGTCCAAGAGTGATGTCAACATAAGTTACCCTGCAAATGGAACGTGGTTGCTTAGTGATACGTTCACTCGCCTGTCAGGAGAGGTCAACATGACCGAAATAGCGTATCAGCGTGTTGAATTGTACATTGATCAACACTTCTCTGATCGTGGGCCAAAGATGCTGATGGATTGGACAGAAGCCAATGGAACGATGGAGAATTGGTTCCTCGATGTTGAAATTCAAGATTCATGGGTGGACTACAGCTCAACTGAGCGCTTCCTCTTGTTGCATGCTAAATCATCTGACGATGAGGGCAACGTTTCCAACATCGCCTATCGAAAATTCAAAGTTTCCCGAGAAAGCATTCTCATTGATACCCCAATTGCACGAAATCCGTTAACAGGGACTGTAGAAGTTCAGGGAGAAGTAGAAGGCGTTGAACATGATCGAATCGAGTACCGAGTCGATGATGGAGATTGGGTCTTCGGAAGCACGATTCAGACAAACAACAATCTCGGTGAGGACGGAGAATCCTCATGGTCGTTCAATTGGGATACGACCGAAATTGAGGACGGTTATCGTGAACTTTCGGTTCGAATGGTCAATCAATCAGGTAAGGTTTCCGAAAGCGCATCACGAAGTTATACAATCGATAACGTCGATCCCGCTCCATCATTGCGGTTTATTGGTGATGTTGATGTTCTCAATCGTGGCATGCCTGTTGAGAACGCCTATCAAGGTAGTTTGCTGGAATTAAATTTCGAAGTCTACAATGCTGGCGATGCCGATGCTACTGACATTTTCGTTCGCCTTGTGGCACCAGGTGAAGAATCTGAGGTCTATCCTTCACAGGGATTGATTCCAGAACTCCCGAAAGGCGAATCCGTTTCAGTGGCGCTGTTTTGGTCAGCGACCATTGCAGGCCTTCATGAAGTGAAGATTGAACTCGATCCAAACAATGCTCAAGGCGATCTCGACACGTCTGACAACGTCTATATCCTTGATTACGAAATTTTAGAGCGTCCTGATCAACCAGTCCTTCGCTATCTTCCGGGTTCCGTCACCACCTTGCCTGTTGTCCCACTTGTCGATGAGGAATACAGCATCAAGATTCGAATTGACAACCTTGGAACATCGGAGGCCTTCTCACTCGATCTCGCCTTAGAGCATTGGGTTCCAAATGCGGGATGGCAACTGATCGATGAAGAACGAATCGGCTTCGTTCCCGGCGCCACGATTGAGTCGGGACATACAACCGTCGATTTCAGGCATCGAGCAAGCGACCTCGGAGCAGTGTTGTATCGTGCAACACTCACCGGCGATGGCGTTGAAAGTGACTTCAGCCAGAACACATTCAGTGTTGTCATCAGCGATGTTTCATCTGTCGCAGGCTCGACAACGCTCTCACTGTCAAATGATGAATATCCCGTTGCCTTTGTTGGAATTGAATCCTCGACCCTCTTGTTTACCACGGTCGATGATGAACTTCATGTTCGCTCCCTTAGCGACGATTTATTGCTCCTCACTGACACACTCGTGGATGATAACTGGGAAGGTGAACTCGATGTCTATCAGCGAGAGGATGGCTTGGTGCATGCAGCTTGGACGAGTCGTGAACAAACCGAGCAAGGCTACTTCATGACAAACATTGCTATGACTTCGTTTTCTTCGACTGGACAGATGCTCCCGATTCACAAACACCTCGTTCCCCTGAAAATCTCTGAAGGGAAGTACTGGGGTCTCGACTTAGCAGAAGATGATGGCATCTTGGTTCTTTCAGGATATTATCGAAACATTTCAACCGGAGGCTCCTGGAGCGATATTACATCGATCTTCAGCCTCTATTCCTCCAACCCTGATGAAGGATTGAGTTGGAGTGAACCGAAAATACACCTTGCTGATGTCAACATCCATCCGGATGATGGAGACAAACTTTCCACCGTTCTTGATGATGAGACGTTGCACATTTTGTTCCAGCAAGAACGTGACGATGTGACAGGAATCAAGCGAAGTGGGTTGATGTACACCCGAGGCGACCTGATGGCATCATCGTGGACATATCAATCGTCAATTGGTGATGATGCTTCATCTGCACAACTTGGAATTGTTCGCACCGATGGTGATGAAACCATGTTCGCATCATGGATTGAAGGTTCTGGTGAGAATGCAGAAATCGTCAGTATTGCAACGAAAGGTGATTGGGATGAAGAATTGGAACGAATCCATGCCCCAGGCGCTTCAATGCTGCTCTATAACCCAAGAGGCGACATGATTGAAGTCATCTATGACGAAATTACCATACGCGGAGAAGTGGCTCGCTATGGGCTCTTGACGGTTGTCGATGAACAACCAGTGTTTGGTCTTGGAAACATCGTCTCTGAGAACGGCGTACTTGGATACAGCATGAACACGCAAGATGGAATTTTGTTCCTCGTTTCTGAAACAGGACGATTCTCGATGCAAAAATTCCTTCTCGATTCGGAACAAGAACCTGAGGAGCCCCAATCTTTGCTTGAACAGTTGTTGGAACCTCTTCCAGGTTCAGACAAAATGAAGGTTCGAATTTTCTTAGGATTGGTTTCCATTCTCTTCCTCATTTTTGTTCTTGTCGTCATCTCCCTGCGATCGAGTCGAAAGGAAGACCTCGGAATGGATGCAGTCGTTGTTGAAGAAGACGAAATAGCCATCCTCGTCCAGGTCGAAGAAGATCTCGAAGAGGAAGAATTGGTTGCAACTGTACCGGTTTCAGCTCCAATCCAAATTGAAATGGAGGAACCAACACTCGCAGACGAACTCGAGGCGAAAAGTATCGCAGGGGAAGGGAACGCTCGTTTGAATCGTCGAATGAAGCGCAAGCAAGATCGTGAAATTGCTGAGATTGTTTCGAAAGGGCTGCCGCCATTGCCTACGCCAATGACGTTACCCGCGATACCAGATGCTGAAGCACTGCCTCCATTGCCTGTAGCCGAACGAGATCCTAACATGGGACTTCCACCATTAGCCGACCTGCCACCTCTTCGACGTCAGGCAGTTTGTCCTTCATGCAAGGCCAACTTCCCTGTTACCGATTTGATGAGGGCTCGGGTGACATGTCCGATTTGTTCCGAACAATTCAATCTATGAAGTGGTTTTATGTGTGGGATTTTTGGATACATTGGCCAAAGGAACGCATCGAAATTGCTCGTCAAGGGGTTGTTACGACTTGAATACCGGGGTTATGATTCAAGTGGGGTCGTTGTCAAAAATGGACGATTACAATCGTACAAAGACATCGGAAAAATCTCTGAAATGGCTTCCTCCTTACCGAAGATGAAAGGTTCGATGGGCATTGCCCATACACGTTGGGCGACGCATGGCGGGGTAACTCAAAACAATGCACATCCACATCTTAGTAACGATGGGAAAGTCGCCATTGTCCACAATGGAATTCTTCAAAACTCTGATACACTTCGAAAACGACTCGTAAAATTAGGCGTTCAGTTGAATTCCGAAACCGACTCCGAAATCTTCTGTCATTACATCGCTATGGAACTTGAACAAGGAAAGGAACCACTTGAAGCACTTCAGAACGTGTTGGCACTTGCACGAGGAACATGGGGTCTTTGTGTCTTGTTCGAAGATTACGATTATGTCTTATGTGCTCGAAACGGTTCGCCACTCATTATTGGTCGAGGGAAGGACGAGATGTTCATCTCCAGCGATCCACATGCCATTCGAGAGCACACAGATCAACTGGTTGCGCTCGAGGACGGACAGATTGCAAAATTGAGTTCCCTCGATTTCCAAGTGATGCAAACCGATGGAAAAGAGGTTGAATCGAATGTTCTCGATTTGGAGGAAGATTGGGGCGAGAGTGAACTTGGGGATTACCCTCATTTCATGTTGAAAGAAATTCATGAACAATCACAATCCTTGCAACATTGTATTTCAGGTCGTCTGCGCCATGCTGAGGGAACCTCTGTTTTGGGCGGATTGCAGATTCGGCCACAAGAACTCGCTCAATTGCCTCATGTCCGATTGATTGGCTGTGGAACAGCCTTGCATGCGGCTCAAATTGGGCAAATCCTTATCGAACAATGGGCGAGAATACCGGCTGTTTCTCACGTTGCAAGTGAATTCAATGCCAACGATCCGGTCATTAATCCAAAGGCACTTCATCTCGCTATTTCTCAATCTGGAGAAACTGCGGATACGCTTTCTGCGGTAAAAGAAATTCAACGAAAAGGTGCCGATGTGTATGGTGTCGTCAATGTCGTTGGCTCCAGCATTGCAAGACAATGCGGAAAAGGAGTCTACATTCACTCAGGGCCTGAACAATCGGTTGCCTCGACGAAAGCGTTCACAAACATGGTCGGCGCACTTGCATTGTTCGCATTGCAACTTGGACGCAGCCGTCATCTCTCGAAAACCAAAGGAAAATCCATTACTCGCGAGATGCGTATGCTTCCTGATAAAATCCGCTCGTATCTCGAGAATCCTGGTTCCATCAATGAAGCTGTTGAACTGGTTACGAAGGCAAAGAGTGTCCTGTTTTTGGGACGAGGAATCTCATCACCAGTGGCATCTGAAGGGGCACTCAAATTGATGGAAATTGCCTACATTCCTTGTCTTGCTTATCCTGCAGGCGAGATGAAGCATGGACCAATTGCGCTAATTGAACAAGACTACCCTGTCGTTGTTATCGCTCCAAACGACGGTGTGCAAGATCGAACATTGAACGCAATTCATGAATGCAAAGCACGCGGTGCAAAAATCATCCTCATTCATGAAGAAGGGGACCCAATTTCCGAAGTCGGTGATGTATGCATTTCGATTCCCTCAACAATTCCTATGCTGACGCCACTTCTGAGTGTTTTACCAACGCAGTTGATTGCTTACCATGCTGCACTTGCGCTCGAAAACGATGTCGATCGACCTCGCAATCTTGCGAAGTCAGTCACGGTTGAATAATCAGAGAACAGTGAACCGCTGTTCTTCCTGCTTCCAGTTAAATGGCTTGTAACCCAATGCGTGGCGTGTGTGACGCATCTTGATGATCCCAAGTTTTCGTTGAACATCATCTTCTTTACGATCCATGACAAGATGGATGACGCCATCGGAAAGATAGTCTTCAACACCGTATTCTCCGAACTGCTTGTGGTTCTCACCTGTCATTTCACAGATGAAGAAGGAGGTGAGTTCAAGACGACGAACGGCTTCAAACAGTCTGAAGATTTCATCACGAGGGTTTTCCATTTTTGTTAACGTGAAAAAGGCACCAAGCGAATCGAAGACCAAGAGTTCGAATCCAATTGATTTTCTGTAATTGGTGAGTTGCTTGATGAGTTGACCCATCCAATCAACACGCTTGCTCATGCCTTGTTCATCGAGTTGAACTCGCAAATCGGACAGGTCGATGATAGCGATTCGGTTACGAACACGAGGATCATCGACGTTCATGCCCATATTGGACATGTGCGCTCGCAACGACTCTTTTCCTTGTTCAAGCGTGACATAGATGCCACTTGTCTCACCGTACAATACAGCATTGTAAAGCATTGAGAATGTGACGCTAGACTTCATTGCACCAGAGGCTCCAGCAACGATGCAGATGTGGCCCTTTGGAATACCTCCTTGCATGTTCTCGTCGAGCCCTTCTACGTGTGTGGGAATCCGTTCCATGATGTCCATAGTTCCGCCTCGCTTCAAGCAAAACCATTCAACACTTGAAAGTCACCCCCAAATTGTTTGCAAAATCTGATGAGGTCCCTTCATCAGGTCGAACCATGCGAATCCTGCTCGCTTCGGCTTCGGAACGTCGTGGAGCAATCCTTCGGGAACACTTTCCAAATGTGGAACAAGCGGCTCTACAAGGTGTCGATGAGACCGTTGATCGCCTTCCCATTTCGGAACAGGTCAAGGAGGTTGCCTCTCGTAAAGCTGCAGCAGTTTCACTGAACGACCGTCATGATGTTTTTGTTGTAGCCGATACACTTGTGGAAGATCCTGATGATGAACGAGAAGCATTGGGTAAACCAGGTTCGAAGGAACAGGCAGTTTCGATGTTGTTGAGATTACGAGGTCGACGCCATCGTGTTTGGTCGGCTACGATGGTCTACGCTCTTGAGAAATGGCAGTTAAGTGTCGAATGCGCAATCGTCGAAATCGAGAACTTTTCTGATGATATTTTGGTCGAACTCATTGAATCCGAATCCTGGGTAGGCAAGGCAGGTGGATACGATTTAGCAGGTATGATGGGTGAGTATGCCACATTGATTGAAGGGGCGGAATCGACAGTACTCGGATTTACTCAAACATCAATCGAACTCCTTACGGATCTTCAATCGTTATTTTCGATGAGGCGGTCGTAAAACATAGGCATTCGATGCCAGTTGTCTGCGGGGAAGATTGTGTGGCGAATGAACAAGACAGCCAGCAGCAAGGATGCTGTTGTTTGTGTAGCAATCCAAATGTAAATCGGTAAATACTCTCGATCGAGTAAGACACTATCGTCATAAAGGGACCACGTCATTAACCCACCCGCTGCAAGGAACAGGAAGACGAGGTGCCAATGTGTGACTCGAGAAGAGGGTGAATAATGGAGATGATCTTCATGAAGGTAGATGGCAAATCCACTCACGATGAAGAAGCACGAGTAGATGATGAGTAACCAATGCGTAGGTTGAATGTTTGCAAGACCTCCATGCCCCGTCCATATTGGTGCGATTGAGACGATTGCAAGCAAAGGCAAGAGAAGGTATCCAATCAGGACGAAACGGGAGTGAGGCTTTGCGTAGCGCCCAAATGAGAACCGCATGACCTTTAACGGATTCATCATGAAGAAGACATTGAGTAGGATAACAGCAAACCACATATCGATGATGTCTTCTGAAATTGTTTCTCTTGCCCGCAGGAAACTGGCTGCTGTATAGCCGACTCCAAAGATGAGGAGGAAAAGGAAACGAATGGGTAGCGTTTTTGGATTTGTTGTAGCCCAACCTAATCTGCGGTTGAAATGTGAAAGTAAAACCGTCGACATCATCATCATACAAAAAATGGCCACAATGAAGGCAATCCCTACTTCGATCATTCCAGTGATATTTCGCATAAACCAAGATGTGCCAATGAAGAATGCACAGATGACGAGCACAAGTCCAGGAGCATACGAAAAGATTCCAACGTCTCCAGACTTGCTTTTTTGTTTAACAATATCCAATGAAGAAGATGTCAATGAAAGCAAGGCCAAACACATGAGGATGATGCCGATCCCGGATAATTCGATAAAGAGGCTCCATGTTCCAGAATAAATGCCAACGTGAATGAAGAGTTGACCAATCCCGTTGAGTTGGAGGAAATGACGCATTGTTGTCTTTTCAAAAGATGGTACATTGTAAACAAGAGGAAATGTATCAAACGCAATTCCAGCAAGAATGGCCATCACTGGCCCCAGTGTGAAGAGGGCAATGAGGACATAATTCATCATAGCGAGTCGCTTCTCGTTTTCAAAAAGTTCGTAAGGAGAGAAAAAGGTCAGCCAAGAGAGAAGGAATGTCAATGCAATAAAGGAAATCATTGAGGACGTAAAGAGTTCAAGATATGAACCTGCAAATTGTTGACGCTTGTCCACATCTTCACCTCAGTTCACGCTTAGAAGTCGAGTAAGTCCAAGCTCATGCTTTTCGATATCGACGACGACATCAGACCCAGGAATCATCAACAACTTATCGTCAGCATCGAGGGCGAACACGCCAACGCCCGTTTGCTCGCACATGACGCGTAGTTCGCGGCGACATGCCTGTTGGTGCGATTCCATGTGAACCAATGGCCTTAGGTCGACAATAACGGTATCACCTTGAAGGACACGTTGAGCGATTCCTCGAGTGTGGACTCGATGTTTTTCATCCGGTTTAACATAACGCAACGCCCGAGTTGGTCGAATCAACATTCGTAAACCATGGCTTGAGAGATCATGAAACGGTTCACCATCTGGTGTAAGTGGTCCATTCCATTCTTTGGGTTCATGCACAATCTCTGGCTCAACAAGATCAGCAACAACCGGTTCTGGTGCGTTCACTGGTTTGTTGGTCAACCTCTGACTCGGTGCGGTTGTTGTTTGTTCTGCAACTCTCGTTACACCTCCTGCATCTGGATCAGGAAGTCCAAAGAATTGCCACAAATTACCCATGCCATCACAAGTCCAAATCATCCAAGAGATCCGAGAGATTCGTGTTTTGTGTTTGTGTCGTAGTCATTGAAGGTGTCGGTTGATACGAAGGTGCAGGCGCTTGATTTGCTGCAAGGTATTGTTCCCCGTAGTATGCCCATTGTTCCATCGTCCATCCTGTTGGTAGTCCCGTCGCCGGGAGAGGTGGGCCTTGATTGACAGCAGGCTGTTCAAAGAGCGGTTCTGCTTGAACAGGCGATTGAACCATCGGTTGTTCGTATACTGGCGCTTCGGCCGGAGCGTAACTTGGCAGAGGGGTTGCATCCCATGCTTTGTTGGATGGTGTTTCCATCAGTTCAGGAGGTGACCGTCGAGTGATGAGAAGGAAGGATGCCAACATGATGACCAATCCAACGAGTCCAAGGATGACAATGGACATTGTTTGCGAGACGCCCAACGTTTCACTAAACTCTTCGAGGAATCCTTCTGGAGGCGGCTCTGCAACACTGATGGTGATGGTCGTCGTGGATGATGCGAGGTCATCGTCGGTTACTGTGAGGTTGATGTTCCATGTTCCTACAGGCAAATCGGTAATGGAAATGCTCGGTCCAGATTCGCCGAGATCGCTTTCACCTCTCCATTCAAACTTCCATACGTAAAGCATGTTCACAAGATCCGAATCTGAATCTGATGTCCCATCCGATGTAAGGTTGAGTGTATCGCCTTTGATGAGGTTGTCGAGAGAACCATTGGCAAACGAAATTTGTGCGCTTGGTAAGACGTTTTGCACCTTTACGACGGCTGAGATTGAGGCCATGGCTCCATCGTCATCCATTACCCATGCCGTTACCGTTCGGAACTGTGGTTCGCTTGTTTCCCACGTATACTCAAAATGTGTTCCGAGCACGTCACAATCGTTGTTCATGGTTCCGTCAAGGTCAGCATCTCGGGTTCCATCAATGTCCCAACAGACTTCCAACGAATCTCTGTCCGAAGCGGTGTCATCGACAACGACATCGAATTCGACTTGTTCATCCTCAGCGACTGTGAGTCCATTGATTCGATTGATTGCGTTCAAGAAATTCTCTTGTGCTGTGATTGTTGGTGGCACGTTTTCGATGGTGACCTTTGCCAATGAAGTTGAAGATGTTGCACCATCATCATCAACAGCACGAACGGAAACGATGTGCTCTCCTGAGGTTGGCCACGACGTAGCAACATCAGATGCTGAACCGTCAGTGGACACGGTGAGATTATCGAGAACATCACTCAGATTCCAATCGATGATGAGTCC
Source organism: Candidatus Poseidoniaceae archaeon (assembly GCA_049438185.1). Classification (GTDB taxonomy): domain Archaea; phylum Thermoplasmatota; class Poseidoniia; order Poseidoniales; family Poseidoniaceae; genus MGIIa-L2. The sequence goes on from JBMTJI010000001.1 coordinate 101,105, forward strand.
ATCTCGATCGTTGAGTGTATCATCACCTTGAGCCCGTAAGATGACCGTTTGGTCTTCTTGCAATACCCACGTTCCATTGGCATCGAATGGTGTGTTGACTCCGGCAATCCAAACCTCAATTTCGCCAATTGTTGGAGCAACATTGAGAACTTGAATGGAGGAGAGAACCTCAGTTTCCTCACCGTCATCATCGGTTGCAATCGCTCGGATCGGTATTGTTCCTTCTTCGAGTGGAGTGAATGTACACGTCGGTTGCGTAAGTCCTTCTTGGCAATTCAAATCAGGCCATGAAATACTCACCTGCTGCCCCGACGGTGAGATGGTGTCTACGTCACCACTATCGCTTGCATCAATGGTGACTGCTGATTCGACAGCAACTTCGTTAGGATGGCTGAGATTGACATACGGTGCACGATTCAAGATGGTGACGTTGTTGAACAAAACCGTTGTATCCAGTTCGTTATCGGTTACGACAGTTCGTAGTTCCCAATCGCCATTGTTTGACCAGTTCCAGGTGATCGCACAATCTGGTGTTGTGATGACATCGACCAGACCAGGCCGTGATTCGATTTCAAATCGACATTCGACATCGCCTCCATCAGGGTCAAAAGATGCACGAGCATCAATGAAGACATCCTCAAAGGTGTAGTTTCCACTATCAATGCTGATCGATGCGTTTGGAGCACGTCCAATGAAGACATCGATCGTCGCTTGGTTGTTGCTTCGATTTGCATCTCCAGTAACGAGTTCGTCTGGATCGACGGTGAAGGTCAACGTTTGGTTCCCAATGGTCGCCCCTTCTGGAACAATCCAATCGATGACGATTCGCTGCTCGCTGTAAGCATCAATGGAAGGAACGGCCTGACGGCTTGAATCTCCGTCGGGGACAATAATTTCCATTTCTGTCGATGGCGAAGGTAGAACACCTCGATTCTGAGCAGGGAGTGAGAACGAGAGTTCATCTCCGGGTAATGCATTGTATCCAATCGATTTCGACAGCGTTGCTATTTCACCATCTCGCGTTCGTGTAACGATGATCGAATCTTGCTGGGCGACCAAATCGATACCGACGACAGACAGATCAATCACGACTGTTGCGACACCTATGATTTCTTGGACAGGATCCCAGACAATCACCCCATTACTGCTGTAATCGTCGCTTGCATTTGTATCATCAACAACATTTGAGACATTGATTGTTTCTTCGATTTGTCCGCTACTGTTGGTGGTTGGATTGATGAGTGTTCCTGCCATCTCGTATCGTAGCTGGAGGTTCTTATTCACCTCAGGGACACCATTTGGAGCCACTGAATACGTTGCATAAATCTTCGACATCGAGTCAGGCAAGGTTGCAATAAATTGCGTTTCAACTTCAATATCCACGTTACGATCGCCAGGATTCTTTCGCTTGTCAACACCAAAAGAGTCGACAGGTTCGTAATCCTTCAAGAGCCAATCGATCGTAAATCCAGCGGCGTTTGTAATTCGAATCCAAGCGTTGAATCGGACAGCTGGGCAGTACCAATTAAACCCAGAACTCACTCCAGTAGCGTTCCATTCGTTGACTTTGTAGGATGCATCGCAACCTTCGTATTTGATGTTGGTTCCATCTTCAGTGGGGATTCCATCCTTTGTTACTTGCCATGAATTGTTTTCTGCTCCGTTGGTGTCGAATTCAGATGGATCAAAGTAATCTGAAGAGCCGCTTACTGATGTTCCCGACATAAACGGCATGTACCATTGATCGCCCGTACGGAGAGGGAAGTCGTACCGTTCTTTTGGTGGGTCATAGTATGTATCAAAGTTGATGGTGGCGATGTTTTGGGTCAGGAATCCGAGATTGAATGGTGCAAAATCGACATCCAATTCGAATTCAGAATTGATGACAGCAAGGTCTCGTACACGAATGATGTCTTCGCCTGAATAATCGATATCGAGTCGTCCTGAAACACCCTCCAACGTTGCACCGCTGTTACCTGAAGAAAATGAACCCTCGATGTTCATCTTGTAAGCGAGGGTTTGAATTCCATCAACAGTGATGAAGAAGATATCATCAATTTCGTAAACAGTATCGCCAGTGAGTGTGTTCAGGCTGGCCGAAACGTTGGCTTGGGCAATAAGTTGGGCAACGTCGAATTGCGTTTCATACGTCCATTTGTCACCGATACGCCAACTCGGTACATCGGTCGAACTGGCCGTACTGGATGTTCGTTCAACTGAATGAACCGATTCGAGGGAATTGAGGTCGTTACTGATGACATGCGTCATCGATGTAAACGCAAACAGGAACAAAACAAGGAACGCAGGAAAGCGGTTCGCCATGGGTAAATGTCCGCTTCCTTGTACTTAGGAATTGTCAAGTTGCGAGTCAAGCCATTGTTGCCCGTAATATTCCCATTGTTCTGGCGTCCATCCCTCCGGGAGGCCAGCCTCTGGGATTGGTGGTCCCGAGGAAGTCACGGCAGCACCCACAGAATCGAACGCACGTTCCACAGGAGGGTCTTGAGGGCGATTACGGCGTGCCGAAATCTCATGGGGCATCAGTCCGACTTCTTCATCACTGAAGATCGCATTCTGCTGTTGATCAAGACGATTCATCGCCCTTTGTTGCCGTCCAAACCGACGGCGTCGAGTCATCATCGCCAACACAAGGAGCATGAACACGAGAAGTGAGAGTTGTGCAACTGGGTTCGCTTCTTCACCTGCCAATGCAGCGCCTAAATCCTCGACAATCGTTCGTTCAGGAGCACCAATCTCGACATTGATGACTCGCGTACCAGGCCGCTCTGGGTTTTCATCCCAAGCGATGACTCGAAGGGTGTAGGAACCTTGTTTGGTGAAAACATGTTCGATTTGCTTCCCTATCTTGTCAGCATCGTTGTCCTTGATTCCGTCACCATTGCTGTCGATTGATGTGTCCAAATCCCAAACAACAGTGATTTGATCAAGATCGTTGAGTGAGTCGATGGTGCTTGTTGCATCCAAGATACAAGTTTCAAGTGCGATGCAGGCAATTTCCTTCGTTCGGACGATGGGCGGTATGTTGAGAACCTCAATGGACAAGACTTCACTCACTCGAACGCCGTCATCGTCCGTTACGTGGTAAATGACAGTATGCGTCCCACTTGTATTCCAGTGCCACAGCAACTCATCTCCAATGATATCACAGTCATCATCTGCACCACCGATGTCGTTGGAATCCAAGCCAGGGTCGACGTCCCAACAGCGAATCAGCGTATCATAATCCGAAGCTGTATCGGTTGCATTTCCAACCAATCGCACTTCCTCTCCTTCAGCCAATGGTAGAACTTCTTCCAACGGTTGAACGACTGGCGGAACGTTTGAAACGCTGACCCAGCGTTCATACGTGCCACTACTGGCTCCTTCAGAGTCACTGACTTCGAGACGCATGCGGTGCAATCCGGATGTTTCCCACATCATTTCAAATTCTGACACGCGTCCATCAAACGACTTGATGAGATTTGGCTGAGCATCGTCAGGCCACCAACGATGCGTTAACCCATCCAAATCGTCTATTGAATCGAGAGCTTGTCCTCTCAGATTTACGATTTGATCTTCTTGAACATGCCACGTTTGTTGAACATCAAGTGGCAAGGGTCCACTTTCGTTTGTCATGGTGACGGACAAACCATGTGGATTGATGTTGGTAAATCGAATGTCAATACTTGCCATGGTCATGGCGCTGTCATCGTCAACACCGACTGCTTGGAACGTGTGCCATCCTTCGGTTGGAGCGGTTGTTGTACACACTCGAGTGTAGTATCCCTCCTCGCAGATTGCATTCGGCCAATAGACATCCACGACTCCCGGAAACGGATCTTCGGAGTCTGTGTCATTTGCATAGGCGTAAAGCGTTACTGGATGTTCAACCTTGACCTCGGTTCGAGCACTGATCACCTCAATGTTTGGCGCACGATTGAGAATAACCACATCGAGAATGCCTTCAACTTGGTCTTGTTCCTCATCGGTAATGGTGACTTCAACAGGGTACTCTCCGTCGTTTGTCCATGTCCAATTCAACATACAATCTACGGATTCGACGCGAGTCCATGCTGCCGTTCGAGTTCCGTCGTACCAAGGAATATTGAACAAACATGAAACATTTCCACCGTCCTCATCAAAACTTCCTGATGCGTTGATCGACGTCTCCACGTTTGTGTACACTTCAATGGGTTCAAGCACAGCGGTTGGCAGTCGGCCAATGAAAAGAGCGATTTCTCCGAGGTCGTTGTCTGCATCGGCATCTGCAGTATTGACCTGTAATGGATCCGATTCCCAACGAATTGGTATCGTTCCTATCGCCGCATCAGCAGGAACCGTCCATGTGAAATCCACTTTGTGTGATTCGTATGTCGATAGGGATGGAAGAGGTAAATCAAAGATTGAGCCATCAGGATGATAAATTCGCAAATCTGTTGGCGTTGAAGGCGTAATGCCCTTGTTAACAACGGCGACCTCGATGGTGAGATTATCGCCTGGAAGGACGTTGTAACCCGAAAGAGAACTGACGGTACTCACCACGCCGCTTCTGTTCCGAATGACGACTGCTCGTTCCTCGTCAGCAATCAAATCCAATCCAACGAGATACTCATCAAGCGTAATTGTAGCAGCACCAACATAACTTCCAGATTTTGCCATAATTCCATTGCTCGACCAATCAGTATTGGTTGAGGAGTAATCGATACTTCTGCCTGAGTCAATGGACGTGCTTGCAGAACCATTTGATGCGGTGTACACAGTCGTCGACGTACCATCATAGGCCACTTCAATACCGACACCATCGATGGTTCCGTAGCATGAAGGACTGAGATGAACCCAAACATTCAGCGGAGAATCAAGTGCCGTTAATGAGCGCTCCGGAGCAACATCAACACATGTTGGACGTGTACCTGGATCGCTGTTGCTTTCAACACCCGTCGCCCCAACGGGCATGTACTGTTTCAGTCTGAAATCAATGGTGAGTCCAACATCTTCCTCTGCATGGCGCCATGCATAGTTGTTAACTGCTGGACAGTACCAACGGTAACCCGTTGAGACACCATCGGAATTCCAGGAGGTCAGTTCGTAGGAAGAATCGCATCCGCTGTAGGCGATACCTGCTCCAATCGAGTTTCGAGGCTGGCCAACTTTTGTGACCTCCCATGTTGTTGTGTTCGTATCTGTTTCTGGTGGAGGGAACGGTGTGATGTAATCACTTTGACCCGACCACTGGGATGATGCTGTTGTGAGTGATGTCCATCGCTCACCGTAACGGAGGGGGAAGTCATAGGCTTCAGTCGCTGGACTGTATTCATTGGTGATGGTGATGTCTCCAAGGATTTGTGTGAGTGAACCGATTCCATATGGAATGAATTTGATGTACAAATCGAGATCGTTTTTCACCGTCGCAAAATCACTGACGCGAAGATATTCCGTTTGCGTGAATTGGATTTCAGCATTTCCAGTGTACCCTTCAAGTTCAACACCACTCTTGTCAAAATCAGCGGACATGCGGAGTTTGTAGACCCACTCGGTTCCATTGTCGAATTGAAGTTGTAGAATTTCGGTTACTTCAGCTGTCGCATCACCGCGAATTTCACCGACGCTTGCTGAAACGCCCGTATTGGTGATCAAAATCGAGGGATCAAACGTTCCAGAGTAAATCCATTTGTCACCGACTCTCCATGATGGGAGATCCGTAACACCAGGGTCTGAGCCACTCCGTTGAATCGGTGGTTCGTCATTGAACTCGCTCAGGTGCTGAACCAGCGGGATTTGACTAAAACCAATCATCAACCCGAGCACGAGCAGGGTCAAGATACGTGACTTGAGGGCTCCGCCCATGCTGAGGCTTTCACGTTCTTGCACATGAAAGATGCGACGAAGGCATCAGAGAAGGTCAGCAAGTTCGTCCTTGATAATTTCGACTGCTTCCAAGATTTCGTCCTTGTGTCGGGCACCGGTAATAACCATCTTACCGCTACCGAAAATCAAGCAAACAACCTTTGGATAATCGAGTCGATAGATGAGTCCAGGGAATTGTTCTGGTTCGTATTCGACCTTGTCAAAAGGCAGGTGGAAGGTAAGATTGTTGAGGTTCAACTTGCGTGGTTCTCCAGCGAGTGGAGCTCCAGTGAACTTGTCATTTCCATCGTAATCCTCTGGGTAATGGAGTGCGTAGGTTGCAACCATGTTTTGAACTTCAATTTCAACGTCCTTCAAATCCCAAGTTGTGATTCCAGCAGCGCGGAGATCTTTGATCATTCGGTCGATACCTGTGTGGATGTTGTCTTCGTCCTTTCCGCCTGTGCACACCGCTCGTCCAGAACGGAACATGAGGATAGCCAACTTTGGGTCTGTGACTCGGTAAACGACACCAGGAAATTGCTCCGGTTCGTACTCACAATTGAGTTGGATAGCGATATCTGGGAGGTCGAGTTCTTCGGCTACACGGGTACTTGCTACAACATTGACAACAGTCAAGCGCTCTTCATCGGTGGTCATGAGTTGCGGCTTCCTGCCCGCATATATAAACCAAAGGCTGACAATGTGATGGCGTTACCTATCACAATAGGGTTTTACATTATATTCTCAAATTTAAGTCCTGGCTCATTAAATCGAGTGATAAATGCCCGACCGCCCGCCATTTCAATGTCTCCTACTGTCTGTTCTGGAGTTGTCGTAAGGGCAATCATGCAACCTCCGCCACCTGCACCCGTCATTTTGACACCAAGACTCGAGGGTGCTGCAGCCCGAATCAGCCGTTCGAGATCTGGAGACGAAACGCCGAGCGATCGTAAAACGATATGATTCTCAGTCATTGCTTGACCAACTGCTTCCATGTTTCCTTCACGGAATGCTTGTATTCCTCTTCGAGCAATAGCACCAATGGTCTCGAGTTCAACGCTTCGTTCTGGATGTTGTTCAATGAGATTCGCAACTTGTTTTACCATTGCAGAGGTTGAACCATGTACGCCCGTATTTCCAACAACAAGGGCAACTCCATCTGGAATGTCTGCATCGAATGTATGCAAGTGCCATTGATAGGTCGTCCCATCGACTTCCATGGTTCGCGTTTCAATGAAATCGAGGTCTTTTTCCACAGCATCGGACAAAACGACAAATCCACCGAACGAACTTGTCGCAGTATCCATCGGGCTTGCACGTCCTCCCTGTGCTTGGGCTTCTGCTTGGTGAGAAAGTCTACTCGCTTGCATCAGATCGATGGCTTCACCTCGTAGTTGTTGGAGTGCACCGCAAAGTGCGACCGATAGTGCAGCTGATGATCCGAGGCCAGATGCTTTCGGAATTGAGCCACGAACGCGAATGTGTAGAGGTTGTTCATCAAGTGGAGGGAGTTGTTGGCGAATGTAGTCAATGTGTGGATGCTTTCTCGGGTTGAAGGTACGCCCATCCAGTCGCCATTTGTCGAAGGTTTCTTCGTTCTCAACTTCGATGGTCATTCGTTGGTTAATGGAACAAGCTAAAGCAGGTTGGCCGTAGACAACCGCATGTTCTCCGAAAAGAATGCACTTCCCCGGAGCACTGGCTTTGACCATGTCCACTCGAAGCCTATCTCAACCATTAGGATTGGTATTGATTTCATCGTTGGGTTGAAGGATTGAATGCGCTTGGATGGGTTCATGATGGAACATCCGCTCGACGTGACCTATGCAGGAATCAAGGGGTATTATCTGCTTCTTGTTCTTGGCGGTATTTCGATTGCGTTCTTTGCTTACCAAGTGCAAAAGGCGACCCGTCTCGTCCTTCTCGGCGCTCCAGACAAACGCTTCGACTCATGGGGCAAGCGATTGAAGGAAACGCTCACAGTCTGGCTTGGGCAACGAAAAGTTTTGGAAGACAAAGTTGCAGGAACCATGCACGTTCTGATGTTCTGGGGGTTCCTCATGCTTTCATCCGACATGCTCGATTTGGCCACAGCCAATCGCTTCAGCGAACATATCCTGCCGGAGGCCTTGAATGGAATTTGGAATGGAATGGTTGAACTTGGCTACACGAGCGCATTGATCGGCTGTTTCCTTGCATTGAACCGCCGCGTCTTATTCACGCCAGAGAAACTGAAAGGAAAATCCCAACTTGAAGGGAACGTTATTCTCCTCCTGATCATGACCATCTGCACCACATCATATATCGTTGAAGCAGGCGAAGATCCACACCCCACTTGGGAGATGATTGGGGCATGGGTTGCGGATACGTTTGCGCCGTCACAGGCTACAATTAACGCTGCATATTGGGCGCACATGGTTGCCATTTGCACCTTCCTGTTCCTCATTCCGCTCTCGAAGCACATGCATCTCGTCATGGCGCTTCCAAACGTTGCGTTCTTTGATACTGAACCAATGGCCAAGATGCGACCACTTGCAACCGATGAAAGCGGTTCGGCCGTTTCATTGGAAGAACTTGATCTCGAATCCTTCGGAGCAGCCAACTACACGCAATTGACCTGGAGGAGTCTCATCGATGGATGGGCTTGCACATCCTGCGCACGTTGTCAAGACGTATGTCCGGCGTATGCCAGTGGAAAGGCATTGAATCCAATGCAAATTGTTCACGATGTTCGTCACTACGCCAACGATCACGCTTCCCAGCTCTTCGCTGGTGAAACGCCAGAAGAGGATATCATCGCTCGATTCGGAGAAGAGTCCATCTGGGCTTGTACAACCTGTCACGCTTGTGTTGATGTTTGTCCTGTGAACATTGAACATGTTCCGAAACTCACCGACGCTCGTCGCCACCTTATGATGGAGCGAATGGAATTTGATGAGGCCGTTGAGGATACCATCATGCCACTGATGGCAACCATTGAAAACCTCGAATCCGATTCAAACCCGTACGGATTGCCATCGCACGAGCGAGGTGATTGGGCTGCAGATCTCGATGTCAAGGTCGCTGAACCTGCAGAATACATCTACTTCGCAGGCTGTGCTGCCTCGTTCGATGAACGCAACAAAAAGGTTGCAAGAGATACAATTTCGATCATGAAAGAAGCCGGCCTCGACGTTGGTATTCTTGGAATGCAAGAAGGATGCAGTGGAGACGCAGCACGTCGAGCAGGAAACGAATACTTGTTCCAAATGCTTGCTGAAACCAATTTGGAGACGTTCAATGAACTTGGTGTGAAGAAGGTCGTCGCCTCCTGCCCGCACTGTTTCCATACGCTTGGAAAAGAGTACAAGGATTATGGCGGTGAAGACATTGAGGTCATGCACCATTCCCAACTGATTTCACATCTCCAAAGCGAAGGAAAACTTCCCGAACCGAAGCATGATGGTTCCGTCACCTATCACGACCCGTGTTACCTTGGTAGAATCGGCGGTGAATACGATGCACCTCGCAACGCTATTGGCGGCGTCGATGTTGAAACAGAGCGCCATGGCCGCGGTTCCTTCTGTTGCGGTGCAGGTGGCGCCCAGATGTGGATGGAAGAGCATGTCCCCGAAGGGAACGATCGTGTGAACATCATTCGAGCAAAGGAGTTGGCTTCAACAGGAGCAGATACCGTCGCTGTCGGCTGCCCGTTCTGCTCAACAATGGTCACCGACGGTCTATCCGCTATCGATGTGGAAATGGACGTCAAAGACATCGCTGAATTGGTTTGGGAACAAATCAAAGCCAACGATGCGAAGATCGAAGAAGCAAAAGCTGCTTGAAATCAATGATGAGTTAGGATGAATCAAGAAGCCCTGCTTTCTTGGTACGAGCGTGTCAAGCGCCCACTTCCCTGGAGGTTGGAACCTTCCCCATGGTCGATTCTTCTTTCCGAGATTCTTCTGCAACAAACTCAAATGGAGCGAGGAATCTCATACCATGCGAAACTTTTGGAGCGATTTCCAACCGTTCAATCCATGGCTGAATCAAGCGTTGATGAGGTGCTTCATCTCTGGCAAGGCGCTGGATATTACTCGCGAGCACGTCGATTGCACGCCTTATCCAGAGTCGTTATGGAATCCTACGATGGAGAGTTGCCCAACACCTATCACGAACTTCTGGAACTGCCAGGAATTGGCACTTACACTGCAGCAGCAGTTGCGTCAATGGCCTTCTCACGTCCTGTGGCATGCGTGGATGGAAACATCCGTCGAGTGATGGCTCGCCAAACCAATCAAGAAGAACCATCGATGAAAGATGTGCAAACGTTCGCTGACAACCTTCTACTCGAAGATTCACCAGGTGCTTGGAATCAGGCAATGATGGAATTGGGCGCTCTTGTATGCCGTCCAAGAAATCCCTCATGCGAACAATGCCCCGTGACAGAGACATGCAGCGGGAGATCTCGAGCGCGTGACCTTCCTCGCCCGAAGAAAACCAAGAAGACACTTGTGGAGTACACATGCATTGTTCGAGTCGATGAACAAGGACGACCTGAATTGCATCAACGCCCACAGGCCGGATTGTTTGCAGGCCTATGGGGTCCAAATATGGAAACGGAACTGGCGACCACAGGGTGTGAATTTATTGGTACGGTTCGCCATATGTTGTCGCATCGCGAACTGAACGTTTCAGTCTGGAAAACAGATGGTAGGAACGGCGTTGATCCGCACACCGTAGCGATTTCAAGTCTCGATCGACGAATCCTCGAGTTGGCCGGTGTGCTCGAGAATGTCCCATGAGAACGACGCAAGACATCCCAGCAGGGAGAAGAAGAGGATGTATTCTGCGGGAGCTGCAACATCAATCCATGGTTGCAAGTCATTCAATGGGATCATATCAGGCTGGACATCAAGTTCATCTCTCCTTTGTTGAACCCCTCTGCTCATCGAAATGGTCATGATGAAAAGGGACACAAACGCCATGGAGAGTGAAATCAAACGAAGTTTCCTTCCTTTCTTGTTTGGATGAGGTAATGAAAAGTGAGCGAGTATTGCCCATGTGAAGGCACCATGAAAGACCACCAATGAAGCATATACATGCAGAGAGAGGTAGTCATACATGTTCGCAAAAGAGAGGATTGCAAGATGAATTGAACTCGCAATACCCATTCCTGTAGCGAACAAGAACACTCTCGGTCGTACTGAATTCTTAAAGATGGAATAGAGACGTAGAGAAAGTAAACAATGCAAGACCGCTGAAGCAAAGAGGCCTGTTGTGAACACAAATCGTTCAAGTCCTGGATAATCCGCTTCAGAGATGAAAAACGGCACATCTCGTGTATTTCCAAACAACACATGGATGCTTACTGCAGTGAGAACTGAAAACAACGGAACCATCCATGCCAACTTCACAAGCCAAGCATCGTGGAGTACATAGGACGAGATGCCGATTCCTTCTGGCCGCTTCAGGTCTAACATCGTCTTCGGGAACTCCTCTACCCTTTCACGTATCAATCTTCAAGTGAGAGTGGCGACACCGAGGGGATGTTCACATGCCATTACGAGTGCACGACACACGCCGGCGAGAGAAGGTCGATTTCTCGACCCAATCACCTGGGAGGGTCTCGATGTACGTCTGTGGTGTTACAGTTTACGACAACTGCCATCTTGGGCATGCTCGATGTTACATCGCCTTTGATCTCATTCACCGATGGCTCGAAGCCTCAGGATACGACGTTGATTATGTCCAAAATTTCACCGATATTGATGACAAGATTATCAAACGCTCAATCGAATCAGGAGAAGATTGGAAGTCGATTGTCGAGCGAAATATTGAGACGTATTACGAAGACATGGATGCCCTGAACATCCTTCGAGCGGATCATTATCCAAGATGTACGGAATATGTTGAATCAATGATTCACATCATCGAAGACCTCATCCAGAAAGGACACGCTTACGTGGCTGATGATGGCGTCTACTTCCATGTTGACTCAGCACCAGAGAAGTATGGACAACTTACCGGACAATCCATCGATGCGGTTCGACAAGGTGCTGGTGGTCGTGTCGATAAAACTGGGAGTGGAAAGCGCGATCACAAAGATTTCGCACTGTGGAAACAGGCAAAACCAGACGAACCAACTTGGCCATCACCTTGGGGTGAGGGGCGACCAGGCTGGCATATTGAATGCAGTGCAATGAGCCTTGACCACTTTGGAACCTCATTTGACATCCACGGTGGAGGTCATGACCTTCGCTTTCCTCATCACGAGGCAGAGATCTTTCAGAGCGAGTGCCACACAGGACACGCCCCACTCGCAGGATACTGGTTGCATAATGGATTTGTCAACATTGATGGCGAAAAGATGAGCAAGTCGCTCGGTAACTTTTGGACGATTCGTGATATTGTCGAGAAGGTTGACCCACTGGTTTTGCGACTTGCTCTAGTGAACGCCCACTATCGATCGCCAATCGATATGAATGAGCAACTTCTCAATGACGCTCAACGAAATCATGACCGCATTTTACAGGTTTACGAGTCGGCCTTGCGGATGTCATCCAACGGTCGTCAGCATCAGCTTCCTGTGCCCAATATGGCAAGCGCAGATCCATTGGCAAAGACGCTTGGATTACTGGAAGGACTTGCTGAAGGCTTTGCACAGGCAATGGATGATGATTTTAACAGTCGTGAAGGAGTTGCAAAAGTACTTGCAGCAACCAAACAACTTCAGCAATTGATGACTCTGGGTGCTGACGAAGAGGACAAGCGTGCAATCGGAACCTACGCAAAGGAATGGCTTGAAGAGACAGCAGGAAACATTCTCGGCATCCTTCCAGATGCAGAACTTCTTCTTGCTGAACCGGTTGAAGACCCTCGAAAAGCAGAGATTGCGGATCAAGTCGAAGCATTACTTGTGGAACGCAGCGATGCACGAGCGAACAAAGATTGGCCACGTGCTGACCAAATACGAGACCAACTCAAAGCACTCGGTGTTGTTGTGACCGACACAGCCGATGGTCCTGTTTGGGAACTTGAATAATCACTCTTCCTCGGTTGAAGGAGGAGGTGAAAGCGGCGGCAACTCTGGGACAAATTGTTTCTTCTCAACTTGCCATTCATTTTCAATCATGACCGTCTGGTCTGCACCCATATCCGTTTCCTCTTCGCTTCCTCTTGTCAACAATCCTACGGCGAGAAGCAGCAACACAACAAGGACAAGCAGAAGTGATTTTGCACCAAACAGTGCTGATTCTTCGTTCGAAGCGTCTTCAACATCCCCTCCAAGAATGCAGTTTGGTGGACAATCGGAATCTCTTCCAGTCTCGCTTCCACCAGTTGTGTCATTGTCCTGATTCGTTTCACCTGAAGGTGTTTCATCAACTGGATCAATGGTTGAACCACCAGTATTGTCTTGAGGTTCGAGTACGACGTTGACTCCAGTACGATCCCCGTTTTCCATCGGAACTTCGTAGTAACTTTCCAACTGTTCGAGATTGATGTGGGTGTTCGCATGTTCGGAATCTTTGATGATGCCGAAGTGACGTGTATCACCGGTGGTGAAGATGCTGTTCAAGACATTGGCTTGCATTGAGGAATAACTGTCTGTGCTGGATGACCAGGTAGAGGCGATATCGTCAGGATTGAGCGCCATTGCCATTTCCATGTCGGCGAGAATACTCGACCATGATTGTGTGCCTTCTGTGACGGAGCGGTCGGTGACATCTACTGCCTTGTTGAAACCAGGTCCTTCGACCAATTCCCAATCGTCTCCCTTGAGTTCAGACATGATGTCCACGTCACCGAATACAGGTTGCCCATTGACAATGGTCAACCGGACATCCGCATCAATGGCTTCGATAAGGTTTCGATATGGATCCTGATGGAAGGTGTCCATGACTACGAGGTCAGCGTACAAGCCAGCATTGATGGTGCCAACGGAATCATCCCAGTTGTTGCCAAGTGCGGGATTCTTTGTGACCATGGAGGCAAGATCGTAATCGGAGAAGTAGGAATTGAGATTGTTCGTGTTCCACAAATCTGCAACCTTCAATTCGTGAAGGACATTTTTCGATCCGCTTGGACCCCAGTCAGGTGCGAGTGAAATTCTCACGCCCGCTTGATCAGCAGCCACGACATCGGTCGTGTCCCCATACAACAAGAGATTCGAAAGCGGAGACCACGCAAGGTCAGCACCAACGTCACCCATCATTTGGAATTCAGTCGATGTGAGCGCTGTTCCGTGTACAACCACCAATTCTCCCACGAGAAGGTTGTTCTGTACCAGAATATCGAATTCAGCACGACTTGATTCATCGACACCTTCTGAGAGGTGAAGATACCATGCGTTCAAACTTCCACTTGCGTTGCCCGATGTAATGTGGCTTCCAGTGTAATCGGATTCAAGCGTAGTGACTTTGGTATGGATTCCGTCTCCACCGAAGTTGTACAATTCGATGTTCCGAGAGAGCATGCTGTCCCATGCATCCGTGTTGCTCGAAGGTGAGCCTTGGACGGCCGTAACACCACCTGCAACAGCCATCACTTCGGCGTATTTCATTTGCTGATCAGCCATATTCCACATCGAAGCTGTTTGTACAAACGTCTTCATCCAAGAGATGTCTCGTTTGTAATTTGGATTGTTCTTCCACTGATTTCGGTTCGAATAACCTCCTTCTTCGGATTTTGTCGAGGTGTGAACCTCGAAATCCCAAAGTGGAATGTGATTGTAGTGCATGTGATTGTGCGCATCGATAAGTCCAGGATAGATAGTGCCGTTCGTATCGACGATTTGAACGCCAGTTAAATCAACATTCTGTGGAATATTATCGCCGCCCCAAACGGCCTCAATTTTTCCATCTCGAACCAACACATGGCCATCGTTAATGACATCAGCTTCAGTGTTCATGGTGACAACACGGCCTTTGAGGAGCATGGACTCGACAAATCCTCCATCACTGATTCCAAAGCAACCGATCATGTTCTGAGCGATGGCGAAGGATTCGTTTTGTTCATAGCCAGGCGTTGGAGGTCGAACCTTCCAAACGGATCCATTTTCGAGTGGGATGTAGGAATTTCCATACCAAGAATCTCGAGCAGGATACGACAGTGTGTCAACTAGTGTGCCTTCTGTATCGTAAAGATTCACTGTGTCTCCATCGTAATAGTCCAGCTCAATTCTTGATGCGTTGATGAAGATTGAAGCATATTCTCCGGGTTGAAGAATTGTGTTTCGTGCTAACTGACAGGGGGCGCTTCCTCCATCGGCGATGTCATCGAGCACCCAGTTTGAGATGTTGATTGGGTTGTCGGTAGGGTTGTGAAGTTCAATGAACTGGTCGGAGAATTTACCATATTCTCCATCACCGTTCCAGTCGGTAGCGTTGTAACAATTTGAACACGTTTCATTGTTTTTCATTCCATTTGGTGAAGCAAGAACTTCGGAAATGATGATCGATGACGACGAACTGGTGCTCTCACCTGTCTCTTCGGAAACGCCCTGTGGAAGGACAACAACGCTGAGGAACAAAAATGCAGTGACGATTGATATCAATCTGCTCATGACTGTACGTTCCACGTAAAGCACATCAACCCGTCGATTCAGCGTTCAGGCAAAATGCATGAGCACTTATACTGTGAACGTTAGCGTTACACATGGCGACAGTGGAGATGCAAGAGTCCTCGTTTAATGGCATCATCGAGGGAAACAACCTTGTCATCATTGATTTTTGGGCAGAATGGTGTGGCCCCTGTCGAGCCTATGCGCCTGTTTTCGAGCGTGTCTCCGAAGAGTTCCCAGAGGTTGTTTTTGCTAAGGTCGATACCGAAGTCGAACAGGCTCTCGCCGGTTCCTTCGGCATTCGCTCAATTCCAACGACCATTGCGTTCAAAGAAGGAATCGGAGTGTTCATGCAACCAGGTGCTCTTCCCGAAGAGGCGCTCAAGGATTTAATCACAAAACTCCAAGAGTTGGATATGGATGAAGTTCGTGCAGAACTCGAAGCACGTGAATCCGAAGATTCAGCATAAGGCGAAAAGCGTCATATGTCGGATTTGAGACGGAGGAACAATGCGAAGCGTCTCAATGTTGTTGATTTTCCTCCTTCCATCCATCCTTTCAGGATGTTTCGGAGAAGACCTTCAAAACAGCAACGATGCAATCAATGGAGATGATTATCCAGAACCTTGGGAACGATCGAATCTCGTCTACGATGACAGCGATGTTTTCTCAAGAGTTACCGTCAACGGAACGTACGAAATTGGGACCGTTCAGTCAGTATTCGTTCCTGTCCCAAGCATAACACTCGCTGATGGAGGCGCTGGAGCGACTGGTGGAGCCGAGGTGCATCTTGGCCTGTGGCTCCCAGTCATCGAAGGATGCGATTATTCATCGACTGAGAATATGAGTCCAGAATGTCAAGTTCCTGTGATTGCTGAAATTGGTCCATACTACAATGACGGAGATGTGGATGCATTAACTCCTGCGAACAGATTGGGTCGAATGTTGATTGAGAATTATGTACCTCATGGATACGGTGTTGCACAAGTGTCCGTTTTTGGAACAGGTGAATCGAATCATTGCATGGACTTGATGGGAACGGATGAGCAACGAGGCATTGATGCAGCAGTAACATGGCTTGGTACACAAACATGGTCGAATGGAAATGTAGGAATTATCGGAAAATCGTACGATGGTTCCACCCCTTGGCAAGCTGCTACATTTGGAAACCCTCACCTTGCAACGATTGTTCCAATGTCAGGACTCATTGGTGTCCATGAGTTGATGTGGAGAAACGGAAGCATGGAGGCTCGTGGTATGATTATGCATAACGGCGTCTACGGCTCGTTTGGAATCGATGGTGATACGGAAGACAGCCATACACTCTGTGAAGGCTACATCGAAGGTTACGTGAATGGACCAGCGGCCTACCTCAGTGGAGGAATGGTCGATTATGCCGGAAACACCTACTGGACAGAACGTTCGTTCCTCGACCGTGTCCTCCAGAATTACAACGGATCGGTCTACCTCATCCAAGGGATGCAGGATTGGAACGTTGATCCACACATGTCGTTCCCCGTACATCAACAAGTAGCCGATGCTGGAATCGAAATCAAGACACTTGCAGGACAATGGGCACATGATTATCCAGACCGAGTGGAGGGACATTCCTCGCAAGGAGCAGGTCGCGGTGCTGAAGCCTACCCTTACACACTTCGCTGGGATTGGGCAGACGAAATGTTGTACTGGTTTGACTGGTACCTCAAAGGAGAGGGACGAGCACCTACACTCGGCGTTGAAATGCAAGACAACCGTGGAGGTTGGCGATTTGAACAGACCTACCCTCCAATGGATGTTGAAAACCTTGTTTTGACAGGCAGCGATCTTGCACCAACCGGCTCAACGGTATCCGGAACAAGTTCAGTCACATTGAGTTACGGCCCGTTTGAGAAGGAAACACGCATCATTGGAATGCCAACGTTCCACATCGAGGCCACTCCTGGTTTGACAGGAGGTCATTTGTTCATCGAAATGACCGATGGAACAGGAATGCACCTTGGTCACGCCGTCATGGATCTACGTTACCACTCAGGCGGTCGTGATGGCCAAGAAGTTTTGGTACCATTTGCCTCGGTCACGGCACTCATGGAATTCATGCCAATGGATGTTGTTCTCCAAGAGGGAGAAGGCATCATTCTCCAAGTTTCACAAACAGGAGAAGACTACGTTCCATCACCAGCAGCCTCTGGGACAGTATCCATTGACTG
Organism: Candidatus Poseidoniaceae archaeon; assembly: GCA_049438185.1. GTDB lineage: Archaea > Thermoplasmatota > Poseidoniia > Poseidoniales > Poseidoniaceae > MGIIa-L2. The sequence goes on from JBMTJI010000001.1 coordinate 118,700, forward strand.
GTCACAAAGTACGCTGACGTTGCCGCTCATCGAACGCTCATGTGATGATTTGTTCCAAGCACCAATGCTCGAGTATTCGTCCGATGGTGGACGTCAATGCTGAGTTCAAAACAAAGACAGGATGTCACTGAAGACGTTCTTTGCATCTCCTGAAGAACGCTCGACCAAGCGTCGTACAATCAACTCAGGTGTTGAACGAGCGAGACAGTTGCGCTTCGGCGTTCGATCGACCATCAATTCAAGATGCTCATCAAGTCCTTTTGCTTCAATACCATCAATGCGTAAGTCATCGCTTCCATACGCATCAAGAATAGCCGGAGCAAGATGGGTTACCAAGACCATGCTTGATTCGGATTGTTGTTGTGCAGCCCGCAACATTCCCGCGATGATTCGAGCACCTGCTCCTGGTTCTGTGATCGCTTCAAGTTCATCCGCAAGAATGAGTTTCGGTTGATTATTGCTTACGACCTGCGCAAGGTCGACCAAAGTGGTTTCAAGCGCTCCTGCGCTTTGTGTACCACTCGATTTCGCCAGAACATGCAGGGCTTCTACTTGTCCGACAAAGGCATGCTTTGCAGGAACGGGGAGCCCCATATGGGCGAGAATCGTCACATGTGCAACCAATTCTAAGAGCGTGGTTTTTCCACCACTGTTTGCACCCGTCAAGAGCGCAATTGGTTGCTGATCGCCTTTCGGTGCAGCAAGCCCTAATCCGTAGTTAACAGGTTGAACGTCTCCTTCGATGAAGAGGTGTCGCCCCTCCTCAAACCAAATTCCATGATGAACCAATTCAGGAAGTTGGGCGTTGTGATGCATGGCCCAGGATGCGATACTGTACCACATGTCATGCTCCACAAGTCGTTGGATTGCAGTTTCGCAGAGTGGTTTGAGGTCGGCAAGTTTGGTTGCCAATCGGAGAAGATGGTCGTTCCGACCATCGTTGATTCTTCGTTCAAGTTCATCGTTGATGCCATCCAAAACCGAGCGATTAAATTTCACAGGCCAAGTTGATGAATAGAGATCGAACGGTGCCTGCAACCCACTCGCTTCAAGATAAACGGACAACTCATTCCGACCTTGTTCAAGAATGTCGGCGATGACATCCTCGGTTGCTGATGCGAGTTTACGCTGGAAGGTCGCTGCATCTGCGAGTGCTTCGAGCATGTCGGATCCCGATAAATCGAGCGATGCTGTTTCCATTCCTGACGAAATTCGCTTGTTGAGGTCTTCTTCCATTTGCTTTGCAACACTCCAAAGACCGTCTCGAATCCTTTCCATCGCTTCAACATCACCTGAATCGCCCATCATTGCAAAAACGGTGGAGAGTTGTTCAAGCCCGTCGGTCTCGGCAAAGATTGTCTCGAGCGTGGAGTGGATTTTTCCATTCCTTTCGTTCTTCCATTGCATTAAATCGAGTAGAACCTTCAGCGCCTTCCGGTTGTTGGTGAACCAATCGAGCGTAAATTCAGGAACCATCACATCCGTGCGTCCCACTTCTGGTAGAACCAACCAACCAGGTGGCAAGTCATCCGGGCCATGACGGCCGACCCAAGTCACCGATTTGAAAACGGTATAATCCTTCCACGTTTCTTGAGCACTTGGCGTTAAGATTCGAACATACGATTCCCATTCTGGAAATTCTTGTTGGCTGACAATGACGCGTTCGTAACGTTGCGTAGGACGACGGGTGTAACTCAAATCTTTCAACAAGGTACGAAGATGGGCAAAAGCGTCTGGAGAATCGTTGGCAAATTCAAGCATTCGCTGACATCGTTCTCGACGAATATTGATTTGATGAAGTGGCATTAACATCTGCATACGTGATGAACTTGCACCATTGGAGGCGAATCGTTGCAAAGAACCGATAAGTTGTGCATGCAATTTTTCCGCTTCTGGTGTGGCGAGAAACGACGTTTTGGCACCATTGTATTCCCGTGCCAAGCTCAGTGCCCTCTTGACCGATATGCCTTCAACCTCGGCAATTCGAGAAATATCTCCCGATTCAAGGGTTTTGATGAGTTCATGACGTCCTCCGAAGTGATCGTCCAACCGCTTCATCAATCGTTCGCCAATTCCAGGTAAATTGCTCAGCACCATCAACCGGCGTTGTCTGTCAAGGGCTTTTGAGGATACCCCTCTGGATGAGCCTATTGCTGATAATCTGGCATGTTCAGTTCGACTGCAAACAATGGGTCAACGTGTGTCGAATCATGGTATGCAACAACAACTCCACCATCCCGGAGAATCGCCAGACTCGCAAAATCGAATCGAATGTCATTTCCTGCGCCGGATGTTGAGTCAAGATCACCTTGTCCGATGTAGGTCAGAGTATCGGGACTGAGGTCTTGGCTGTACCCGCGTGTGTGGAACAAGACATCGACATCAGGTCCTTCGCTGGATTGATATCGAACGTTGAGTACAAACAGGTCATGTTCGCCGTTTGCTTGGAATTCCCATTCTTCAATGCTTGAGGCAGCATCGCCGAGGTCGTAGGTGTAATTATCCCAAGACAGTGCGCCATCTGTTGAGGTGTAGTGCGTAAATGTGGTGCCAGCATTTGCAACACAGTGGATTGTTCCTGTCATGTCGATTTGACAATACTCACTCGGGAATTGGATTGCAAGTTCGTTCCATGAAAGCGTTGTGTCAAGGAAAGCGGCGTTCCCATTGTCAAAGTATTGAGGGAAGAGCAACCCTCCACTTGGCACTGCGAAGGCTCGCATCTCCTTGTGCGGTTTGTTGACGTCCCAATGGAAATCAAGCGAAGCATTGGTGAAATCCAAATCGATGTCGATGTCAGGTTGTGTGGAAGAGCGACCGGGAAATTGAATCGGGTAGTAGTTGAGTCCATCAACAGAGATTTGTCCTCCAGCATTTTGGGATTGATGCCAGAAATTGGAAATGACAAGGGAAGCCCATTCACCGTTTCCGATGCTCGATGATATTGGACCAACGACTTCGACTTGCCAACTTCGGTCGTAGAATGGTTCAGTGATTCGGTTGTAACACCATTTCCACTCCATTTCTGAATCATCGTAAAGAATCGCATAGAACTTGTCGAGTTTGAGATCGCCTCCGGGGTAGGGGAACCACGACATCGAAATGATGTCACCGTTGGTCGCTTGAACAATGCTTCCTTCACCGAGTCCTTCGGTTCCAGGATTCGTTGGGACGAAAGTACGGCACTGCAGGTCAGGTGTCACGCCCGGAATCCATGTGTCCCAATCATGCCCTCGGTCGACAGACCATACGGGATATTCTCCTCCAATGTTCAAAATCGATCCTTGAATTGTAGTAGCAATGTAGTGCTCACAACAATTCCCTCCCTTGGATTCATCGAAAACAGCCCACGTCATGTTCGTTGTTTGGTTCGTACGCAAATCGACCGTCATGAATTCACGTGGAGATTCATGTTGTTGTTCGTCGATGAGAATGTATTCAGACCATGCAGACTTGACTTCCTCGTTTTCGACGATGGATTCTCCATCACCAAAACATCCTGCGAGAACCATGCTGCTGACAAGCAACATGGCGAGAAGTGCTCTGCGCATGGCAATGCTAATCCTTGGCTGTTTTCAAATCCTTGCAAAGAGCAGTAAAGGTTCGTAGGCCATGGAGTGTATGTGTTCCAAACCACGTCAATGCTTCTCCATCAACGCATCGAGTCCAAGGTCTCTTACCACCCAATAATTCAACAGCATCGCAAATGGCTTCACCCTCTTGTTTGGAAAATTCATGAGGCTCGCTCGATAACAAAAGACCTTCAACGTTGTGAGATTGAATCGCCTCTGGAGTGACAACAGGATAGCCGTTTCCGTTTGGGTCAAGATTTGGAACTTTGAATCCGCAGCATTCAAGCAAAGCTCCTGCATACTTTGTTGGCGCGACAGCCATGAGTGGTTCATGCCAAATCATAGGGAGGACGACCGATCCAGAATCAACATCCATTTCCAGTACATTTTGAATCGCTTCGGCAATTTCAATCGCCTTCGATTCAAGATTCAACAACCGTCCAAGTTCGAGGAGCATCTCTGGAACATCACGAGGATGTTCAATAGTACTCACGAACGTCTCGATTCCCAATGCAACAAGTTCGTCATAGAATTCCTTTGGATTTTCTTCACGATCCAAGAGAACGAGATCGGGATTCAATCTGCGAATTTTCTTGATATTCGGAGTTTTTGTCCCTCCAATGATTTGAACATCTTTGACGAACGATTCCGGATGAATACACCAAGGCGTTCGGCCAACCAATTGAGCTGCTTCAAGCCCCAACTCTGCAAGCGTCAGTGTCAGGCTGGGGACGAGGGATACCACCCGCATGTTCCAACCTCAAACATTGAGAACACGATAGGCGATTTGGGCGCCATCAACATCAAAGGATTCGGTGTCAGCAGGTGCTGATTCAAGGCTGAAGACAATACCCGATGCCCTGGTTTCTTTCGCAATCCAAGCCTGATCTTGCTCAAACAGTTCGGGCGCATCATGCAGCCAAACCTCGACATCAATCATCGCTTCGATATCGAGATTCATATCCTTGCGCTTTGATTGGATACGTCGTGTGATGTCACGAGCAAGCCCCTTTGAGAGCAGGTGAGGTGTATCCTGCATGTCGAGAACGAGGCTGACATGAGATGCCTCATCGTTTTCACCGACTGTAATCGTTGCAGCGGCATACCCCTCTCGCTCAGCACGGCGAACCTCGACGTCAGATTCGAGAATAGCAACACCCATGATGGTGCATGAACCGCTTCGAATGTCTGAGAGTAATGCTTCTTGATCGGAATGATTCTTGATCTGGCCAGCGATGGCATTGACGTCACCTTTTGCTCTTGGAGCAAGAGCGCGGAAATTCACGGCAAGTTCAACTTGCTGAAATCGGTCGAGGTCGGTTTCAACGGAGATGTTTTCGACGTTCAACTCCTCACAGAGTAGGTCGTGGTAAGGTTCGAGGTTTGGTCCTGCCACAATCCATCCCTCAGCACAAGGAAGACGCTGACGCCGTTGGGCATCGATTCGGATTCGACGTCCAGTTTCAGCCAGTTCACGAACGAGTTCCATTTCGTGTTCAAGTCCAGCATCATGAGGAGGAAGTTGTGCAGTTGCAGCGGCAAGGTCTTCATCCCATGCATCGGCCGTTGCACCTTCGGTCGAACCAGGTGTTCCAAGTGGCCATGCTGCCGTATGAACAGTTTCACCAGTGAGGTTTCGATGGATGGTATCGACCATGAATGGACTCACAGGTGCAATCAATCGGCACAAGGTGACGAGAATCTCGTGCAAGGTGTGCTGACATGCAAGTTTGTCGCCTGATTCCGCCTCATCCCATAAGCGTCGTCGGCTTCGACGAACGTACCAATTTGACAAATCGTTGACGATGAAATCTTCGAGTTCTCGACATGCTTTGTGGAAATTCCAATTCGTAAAGCCATCATGATAGGCCTTTGCGGTCGTGTGGAGTTTGGAAAGAATCCATCGATCCAAGCGCGAACGCTGCTCATACGGAGATGTCGAGGATGCTGGGTCAAATTGATCTAAAGCAGCATAGTCTGCGTGGAATCGATAGACGTTCCACAGGGTCAGGAACATCTTGGCGTAGGTTTCTCGAACACCATTGGAGTCGAACTTCAATGGATTCCATGGAGCACCAGCAGTGACCATGTACCATCGTGTTGCATCAGCACCTTCTCGATTGAAGTGATCCCACGGGTCGACAATGTTTCCTCTCGATTTGGACATCTTCTTCCCTTCAGCATCAAGAATCAGTCCAAGTGATAAACAGCGCTTGTAAGCAGGTGAATCAAACACTGTTGTCGAAACTGCAAGAAGTGTGTAGAACCATCCTCGGGTTTGGTCAACACCTTCGCAGATGTAATCCACTGGGAAGGATGCATCGAAGGTTTTGTTTTCATCGAACGGATGATGCCACTGAGCGAATGGGGCACAACCAGAATCAAACCAACAATCCATGACGAATGGTTCTCTGTGCATGGGTTTTCCATTCTCTGAAACAAGCGTAAACGCATCGACAACGGGACGATGTAAATCAACATCATCAGGACATTCAGGATTCTCGAATCCTGCTGCATTTGCCTTCGCAACCTCGGTTTGTAATTCTTGGATGGAACCGATGCACTTCATGTTCCCCTCCTCATCTCTCCACACTGGTAGAGGCGTTCCCCAATAGCGCTCTCTCGAGATTGCCCAGTCCTTGACGTTACGCAACCATTCACCAAAACGTCCTTCTCCGACCCAATCGGGCGCCCACTCGACACCATCATTGAACTCGAGGAGGCGGTCTTTGACAGCCGTCATTCGAACAAACCATGAGTCCATGGCATAGTAGAGAAGTGGGTGGTCGGTTCTCCAACAATGTGGATAATCGTGGAGGTAGCTTTTCTCACGATAAAGCAGGCCAGAGGCGATGGTTTCGCTTCGACCAATGAGAATATCCATCACGGTATCGTCGCATGACTTGACGTAACGACCGTCCAGTTCAGGATGGACACCATCGACGAAGTTTCCTTCCATACTAACGGTGTGGTAGGCTGGGAGACCAACTTCCATTCCAAGATTGTAGTCATCTTCACCGTACATCACCGCCGTGTGAACAACACCGGTACCGTCGGTTGTTGTGACCCAATCAGCGGACAGTACCGTCCATGCTGTGGATGAATCGCCACGAGGAACAGCGTCTGGGAAGAGTGGTTCGTAAGATTTTCCGACCAGTTCAGATCCTTGAATCTCTTCGATAATGTCGACGTGATGACGAAGCACTTCACCCATCAAATCTTTGGCGAGAATCAATTCCTCACCAACAGATGCTCCACCTCGTCCTTGCCAACCTTCAGGCTCTTCACGAATACGGCAGCGTGCGTACGTCACATCGGGGCCAACGGCGAGACCGACGTTTCCAGGAAGCGTCCAGGGTGTGGTCGTCCATGCCAGAATCGATACATCATCATCGACCAACTTGAATTTGACATAAACGGATGGTTCCTCGACTTCTTTGTAGCCCAACGCCACTTCGTGACTCGAATAGGACGTTCCAGTTTGAGGACAATACGGCAGAACCTTGTGGCCACGGTACAACAAATCTTTGTCGAACATTTGCTTCAATGCCCACCAACAGGATTCGACATAGTCGTTGTGAAGTGTGACGTATGGATTGTCCAAGTCGACCCAATAGGCCATGCGCTCCGTCATTTCACGCCATGCACTTTCGTAGGTCCAAACACTTTCACGACATGCGTCATTAAAGGCCTGCATACCGAATTGCTCGATGGCTTCATTGCTCATCAGGTCAAGGCGCTTTTGCACTTCGATTTCAACAGGAAGTCCGTGAGTATCCCATCCACCTTTGCGTTCGACAAGGAACCCTTCCATTGTCTTCCATCGACATACGAGATCCTTGTATGCTCGTGCCACAACGTGATGAATACCTGGTTTTCCGTTCGCAGTGGGGGGGCCTTCAAGGAAAATGAACGGCGCACCCGTCCTATTCGAATCGATGGATTGCTGGAAAGTTTGCTCGTTCTTCCATGTTTCTAGCAGTGCCGTTTCAAGGGCGACGGCATCGAGTTCACCTGCAGGACTCGGTCGAACCATGGTTCGCCAAATACCCTCTTGTTTTCAACCTCTCCCTCGAATCCGAGCAGTCTTCAGGACTGACACATTCAAGTCCTTGGAAAAGCAGGGCGAACACATGGGCGACTCTCCAAAGGGACGTGGCGTTGCTTTGCTCGTGCTTTTTCTCTTCGTCATGGGGCCGTATACAACCTTCGCACCACCCGCACCCTCTCTGTACTTGGACCTTGAGCAGGGCATCGATTCTGTTGCGGAGGGAACACCTGTTATCGTCGATGTTCGCCCAGGCCAAGCCAGCCTAACATCGTTTGAACTTGATGTCCCAACCAGTTCAGGAGCCATCACTTCGCTTGACATGAGCATCCAATCTGAGACAATGGAAAATTCTCAGACCTTGCTCTGGGAAGGCGATGCGGCTTGGAACCATGTTGATGCGACCCATAACAACACGTTCTCTCAATCGGGTGTCCTCAGCGGCGATGGCTCAGCACCTGGATACGATTTCAACAACGGCGCCCAAGGTTGGACGTTCTCCAATTCTTACAGTAGCCATTGGACGTCACAAGCATGTGGATACAACGGCAGTTCGGGAGGTTCTCTCCGAACCTATGCTGGTTCGACCCATGCAACTTCGCCTACCACAAATCTCGCCGGCCGTTCCAACATTCCGTTCCACGCTTGGGTTCACGAAGGTCGTTCAGGTTGTGGAGAAACACCGGATTCAGGTGAGAATCTTCAACTCAAGTACAAGACTGCAGGCGGCCAATGGACAACATTCCATACCTTCCAAGGCGGTGGCTCCCAAACCAGCAATTTCCAATATTCCACCGTCTTGCCAGCAGCAGCGCTTCATTCAACCTCTCAGTTCAGAGTCCAGCAGACCTCTGGAAGTGGAACGTGCTGTGATTACTGGTTCATTGATGACATCAAGGTGGTCATTCCACCGATTACTGCCTGGACAAGTCCGACGTTTGGATACAACGCATCGAACAGTTTCTCGCTTGCAGAAGGCCCCTATGCTCCAATGCACATCAATGCAAACTTACCGATTGGCTCGACGCTTCATTGGACGCTTATCGATGCACAAACGGGGGACAATATCTCTGGGTTTGAATCCATAGAAGGAACACGAGTCCACCTTGATGCTGTCGATTGGGAGCGCTACGGTTCCTTGCGCATTCGTTTGATGTTTGAGGGTCTTGACAGCGGTTCAATGCCATCGGTTGAATCAATTTCTGCCGGCGGTCTTCTCAAGGACTCCTTTTCAACGAATCCTGAAGATCGAGGATGGATATTCAATAACAGCACCTACTTGGCCGGAGCCATCTCATCGATTGCGAATGGTTCAGTTCATTCGCCTTGGTACATCAGCAACGCACCTCTAGCGAACTATCAAATCGCAACGGTCATGCAAGAGTTTGATGCTTTTGTTCGCCATGACGAAACGGATGCTTGGACGTCGATCTCCTTGCCTTACTCGGGTATGCTTGACGCAAATGAGCATGCATTCCAAATCAAATTTGAACACAACTCATCGACACCGGCTTTGCTCGAACAAGTTCAGGTCACCATGTCGACTGGTGGGCGAGTGCACTCACCCTCGTTGGATATCAACGGCGACGGAATTCTAGAATGGGGCGAACCGGATGTTCGAATCGGCTCATGGGGTTTCCAAGACCGCTTTTCAAACGGTGAAAACACAGAACGGGATTCCTTTGGATTCGCGGGTTACGTCGAGGCAGGTGCATGGATTCCAGCATCCAATTTGAAACATTTCGCAGTTTCAGTATCCAGTGAAAACGGGAACATGACGGGTATGTCCTTGCGCGTTGCAGGTTCGACCATCGCCTCAAGAACCCTGGATAATGCGACCGTGCACCGATTTGAACTCAACGAAACGGAACTTACGCTCTTGCAAGCAACCTTGAGCAGCCAAAGTGCATTGTTGAACAACTTGGGTCAAGGATTCGCATTCGTGAACATCGAAGTATATGGAAAGGGTTTCGTTATATTTTCGAATCTAGCTGCGCCGTATGCTACACAAATGGACATCACCGCTAATGAACAATCGCCGCTTGTTATGGCAGCGAATTCAGCCTATCGGACACCTGGTTCGTCCCCATCGATCACATTCCCATTCACAGGTCTTTCCAACGGAAAATTGGTTGTCGAGGTCACGGATATGGAATTCAGCGATGATGTTGCAGCCGGCATGGTCACCATGGAAAATGCTTCGAATCCATTGACACCCTCACAACGATGGCTTTCGTTTACCACTCGATTCAGCGTTGATACCGCACGCACCATCTCATTGATCCGACTCGATGTACAAGGCGAAAACAATCATGCGACGTGGCTGCTTCCAACCGGAGGTGGAACCGCTCTAGGACAAGCGGATAGCGGCCTCATTGAACTGCATCCAACCGAAGCGTTCAGCATTGCAGAAACATCGGCGACGATGCGCGAAATAACCGTGAAATTCCGAGTCGAGCAAGGATGGGACGATGAAGACTGGCTCACGGCTTCGATGCGTCTTATCCTCGATAACAGCGTTATTTCACGACCAGGCCAATACATGTGGAGCGGTATCGGAGGAGGGCAAGCGCTCGAGAACGATTTGGTCATCAAATCGGTCGAAATCAGTGGCGATCATGGCCTCATAGATGGTTCAACGGAGTACATCGCTGCGGGTATGGGGCTCAATTTTTCCATCGATGTTGGCTATGAAGGTGTGGAAGGCATGGATGCCTTTGCACCTGGAGATGCCGAGGTACAACTCTGGCAAGGCAACACCATGGTCGCCAACACAACCAGTCTCGACGTTGACATGTGGAATGTTTCCGATGTGGCGCCATTCTCCTTTGGTGATTTGACGTGGACGGTCCGTGTCATACCGTTGAACGGTGGTGATGTGGTGAACGAGTCCGAGTACACTCGTACGTTCAAGATCGATCCAACCGCACCAGCCGTAATCGGTTCAACAGTAGCTTGGTATGACCATCGCCTTGCATCGACCAGCCAAACAGTTCAATTCCAAATTCTCGATCCAGTCCTGCTGCCATCCGATGTACACATCATGCTTTGGAGAGAATGGGCTGATGACGTTGATTTGAACGGTTGGCCAAGCCCTGATGAATACAAACAGCGATCGCTCATCATCCCGACCGATCTAACACTTTCAACGGGCATATACACCCTCTTGTTTGATGATTCAATGGGATCTCAAGGCCAGAAGGTTGCCGGATACCTGGTTGGAATGGATGCTTCTGGACAGATTCTCGAAGATGCAGGAACTGGCGAAGATGGTGAGCACTTGTTCATGTATCAAATCGGACCAGACGGCCCACCAACGCTTTCAGCTACTGCTATGTCATGGACGGGGGGTGCTCAGCCATGGCTGCACCCAAGCCAAGCCTACACCCTGCGTGTGGACATGAGCGAACCAAACGGTGCATCGGATTTGACAACGGTTGAGATTCAACTCGCTTCGAATATTCTCACTTCACCGCTTTCCTTTACATGGGATTTCCGAACCGATTCATGCACGTCCAACAGTATCCACCTTATCGTCCACGATTGCGACATGCTCGCACTCGATGGAACGACGGCAGGGCCATACGAAAAAGACACACGTCTCGTGGTTGACCTTGAATTGGCATGGACGACACCGGATCTTGGTGAGACCTTCCGCGAACCGAGCGTCAAAATCATCGATCGTGCTGGGCAAGAAGTTCTCCAAACATTCCCTGCACTGCGATGGCGCTTCTCGCCTGCACTGATGATTCCACAAGAATCGGTATCTCTGGTTCTCACTCAAGGAACTGTTCTTGATGATGGCGCTCGATTGCCACCGAATTCAGAGTTTGAATTAACAGGAGGATTGGTGTTTGAAACGACGGAGACAACACCCGATTTCAACTGCAGTGTGGAAGTCATGTTCGCTGGCCAAACGTATTCCGCACAGACCTACGACGGCATCTGGAACGTTGAGCTTGAATCGCCTCCAACCTCAGGAACCATTCCATTGACCTGGTCGGTTGGTTGTCTGCCACCACAAGGTGTTGATGCGACAGAAAAGGAATCTTCAGTCAAGTGGATGGTTGTTGATGGTCTTGGTCCTGAGCCACAAGAAGTGCAAACACCTCGTCCAGGCTCAATTCTTTCCGCAGAAGAACATGAGGTGACGATCGTTCTTTCCGAGGAAGGTGGAATCGACTTTGAATCCTTACGATTGGCTTGGTGGGTCGAGGATACTGTGACAGGAGAATTCATCCGAGGAGGTGACAGTCCATTCCTGTTGCAAGGAACAGAAATCAGCGGATTAAGTCTTGTTGGTACAGGGACGATGGACTTGAGCGTCATTACCGATGAGATGCTCATCGACCGCTTTACGGTCTACGTGCTTATCGAAGGTCGAGACCTTGCAGGAAACCTCGTTCTTGGAGGTGAAGGACAATCCGCAGGGAATGCTATAACATCCTGGCTGATGGAATGGCGACAACCGAAGTTCGAACTTGAAACGCCGGCGATGGAATATTCTCGTCTGAACCTTCAGACAGGCGATTCAACAGCGGTTCAAATCTTTGTCAAGAACGTCGGAACGTTGGATGGAACGACAACTGCCACAATCTCGGTTGTTCGTTCTGATGGAACCTCAGAGATATTGCGACAAACCGACGTCGAAGTTGCAGAGGGTGGACTCGGCACCATCCTCATCGATTGGGCACCAGAACAGGTTGGCCTCCAATGGATCGAGGTTCAACTCGAAAACGGTGTGAAGGGCAATGGCCCATCGGTTGATGTTCGACCTAAGAGCGATCCGTCTTTCAGCGAAGCCGTGTTTGGTGATGTGAACCCGATTCTCGGTTCGATTGGGGCATTGCTTGGTCTCTCGATTATTCTCGCCCTTTTGTTGATGGCTCGCAACGCAACGGTTCGCCGTGGTTCGAAGTCTGAATACGAGTGGGACGAGTATTCCGATTACCTCGATGAGGATGAGGAAGAAGACTTCGATGATGATGCAGACCTCAACCTCAGTGAACCGATTCAAGAGGCTGCTCCTGCAGTTGCTACAACCCAAGCCGATTCAGCAGATGGTTGGAAACAAGGATCTGATGGCGTCTGGTGGTGGCAAAACCAACAAGACGGAAGTTGGTGGTACAAGGACGCAAACGGTGAAATTTTGCAATACAAATGAAGCATCATTTCTATGAAACACGATGATGTGGGATGGACATGAGCGAGCAAGGTGCCAGCATCATTGCTCTGCTTCAGATGAATCCAACCGTTGGAGACATCACGGGGAATGCTCAACGTTTGGAGCGCTTTGTTCAAACGGCCAAAGACAATGGCGCTTTAGCAAGTGTCAGCACGGAGTTGGCCATCTGCGGCTATCCTCCACGAGATTTGCTCATGCAATCGAGCTTTGTCGAACTTGCACAACAATCTGCGCTTTCGCTCGATGTTGAGATTCCATCCTTGATTGGAACGCCGACCATTCCTGAACATGCTCGAGGAAAACCTGGCAATGGTGTTGCATTGTTAGGGAATCAAGCACCCGTAAAGATCGTCGCACGGAAACAATTGCTTCCAACCTACGATGTCTTTGACGAAGCACGGTATTTCGATTCGGATGACAGGCCGGGAATTGCTCGTACCCTTTCCGGATCGCTTGAACTTGGTGTAACGGTCTGTGAGGATGCATGGCAAGTTGCGGGAGAGACGCCGTCAGAGTACGATGCAGATCCTATCGAGCAATTGGCAGAATGGGGACGTCAAGGCGTCAATTTGGATGCAACAGTGAATCTTTCAGCATCTCCCTACCATGCCAACAAAATTCAGACACGCCTCCATGTTGCAAGAACGGCTGCAAAAACGCTTGGCCATCCTTTCCTTCTTTGCAATCAAATCGGAGGGAATGACGACCTCCTTTTCGACGGACGATCGCTTGCAGCATGGCCTTCAGGCGATGTTGTTGTCGCCCCAGCTTGGGAGGAAGGAATTCTCCTCGTAGACATCAACAATCCACAAGCTACTTCTTGGGTTTCTCTTGAGGGTGGCCATGGTGAACTCGTTCATTACGCGCCTCATGAAACGGGTGAAGGGCGAGGTGATGTTCTCGAAGAACTCGCCGATGCAGTCGTTTTGGGACTGCGAGACTATTGTCAAAAATCGGGTATTGAACGCATTGTTCTTGGCTTGAGTGGAGGTATTGATTCGGCCGTAGCAGCCTGTGTCGCAGCCCAGGCAGTCGGTGCTGAAAACGTCCTTGGAATCTCAATGCCATCGCGATTCTCCTCTCAGCATTCCATCGATGATGCGAAGCATACAGCAGAAGCGTTGGGCATGGAATATGCTTCAATCTCGATCGATGAACACCATGCAAACCTCGAACAACATCTGTCTGAAATGCTTGAACATGGTGCCAAAGTTGCCCAAGAAAACATCCAAGCTCGCCTTCGAGGTATTCTCGTGATGGCACACGCCAACGCACAAGGTAGAATGGCGATTGCTACTGGAAACAAATCCGAACTCGCTCAAGGGTATTGTACCTTGTATGGGGATATGGCTGGCGGTTACACGCCACTTGGGGACGTGTACAAAATGGAGGTCTATGGGCTTGCAGAGGTATTCAACCGCCAAGCCATCGCTCAAGGCCTTGAACCTCCAGTGAACGATTCAACGTTGACCAAACCTCCGTCTGCAGAGTTGGCTCCAAATCAACGAGATGATGACACACTCCCTCCATACGAAACGCTTGATTCGATTCTCAAGTATCACATTGAACAAGGCCTTGGTGCGGAAGCGATTGCAAAACACGGCTTCGATCCTTCGGTTGTTGTTTCTGTGCTCCAACGTCTCGAGGCCAACGAACACAAGCGATGGCAGATGGCTCCAGCACCTCGAGTGTCCTCACGAGCCTTCGGTCAAGGCTGGCGTCATCCGCTTGCGAGCAAACACGATTGGCGTCGCTAAACGATGAACATAAGAGGATGAAGTCGGACGAATTACCATGACGGAGCAACACCTCAACATCGCAGGGTACAAGTTTGTTGTACTCGACGATCGTGATGCATTGCGTCAGCCATTGAAACAACAATGTGATGCATTGGGTTTGAAAGGAACCATCCTCCTCAGTCACGAAGGGATCAACATCTTTGTGGCAGGTCCAGTTTCCAACATCGAAACCTTCCGTGCCTATCTCAAAAAGGATGAGCGATTCGCAGACATCGATTTCAAGACCTCGTATTCCGAACATCAACCATTCAATCGAATGAATGTTCGACTCAAAAATGAAATCATTTCAGTAGGCTTACCGAATTTCGATCGAATTGAACCTGTGGATGGGCGTATCCTCCCCAAAGACTTGCACGAGAAACTCCTCAATGGGGATGATATCATCCTTCTCGATACGCGCAACACCTACGAAACACGGCTCGGAACCTTTCAGAATGCCATTGAATTGAACATCGATACCTTCCGTTCATTCCCAGAAGCGGTTGAAGGACTTGATGACACGTACAAAGACAAGGAGATCGTCATGTTCTGTACGGGTGGCGTACGATGTGAGAAAGCCAGTGTCATTATGAAAGATGCTGGATTCAACAACATCAAGCAACTTGAGGGAGGAATTCTCGGCTACTTTGAACAGGTGGGGGGCGACTATTGGGACGGAGAGTGCTTTGTGTTCGACAAGCGTGTTGCCTTACTTCCGGATCTAACCGAGACAGGTACGACGGTCTGCTTCGCTTGCCGTGAACCGCTCACTCCAAAGGAGCAGTTGCACCCAGCCTATGTTCCAGGTGAGTCGTGTTCCTATTGCATTGACCGACATCAATCCCAAACCATCCATTGATTGCGAATCGATGCTCGAAGGAATTGATGCAATTCATGACCATGTTGACCATCATCTGCGATGAACAGCAGATGGTTCGATGTTGCAATCAACGTACCATAGGTGCCTGCATTGGAATTGTTCCCAATACCAGTCCAAACATCCAGAGCTACCGAAGCGGTCTGCCCTTCAATCGACCACAGAGCATGTCCACTGCTCGTTCCCGAAGCATCCAATCCGTTCGCAAGAACATACAGGGTTGAATCAACAAAAGCGAAGGCACGAGGCTGACTGGTACCCACTCCAGGCATGAGATCAATCGTCAGTGTTGTTCCTATAATCGTACCATCCGTTTGACAAATCTCCATACCAGTATTTGCAAGAACACAATCAAACCAAATCGTCGTCCCATCGCTGACAACATCAACGCTATGGCCTGGTGCGAGGATGTTTGAACTCAATTCTTGAAGAGTGCCGGTGGACATCGAATAACCGAACAAGGTCGCATCTGCACCACGATAGACGACATCAAACACGAGAATGTCTCCTATCCGCTCAATCCCAAAAGCAGGTGCCATGACTGAAATCGGCGTGGTGGTTCCTTCCTTCGTCATCGAGGTTAACCACTGATAGCCTCCTTGGCGGTCAAGTTGCGCCAACTGACGGCCTGTGCCATCGCTTGCGGCGACCACAAAACCACCATCAATCGACAATCCATGAGAAGGTGATGCATCACCAAAGGGCTGGAGATCATAAATGTGAAGCATTCCGTTGTTTCCAAGGTACATCATTTCAAGACCGGTTTGTGCATGTTTCGCCGCAAACCAAAGACCTGATTCATCACCCTGAAGCAATCCTTGTCCGAGCGATGAGATCGCTGTGGACTGATTGATTAGATCTGATGATACTGAACTCGAGAACCACGGTGCTTGCCAAATTGAGGTTGTCACACTACCGTTGCTCCACCACATTCTGTGACCTTGTTGACCATGCGTTGTGAAGACGATTCCATTCATCCAGGCTGTTGCCTCTGATGTGTAGTCGATTGCATCACCAGATTCCATATCACCAAGCATCATCGTACCAATTGCCGTTCCATCACTGACCCACAATTCTCGTCCATTAACGCCATCATCAGCATCGAAAAAGAATCTCGGTCCACGTTCAGTATCGACTTCATGGATTCCAAGTTCACGTCCAGGAATCGAATCACCTGCGGAATGAATATCCATCAGCATCGATGGCATATTCTCCTCATCAAGAATCCACAGTTCACATCCGTTTGTTCCGTCGTTAGAAGAAAATAGAACAATCACAGTTCCTTGTGATTTGCTACATTCGCTAGAAAAACCATTGGTCACTCCAATATTTGAATCGAAAACCAACCCTTCATACAACTGTTCAGAGCAAATTTGGAGTGATTCACGGACTTCATCATCGTGGAGGATTCCATCGCCTGCAGTTGCCATATCCGTTCCATCATCGACGCCGAATCGCATTATGACCCCTTGTGGACATATTGAGCTTGGTGCAGGTAGTCGATCGATGAGGGCTGAGTATCCTTGGGCTCCATCGGTTCCTTGTTGACCTTCGGGTCCTTCCTCTCCGAGTAGTCCATCGCAAACATGTGCGGTTGTTTGAACCTCATCTTCATCCAAAAATTGATTGTGATTCAAATCGATACCTGATTGAATCTGAATGCCACCGAATTGGCAAGGGATGCCCGGGGATATCGCTGTCAAATTCACGACACTTGAGTTTCCATCGAAACCGTTCTCACCATCCACTCCTGTTTGGCCTTGTGGACCAGAGAGACCTTGTTGACCATGACATACCTTGGTGCTGGTTGTGATTTCACTCGCTGAAAGTTTACCGTCACCATCAAAGTCTGTGCCGAGGAAGATATCAGCTCCGCCTTCTGGACAGTACACATCTGCTTCTCGCCCTTCGGTTTCGACAAGAATTGCAGATTCTTCTTCGGCTATTTGCTCAAGCGAATCAACCGAATGGTTCAGGACGACTGCCCAAATGGACAGAAACAGTGCACTCAGTACGATGGTTGTCTTCAACATCTTGACGATGTTTTCACGTGAGAGAAAACGTGTACGTTGTTCATCACGGCGGGCTCCTTGTGTGTTGTTCTCATTCGAGGACATAAACGGCGGAGCGACGTCAACCGTATCAAAACCATCGGTTGAGAACACGAGTCTTGATGAAGCGCCGATGTTTGCGTTCAATCATGGAACTTCCAAAGCGTTTGTCAGACCAGTTGGAAGGTAAGGAAGGCCCGACGCGACAAAAGGCTGCGCGCTTGGTCGTGGATCTCGCCCGAGTCGCGAAAGCCGAATCGTTTGTTGAGATTGATCATGCTCACGTTTCTGGTGTGTCCGTCATCACAGGGGGTCATGGTCTTCGAACCTTCCTCAAAGACTTGAGTGGCGATCCGTCAGGTACTGTCGTTATACCGACGACATTGAATTCTGCAGGTTGTGATCGTGAGAAAATGGAAGAGATGGGCATCGCTTGGCCGAACTTCTTAGAGCAACAATTTGAGATTGTTCAGGCTTATGACCGTCTCGGTATCGAGGCGACGTTGTCGTGCACTCCCTATGATCGAGGAATCGAAATTGAAGGAGAGGCTGCTTCATGGGCAGAATCCAATGCGGTATGCTATTCCAATACATGGACTTCGTTGATTACCAATCGCGAGTCAGGCTTGAGCGCCTTAGCAACTGCCCTAACTGGATACGCACCCTCTTGGGGTTTGCATCTTGAGGCCAATCGAAAGCCAAACATTCGAGTCGTTGTTGAGTGTGATTTGGCAACGCTCTCAGATTATTCAATCCTTGGTGATTGGATTGGAAAGAATGCAAAGCCAGAGTGGAACCTTCCTTTTGGACCGATGCCATACGTTGAGGGATTGGATTCCTTCATTTCCTTTGCTCGAAAGAAGGCATTGACAGCTGCCGCAGCCAACTACGGCTCGCCGATGATGTGGGTCGAAGGACACACAGAGCCTCCTTCGGAATCCATTGATTCCATCAAATGGGAGGGTGAACTCGTCTTCACGCAAACCGATCTCGATGAACGATACCAAGAACTCAGTCCTAAAGGGCAGGTTGACCTGATTGTCATCGGGTGTCCACAAGCAAGTTTGGAGGAAATGCGCACGACGGCGGCTGCTCTACGAACCCACATGGAATTTGGTGAGTCCGTCCCAGATCAACGGTTATGGGTGTTTACTAGTCAGGAGAATTATGCTTTGGCCGAGGCAGATGGAACTGTTTCGATGCTGGAAGAGGCTGGTGCAGTGGTGCTCGTTGACACCTGTCCCGAGGTCACACCTTACAACCGTGAGAAATACAATCACTTGCTGACGAACTCAATGAAGGCTGAACACTATTTGACCAGCGGACTCAATCGAATACCAACGAGCGTTGCCTCAATTGAGGAATGTGTGCGTCATGCCATCGATCCTCTCAGAGCACGTGGTCCAACGCCTACGCTCTCTCAATCCTCGCACGGAGGACAGGTCAGTGCAAAGACACCGCAACAAGGATTGAACACCTTCGAGGGAGAAGGATTGGATTCACAAAATGACTTTTGCATCGAAGGTCGGGCGATGGTCACCGATGTCCCGATTACTTACCTTGGCTATGTGAATCGGGAGACTGGAGTGGTTGAAGAAACAGGACATCCTCTTGACGGCCGAGCCATTGAAGACACGATTCTCATCTACCCAAAGGGCTCGGGCTCAACGGTGGCACCTTATGTTCTGATGGGATTATTGTACGAAAACAAAGGCCCCCTTGCAATCATCAATCGGGACGTGTGTCCACTCACGCTTCCAGCGTGCTCACTGTTGAACGTCCCATACGGTCATGGTTTTGTGGAGGATCCTTGTTTGGTCGTTAACGATGGTGACCGTATACGATTCAAGAGAGAGCAAGGTAAAGTTTCCATTGAAATTCTTGAGCGAGTGTGAGACAATGCGAATCCTCGTGACAGGAGGTGCGGGTTTTCTTGGTTCCAGTTTGGTTGAATCATTGGTGGAACAAGAACATGAAGTCATCGTCTTGGACAATTGTTGGAGAGGAAAGAAAGAGCATCTTCATTCGGTTACCAACCGTGTTGTCTTCCTTGAACAAGATGCTTGTGATGCAGATTCGTATCGAATGATAGAGAATCCCGATAGCATCGATCTTGTCTACCATCTCGCTGCTATCAACGGGACGAAGTGGTTCCATGAAGAACCGCGAATGGTGATGGATGTGAACCTGAATTCAACGCTTCGTTCGCTTGAATTTGCGGAGGAGTACAATTGTCGTTACGTCTTTGCCTCCTCTCCCGAAGCCTTTGGTGAGTCGGAAATGATGCCACTTGGTAACGATGCGTTTTCGCTTTTTCCAGCATCGCATCATCATCAAAGGCATGCCTATGGTGCGAGCAAATACTTGGGCGAACTTGCTGTTCAGCATGCTGTGCGACAAGGGATCGATGCACGAATCGTCCGTCCTTTCAATGGGTATGGCCCTCGATTGTTAGGCGATGAATACGGTCAAGTTGTATCAATGATGATGGAAAGCGCCCTTCATCGAGGCGAAATCATCGTTCATGGAGATGGTTCTCAGACGCGTTCGCTCACCTTCATCGACGATCTTGTTCGTGGTCTAGAGGCTGCAGGTTCAATCGAAGACCTTGCCGGTTTGAGCCTTAATCTGGGTTCTGAGGATGAACTTTCGATGTTGGAACTTGCTGAACGAATTTCTGCTCTCGTTAAGCAAGAGACGGGGCGTTCAACAGTCCTACGCTTTGAATCAGGATATCCTGGGGATTCAAAGCGACGTTTACCGGATCTTACTCTCACCAAGAAACACTTGAATTGGCGAGCGATGACCTCGCTCGAGGATGGCCTTCTTCAAACGCTTCGTTCGATGTTGTAATACCATTCTGTCGGCGTTGCCATCAATCGATTCAATCCATGCTGGCAAAGAAGATGGGCAGGTTCCAAACCATCCATCTCGCTAGGAATGAGAACATCGGTCAATTTGAGAATGGCTAATTTTGCTTTCGCATCCTGCAAATCCACTTCTTCAATCAACTCACCAAGAATGGCGAATGCTGCATCCTTCATCACAAGAGGATTCGAATCCAAACTCTGTATGTCGAAGTGTTCCCACTCGCTGGTTCCATAGTCGAGAGGCTTCGCCGTTTGTTGAACGACAGGAACAGCGTCTGAGGAGGCAGGAAGGAAGTTGAGAACCGCACTGTTGTTTTGCCTCAAGTTGATCAATGTATCTCTCCATCGGTCGTTTCGATCTGCTGAAAGCGAAACGACGGCAAGTGGAGGTGAATTGGATACAATGGACAACGATGTGTATGGTGCAATGTTGCGGATGCCCACATTTGACGATGTAGCAATAAGCGCAAGTGGTCTTGGACTGGCTAAATTGGTAAGCCATGCCGAACGAGCCTCGTGTGAAAGTGCATCGAGCGGAATGGTGCTGACTTCGGAATCATTCAGAACTTTTCCCGAAGGGAACCAGCGATCAAGCTCACCGGCTTCAACTTCCATGACTGCATGAGCGGTATAATCTCGATATGCTTCCCACTTCGGGATATCATCAAGTTCGCCTCGTTTTTGTTTCCGTTCGATGGAGGCGTTGGCATAGTCGATGCACTTCTTGAGGAACGATATCACGTGTGCCTTGCCTTCCATGAAATTCACCTCTTGTTGTCGTATTCCTCACGTGTCATGAGGAATCTCGCAGGATTACCCACCCATACTTCACCAGCAGGAATGGGTTTAGTCAAAACAGAGCCGCCACCGAGCACGGAGCTTTCTCCAAGATTTGCCCCGGGGAGTAATGTGCAACCTCCACCTACGACTGCGTTGTTGTGAACTTCAACGGCAACCCATTTCTCCGCATCTCCTGAGGGCGGATATTTGTCATTCAGAATGGTTGAATTCGGTCCAATAAAAACGGATGCGCCAATGGTCGTTCGATCAGCAATGTAGTTTGAGCCCTGAATATTGCTGTTGTCGCCGATGGTAACGTTACGGCCAATGTGGCACATGGAGCCTATCGAAACATGTTCTCCAACAACGAGATTTTTTCCAAGATAGCAAGGCTTGTAGGCGCAGGAGGTGGCTGACAAGGAGATACGTTCGCCTCCGATGTCTTTGTCCACGGTTTCACCTCACGATTCGATGTTCAGTTCTCGCAACAACATCTCGACGTGTCCTTTTGCTCGGACGTTGTATCGGCACCAAGTAATGGTGCCATCGCTACCAATGACGAATGTTGATCGAACACAACCAAGGTATTCTTTACCGTAGTTTTTCTTCATTCGCCACGTCCCGAACAATTCGTGAAGGTATCCATCTGTGTCCATCAATAACGGGAAATTGAGTTCTTGCTTTGCGATGAATTTCTCATGTGATGCTTCGGAATCCTTCGAAACGCCGAGAACGACAAAGTTTTCATTGTTTAATCGAGCCATATTGTCGCGAAAGTCACAGGCCTGATTGGTACAGCCTGGCGTCGAATCTCTTGGATAAAAGTAGAGGATAACGGATTTACCATCGGCGTGGTAGGATTCGATATTATGCTCTTTTCCAGCCGAATCTATGCAGGTGAATGTTGGGCTCTTGTCTCCTACTTCAAGTGTGATGGGTGTGGTCATGGTCAATGGGTGTCGGTCGAAGTCATCAATGCTTGGTTTCAACCGCAAGAATACCGATGTAGACCTTCATGTAATATGCATAAAATTCAATGCTTAATGTATAAATTGAAACTTTTTGGCCAATTGTTTGATAAACTGCCAGTAACGAAGAATACTCATGGCGGCTCCAAGCATGACGCGACGTAGCCGCAAGTACTTCAAGAAAATTCAGCGTGCGAAGTCGAGATATGAGTTGCAAAGCATTGCTTCGACCATCCAATCCGACCTCGACCGCCGAAATTTATCGTATGATGAAGCGCTCAACCTCGGTAATTTCATTCAAAACCGTGCTGATCAACTTCCGGGCACGTCCATTGTGTACGCCGTTTCCGATCGTGATGCATATCGTCGCACGCTCGAACTCTATCTGCGAGATGCCTTACTGACTCGAACCGAGCAATTGTTGCTTTGGGAAGAACGCCGACGTCTCGGCATATCGGATGAGGAACACGACCGATTGCTCAATCAACTTCTCGAGATTTGGAAATCTCAGGGTAAATCTGTAACGATTCAACGGTTCGAAAAAGCAGGGGGTAGCGCAGATGTATAAGCAGAAGACACTCCCTCTTCTTCTCGTCGTCTTGCTTCTTGGGCATCTCGCTCTCCCTCTAGCAGACGCTTCGTCTACAAGTGGACGTGCAGGACCTGACTTTCGAGTGACGGCAATGGTATTCGATGGCGCAGGATCTGTCTACGCTGGTTCCAATCTCATTCTCGCACCTGATACGCACACAGTTCGCATCGCCGTTGAGAATGTTGGAACGTCCACCGGCAATGCCTTCCTCTCGCTCGTTCACAAAGGCTCACCGTCTGCAATGGAACAGACCGTCGACACCGTCGACCTTGGGTCGATGGCTGCCAACTCGGGGACAACAACCTATCTGCTCAGTTGGACTGCAACCACAGGTCCGTCCCAGACACTCTTTGCTCGCGTCAGTGGCGCAAACGATGGAAATACCGCCAACAACGAATATCGACAAGATTTCAACGTTGAAACCTACCGTGATGCGAATGTCATCTCGGATGATTTGCCCTCGCCTGCGCCCGGAAACACCTACGTGTTTCTCGACCGCATCACGCACACGTTCAGTCTCTCAATGAAGAACGACGGTGTTATGCCGTTCTCTTCCCAAATGGGTCTTGTTTTGTTTAATGCTTCGACAGGTACCACCAATGAATATTGGCAGGCATCGAACACTGAAACACTCCAGCCAGGTTCTATCTTTTCTTCTTCCTCAGAAGTTTCCCTCAATGCTGGTTTCTCAGCATCGTCGTTGACCGGCTTGTGGAATATTTCTGCAGTTTATTGGGTGAACAGCTCGGCTGGGACAAACTTGCACACGCATGAACAATTCGATGCGGTGTTCAGCGACTACATCTCGGAAATGATTGGTCCTGCAGATCGCACCACTGCTCCCGGAGACTCAACGACGCTGCATTACATCATAACGAACGTTGGGTCGACAACCGATATTTTTGACATCAGTGTGAGTAGTGGGCCCTTTGGTTGGGCAGACACGACGTTGGATACAACCTCGACCTCGCCTCTAACAGCTGGTCAAACCACGACCCTGTCGGTTGTGGTCAACGTGCCACAAAATGCAGGGTATTCGGATGTGGATATCATCACCCTCTCGATCACATCCGCTGGAAGCGGGTATAGTCTTACGCACACATCGCGCGTCATGGCAGGAGAATACTACGAGGCCACAGTCGATATTACAAACGATACGACATTTGTTCTTCCTGGAAAGACAGATACTATCGCTTTCAATGTCACAAACACAGGAAACGCCAACGGAAACTTCAATCTCATCGCAGGACTCTCCTTGAATGCACTCAACTGGGAATACAATCTTTCAATTGAGAATACAGGTGAACTCATGGTTGGTGAATCGATTTCAGGATTCATTCACATTGAAATTCCACCGATTCAACTTCCTTTGGTCGATGCTGAACACAACGCTGC
The DNA here is from genome assembly GCA_049438185.1 of Candidatus Poseidoniaceae archaeon. Classification (GTDB taxonomy): domain Archaea; phylum Thermoplasmatota; class Poseidoniia; order Poseidoniales; family Poseidoniaceae; genus MGIIa-L2. The sequence continues at coordinate 142,816 of JBMTJI010000001.1, forward strand.
GGGTGATAGTCTCAATGTTTTCGTTATCGCCCAGGCAGAAGCAGGTAGCCTGCCTGCTACGGATTCGGGTCAGGTTGAGGTACGCCCTGCAATTGTCGTCGACCCTGGGCTTCCTGTCGACACCATCGTTCTCTCAGAAAGCGATGTTATGAACGCAGGCTCCACGGTAGGCGTCAATGAGATTCTTGCCTTAGAAGTTCAAGTACGCCACAACCTCGTGTCCGATTTGGCTGAGACAATTGATGCCAACATAACGGTAGGCGAGATTACGTTCGAAGCCCTCACATCGGGTGGATTTAACGAAGCCGATCGATGGAATGCAACGGTCAGTCCCGGTGAGGCAACCGGACTCATTCTTGGTGAGTCGTTCCCTGCTTCCCTTGGTATTCAGAGCCAATCAGGACAACTCCCTCTGGCAGGTACTATCAAAATACCAATAACGACCACACCAACGCTTGGTAGCGTCCACACCTCCTCTGCAGTCTACGCTCCAGTTCTTGAACAAAACCTCTCCATCGTTGTCCCCAAGGTTATCAGTGGCGAGATTACGGAAACAGGCCCACTTGATGCGGATGTTGGGGTCGACACCGATTTCATGTTCACCTTTGGGAACACTGGAAACGATCGCTCTTCCTTCCGTCTTGAGATTGTTGAAAATCTTCCACCTGGATGGTATGCCAATTTGACAACAACCGGTCCAGACGACACGATTGTTGATTTGGCAAGCGATTTCGAAGATTATCCTGCTACAAGCGGCGGTCATCTCAGTCTTGTAACGCTGACCGTAAAGACGGATCCACTTGCGCTATCCGGACTTCTTCAACCTTTGACCATACGCTACTATGATCTCGACAGTGGCGTTTACATCGGTCAACAAACGATGGACATCCGTGTTGGTGAAACCATCAACGCCTCTCTAACGCCTACCAATCAATCGATTGACATTACGCCATATGAACAACTCTCTGCATTTGTTAATATCGAGAATACAGGAAACGCTCCAACAACCTTCTCTGTTTCACTGGATGATGGCGGGTATGATGATGTCTTGTTTGAACTCGACTCTTCCTCAACTCTCGTTATCGGCGCAGGATACGAGTCATCCGTCCGTGTCAACATTGTTCCATCAACAGATGCAAGTGCCGATGAATTCTACATGGCAGTCCTCACTGTCACAACAATCGATGAAAACGGTGACCTCATCGAGTTGAGAGCAAATATCGTTGCGAATGTATCTGAAGTTCATGATGTCCAACTTACAGCACCTGACTCACTCACAGCGGTACCTGGAACCGTTTTGACGTTACCGTTCAGCCTTGTGAACACAGGAAATCTTGTTGAAACGGTTAACATCAACATCACCGTTGATGGGGGGTGGGGTACAACCCCAACCGTCCAATCCTTCACGGTTCCAATCGATGGCGAATCGAGCGGTTCATTCGACATCAATATCCCTGCCCTCGACGGAACAGACAATCTTCTCGATGGAGCCATACACGATGCAAATCTGACCGTTTATGACCCAGTCACAGATGATGTCTATGTGCTAAAGAAGGTGCAACTCCTTGTCGCTCCTGTCTTCACCTACACCATCGAAGGTTGGGAAAATGAATACTTCTTCCACGAGGGAGACAACCGGGTTTGGTCCGCCGTAATCACAAACACAGGAAACAAGGACGTGTATGTGGACCTCGGATATGAAGTCAGATCACCAGGTTTAACCATCTTAACTGATGATTGGGTTGTCAATTCCGATTCACCAGATTCGCTGTTCTTACCACGAAACGTTCCCGTTCAATTGACCGTAAGCGTTGACAAGAACGCTGCAGGAAGCAGCAGTACAACACTCTCAACCGCTGCAGATCTTCGTATTACGATCGTTCCGACTGACGTTGATGTTGACGGTAGCGGGGAACTCATGACGTCACTCAAGATGAAACGTCTTTTCGATACAGGGTATGCCGACAAACTGCAAGCTCCCGCAAACGATGACCCTGTGACAGTCCCAATCGAGTATTCGCACATTCCTTACCTCAATACGGCTCCTGCCGCCTACTCAATCGAGTTCTGCGGCATCGAGCGAATTCTGGATATTGATGCCCTTGGTCTCAATGAAGAGGACTATGTCTGGAACATCTCTCTCATCAATCTCGAAGGAGAGGAAAGTGTACACTACATCAACCTCTCAGCGCCTTGTGTCCCTGGTAGTGAATTGATTCAACTCCCAGAGCGACCAGCCTATGTCCTCTCCCCCAACCTCATTTTCAACGTGAAGGTTCCAGACCGACCCAACATTCTGCCGGGAGATGGTTATGACATCACCATGCGGCTGCACCATCCTGACCCAAGCGAACCCATCACGGAAGAAACCTTCCGATTCGCCCTGAATGTGTATGCTGATCCAATGATTGACCCCGACTCTCAGAAGATTGTCGATGCCGAAGGCAATGAACTTGACCAGATTATGGAAGGTCAAACAGCCTACATCGAGTTCGATTTGAAAAATGAGGGAACTGCATTGGCAGTTGGAATCAGTTCTCAACTCGTTTGCGAAGGTCTGGTCATTGAGGATGCACCATCGTTTGTTCCCTTCCTTGCAGAAGGTGAAGTTGCTACACTGCGCTGGAAGATTACCGGTGAAACTTTGGATTGGTGGGAACAAAGCAAGGATGCCGATTGTACTGTCAAGATTCTCTCCGATTATGCCCTCAACAACGTTGTCGAAAACGATGAATTGAATTTCGCTCAAGCAGTTGATTCGAGTGCACCATCGACGTTGACCTCTTTCGCAGGGTTTGGTATTGCTCTCATCGTAACGATTGGTTTGCTTGGATTAACCAACCAGAACGAAAAGTATCGCCTTGGTGCAGTCTATTCAGGTGTCATTATGCTTGGATTCCTCTTCCACCTTTACGATGCATCTTGGTGGGGTCCTGTCACCATCGTCTTCGCCTCGCTTTGGGTTTGGCGTATGGCATGGCGCAGCAGTGAGGAATTCCGTTACATCCACGAGGACTATCAACGAGCTCGCAAGGGCATCTCGACCATCTATGCTGATCACTTCCAGGCTCTCACAGACTCTCGTCGACAACTGACCATTATCCTGAGTCTACCGCTTCTTGGGTTCGTTGGCGTTATCCTCGGGCTTCCACCACAGATGACGCCAGATGAGACCAACCTTATTTCGTTGGTTTCCTACATCTTGGTTTCGACCTTCGTGGTGTGGTTTGTCTTACGGCGAGCCAACAAACTCTACGGTTCATTGTATGGAAAACTCACTGATATTGAGGTCAAGGCTACACGCATCGAGCGTGACTTGGGAGACCCAGCTCGTCTCCTCAACGATCTTGCAATGGATGGCTTGGACCTCTCTGCCATCCTCGAAACGCCACAGGCTGCTGCCACATCTGACAACCAGAACGGTTCGGATTCCAACGAGGAGGTGATGTCGAATGGCGAAGAGCAAATCTGAGCAGGACGAATTCATCATGGACTCTGAGTTGGGCGATGGTGACCTTACTGATGCACAAGCGGCAATTGCCGCATCCACTGAAAGTGCTCAGCGTTTGATGCAAGCCAGCCGAGAACTTGAATCACTTGTACAGAACGTTGTGAGCGACGAAGTCAATTCGCTTGCAACGACCGAACTCGACTTGCTCCAAGCCAAGACCTTCCTCGAAACACATCGTTTGCGTCGTGCAAGGAAGAGTGTGCGTCGAGCTGAAAAAGCACTGAATGTCCTTGAAGAGGACGTGCTCTATCTCCGAAGAAGCATCGCTATGTTGCATCGATTGTTGCGAGAAAAGGCACTTGCCGAAGAAGAGGTTGAGAACGTCCTACGTCGTCTACGCAATGCAACAGGCGCCGCAGAAATCGGAGACGTGGGTTATGCGGCCACAGAAGTCGAGTACCTTGTCGACGATCTTATCGGCGGCAATTCTTCAACGCTCAATCCATTCTTGTTCCGTCACTTCTGGCTCTCAGTCGATACACGATGGCCTGCTGGTGGAGAGACTGGTATCCTTCTCGTTCGAATCATCAACGATGGTGATATTCCTCTTCCAATGATGCGTCTTGCACCTCCAGTACCAGACGGTTGGGTTGCAAAACCATCTTTCATCGATGTTCCAGTCATTGGTCCTGGAGGTAATTTACCAGTTCGATTTGAGATTCAAGCAGAACGTCGACACGGAGCGGATGAAATTCCACTTTCACGAAAACTTTCAATTGCGACCGGGTACGAAATGAGGAATGGTAACGTGATTGTAACCGTTCGTGCACAAAACAGATCGATGGAACCTCTCGTCGATGTTCTTATTCAACCTTGGATGCCACCAGGCTTCACTGCCGATAAGGTGCCATTCATTAGCAGGCTAACGCCTGACGAAGTGGCTGTTATTCGAATTCCACTTCGAATTGACTTGGGTCAAGGAGGTGCTCTTTGACCCGTATCCCACTCCACCCTCACAAGAGGGAGGACGAGTAAAAAAAGGTGAAAAAAATGAAAACCGAAAAAGAAACGAAGCAAGACGAACTTGCTGCAATCGGTATTGGTGCGATGATTGTGTTCATTGCATTGATTCTGGTTGCGGCAGTAGCAGCTGCGGTCATTATTCAGACCGCAGAGAAACTGCAACAGAACGCCCAAGCCAGTGGTGACGACACCCAAGAGCAGATGTCAACCAAGTTGACGCTGATCAACGTTATTATTGAAACGAACTCAACCGGCCCTGCCCTAAGTGAGTTGTTTGTGACGTTTGAATTGGCGCCAGGTTCAGAGCCGACTGAAGGCGATGATATTGGTTACACCGTCATCTGTGCAGATGACGGCGCAGACAACATTCTTGGGACGGCGGATGATTCCACTGTCTTTGCACAAGGTGACCTCGCAGGTGCAACTCTCCACACAGGTGATGGTGAAGGTGCAACTGTCATTACTCTGAATCCAGGGACAACTTATGTCGTCGTTCTGGATATTACGGGTTGTGCACCTTATGCCAATCAAGACCATATTATGCTGTTCACTGTTGTTGGCGGTGGTAGCACATACGAAGAACTCCAATACGGTAGCGCTCCAACAGTAGGAGACGTCGTTGTTTGAGGTGATTAAAATGAAGAACACACAAGAAAAGAAAATGGAAAACGATAACCTAGCCGCAATTGGTATTGGTGCAATGATTGTCTTCATTGCTTTGATTCTCGTTGCTGCTGTTGCTGCTGCGGTCATTATTCAAACTGCAGAAAAGCTTCAACAGAACGCTCAATCCACTGGTGATGACACAACCGACGAAATGTCTGGTAAAGTCCAAATCCTCAACGTCTTTGTCGACGACCCGGATAACACCTATGTGGTGTACTTCCGTCTTGCCGCAGGTTCAGATGACACCGCTCCTGGTGACATCCTTTGGCAGATCTTTTGCGAGGACGTGACTAACACAACAACAGATCGTATCGCTGGAGAATTCGATGACACGGCAGGAGCAGGCGGTAACAGCATCATCTTTGAATTGTCAGACTCAGCTGCGGTTCCGACTGCAGCTACAACTGCTGAGGCTGGTGTTGCCTACAGAGTCTCTATTGATGCAGATACTGGCACCGGCGCTAACACACAGGACTGCAGCCCTAGCACAATGTTCGCCGACAACGTTCGTGCCACATTGTACGTTCACGTTGTTGGTGGAGGAAGCACATACGAGGTTCTGAAAGTCAACGATGACTCTCACGGAGCAGTGGTGGTCTGAGTCTGCCTGTGCAATGACTTGCTTCTTGCAGGTCGAGCACAGGAGGTTGTACCATGGCATGGCCATTTGGCAGTGCAGGGAACGACCGGGACGCAGACGCTGAACTCGCAGAAGAGCGCTTGAAGATTATGGCCAATGTGGCCATTGAACAAGTGCCACTCCCCGAACAAGGAGAGTTGAGTGAAGAGGATGCATGGACCATCTCCCCCGGTCCGACTCGAGCACGATTGAACAGTATTGGATCTGTTCCATCTGTAACGGCAACGCTTGCCCCTCAACCGGCAGCGCCCGTCAATGCACAGGTGGATACATCCGGTCTGGAACGTATGATCAGCAGCCGTCTCGACATGGTCGAAGACGTGCTTGGACTGATTTCACACAAGATGGAACAAGCAAACGTTGCACCTGCGTCAGAGGATGAAGAATCCTCAGAGGCGGGTGAGGAAGGCGATGATGTTTCGGTAGAAGGAGCAGCGGGTGACACCATTGTCACTGCAGATGGAGAAGTTCTCCCTGTGGGTGGTGGCGTCGATCGACTGCGACAATCTGACGAAGCACGACTTGTTGAGTTGTACGAGGCGCAGGCTCTTGCAGCGAATCCTTTCCTAGCAAAGGGTTCGTATGAGCAGGCTGCGAACGATGGCGTTGGTGCGGCAATGGTTGCTGCATTGTTGCTGGACAACCTCTCTGGTATGGCGGCTGTGAGCTTTGCTCAGAAAGCCGTTCAAAGCGGAATGCTGAGTGAAGAGGAAGGACGTGCCGTCCTTGCTATCGTTCAGTTGGCTGCTCCTGGAGAGGCGGAATCTGCATTAAACGATCATCTCTCACATCGGAAACTGCTTACCTTTTCAGCGATTGTTGAATCTTGGCGTTCACAAATATCGAAGTCGGAGGAATGATGCATGGGCGCTTCAGTAGGTGTTGGTGCTCTCGTGGTTGGTACCTCGCTGTTGTTGGTGTTTGCACTTGCTGTGCAAACACTCGATAACCGATTGGATACCAGTCTTGAGATCATTGATGATGCTGGAGACCCTTTACCATCGTTCCAAATTGATGACGCAACGTTGTGGGAAGGTGCTGTCCTTGATGTCAGTATCACCGCAAATGGAAGTGGATACGTCGATGGAACGTTCAATGTTAGTGGAACTGGAAGCGGATTTGAAGGCACGTTTACCGTTGATGGATCTGGAGGAATAGAAACCGTGACAATCACCAGTCACGGGAATTACTCGTCCCCTCCAGCCATCACTGTCAATATGAGCACACAGTCCGGGGTTACCAGCACGGCTACATTGGTTTCAGATATCGGCAATCTCATCTATGGGAATTTCACAAATACAGGCACGGTAACGCTTCCGCATCGGGAAGTGTGGCTCTTCCTCGATGGAGGGACAACACAGACACCGACGAATTTGGGAAGCGCATACACGCCGACGATCAACAGTACAAACTGGTATCCCGGAGAAACGATTTCTCTCAAATGGTTCGAAGATGGACCATCGACATACAATCGAATCTCACTTACCGCAGGCGGGCTTACAACGGCGCAAACACTTGGATGAGGTGAATCAATGGCAGACGGCGGAGCATCATCATTCATCTTTTTGACAACGGCATTGCTCGTTTCTGGAATCGTGAGTGTCGTTCTCATCAACCAATGGGGTGGAATGGCTCAGATTACTGCACAGGAAACTGCTGCACTTGAAGTTCAAGAAGATACGAGCGTTGATTTTGCTGGAGACCCTATGATGGTCGCATTGAATACGACCTCAAATGAGATTACGTTCTTCCTCCAAAACACAGGACGAACCCTTCTGGACTCATCCACACTTGTTGTTCTCATTGATGGACAAACGATGGCCGCCTCGATTAACGCATCCCTTATACCCGCAACTGGAGATTGGGATGAAGATCACCTTCTCGAGGTGACTGTACACGAAAACACCTGGACCTATCAATCCGGTGATGATATCGCACTCACTGCGATAGTCTCATCAGAGGTGACCAATGGGTACCGTGGCTCGGACTCTGTATCTTTGGAGGTGCGATTGTATGGTTGAACGACTTACTGAAATGCCGAAACCAATCGAAGATGGGTTCCCCTATGATGTTGAAACGGACAGCCTAGCCGATTCGCTGGGTCTACGTCTACCCAATCGAAGCCTTATCATGCTTCAAGGAGAAGTAGGGTCTGGTAAATCCCTCGTTAGCCAACGCTTTGTCCATGGACTTCTCCATAACGAGGTCAAGGTTCTTGTGATCACGACAGAATTGACCACACGTGGCTGGATTGAACAGATGGAATCGATTGGCTATGGCGTTACGGATGCACTGACCAAAGGGAATCTGATGATTTTCTCTCGCTTTGGTACGGTTGCAGAGCCGATTCCAAACGTTGGTCTTGATGAAGTACTCAACAGTGAAGCCATTGAAGAATCTGATATTGTTGTCATTGATTCTGCAAGTTCGTTGATGCCAGATGGAATGGATGATCAAGCACGCTTCGACATGATTCAGCGCTTGAGAAAAATCGCCTCCACTGGACGTAGCCTTATGCTCATGGTAGACCGTGATGAAATGGATTCCAAACTTCTGCATTCTCTTCGAGCAAGTGCTGAAGTTGTTCTTGATCTTTCAACGAATTTGATTGGTGGTGATTTGAAGCGAACGCTTCTCGTGACACGTTATTTGCGTGCTGCTGGCCCTGTTCAATCATCGATTGGTTGGCGTGTCGAGCCTGGAATGGGCTTCATTGTCGATATTACTGCGGTAAGCTGAGGTGAAATCATGGCTGACGAAGAACTCAAATTCCAACGAGGCGACCTCGCCTCGGTCATGGCTACTCACAGCCACGTCGCAGATTGGGTTCGAGACTTCGAAAAGCGCTACGGTACTCGTCCAATTTACTATGGTCCTCTCGATCGAGATGCGAAGAAACAACGACCACTCAATCTCATCTACATTACCAAAGAACCCGTTTTCGTCCACATCTATGAGCCTCCAAGCGACGAGGAAGGTGGTGGGCAAATCCTCTGGTTCGGCTTGGAACCTCAATTAAATGAGGAAGAAGAAAACATTCGTCGTGACTTGGTTGAAACCTTACTCCAAGAAGCACCTTCTGCACCGTCCTTTACCACGGATTCAGAATTCGAAACCATCCTTGGCCAGATGATCGATCGATACACAATCTCTGAGGCTGAAGCCAGCATTGTCTCCCGTCGCCGTGGCCGAATTTGGGAACTTGTAGGGCTTGATGACAAACGAATTGTCGTTTCTGATGTTCAACGTGAGCGTTTACGTTACATCGTCATTCGTGACCTTATTCGAAACGGGCCGCTTGAAACACTCCTTTCGGATGAGATGCTGGAAGATATCCACTCTGTAGGACTGAAGCATATCCACATGGATCACAAGGTCTTCGGGATGGTAACATCCAACATCCGTTTCAGAGAACGTGAGATTCTCGCTCGTTATCTCCGCGCAATGTCGGAGCGCATTGGCCGTCCTGTATCGGACAATAAGCCGATTATTGACGGCGCACTCCTCGATGGATCCCGTATCAACATTATTTTCTCGGACGACGTTTCGATGCTCGGTCCATCCTTCACCATTCGTAAGTTCGCTGAAGAAACCATTTCGGTGATTCAACTCATTAAATGGGGCACAATGAGTGCCCAACAAGCAGCATACATCTGGATTTGCCTTGAATATGGTATGTCAGTCCTAGTTTCAGGAGAGACTGCTTCTGGTAAGACCACGACGCTCAATGCTATTCTTCCATTCATTGACCATAACGTGAAGATCTACTCTGCTGAAGATACACCTGAAGTCAAGGTACGCCACAAAATATGGCAACGCCTTGTCACACGTGACTCAAAGAACGAAGACTCACGTGTTGAAATGTTCGATCTTCTCAAGGCTGCTTTGCGTTCCCGCCCTCGATACATCATCATTGGTGAGATCCGTGGTGTTGAAGGAGCAACTGCTTTCCAAGCTATGCAAACGGGTCACCCTGTTATTGCTACATTCCACGCATCATCCATCGTCAAAATGATTCAACGTTTTACGGGTGATCCAATCAATGTTCCCATTCGTTTCTTTGACAACCTCAACTTCGCTATTTTCCAAGAGGTTGTCGAAGCACCAGGTGGTGGAATTGCTCGACGTATTACGGGTATTGACGAGGTCATTGGTTACAACAAACACAGCGATGGCGTGCTTACACGTGGTATGTTCGAGTGGGACCCTGTTAAGGACAAGCATTACTTCCGTGGTATGTTCCAATCTCACCTGTTGGAAAACAAGATTGCTGCTATGGCTGGTTTTGCCAATAAGCGTGACATTTACGATGAGATGCTTCGACGAGCAGCAGCTATTGAGCGAATGGCAGACCGTGACCTTACCCACTACGATGATGTCTTTGATTTGCTCAACATTTACTACAATAGTGGTTGGGAACATTTTGACAGTGCCGTCGACTCGTGGGTTGGCGTCAATCATAAGTGAGGAGGAGATGAACGTTGGAACGAATGCCGATGTGGCAAATTGCCATCCGTCGGCTCGAGATGCCGGTGGCTCGATTCATCGCAATCTATGTCGGCGGGGCGTTCGCAGCAGGTCTACTCGCATCCCTCCTCTTGATTTTCCTCACTGGAGGTTTTGCTGAAGGCGCCCTGTTCGCAGGATTTTCAGGAATCCTCCTCCTCTTCTTGCTACCGGTTCTCGCAGCAGGAGGTGCAATGGCCTTCCCCTTGCTTGAAGTCACCCGTTCAGCGAACCTCATTGAGCGAGAGATGCACATGTTCATCACTCGAATGGGTATTCTTTCGTTAGGAGAAGTGGGTGCACAATCCATTTTCGATATTCTCAAACAGATGCGTGATTATGGTGAACTTGCGACGGAAGTTCAACGCATTGAAACACTCGTTGACAAATGGCATACATCACTCCCGGAGGCTGCACGCATTGTCGCTCAACAAAGCCCAAGCCCACTCTGGACGGATTTCCTCGACCGAATGGCGTTCTCCATTGAAGCAGGTCAACCGATCGATGAATTCATGCGATCTGAGCAGGAAACTGTTGCGGAACAATACAATACCCTCTACGATACACGATTGGAAAGTGTCGATACGATGCAAGAAATCTATGTCTCGTTGGTTACTGCAGGGCTCTTTGGATTGGTTATCGCAGGGATTCACCTTGTTCTGTTTGAAGTCGGTGGAGACAACGATGCACCGATTGAAGTCGCTTCTCGGTTGCGGTTCCTCTTACTCGCATCGATGTTGTTTATCATCATCCAAGTTGGTGCTATGATGGCGTTTCGAGCAACAATTCCTCGTGATCTCATCTTTGCTCGTGATGAACTCGATACGCCCTTCAGAATCAATTTCACGCGTTCACTCCTCTCTGCGGGTGCTGTATCGTTGCTTCTGCTTTTGATTACGATATTCGTCGTTATTTCCACTTGGGAAGAAATCAGTTCACAATGGGACCGATACGGACTCATCCTCCTCGCAGCTCCACTCTCCCCGATGTTGATTCCGGCATGGTTGATTCGCCGTGAAGAAAGCAACGTACAACGTCGTGATGGTGCCTACCCTGATTTCATTCGTGCCTTAGGTGGAACTGCACAAGCTCGAAGTGCAGAACCTTCAGCCACAATCAAAGCACTCCGAGGTGTTGATTTCGGTATGCTGGATGCTTCCATCGATCGACTGGAACGTCGACTTGCAACACGTATTGACTCCGATCGAGCATGGGATTACTTCAATGCGGACACGAACTCCGCCGTCATCTCGCGTTACACTCGAATTTACATTGAGGGTTCACAATCATCAGGTAAACCAGCTGAGACAGCGGAGATGGTCTCTCGTTCAGTTGGTAATCTGCTTTCGCTTAGGAGACGTCGTTCACTTTCGGCCAATACGATGTGGGGTGTCGCTCTGGGACTCCTCATTGCGAGCGTGACATCACTGAATGTAACAATTTCAATTGTTTTGCAACTTGGTGAAGCGATTGCCGGTGTCGCAACTGGCCTTGCTGCGACAGATGTAGGTGCATTACAGGACTTTGGAAGTGGTATTGCCCTTCCTGTCATGGAAGATGCAACATCTGTGGAGGATAACATTCGGATGTTCAAGATCATCGTTTCAATTCTCATCTTAGGACAAATCATCGCTGTATCTGCAATTGCAACCCGCTTACGCGGTGGTGGGAAGACGAGTGCAGCAGGTCAAGCGATTCAATTGCTCTGGATTGCAGGAATCACGTCCTGGATTACTTCGGTTCTCCTTGAAGGGGCATCTTCCTTCTTTGGAGTCTAGAAAAAGAGTATATGCTTCGTTGTTGATGGTTACATCATGCAACCACCTGCACAACAAGTAAGCCCGCCAGCGACGAACATGTACCATCCTCCTCAACAAGCGATGATGGGAGGAGGCTTGTTCTCGTTGCACAAGTTCCTCATGATTGGAGTCATTCTCATTTTGATTGCGGGACTGGTAAGCGTTCTTCCTGATTTTTCGGGTCCACCTGCAGCAATCGATTACGACCCAACCGATCCTGATTATGTCACAAAAATTGCGGAAGATACTGAATCGTACACAGACTTTGAGCGATTGATGGACACCTTTGCCACCCTCATTGGTATGGTTGGTGTAGGGCTTATCGGCTACGCTTTTGTCCGTGAAGCGTACGATGAGGACACGACGACACCGGTCCTACGAATCACGCTACTGATTTTGGGTACAATCATGTTGTTGCAAATGCTTGGTTCTGGATTCAACCTGAGCATTTCACTTTGATTTCTTTGTCTTGTTCATCTTTGCTTCTTCAGCAATTCGCTTCTTTGTTGCAGCCCACGAACAAATGGGGCATTCGGACAAGTCATGGTATCTTGCAGGACAATATTCTCGTCCAAAAAAGATGATTTGGAGGTGAAGATCGTTCCAAGCCTCCTTTGGAAAAATGGCTTTGAGATCCTTCTCGGTCTGGTCAACATTTCGACCACTGGACAAACCCCATCTTGCGGCTAAGCGATGGATGTGTGTGTCAATTGGAAAAGCAGGGATGCCGAAGGCTTGTGCAAGGACAACACCAGCGGTTTTGTGCCCAACTCCAGGAAGGTCTTCAAGTTCTTCGAAGGTATTCGGAATGTTTCCTTGATGTCGTTCGAGAAGGAGCTCTGATAGGCGTTTGATGTTCTTGGCCTTGGTTGGTGCAAGCCCAACTTCTCGAATCATGGATTGAATCTGAGAAACTTCCAATGCAGCCATTTTCTCTGGATTTGGGCCTTGCCTGAAGAGTTCTGGAGTGACTTGGTTAACCTTCAAGTCAGTAGTTTGTGCACTCATCAATACGGCAACAAGCAATTGGAACGGAGTATCATGATCCAATGGAACAGGTGTTTCTGGATACAATTCCTCAAGCATGCTCTGAATACGCTCGGCTTTCTCCTTGCGCTTCATGCCATCACCTATTCGGCGTATTCTGAGCCCGTTACCCATCCAAAGAATAAACCAGAGAAGATACTTGCAAGTGGGACAGCATTGCAGACAAGAGCCTCAACAAGAGGTGATTCACCATCTTGTGGTTGCCCGACGAGAATCCACAGCAGCAAACCAAGGAAAAGTCCTGGTATCACCATGAGTGCCCCCATAATCAATGTCCTTGTGAGTCGCATGCTTGCACCACCCTGCTCTCATTCAAGAACTGTTGCTTCATTGAAGCGCTAATTGTTGAGCCAATGCGTCAGCACTCATCGAATTGATAACATCGCCTTTTTCGAGCCATCCCTTTCGTGCGGTCATGACACCATATTGGATGTCGGCTAATCCACGAATGGAGTGTGCATCGGGACTGATGGCGACTGGAACCCCCATGAGTTTTGCATACTTGCAAAGACGGTAATCAATATCAAGTCGATATGGACTCGCATTCAGTTCAATTGATTTGAACCGTCCTTCCTCGATATGTTCTGCCATGGCATCAATCAGTCGATGGACATCGACCTCGTATCCTTCACGTCCTTGCAGAATTCGACCGGTTGGATGACCGAGGACTTTCGTTGCAGGATGCTCGAGAACCTTCAGAAGTTCCTCAGTGTTCTCGCTCTCATCTCGACCTCGCCATTTTGTCATTGCGTGTACGGATGCAACAACATAATCCAGTTCACTGAGCACCTCATCTGGATGATCGAGTTTTCCTCCAGCAAGGATATCGGATTCGACCCCGTGAAACAATCTGAAATTTACCCCTTCATCCTGCCAGTTTTGGTTGTATTTCCGGATTTTTTGCCCTTGTTCCAACAATCGGTCGGCTGGTGCCCCATTTGCAACCTTCAATGTGGGTGAATGGTCAGCAATGCCTAGCCACGTCCATCCAAGCGATTGAGCGGCATCCGCCATTTGTTCGAGTGTCGCTTCACCGTCAGAGACAACGGTGTGGTTGTGAAGTGCTCCTTGAATGGTATCGAGTTCCAAGAGTTGTGGAAGATTTTGCTCGCTTCCCGATTGAATTTCACCCGTATCTTCGCGCAGTTCAGGCGGAACCCATTGCAAATCAAGGTGCGAATAGATTTCTTCCTCCGTCATAGCGGAGAGGGAATACTGTGCTGCTTCAATCCCTTTCAGTTCTCCTGCCTTGGTTTCTGGAATGAGACCAAATTCGTTGAGTCGAAGACCACGATCGATGGCCCGTTGGCGCATTGCGATGTTGTGTTCTTTGCTTCCAGTGAAGTATGCTAGTGTAAATGCAAACATTTCCGGAGGAACCAATCGAACTTGAGCATCAATGGTTCCAGCGCTTTCCAATTGTTCGTAATCATCTCCACCAATTGCTTCCAAAACATTGGCGTCAATGTGGCCAACAGAAAACCCGTCCTCGAAGATACTGGCCTCAAGAATAAGGCTGATTTTTGAATCACCCGCACCTTTGACGTCGGCGATCCCTTGCAATGCAAGGATTGCGTTCGCAACTTCATCATGGTGTTCTGGCTTGACACCGACCACGATATCGAGGTCACCAATCGTTTCCTTTCGACGGCGCGCACTTCCTGCAAGTTGGACGCGTTCAACACCTGGGAGAGCCTTGATTCTCTGCTCAAAGGCCGTTCCGTACTTGAGGCCAATATCCAAACGTCGACGTGCACGGAATCGCGAGAGCAGTTCAATTCCATCGAGCATCCGTTGTTCCGACTTCTTTCCAAATCCCTTCATTGGCGCAATTCGACCCTGTTCTGCAGCTTCCTTGAGACTTGCAATCGAGTCGACGCCCAGTTCTTCATGCATCAATTTGATTCGTTTAGGACCGAGTCCTGGAATACCAAGCATTTCGATCATCCCATGAGGTGTATCTTCATGCAAACGAATCCAATCTTCAGGCCAAGTTCCTTCAAGAATTGCTTGAGAAAGGGCGGAACCGAGTCCTTTTCCAATCCCTTTCATTTCAAACAACCGACCGGTGACGACCAATTCGTGGAGGTCTTCCGTAATTGTTCCAATCATACGGCTCCCGTTTTGATACGATCTTACTCGAAAGACATTCGCACCCTGGAGTTCGAGAAGGACAGCGACCTGATGAAGAACAGCGGCTACTTGGTTGCGAGAAAAATACGGAGCACCGCTCGCTCGAGCCTTCGGAAGTTTGAACGCACTGCCTGCCATGATGTCTTCTGTTGTCCACGCCTCAAAAAGGATGGCAAGTGGTTGTTTCAAAAACCTCCTGCGTCTGGTTGATTCATGGTCGAAGTCGAGTTCATCTCCATACTCGTCCAAACCTTCTGCAGCATCTCGGCAATCTTGTTCATGTTTGTTGCAACGTTTTCACGTTCGGAAAAGGCCGAACTCCTCGTCCAGAACATTATTTTCACAACACTTCTTCTTGCAGCTGCATCGTTGTGGTGGCTATCGTTGGCAGGGGGTTCGTTATGGGGTTCGAACTACTTGCCACGTCCGCTTTCGATCGTTTGTATCGTTCTCGCTATTGCTGCTCGAATGAACATCAAAGGGGAAAATGTCTCGTTTGGAGCAAATCCTCATAGCATCGGAAGACACGTTGAGGAGGAGTAATCACACGATTTCGCCAGGATCATCGTCAGATGAGTCTGCTGCTTCCTTCTCCATTTTTTGATTGATGAACGTACGCATGTATTCAGGAAGCTCTCCATTGACAAAAATCACATCATTGACAGCATCGAGTTTCTTGAGGGAATAGTAAATTTGCATAGCCGTCATTGGCGTGGACGAACATCCATTACAACCTCCGTCAAGTGAGAGCATGATGTTGCCATCACTTGTGTCAAGAACGGTAACTACGCCATCGTGCGCATCAAGAATTTCCTGAACAGGGCCAATCTCAGCCAAGATCTCCTCTGCACTGATGCCCATGTCCTTCCGACGAGTTCCCCCTCTTTCAACGATTGGATGTAGAACCCATCGGCGTAAAGAATGGGGGCCGAAAAGTAGCGTTTGATACCTGTTATCGCAGGGAATCTCTTATGAGGGGTTCTAAGGTCGGGCGAAGCACAGGTGTACCTTATGATGGACAATATACCCTTAATTGCAGCAGGCGCAGGTGCCGTAGGACTTTTGATTGCTTTTTACCTCTACAATCAAGTAACGAAAGTGAAGATTGACAACGAAGTTGTCGCAGATATTACGGACGAAATTCAAAAGGGAGCCATGGCGTTCCTCTTTGCAGAATATCGGATTCTATCGATTTTCGTCGTAGTTGTCGGGGCAGTTCTTGCCTATCTCAACGACCTTGATACGGCCATTGCCTTCTTTGCAGGTGCAATTGCTTCAGTTCTTGCAGGATTCTCTGGAATGCGTTCTGCAACCTCGGCGAATGGCCGAACTGCTATGGCCGCTAAGAACGACGGTCAAGCAGGCGCACTCGCAGTTTCGTACAACGGTGGAGCCGTTATGGGATTGTCCGTGGGCGGTCTTGGGCTGCTCGGTATCTCTCTCATCGCTTACTGGCTTGGTGCTGAAGATGGAAACGCACTCTCAGCAGCAGCTGGATTCGGTATGGGTGCTTCGTCAATCGCACTGTTCGCTCGCGTCGGTGGTGGTATCTACACCAAGGCAGCAGACGTGGGAGCCGATCTCGTCGGAAAGGTCGAGGCAGGAATCCCTGAAGATGACCCTCGTAACCCTGGTGTCATCGCTGACAACGTCGGTGACAACGTCGGTGACGTTGCTGGAATGGGTGCTGACATCTTCGAATCCTTCGTTGGTTCAATCATTGCTGCCATGATCATCGCAAGCGATGAAACTGCACCAATGGCTATCGATTATGTCCTCATGCCAATTCTCCTCGGATTCATTGGATATGCTGCATCCATCATTGGTGTCTTCTCGATGACATTCCTCAAGAACGGTAGTGACCCAGCAGCTGCTCTACGAAATACAACCTTCATTGCAGCAATTCTCTTCTGGGCAGGTGGTTACCTCGCCATTCAACAAGGCCTCATCGCTGTAGAATACGGAATCATGCACTCTGTCGTTCTCGGAAGCGTTGTTGGTATTCTCATCGGTCTTGTTACTGAGTACTACACTGGTATTGAGCCGGTCTTTGGAATCAAGACTCGAGCTATTCCTCACATTGGTGAAATGTCCAAGACTGGCCCTGCAACCAATGCAATCGCAGGTCTTTCTGTCGGAATGATGTCCACGTTCATTCCAGTCGTTCTCATCGCACTTGGTATCCTCGGAGCCAATGAATTCGGCGGCGACACCTACGGTCTCTACTGTATTGCAATGGCTGCCATGGGTATGCTGGCTACCGTTGGTGTCACGATGACTGTCGATGCTTACGGACCAGTTGCTGACAATGCAGGTGGTATCGCAGAGATGAGTGGACTTGGAGACGATGTCCGTGCGATTACTGACGAACTCGACTCGATTGGAAACACAACTGCTGCTGTCGGTAAGGGATTCGCTATCGGATCTGCTGCCCTGACAGCACTTGCCCTCTTCGCAGCGTACACAACCTCCGTTGGTGGTGTCAACCTTGATTTGACCGAGCCAATGGTTGTCATCGGTCTCCTCATCGGTGGCGGACTGCCCTTCGTTGTCGCTGCAATGACCATGACTTCGGTTGGAAAGGCTGCTGGCGACATGGTTGTTGAAATCCGACGACAGTTCAAGGAAATCCCAGGACTCCTCGAAGGAAAGGAAGGCGTCAAGCCAGACTCCCAAACCTGTGTTGACATCTCGACGAAGGCAGCTCTCCGTGAGATGGTTGGACCCGGTGTCGTTGCAGTCGTCGCTCCAGTTATCATTGGATTCGGACTTGGAACCGCAGCACTCGGTGGAATGCTCGCAGGCGCACTCGTGACCGGTGTCTTGATGGCACTCTTCATGGCCAACGCTGGTGGTGCTTGGGACAACGCCAAGAAAGCGATTGAACAAGATCACATCCCTGGTGCAAAAAAGGGTGACGACGCTCACGATGCTGCTGTTATCGGTGACACCATCGGTGACCCGTTCAAAGACACCTCGGGACCATCGCTTAACATTCTCATCAAACTGATGTCCATTGTTGCAGTCGTTCTTGCTGGTACTGGCAAGCTCACGGACAACGGACTCCTATGAGACGTTCAAGCGTTAGCCTCTTGAACAGTGGTCGATAGGCCAAACCATGCAAGCATTGCATCGTAGCCTGTTCTTGGTTGCCTTGTTGCTCTGCATGAGCCTTGCTGGTTGTACCAGCAATGATGCTTCATCAGGTTCAACCAACAGCATGACGGAGGAAGAAAAGCAACTTCCTGAATGGAATGTTGGGCAAAACTGGCTTTACACGTTCATTACGCCTCAATTCGGTGAAGACAGTGCACGCCTTGTTGTTGCTGAGATCGATAACGCCTCGGGAGAATATGTTCTCGGGATTTCGTCGGAGCGTGAAGCGCAACGTCATGCTGTCATCAATCACAATCCATTTCTTGGTCGAATGACAATCGACGCATTGGCTGTCTACGAAAACGGTGAACCACAACAAGTATTCTCATTCCCATGGTCTGTTGGTGATGAATGGTCGTTCACGCTTCTTGGACAAGAATGGGATGCTACGACAATTTCGCTCGACAACGGTAACGCTCGAGTTGAGGCAGAATCAGAAGAGGGTCACGAATTATCCTACACATTCAGTGGTAGCAAAGGCTTCCTCGAGCGTCTCATCTGGAGGGATGGTGACGGAACCATCCAACTCCGCATGGACTTGAACATCGCTCGCTCCAACTATGGGGGTGATGTTTTCTTTTATCGAGCACGAGATCTCATCGACAGATTGTATGAGGAGAACGATCAGGAAGTTTACGACTCGTTCCTTGATTCTGGGCATCCAGATGAAGGTGATTGGGATACCTTGGTTTGGTATCTTGATGTCGAGATTGCCTCAAACGGTGCCGCATCGGGATCACTCACCATGAAAGATCATGCAGGAGCATCTCCACTCACGCGCGCATGGGGTTCTGGAGCGACTGAAAAAGGAGCGATTGGAACCATTCCATCAAATTCCGGAGATTATTCACTCACAGTAACTGTTCGTGGACCGTCTTCGTTCATTCATCTCAAAGTCGCTGGAGCACTCGTGTTCCAGTGGACGTTGTGAGGTGACGCTCATGCCTACACTCATCATGATGCATGGGATGACCGGAACCGCCGAGATGATGCGGCCATTCGCAGAAAAAATCCTTCCAGAAGGTTGGACATTACTCGTTCCGGATGCTCGTTTCGACCACCCTCGTCGTGGGAAAACATGGTGGCGTTATGAGGATGAAGATCCGGATGTAACGCGCCGGCTCCAACTTTCCCGACGAGAGTTGATGGATGTAGATTCATCACTCTCTCAACTCGAGAAGTTGATTGCAGAAGAAGCACCTATGGGTCCACTCGTCGTTGGAGGATTTTCACAGGGAGGAGCGATGGCTCAGGAAATGTTGCAATTGCCTCTTGCCGACCGAATCGTCGGTATTGTTGCACTTGGAACACGTTTGGTTCGACCGATGGAATTGCGTCTACGCCTGGAAGAACTTGACAAGAAACGAATGTTTTGGATGCATGGTATTCGGGACGTACGCGTTCCAATTGAAGATGGCTGGGCTGTTGCCCACCTCTTTGAGGGAGCTGGATGGAGTGTCGAATTGGTTGAGCATCAGAAGGGACATATGATCCCAACCGAGCATCATGACGTTCTCAAAGATTGGTTGAATACCTTCGTCAGTTGAGCGGATATTTGCTCAATTCATCAAATCCTCCAACGAAGATTCGATCCTCGCCACGAACGTCAAAGATGACGGGTACGGTTCGATGCATGGTTGCTTCGACAACTTCGTCACGAAGTTCGGGAGGGTTCTGATCAAATGAAATCTCAACAAACGGGAGTTGTTTCTGCGTAAGCAATCGCTTTGCAGCGGTGCAATACCCACAAAAGCGTCCCGTAAAGATGAGAAAATTGCCTTGATGTTGTTCAAGTAATTCAATGAACATAGTAATTCCCTCTCGTGTGACGTATTTCAATTCATGGTATTTACACACGAACCAACGATTGAAATAGAACAGGCCATATCGTACAGCATGGATTCCTATGTGTTGGTTCTTGCAGCCTCCTCAGGAAAAAATCTCGACCTTGCTCACCGCTTTTCGGAGAGTTTGAAGAAACTCGGCAAGAATTCAAACATCGTTGATTTAACGACACTCCATTGGCCGGTATACACTCCTGAACTGGATGGTGATTCAATCAAAGCGCCAGATACGTCAGAACTTTCAGATCTTCTTCTCAATTCAGAAGCATTGATTGTTTGTGCTCCTGAATACAATGGCGTTATGCCACCCGCACTTAACAACACGATTGCTTGGCTTTCGGTACAAAGCGACGATTTTCGTCGATTGTTCAACAACCGAACCGTCTTGCTTGCATCCCATAGCGGCGGGGGCGGTGCTCATTGTCTGATGGCCATGCGACATCAATTTTCATTCCTCGGAAGCAATGTGATTGGTCGTACCATGACTCTCAACAAATCAAAATCGTTTTCGCAAGATACGATGGATGATTTGTTAAGTCGACTTTTGCAATAACGAAACGGGTCACTTACACAAGATTTGGATAGCCAACGGTTATGAACAAGAGGTGACACGGGAGGTCATTGGCTCGTGTGGTGTAGCCAGGTCCATCATCGCGGGTTTTCATCCCGCTGACCCGGGTTCGAATCCCGGCACGAGCACCTGGAAACTTTTCTTCTTCGTTTTCTTACGTTAGGTATAGATACTCCATTGAACACCCTATCATAACGGGTGATGCTATGCTCTCAAAGATGCAATTCATCATTCAATACGAAGATGCTATGGATTTACCATCAGGTGGACTTGTAAACATGTTTGAACAACTTTCGTTTATTCGAATCGTTGAAATGTCGGATTCGTCACCTATTATGCTGTTCTGTGCTACATTAATGAACAGTCGATCGATAAAGGACATCGACTCAATCCCTGAAGTTAAGGTCATCGATGTTCTTCATACCGATGGAAAAGACGTCTTGTTTACAGCGAGAATGAGTGGCCCCATTGCTCGATTGATTTCAGGGAAAAAAGATGCATGGCCAATCCCTCCAATCCTTATTGAAAAGAAGCAATTGGTGCTTTCCATGCAAGGTACACCACGCGGGCTCTCAAATTTTTTGCAAGATATCAAACAACTTCTTGGCTCTCGATTTACGCTGACAGTGAACAAAGCATACCAAGGTGAATGGTTAACCGCTCCAAATATGTCACCTCGGCGAAAGCAAGTGTTGGAAACTGCGATTCACATGGGCTACTACGACCACCCTCGTCAATGCAAGCAACAGGACATTGCACGGCAAATGAATCGCAAGCAGGGTACGATTGCAGAACATCTTTTACTTGCTGAAGGGAACATACTCAAGGCTTGGTATGAGCAATCCAGAAATTCAGACTAATTGTCGAACCAAACCCAATCCTGCAAAAACGAAGATTGCTCCTGCAAGGCATCGAATCATGACTTTGCCACGTCGTTCGTGACGAAGCGTATCCATGAGTTTATGTCCAAGCACGGTCCAAAGAATCATAGAAAGAAGTCCACCTGTGGTTGTGATCGAAGTGATGAGAAGGATTCCACTTATCCCTCCACCAAAACCTTCCAAGAATTCGATCATAATAACCGATACAAACACCCATTCTTTTCCGTTAACAAATTGCAGCAAAATACCATGACGGTAGTCGATTCTTTGTATACTTTCATCAACGGATAAGCGTTCGATTGGCAATCGTAGAATGATTACGCCGAGAAGAACAAAAAAGAGGAGTCCGAACCACTCCAAGAAAGAAAAAAGGATTGAATCTTTGTCAATTTGTTCCACGGTTAATCCTATGATGAGATGAACCAAGATGAAACCAACAACCATCCCAACAAGTAAGGAGACATTGCTCCTTGCCCCGTGAACGGCAGAATGTGAAATAGCTGTGATGTTGTTTGGTCCAGGTGTAAAAATACCAACACTCAAAATCGTGAGAAGGCCTAGGAATGCTCCGGTTTCAACAGCCAAACCAACACCTCTATGTTGCAGAATCCATGGAGCCTTGTCTGTTAAACCACCAATAGAAAACTCCTATTGTGGCAAGGAGGATGACAGCCATGAAGATTTCACGATCGAGCAACCATTGTGCAGCATCCATCGCAGCATCACCATACAGGTAAATCAGCACCGCTTCCAATCCGAATCGTAGACCTCTTCCAAAAATTCCCGCAAGGATGAACGGTTGCAGTTTCATGTCGCTTGCACCTGCTATCCATCCAAACACTTTGTATGGAAGAGGCGATACTGCGGCGATGAACATCCCCCATGTTCCGTAACGCTCGAATAGATATTCCAAACGCTTTCGATGTTCAGGTTTTCCAAACCGGTCGAGAAGTCTGGTTCCGTATCGTTTTCCAAGGGCATGTCCAACGATAGCTCCAATGACGGAAGCAAAGGTAACGATAAACCACAGCCAAAGCAACGTTCCTGCACTGTCTCGTTCATCGTAAGCCATTGGAAGGAACATGACATCGGGCGGAATTGGTTGGATAATGGCCTCTGTGAATGAAAGCAATGCGAGTGCAAACGGTCCAAACTGATTGAAGAACTCAAGAATGAATTCTTCTCCAATCATGAAGAGAGGTACCGTTTCGGCTTCTTGAGGATATGGGTCATCGACGTCTTCTTTACGTTTATTCCCTACCCTTTGTCCATGGCCGTTCTGGATACCAGTGCTCTGCTCCATTGGCCGATAGAGCGATGTCGTGGGCAAGTCGTCTCCACACTTCAACAAACAGAGTTGTCTCGCGTCGATGAACAACGTTGGATGTTGATTGAAACGTTGGATATGGACTGGAGATCAGCAAGTACGAATGAGCGACAGGTCGTCCTTGATCTTGCGGCAAAGACTGGCGACCTGCCCCGGCTTTCGGATGTTGATATCGATTTACTGGCGCTCGCTATTGCAAACCAAACCAGTCTCGTCACCGACGACTATCGGATGAAAAACGTTGCAAGAGAAGCAGGCATTCATGTCGAGGGCGTAATGACGAACGGAGGAAAACAGCAATGGAAATGGGTCTTGCGCTGCATTGGATGTCGACAGACGGAAGAGGTTTCATCAGAAGCATCCCGTTCAAAAAAGGATGACGTTAAACTGTGTGACCGATGCGGTTCTCCAATGAAACTGAAGCGCGCCTAATCACTCTTCAGAATTTAGGGATTCGAGCGCTGCAACTTTCTTTTCAAGTTCATCGACTGCCATGCCGGTCGGGTCGATTCCTACGGCCTTTGCACGATCCATGAGAACCTGGTCAGGCGTTTTTCCACCTGCTTCCAAATCAGTAATTGTTGCCATAGTTGTTGCCTCATTGAGTCCTTTGTGGAATTCGCCTTTTGAACGTCCAAGGGCATTGGCCATCTTGGGCAATCGCTCCGCACCAAAGAGTATGAAGAAGATTCCAAGCAGGATGATGATTTCAAGCGGTCCCGGACTAAAGGCCATGCAGTTCCCCAACAAGCCCTAGCGGTTGAGGCTTTCAAGACTTGCCATTGATGAACGAGAATTGCCTGTATTCAGCCACCGGATACAGGTGGTAGAAGAGCGACTTCGTCCCCTTGTTGGCAATGAACATCAATGGGGCAACGCTCGCCATTCAAGGCCACAGCTAGGCCTTGTCCAATCCAATGGCTCATCTCCAGTTCATGGACGATGTCCTCGATGCTTAGACCCTCTCTCCATTCAACTTTGGATGTGCGAGAACCAATAGCCTCTGCAATGGGTCCGAAGGCAAGGATGCGCACATATCCGGATGACATGGAGCAAGGTCGATGCGGCAGTTTATCAATACGTAGCCGTATGGTTCTCCATGGCGTTCGCACTTCATGCTGAGGGGTTATGGAAATTGTATGAGTCGGGGGAGTCGGTCATCCAGGCTGTCCAAGATGTCTCCCTTTCCATCAATCAAGGTTCGATGGTGGCCATCATGGGGCCATCGGGTTGTGGGAAGACGACCTTACTCAACGTTCTTTCAGGAATTGACGAGCCAAATTCTGGAATCGTTATGGTCAATGGAGAAAATCTCTACGGTTCAAGCGATGATGAACGTACGAGAGTTCGTGGAAAACACATGGGCTTCATTTTCCAAGAGTTCAATCTCCTACCAGTCATGACCGCTTTGGAGAACGTCGAATTGCCCTTACTCATTCAAGGTCGACCTGCGAATGAAGCCCGTCAGGAGGCAACAAAGGCGCTGACTGCAGTTGGCCTCGGGGATCGACTCGAACATCGCCCAGCCGAACTTTCAGGTGGTCAGCAACAACGTGTTGCCATTGCTCGAGCCGTCGTCCATCGGCCGACCATTGTTCTTTGCGATGAACCCACTGGAAATCTGGATGCTGAAACATCTGCTTCCATCATTCGCCTCCTCAGAACACTTTGTAATGTTGGGAATACAACCTTTCTCATTGTTACACACGATGAATCGATTGCGCAACAATGCGATTCGATTCGAAGAATGTCCGACGGGCGTTTTCTCGAGGAATTGATTGAGGAGGAGTAGGAGTGTTGCTTCTACTGCTCCTTGCGCTCCTCCTCTTTGTTGGAGCACTTGGCGCGGCCTATGGTTTGAGGAAAGAATGCACACGGAGCGCTCAATCCCTCATTGTCATCACACCTCTTGCTGATGGAATTCTCACATATTTCATCCTTTTATGGCTCGGTTTCACAACCATGAACGGGTTTGTCGGCGGCTTGATGTTCGGTTATGTGAGTTTACTCGGCATTCAGGCTGTTGTATCCCCGAGGAGATTGCTCGCTTTTCGTTTGTCATGGCAACAACTTGTCCGAAAAAAGAGGCAAGCAGCACTTCTTATGGCAGGGTTGATGATCGGTTCAGCAATCATCTCCTCATCGCTCATTGTGGGCGATTCACTCGACCAAACGGTTCGAGAAGAAGTTGAAGCGGCTTGGGGCGACACTGATGTCCTGATATCAGGCTTTGATTCTACTTCAGGTCAGGTGATTGAGATGCCACAATCACTCGTCAGTAGCCTTCGGGACGCTGATTTGGAGAACATCGATTATGTGCAGGCTGGTCGGGTTGTTTCGACATCGGTCGTAACGGCGCAAGAACTCGCTGACCCGAGTGTGGCTTGGTTTGCCTTAGAGCATCACGATGGTGTTCGAATTGGCTCCAAAGAACAAGGCCTGACCTGGTTTGAATTGGAAGAAGTGAACCGTTTTTCGTCATCCCCTCAGATTGTTGTCAATCAAGTCTTTGCTGATGAACTTGAAGTTGATGTAGGTGAAGAGATTCAACTGGGTTGGTATGTTCGAAACCAGAACGGAATCGAACGGGTTGAGGAGAATTTTTCAATTCATCAAGTGGTTCCAATGGCAGGTCAAGGCCAACTTGCTGGTACGACCACGCCGGCTATGTTTACCGATCTACTCACCGCCCAGCAATGGCAACAGGCGGAAGGGAATGTGACCTCCATTCGGATTTCACTCCAAGGCGTCAATGAGGAACGCTCGGCTGTTGACCCAGTCATGACGAGCATTGTGCAAACACTCAACCAAAGTATTGGCGCAAACGAATCAGGTCTTCAATTCATCACGGAAGGCGACGCAGTCACGATTGCATCGACCAACGGGTTGGGCCGACTTTCACCTCGAATCGTTGGTAGCCTTGCCGAAAACAGA
Organism: Candidatus Poseidoniaceae archaeon; assembly: GCA_049438185.1. Classification (GTDB taxonomy): domain Archaea; phylum Thermoplasmatota; class Poseidoniia; order Poseidoniales; family Poseidoniaceae; genus MGIIa-L2. The sequence goes on from JBMTJI010000001.1 coordinate 168,794, forward strand.
ACCTCGCTGGCCTCCAATTCAGCGATGATGGAGGTGCTTCAAGTCCCGTTAATTGGCCTTGAGGCTGCTTCAAAGAATCTTTTGACGCTCGCTGATGGTGACTTGGATGGTGTTCTGGTTGAAGATGAAACACTATGGCATTGGGGGCCTTCTGGATTTGGCTTTGAAACCAACAATACCTCATGGGTGTGGCGTGTGCCCAGTGCTGACATCATCAATGACATATCCATCGATCAAGGATTGGGCTTTGCGGCTTATGGGGGAGGCCTGGTTGTTGGAAACGCATCTGATGATGAAGAAACAACATTCGTACTTGAGGACAAAACGATGGTTGCAGTTGTCTCTCAATCGAGCACTTGGTTTGCGATTGAAGCGAACGCTTTGCCAATGCTCTGGTACGGTGATGTTGTTGATGCGAGCGTCAATGAAACGCTGCTCAACCTCAGCCTTCCTTCCACAGTCTTGGATTGGGAACTTCAAGTCGATGAGAACAATCTCTACCTTCGAGTCGAAGGGCTCCTCAGCGAGTCGTTTTACAAGAAATCGCTTTCGGATGAACAACAATCGTTTGTTGAAATCGGAGTTGGTGAATGGCCGCTGAATACGGTAGAAGAGCCTGAGGTCTGTCCAGGCACAGGCACTGAAGCCAATCTTACACATGCTTGGTGCATTGAGGGTTCAGGAATGGTTCTTCGTTCGATGCAGGACAATTCTGTACAATCCATGCGCCTGCCTATTCTCTCGGATGCCGGAGGATTTGGAACGCTTCCACAGATGTTTTTTGCGCTTGATGGTGATGCCTCTTCACTCTTGGTCGATGAAGGTGAGATTCGCATCGGTGAGCGGCTTGAACCACTCTCAAACATCGAAGAAGGAAACGTTACGGCATCGGGTTTGTTTCAGTACGCATTTGGTTCGGACGAATCCTTGAATTTGACGATCAACGGTTCGTTTGTTGATGATGACCGTCTCTCATCACTGTCCGATTTGGATGCAGTAATTCTTGGACTCATCAACATGAACGACGCTGAATTCTTAGCAGCTGCTGAGCAGAACGAGCGATCAATGCTCGTGTTGAGCAACGTCACGAACGAAGAGATGTTGGCATTGGAATTGCATCTTGACTCCATGATGGGTGTCGATGATTTGTTCCTCTCCGTTCAGGCTGTCAAAATCGACGCACTCGAACAAGCAGAAGCATCCTCTGGTGTGTTATCTGCTATGTTCCTTGTCTTTGGTTCGTTTACGATTGCAGCAGGCATTCTTCTCGTCATTACCATCATCACCATGCTTGTCGATGTTCGGCAAAAGGAGTATGCAACGGTTCGTGCGCTCGGTATGACGCGCTCGGATTTGCGATATGTTGCGATGATTGAAGGTTCCATTGCAGCCCTGGTTGGATGTATGATTGGTTCCCTCGCTGGGGTAGGACTTGCTTGGTTCATTGGAATTGGCTTTTCGAGCGTTTTTGCCACAGCAGGGGCTGACGTATTTTCCTTCCACGTGGACGCATCATCCATCCTCGCAGGATGGTTTTGGGGCTTCCATATTGCAGTGATAACGATGTTTGCATCCGCTCTCTGGTCTTCGAGAATAATCATCGTTCATGCGTTGAAAAATGTACCACAACGTGTGCCTAAACACGTCCCTTGGGGGCTGTACGTCTTTGTGATTGGTGGATTGGGTATGACCTTCGTTACTTCAGGTTTGTTTGTTCTTGGTAGCGGAACCTTCGCTCACAGCGTCTGGATTGTTCTGGGCTGTTGCATTGTTCTCTTCATCTGCCCGATTGTGTTTTGGATTGTTCCAGTTCTTCGAGCAAAGCGCTCCTCGGATGGCTCGCTGCCAACCTTCCGAGAAGCACCCCGCAAAACGATCGGTTTCATCGGCGTTTTCCTTCTGCTTTGGACTGCGTTACCCTCTTCCCTCGACCCTGTTCGTTCTGATTTGACGCCCAACGAATTCTCATTCATCGTCATTGGCTTGGTTCAGGTGTTTGCAGGCGTCTTGGTTCTTGCTTCGTTAGCGCCTCTCATGATCCGTGGCATCCTTCGCCTCGCCTCGTTCCGAAGTGGCGCAGTTGTGCCCGTTGCTCTCTCCTATCCCTTACACAAACCATTGCGCACCGCAGTTGTAATGGGCATGTTTTCCATCACGGTATTCTCAGTGATTGTTTTGAGTGGTTATACGCTTCAGTTCGAAAATTACTCCAGTTCGTTTGTTGAAGAATCCGAGGGCGAATTTGAGTTGATGCTTTCAGCATCACGTTCACGTCCATTGCAACTGGAGGGTTCTGTGGAAGAATGGGGTCTTGAGAAGACTAACCAAGCGAACATCGATGGTGTTGGACGGGTCTATCGTGCACAAGCATTCATTGAGAATCAACAAGAAGAGCGTTCTCCGTATATTCTTCGAGGTGTTGATGATGGGTTTGCTGAGCATGGGGGCTTACCGCTCCACATCTGGGATTCCTCACTAGGCGATTCTTCCGATGAAGCATGGACAAAGATGCTTTCACGTGGTGATGTTGTCTTTGTTGATGCTTCGTTTGGATTGGAATCTTCTCTTGATGGAACAAACGTTGGTGTCTTTTCCGTCAAAGTAGGGGAAAACATCACGATCATCGATGCTCAACAACCAAGCCATCGGCGGGAAATGATGGTTGGAGGAATCCTTGAGCAATCATCGTATTTGTTTTCAGCAGGTGTGTGGATGCCATCTGAACCTGTCATTGAACAGTACGACGGTTCACTGACACGAGTTTACGTATCCGTGTCCGAAGAAAGCAAGGCATCGGATGAGTTTGATGCAAGCGAAGTGCGATATTTTTCAGCAGCGGGAAAATCTGCTTCAGAGCGTGAAGCTGCAACAGAACTCGCCGAACATCTTCGAATGGATTTGGAAAAAGAAGGTGTTGACGTTTCGTTGATTGCTGAGGATGTGGCACTTATTCAAGCACTGGTGCTCTCCATACTTGCGCTCTTTGAAGGATACCTTGCAATTGGACTTATTATCGGCATCGCAGGAATCGGTGTTGTTACCTATCGTTCGGTATCCGAACGGAGAAAGCATATCGGAATGTTGCGGGCGCTCGGTTTCACGAAGGGCATGGTTATGCGTGTGCACTTGATCGAGATCGGATGGGTTTCCTTGCTCGGAATTTTGAACGGCATTGTTGTTGCATTGATGTTCCATGTTGGGCTTCATTCAGCGATATGGGAAGAGGAAGGGGCTGCACTTGTTCTGCCGTGGGCCACGGTTGTCTGGGTGATGGTAGGGGGTGCAGCCTTGGTGTATCTTGCCACCTTCTCTCCAGTTCGGTCTGCATCAAACATAGAGCCATCTGAAGCCTTACGTTCGTTCAACTAAATTTGCGGTTTGCTTTCAGTCCCTTGTTTTTGCATATTTTGATTTTTATATTCGTTTACGATAATAATCGCACCCATAGTATATATACGTCGTTTTGCGTAGGGCGAGTTACCGCCCTTATTGGAGGATATGACATGAGAAAAATTACCCCTGTAATGCTCGTGCTGTTGTTGGTTGCTAGCCTTATGGCGAACATCGACATCACACAACTAGAAACAACCGAAGTAATTGAGGATGCTGGAGCCCGCAACGGTGCTGACGCAGAACTCGTTGCAATTACTTCACCGAAAGAAACCCAGTGCAACCCAGAGTGCCGTGATGAACTCTTCGTCGGTCAAGACACGACCTTCGAAGTTTACATCCAAAATTCTGGTAACCAAGCCATTACCGAACTTGGTTACAAAGCAGCTGTTTGGATCGCTGATGGCGATGGAAACCCAATCATGCTTGCTAAGGACGCATCGGGAGCGGACATTGAGTTCGACAACCCTGACGTCATTTGTGACGATGTAAGCGTTTGCGATGATCAATCCCTTGCTGCAGGTGCAGTTTTCAAGGGCGGTAAGACCACCCTCCAGTACGGTGGTGGCGATGCTACTTGGACGCCTGCCGCTGGTATCTATGTCATTCAAATCGAGGTCTACTCCGACCAAGATGTTGATCCAGGAAACGATGTTCAACAAGTCTATGTCGAAGTTGTTGATTACCTCGACATCGAAGTTGACATCGCATGGACAGATGGTTCCGTCGTTGCAACGGGCGAAGGCGTAAAGAATTTCGAAATCAGCGTTAAACTCAACGGTTCAACCGATTTCATCACCCACAACCTCTCGATGGAAATCGATGTTTCCGGTGATGTTTCAGCCGCAGAGGGCCCGAATAATTTTGATCTAAAGAGCGCCACACTCGGTTCCTTGGTTCACTCGGTGAACGTTGGAACCGATCAAGTCGTCATGGTTTACCAAAACGAAACCGACGTTACGGACAACATAACAGAGGTTCGAACCATCATGTCAAACGACATTAACAATGGTGTATGGACATACGCAGGTTCAGTGACTCCAGATTCAAGCAACACCGATGCAGCATACAGCGTCGATGTCTCGCTTGGTGGTTACTCGCTGTATGGACAGTTCGAATCCTGCATCCGCACCAATACAACGATTATCACAAATCCTGACGGCAGCAACGAAACGGTTGAAGATGTATACAGCGATTTCTGTGAAGAATCGTTCACGAAGGATGCAATTACTCGAAACAATGCTGATGAAATCACAGGAACGCTCAGCACCTTCCACGACATCCGAATCTCAATGTTGACCGTTAACCAAGGATACAACAACGATGGAACTGGAATTGCAACCTTCACTGTAGGCGCAGGTGAGCCTGGTGATCTATCTGTTGGTACATCGTACGTCGATGCTGCTGTCGAACACCGTGGTTCCACATCAACTGAGTTGTACGATTGGAACGTTACGTTTACCATTACGAACCTCGACACCAACGAGGTCATAACTGATACAGTCAATTCATGCCTGCAAGGCGTTGAGCCATCCTACAACTACGCCAAACTTGGAACAGGGCCAATGGCGTTTGACCAAGGACACGCATGCATGATGATTGAGTTCGACGTTGGAACCTACACCATCGAGGCCGACTTGATCATGGAAAGCAAGGTCACAGACCAAAAGCCAAGCAACAACCTCGTCTCCATGGAGAAGGAAGTTCGAAACAACCTCCCGGTTATTTCTTCTCTTGACCTTGTTACCCAAGGCGACCTCTTCCTTGGTATGGAAAGTATGCTCGAGTTCGAAGTGTCTGTGTTTGATGCAGATGACGTGACAGGTGAAGGACTGACCTACACTTGGGTTGGTGGCGCTGCAAGCACCCCACTCGCAGGTTGCGGTGGAATGGGTGGCGTTGCTCGAACGTGCACAACTCCAATCATTCAGGAGTTTGTCACACTCTTCCCAGTCGATGTAACCGTAACGGACGCCCACGGTGGCTCCGTCACTGAAACGATCCAAGTCACAATTTGGAACGATGCAGTCGCAACAAACACGACGGATAGTGGAATTACAATGGATTACTCGTTGACGTACTTCGACAAAGCTGGCTTCACCATCGAACTTTCTGATGGAAACACCGACGACTGTGCAAGCATCGACTTGCCAGATCCGAACGGGGCATTGGGCGACCTCCTCAGTGGAAAGTACACGCCAATTGCAGTCATCGATTACGCTCCTGAGACCAACTATGGCGCAACAGACGTACTCGCTCAGAGCATCGACTTGACCTTTGACTCTGCACTCGGTGCATCGTCGTTGTGGTACTCGACAAGCTGCAACAACCCTGCCTTGACACAACTCCTCGCAGACGGAGCAACAAACAGCGAAGAAGACTCAACGAAGTCCGTTCTCTCAGCCGTTCTATCCGGCGGTACACTACCTGCTGGACAGTTGATGTTGGTCGATGCTCCGCTTCAGGCGAAGGATCCGCCAAGCGCAGCCATTGGCAGCTTCAACGCTGCTCCTGGAGTGGGTGGAGACCTTGTCATGAACTGGGGACTCACTGGAACTCCTCTTGCTGGTGATAAGATTTCCGTCAGCATCATGGGAACCGGTGTCGACTTCGAGGTCGATTTGGATCGAGGTACCTCCTCGTACACCTACAGTGGATCATCCACAACCCACGGAGAATCCTACGCCATTGAGGTTGCCGTTTGCAACAACGACGGACTCTGCAGCACGCCAATCGGTACTGCTACTGTCGTGGCTGACAAGCAAGTCGACAACGCTGCAGCAACCGGTGTTTCTGTCACGGAAGCTGGCGACAAGTGGACGCTTACATGGAGCGCAACAGGAACAACCGATGACGTTGCATCTTGGAACGTCTGCTACAAGAATCGTGAAGCCTTCGATGCGGCAAACATGCCAACAACCTGTGTCAACACAGGTAGCGCCGATGCCATGACTGCTGATGTCATGATGAGCACCGCTCCTGGACAGTACACAGTGTACTTCGCAGTTGTGCCAGTTGATGCCCTCGGTAACACAGGAACTGCCTCCTCCTCTGGAGATGCTGGTGCTGACGCTGCCTTCTTCAAGGCAAACGAAGGTGGAGAGATTGTCGATGACAACACCGACGGTGACGATGCTTCAAGCGGTGAGCTCCCAGGTTGGACCTGGGGTGCCATCGGCGGTGTCGTCGTTGTAGCCTTCATCGCTGGAGCCTTTATCCTCTCACGAGGCGGTGGCGACGGCGAAGACAAGGACTGGGACTACTGATCTCAGACAAACGACCCACAAGTCGTAATCTGTGTGCATGAGCGCACAGAATCCGCCAGGGAGGGCGTTCAGGCGCCCTCTCTGGCCTTTTTTTATTTTCATTTTCTGAATCCGGCCAGAACATTGGAGATCAATTCAACAGATTATTGAAAATCTTGAATTAAAATAAATGTTCATTTTACAAATTGTTTGTACCATTGAGATAAAAAAATCGCTCGCAGTATAACGTTTCAATTGCTCGATGAAATTTGAAATTCAAACAATTTGCACCCCAACGCCTATAAGTGGCGGAGAACGTGGTTGCACTTGCATACAGTCCGTATGGGGTGAATGACTATGTTGGGAAACAAGAATAAGAAAACGAAAACCGCAATGGGTGGAATCGGAATTGCCGTTCTACTATGTGCTTTGATGGCCTTCATGCCAATGACAAGCCTAGTGGACAACACCGCAACCGAAACTGTCAGCAATGCAGAGATCGTCTCAGAAGTTGACGATTTCTTCAAGTTGCCAGCCGCCATCGAACAAACAACCTATGAGTATGATGCCGCTCAGGAACTTCTGGGCATGAGGCAGGCGAACACAAAGGGATTCCTCACTGAGGATGGCAAGATTGCACAGCTCACAAGCGATGAGCCAATGCACTACCTTGCTGACAGTGGGGCCTTTGAGGACATCAACCTCAACATCATGGCAACACCTGAAGGGTGGGAAGTGAAAGAGAACATCTTCACAACCACATTCGGTGCTGAAGTTGCCAGTGGTGTAAGCATCCAACCAAACCAATTCGTCGATCCAATCGTCACTGGTTTGAATCCAATGCTCGTCACCATCGATATCACAGGAACCGCACCAATGCCATACCATGCTGAACCAGCAATGGGCGACGTTGAAGTTGGTGGAAACGTGATTCGTTACCCTCTCGCAGAAGGCTTTGCTCTTGACTACGCTGTCGACACGACACAAGTCAAGCAGAACCTCCTCATCCAAGAACGCCCAGTTCTCGATGAAATCGCAGCATACTTCGGTATGACAGAGACCATCCGTCTACCAATGGGCTACGGCCTCTTCATGGACGGTGTTGCGCTCGGCGAAGAAATCACGACAACCCAAGGCGAACTTGAAATCCGCAGTCTTGAATCTGGCGAACTCCTGGCCACCATCCCTGAGCCAGTCGTCATGGAAGAGATGGCTGATGAACCGTACATCGGCACCTACTTCGTGCAAGTTTACGGTCCTATGGTTCTCTTGACTACCGCCGTTGAATCGGACTGGTTGATGTCAGAAGATCGAGCCTTCCCGCTCGCACTTGACCCAACAATCAAGGTAACGAGCGGTAACCGTGGATACTGTTACGTCTACTATGGATACTGTTACAACAGTACCTATTCCTACCTCTATCGCTATTACGGTTCTTACTACTACATCCCATGGCACCGCTACAACTTTGGTAGCAGTTCCGCTCTACCAAGCGGTGCAACCGTTGAAGAAATCAACTGGAAGCAATACGTAAGTTATGGGTACGGCAGTTCCTCCTCGACCAGCATCACCGCTGCAGTCCTCGAGGCTTGTGGAACCGACGCTCGATACAACTACGGTATCTCGTCCGCTTCCTGTTCTGGTGCTATCTCTGCGAACTTGTTGTCTGGATCCAACTCCAACACCAACGAGCGCAAGTTGATTTCCTCCATTGGAAACTCCGCAGCTTCGGGTACCTATTCCCAAGGAACCGGATGGAAGACAGCGGAAATTTGTGACAACAACAACGCAGCAGGTACTGCTTGTTCCTCGTCCACAGGTTCGCACAACTACATCTTGAACGCTCAAACAAATTCGGGTACCGTTGGTATGGGTGCACGAATGACCTCAAGCGTCTACATCTACACCTACGCATACAACAGCGGTGGTTCAAACAGCTACCTCGAAGTCATCTACTCAGGTGGCTCTGACACGGATGCCCCAACCTCCAGTCACGTAGCATACTCTGGACTCACTTCGTATGTCGAGGGTGAGCGAACCTTCTTCACAAAGTTGACCGATCTTTCAGGAATTGACACAACGTCGACCAATGGTGTCAAGATGTTCTATAGCATTAACAACGGCACCTGGACCTCCGTCAGCGCAACAACCGTCCAATCCTGCGGCACAACCGCAACGGACTGCCGTTTCAAGGCTACCACTCCTGACATCAGCGCTGGCGATTACGTCGAGTACTACTGGAAGTTCCAAGACCTGAACCAAGGATCCAACGGTGCCAACGTCGGATACGACCCAGTACCACCTGCATCTGCGTCAAGCAATCCTACCACATGGGTTGAAAGCAACGCACACTGGTTCTTTGTTGACGATATCGTCAACGCAGGAACGGCCAAGAAGTTCACTGTCCTACAGACAGATGTTCACTCTGGAAGTTATTACAACCCACAAGGGTACCATGACCGACAAATGACGTACTACGACCACAGCGATGAGTACCTCTTCGAGTGGGACGTATCCAACTGTGGAACAGGTAGTTACTCCTGTTTCTACTCGTCCTCCTACTACTTCTACTCCCAGTGGAAGATGCAGTGGACAACAAGCCCAAGCAGTGGATACAACGGCTACGGTGGAACTCGATCTGGAATGATGGAGATGCACCAAGGTGACGGCGGATTCCTTGCCATTAGCGCAAAGAACGGACCGCAGATGAACCTGATTTTCCACTACGATTCCTCTGCCAATGCTTGGGGAATGGTCGGAATCGGCGATTCTACCCCTGAAATCGAAACTGGTAAGCTCGCTGGTGGTAGCAGTGCAACAACCGTCAGCACATACGGTTACACCGCAGCGTACAACATCCCGCTTTCAGGTCTCGACATCACCGGAACCTTTGGTAAGTTCGACTGGAATGGAACCTACAGCACTTCCAAGGCCAACTGGCTTTGTGCTGGTACAAACGGTTTCTATTACTTCTACCGTTCAACATCCACCAACGCTCGATGTTCCTCTGGATACTACTATGCATACTCCTCCTCCTACCGATGGAGTGGATTTGCACTTAGCGCTGGATACTACGGACGCATGGCATCCTCTGGTTCAACCACCTACAAGGTAGGAAACGTTGCACCAACACCAGATACCAGCGCTCCTGACATGGATCACGGTGTCATGCGAGACTCGCACAGCAAGTCCCGTACGTTCACCTACACAATCTCTGATGCGGGTGACCCGCCATCAGGATTGAACGTCAACAATACGATTGGCGAAGGTCCAACACTTTACTACAGCATCAACAATGGAACCTACAGTTCAATGAAACTCAACCCCGTTGGTAAGCAACGCAGTGATTGTACCGATGCTGAATGTGATTGGTCTGCTGAAATCACCACGCTCGAGCGTGGCGATTACGTCACCTACTACGCTACTGCAGTCGATACATCCACTGTTTCTAGCGGTGTGAACACCAAGACGACTTCAACCAACTCCTTCGAAGTTGGTGACCCGAACATGATGCTCATCGTTGAGTGGCGAGACATGGGATACAACTCACAATACCTCTGTGACTACCAAGTTATCTTCTATGACGTCACAAACGAAATTGAGTTCAAGTACGACTCGTCCTGTAACGCATACTACGATTACGCAACTGTTGGTTACATGGATCACACACGAACCCGTGGTGACACCATGCGAAACCCAGGTGGCGGATACATGGCTGGTGCAAACCCGCACACTGCAAACTTCCGTATCTCCACTGACGGTACTGACCACGGATACGAGACCTTCTCAACAGGAATCAAGTCTGTAACCAACGCTGCAGAAGTCATCTCTGGAACGTCCAATGGCCGACCAACAGGATACTACTGTGCATACAGCTACTACTGGAACCAATACAAGACCGGATGTAACGCAAACATCGATTTGCCTTCTGGCTTCAAGTTTGACTACTTCCAGAAGTCCTTTGATGGTGATGACAGCAACGATCGACTCCGAATCGGCCGTCTCGGTTACCTCTACATGATTGACAGTGGTTCCACTGCTCTCGAGCGAGGTATCACCACATGGGGTACCAACATGCCATCTCTACCATATTCGAGCAACTCCGCTGCCCGACCTGGTACGATTGCACCATGGTGGAGTTACTACGGAAGTTACTACTGTTACGACAACTCAAACGCTGACTGTGGTGTTTACGTTCGTGCCATGCCATTCGAAGGCAAAGGTACTGACATCGACAGTGACCTTGATTGTTCCAACAACAACATCGAATGTATCTGGGACAACGAGGGTTCGCCATACCGAATCAGCCCGAACAGTGACTTCTTGTCCATCAGTGGTGGAGATTTGACCATTGAGCCAGGAACCGTCATCCAGGTCGCTTCCGGTAAAGGTATCTCCGTTGATGGTGCATGTGACTCCGTCACTGTAACCGGTAACGCAACCCACAAGGTTCTCTTTGAGGGCCAGAGCGGTGCTGAGTGGAAGGGTCTCTCCTTCACTGACGACTGTACTACCACGGGTGGTACAGATGACCGTCACGTCTTCAGCTACGTTGACTTCAACAACACAAGCACAGCAGCGATCTCCGCTGGTTCTCGCCACGGTGATTACAACGCTTACTGTGCTGACAGCTCCGGTGGTTCCCGACCATGTTACTCCAACAGCAACGTCGGAAACTTCACCCTCAGCCACGTTACCTTTACCAACGTCGAGACAGCAATCCGTCACGGTAGCGGTCAAGGAACTGGTTTCACGATGAACAACTTCGCCATCACTGGCGCAGACAAGGCTTGTATCAACCTCCCATCGAGTGCGGATGCAATCATCTTTGAAGGAACCATGACCAACTGTAACACAGATGGTGAATCATGGGGCGGCGCAATTGTCAACTACCCAGGTTCCACTGGTGGAATGCTCCACGTCGAGAACGTGACCATTGAGAACGCGTATGTCAACTTGATTGACACCGATCTCCAACACGTCACTGTTTCAAACGTCAGTGCAACCATCACATCTGGATCAACACAAACCGGTACCGTTCTCACTTCTGACTTCGGTGTCGCAAGTGAAGTCAAGATGTTCAACTTCGATGCTCCTGATTACTCCAGTGCGTCCATCAACGCTCTCGGTGTCATCAACATGACCGAGGTTGACTGGGGAACTGCTGATTTGACCATCGCTCCTGGTGGCGCATCAAGCACAGCTAACGGGCCATCTGGTGACAACGCCATTATGGACGATGTAACCGCAGGTGACATGCTCATCTACCGAATGCAACCTTCCATCATGAACGACGTTACTGCAGGTCACATCGACTTCTCTGGAAACGCCATCACCACGGATGCTATGATCGTCACCAACCTCGACTCCGGTCGATTTGGTGTCGCAGGCTGTGGATGGATCGTCGATGTTACGACCATGGATTCAGACCGTGTTTACAGCAGTTGTTCAAGCAGCGCTGCTCCAAACAACATGATCTTTGACAGTGGTACGCTCACACACACATCGAGTACAGACCATGCAATCTATGCACGAAACTCCAAGATGACACTCGGTAATATTGCCATCACCAGTTCCAACGCTGGAAATGGTGTTTACCTCGCATACGGAAGCTCCAACGCTGACGTCCGTTTGATTGAAGTTGACCAGAACGGTGACGACTGTGCAGATTCCTCCGGTTCTACCGGAGACTGTGACGTCTACACCTCGAGTTCTGCAACTGTCTACTACGGTGGATTTGCGACACTCGGTGTTTTCCGAACTGAAGTTGTCAGCTCTGCAATCACGCAAGTGCCAAAGAGTGGACACGTTGTCAGTGCAAGCGTCGTTGATGGTTCAGGTTCTGAACTCTTCGAGGTCGGATCTCACATCACTGACGCAAACGGTGAGGCCGATGTTTGGGTCATCACTGGAGACAGCAACGGAAACTCGTACTCCGATCACAACCTCCGAGCCTTCGGACCTGCTGGTCAGAACGAGACGCTTACAACCGATACATGGTACATCAGCGACCTTAGCAGTGGATTCACTATCGGATCGTCCTACGATCTTGAGTTGTTCCCTGCTCCTGTCGACTTCAACGGTACCAACATGGATTGTACTTGGTTGGCTGCATGGACCGACGCTGATACTGGTGCTGGTCTACCAACCAACGGAACCACGGCATCTGGTGCAACCATCTACGAGTTTGACGGAACACCAATGACACTCAGCGAAGACCTCAACCTCAATGGTTGTGTTGTTCGCTTGCTTGGTGCAACGCTCAACGTCAAGTCGACTGCAACGAACTCTCCAGTTCTCACGCTCTCGAACGGTGGTATGCTCTACGTCGGTGAGTCCAGCACAGCTAAGGCAACTGTCAAGGCTGTGTCCTCAACCTACCCGTTGACCATTGATGTCCAAGATGCAACACTCAACGTCGATGGCGGTATCATCCGTGACCTTGCACAAGACTCCTCAACTGGATCTGCTCTCTACATCGGAGACGGTGCAACACTCGTTATGGGTAACTCCGGTACCATCTACGGTGCAAGCGCATCTTCAGATGACATGGCAACTGTCAAGGTTGACGGTGGTTCAGCAGTCATCGATTCTTCGAGCATCATCAACACCGGTAACACCGGTACTGCTCTTTGGGTTGAGCAAGCAAGTGGATCGTACAGCAACATCGCTGTCTCCAACGCTGCAGTAGGTATCCAATCCTACAATGGTGCTCCACAAATTGATGGATTTACCTCAACCGACAACACGGTTGGTGTCGACATCTATGGTGGAATGAGCCTACCAACCATTTACCGTTCGACTTCCCTCTCGGGTAAGTCAACTGGATGGCACACCTATGCTGTCGATCTCTCAGCCTTCCTCGGCTCGGGTGATTACCTGCAAGTTGGTGCTAACTCCATCTACGGCGGTGGAAACGCTCACCCTACCTACAACTGGGCATCGAGTAAGTACTACATGATGACTGACCGATGGAACATTGAGGTCACTTACGATGACGGTAGTGGAGAAGTTTCTGAAAACATCACCACACCTGATAAATTGGGTTACTACCCATGGGGCTCAAACGATCCTAAGTCCGGAAACGGTGCAGCCACCTATGCTGGTGGTGAAGGTGGTGTCGCTTCGTGGCACTGCAACTACTACGGATACACGTGGGGACCTGGATATACAGGATCCTTTGACGGGTACATGTACTACATCCACTACTTCTGGCCTCAAGGACCTCAATCCTACCCTGGATACCCTGGTTACTACTACTACCCTAACCAGTTCGGATTCCGATGGAGTGAAATTGACACTGACACAAGCCCTTCCTACGGTTCATACCCATACCACTACTGGGGATTCTACTACAACAACTACCACGGTGGTCAGGGTGTCTACAAGCCTCCTGAAGGCTACAACGGATACGGTGGATACTACAACGTCTGTGTTGATTACGCTTACAGTTACTACATGTCACCTGGAGAAGGCGCTCGAATGACCTTCCCAATCGTTGACATCTCGGATTCGTCGATCACTTCAGTGAAGATGTATGTCGACGTACTCCACAACCGTGCTGACAACTACCAAGACCGACTTGACTTCGTTGCCCGTGTTGGTAACGACCCAGGTTCTCTTGGAGACTACCTCCGTGACAGTGGTACCGCTTCTTTCGAGAACGGACAAATCACTGGAGCTGACACAGGTATCGCTATCGGTGGCAACTTCGCATCTGCAAACATCGACGGTGTTGACATCACCAGCCCAACAGACGCTGGTGTCGAAATCACTGGAGTCGTTGCTGCATCCGCAAACAACATCGCTGTTGACGGCGGTGACTACGGAATGCTCGTCAGTTCCTCTGGTTCCGGCCAAATGGACATGACCAACATCGACTTTGATGGTCAAAACAACGCTGGTATCTACTACGTCAAGGACTTCGGAGGCGAACTCTCTGGAACCATCGCAAACAGCGCTGGAGCTGCTTACCAATACGGTTCTCAAACCGTAAAGGATGTCACGATGGATGGAGTAACGGTCTCTGGCAACAACGTCGGTATTGAAACGGCAGGTTCTGGTGACATCACCATATCTGATTCGACGTTTGCTAATACGGCTAACGACATCAAGATCACGGGGTCAAGTGAGATTTCCTTCATCGAAGGAACCATCGACACCTCGAAGGTTGATGTCACTGGAACTGGTGGATTTGAGCGAATGCGTGAACTCACCATGACGCTCCAAGCAGATACCAACGCTGTGGCGAACACGAACATCGTTCTCATGAACGCTGATAAGCAAATCACTGGAACCGGTACGACCGACACAAACGGCGAGGCTGACGGAATTCAATTCCGAACCGTCCGTATCGATTCGAGTGGAACAACCAACGATGATCTTGCTGGTTACGAAGCGGTTACAGTCGCGAAGATTGCGTACTCAACCGGTAGCAGCAACGTCGGTGACTTCCGATATGCTTTCGAAGGTCTCTCCTTGAACGATGCCAGTGGTAACACCGGAACCATCGATCTAACCGACCGAATCGAAGCCCGTGTTTGTTACACATACACCAGTACTGCCTACAACGTTGTACAACGATGTTCAGGTAGCAACTACCTCGGAACGAGCTCCTCTCGAGACATGTCCGATGGTGATGGTGGAACCTACAAGGAATACGGTTACTACGGTGCTACTGTTGAAGACATGTCCGGTAAGGTCATCATGATGGATACACCGTTCATGTACTTCGACAACAACGAAGAGCACAACTGGAACAACACCTTGGTTCTCATCACTGGTGCATACACACAAATCGATACCCAGCGCTGGTACGCCCAATCTGGTACCGATGCTCCTGAGTTGTATCTCCACAACTCGGAGATTTATGGCATCGCTACCAACCCGAACACTGGTCAACAAACCGGTGTCGAAATTGGTTACACCTACCAGGCAATGGACATCTCGATCAAGGACTCAACATTGAACCCAGTCGCATCGATTACGAGCGGTATGGCTTACAAGTCCAGTTGGAACAACAACGATCACCGTTCTGAGTTCTTGCGAATCGAGAATTCGACGATTACGCACTTCAAGGGCTACACCCCGTTGAACAATGCGATTCAGAACACAGACATTTGTACCATCCTTTACGGAACCGATGGTTCCTACATCAAGGACAACACGTACAACAACTGTGGTACATCGATTTACATGGCTCGAAGCCCGTACTCATACACGCACAACGCCAATGAGTTCGGACCTGATAACCTCACCATTGAAGGAAACGAATTCATCAACGGTGGAGAAATTGGTGACGTTTGGGCAGGTTCTAACGGATATGCTGATGATCTAGTTGTCAAGAACAACTGGTTCAACAGTACCTCTTCTGAAGAAGGTATCCAGATGTACAACGGTAACAACAAGCGAGTTACAATTGAAGGCAACTACTTCAACGGGCCGCAAACTGCGATTCAGTTGATTGGTATCCAAGATTATACCGTTGACGACAACGAAATCATCGGAACCGCAGAAGACGGTGAAGCTGGAATCGAAACATATGCCGGATACGGTGTCATCTCCAACAACTCTCTGTTGGATGCTGACGGCGGTATCTACATGGAAGATGCTACGAGCCCTCCAGCTCCAAGCACATCCTTGTGTACGATTGCTTCAAACTCCTACAGCACACAAAGCAGTTGTACGTTCACTGTCCCATCCGGAGTCACGATCTATGTCGATCTTGAATCTGACAGTTGGGGTGGCGAAATCGGACTAGAGATTACCAAGCCTGATGGTACAAAGGACACCTGGGCTGCAGGTACGTTCTCCTCGAACACAGCATACAACCGCTGGACATCTTACAGTGTTGCTGGACAGTACACCCTCAAGGTCACAGACACTTGGGGAGACGGTGGTGCGAACATCGCTGTCTACTACGGTACAAGCACTGGTGGATACACAGGACCGAACGTTGAGAACAACTCCATCGGTATTAGTGCTGGACGAACCGCACCGAATGCTGTTGGATTCGACCTCAACGACTGTGACAAGGTCACCATCCAAAGCAAGGACAACACGGTCACCATCGGTGACAACGCTATGGTCCTCGATGGCTGTGACGTTTCAGATGTTGATTCATCCTTCGTCGGAACTGGCTCCGCATCCTCTGTTGGTATCTCTTCCGTGAACTCGGGAGACGATCTTGACCTCGATGGAACTTCAGTCGCTGGATACGCTTACGGTATCGAAATTGAGTCTGCTACACTCACCATGTACGGTGACGCATCCATCGCTGGATCCACCGCTGGTGTCTACGCTGACGACGCAACAGTCACCGCAATTGGTGCATCTGTTGACGGTGGAAGCACAGGTACCGGTCTCTACATGGTCGATGGTGACTACTCGTGGATTTACCCACTCGACGCTGCAGGAGCCGTTGGTGTCTATGCAGAAAACACTGAGTTCCGATGGGACGGCGGTGTTTCGACTGCTACCACAGCTCTTCACGCTGTTGAGTCGGTAGGATCTGTTGAGAACCTCACCTGGTCTGCTGCAACAACGCAGATTAACGCTGGCTCGAACGCCTACGTTACCAGCATCGGTAACACGCTCGACAACCAGAAGATCAGCATCGTTGCATCCGCAACCATCGATGAAGCCAACCTCTTCAGCCTCGATGCTACGCACCTCCAAGGTGCTGCATCCGCTGTTGGTATGACCTTGGTTTCCACAGATGGAACACGTGCAGCATACGTCTCACCTTCCTTCCAGCCTGACATCATGGCTGTTGACGGTGATAACTCGGATTGGATTGGAAACACGCCATTGAACCCATCTGACGATGCAATGCCAGGTATGGTCTCTGGTGATGGAACCAACGACTTCTACGTCACCTACAGTGAAGGCGATGCACTCTACATCGGTATGACTGGCGAAGACCTCACCAACAACGACCTCTTGATTTACCTCGATGTCGTTGCTGGCGGTTCCAACACCGGTTACAACCTCAACGGTGCACACACACTACCAGTACAAGCCGACTACCTCTTCTGGGCAACCAGCGATTCCAACATGGATCTCTACTCCAATGGATTCCTTGGATGGGGCGCTAGCTCCTTGTCCACCGATGCAGTCGATGCTGACTTGGGAACTACAACTGCTGGTTTCTTCGAAATCGCTATCCCATTCAGCCGAATTGGTGGAACACCTGATGCAGTGAACATTGTTGCAATCGTCCAAGACGGATCAGCCAACATCCAAACTGTTCACCCAACACAGACCGTCTCCACTGGTGTTCAGACACTTGGCGAGTACATCTCCGTTGAGACGACTCACGACGATCTTGAAACTGGAAGCATCAGCGATGAAGTTCTTGTCTACCGTACCTACAAGGGTACCACAACTGCAGGACCTGCAAAGGACTACGATGTGATGATCAAGACAAAGGCCGACTGTGCATACGACTGGGCAACTGTTGACGCTGTTTCGATGGCGACCAACCAAGAGCTCACCGTTGACATCAAGCGAGCATGTCCTGAAATCCAGACAACCCTTGCTGATGACGCAGTTGATGAGGACAGTGGTGCATACACCTTCTCCTTGACCAACCTTGCAGACGATGTCCAAGACGACGAGGCAACTCTCACGTGGACTGTCACAGAGGGAACAACCGTTGCTCACAGCAACGTCTTGGTCGACTGGGACAAGAACGGACACACCGTTACCATCACGCCTCTTGCTGACCAGTTCGGTACTGTTGAGTTTGAGTTCATTGTTACGGACAGCCACGGCTTGACCGACACAAAGAACATGACCTTGACGGTGAACAACATCAACGACAAGCCAGTGATCTGTAACAATGAACGTGCAGATTGTATGCCAGTCTTCGTTGACGACGGATCTTACACGAACATCGTTCCTGAAGGATTCGGTAGTGTTACCAAGTTCCTTGGTGATATCTCCAACGCAAGCAAGTCGTACATCCGTGACATGGACAACGAGCAGAGCCCTGTTCGCCAAGTCTACACATGGGGTGCATCCGTACCATCTGACTGTGTTGCATTCGGTGTTAGCGTTACTGCAAACTCGTTGACCATTACAGAAAACACCGCTAACGAACTTGGTGGAACCTGTACGATCACCCTCAGCCTCGCTGATGATGGTGCAGAAAACCAAGATGCTAATACGGTTCCTGTTGACTTCTCGGTCAGCCCAGTGAACGATGCTCCAGTCGTCCTCGACTGGGACGTTACCTCTGGCGCAGTTGTCACCGCAGACAACGGATCGACTCCAGTTGCACCATGGTCCATCAGCCTCATGGAAGATGATACCAACCTCGACAACTTGACCTACGACCTGTCGGCTGTCAAGTACGACGTTGACCACAATGCTGCTGACTTGACTTGGACTGTTGAATCAACCGACCAGTGTACATACCAGAACTACTTCAGTACTGAAATTGTTGGAGACGATCTTGTGTTCACACTTGTTCCTGATGCAACAACCAATGCAAACGCTTGGGAAATCGACTACTTGAACAACAACGGTATCCACCAAATCCCACCGAGCACAGGTGACTTCTGTTACATCCGTCTCGTCTTGAAGGATACTGCTACAGCACCGAACTACGTACCAAACTACGACCCATCCGTCATGCCGATTGCTAACTACCAACAAGGTGTTGCAACGCAAGAGATTGGTGTCCGTGTTGAGAACGTTCGAGAACTCGTCGCAGACTACTACTTCGATGACGTCGTCGGATTCGACTTCCAAGGCATCAACAACGTTCTCACAGGTACCTACGTACCTGTTGAGGTCAACGTCGGTGCTGGTGGTGACCAAGGACCGTACACCTACGATCACATGTTGGCTGTAACCTTCCACACCAGTGGAGGTCACGGTGAAGCAGAGAACGTCATGTACGTCACACCTCCAGAATGGGGCGAGACAATCACAATCAGTGAGTATGTCTACATTGTCGACAACGGCAACGGTGACACACCATACATTTGGGTTGAGATGGATGTCCTCACCTGTCTTGACGCAGAGTGTGACATGTCGAAGTCTCCTGCACAGCGGTTCCAGACCGACGACCCAACATCCCACATCAACTACGGTGGCGGTGTTGTTGGTGACCAATGGTCCAAGCCTGGTGCATACGGTGACGATGGATTGAAGGAGTCGCAACGCCGACCACTTCTCCAAGACAGTGACTGGTGTAACAACGTCATGTTCTCCAACGCATCCGCTGTTGGTAGTGACGCTGGAATCCCAACCACATGTAACCATGCGAACAAGCCATCTGAGGACTTCCTCAGCAGTGGTGACAAGTTGCCATCCGTTGTACAACTCGGTGGCGGTATTGGATCCGTTCCATCGTTCGCACCAAGCATCGTCGTCGTAGCCCTTGCTGGCTTCTTCGTCACAGCTCTTGCAATGGCAAGCCGCCGTGAAGAAGAAGACGAGGAAGAAGAAGACTCCCGACGCATCGTCGAGGACGAAATGGCTGTCAGCCCAGTTATCGCTACCATTCTCATGGTCGCTATCACTGTCGTCCTTTCTGGTGTCATCTATGTCTGGGCTTCTTCTCTTGCTGAGACTGGTAAGTTGGGTGTTCCTCGAGTCACCTTCGACATCGAGAACAAGGAACTTGGTACCACAGACGGATACTGGGCAATCACAGTTGATCAAACCGAAGCTGAGTTGGCAACAGCGGCTGTTACTGTAACAGTTCTCTACACTGGCTCGGATGGTGTTCGAACCTCATACGCAACATTGCTCTCAAACACAAGCAACGTCTATGGATTTGATCCATCGAACAGCGATGCGTTTGTGACATTTGTTGACAAGGTCAACAACGAAGGTTCATTCAAGGAATCTACCTTCGGAATCGGAGACCAAATCTTCGTACGAACTCACGCTCCTGATGGACAGGCACTTACGGATGCAACAATCCGTATCACCTACCAACCAGGACCAAGTGAAGGATCCGTCATCAAGACGTACCAAGACCTTGAGTTCAACAAGATCGTCTGAAGTTCAGAAACGACTGAGAACAGTTGATGGGCCGGTGGCCTCACCGCCACCGGCCCAATCTTCTGGTGCCTAAGCGAATGCTTTCAAGCAGAGACTGCCAGGCACGAACATGAGCAGCGTTTGTCGATGTGTTGTCTTCGACTGTGATGGAGTCCTCGTTGATTCTGTCAGTTCGTGGAAAACACTGCATGATGGATTCGGTACGGACAACAGCAAGAATCTCTCACGATTTATTGCTGGGGAACTCACAGATGTGGAGTTCATGCGTTCCGATATTGCCATGTGGAAGGAGATTCAAGATCCAATCCACAAGGACGAGCTTTTCAGGATGTATTCTGGTGTTGCTCTGATGAAGGGTGCACGAGAAACCGTGAAGACCTTGCAAGATGCTGGTGTATACGTTGCAATTGTCAGTGCTGGAGTCGACTTGTTCGTGAGTAGTATTGCAGCAATGCTCAAAGTGGACGATTGGATTGCAAATGGGTTCGAATTTGATGAAGAAGGCTATCTTTCAGATGAGGGCATATGCCGCCTTCATGCAAGTGGAAAAGGCGATGTTATCAATCGATTGATGGAGATGCATGGCTTCAAGCCGGAGGAGGTCATTTCTGTAGGGGATTCTGAAATGGATCTATCAATGATGGTTCCTGGGAGCGGATTTATTGGTTTTAACCCAAGTCGTGAGTCCTCACTCAATGCTTTCTCGAAGGCAGTTGTGCCAGTCGTGACAGAAAAGAATCTTTCAATGATTCTTGAGCATATCCAACTCCCTTCAAGCAAAGGGAATTGATGTCGATTTGTGCGATTGTAGATTCACAATCGTAAGCATGCAGGGTTTGGGTTGGAATCCGAGCATCTTCTGGTAGGATGTCTGATCTTGCCACGTCGATGAACAGACAAGTGTTGTTCCTCTGAAATCCAAGCAAGCGTGTCCATGTACGTGTCCTGTTACAAAAATGTCCGGTACCTCTCGAATAACCAGACCATCTTCAAGTTCTGGAGATAATGGTGTTTTACCCCCCCATTGTGGGGCTAAATGTCTGCGTCTTAGCATCTGTCGCATGGCTTCAACAGGCTCTGAATAGGTCACCGTACGCAGACCAGCAACGAAATCGTCAATTGACTTTCCATGGTAAGACAATAACCTCACATTATGCAAGGAGAAATCACAAGGGTTGCCAACAAACGTTGTCTTGTTGTAATCTTGTTGAATGTCTTTCTCAAATGTTGGTTGCGGTTCTGCAGGGCGAACTGCATCATGATTACCAGGAAGCATCACACATTCCACCCAGTCAGGTAAGAGCTCCAACAATCTCGCAAATTCACTGTATTGGCCAAACAAATCAGGTATAGCCAATTCCTTGTCTTGACCTGGATAAATGCCCACACCATCAACACAATCACCACTCAAAATCAGATATTTCACGGTCTTTGCAAGAGGATCGGTATGGAACCATCGAACCATCTTGTGCCATTGAGCTTCGAGGAATGTTTTCGAGCCAACGTGGATGTCAGATAAGAACGCAACACTCACTCCGATTTCAGCACTCTTCTTTTCGTGTCGGTCTTTCATTGGGAAAAACAAATCATCCACATAGAAGATATCACCTGTTTGTGAAAAGGATCCACTTACGCCAAGCACATCATCAGGCATCAAACCTGCCTCGACGACTTGTTCATGCAACCGGTCACGATCATCTCCTTGTCGGATGGTCAACAAACAGTTCATTTCTCCAGTTTCATCCTCAAGACCAAACATGAGATGTCCATTTTTTGTGTGCCTCGGATCATTAACGAGCCCTATGGCGACAGCGAGGTTTTCGTACCCCTGATATCGGCGATATTCGGTGTTTAATCGTCCAATTTCTTGTGGCTTCCTCGGAAGTCGTGAATTCTTTACAATCATCTTTCTGATGCTGTCCAAACGATCATTGAAACACGCCTGTATGTGACCCATTTTCCCTTCTGTCGTGCTGTTTCCTGTGATGTCATAATGAATGAAGATATCATTGTCAACGTCTGTTGCAATGCCTGAGAAGTCCTTTTCATTCCAATCAGGCAAATTGTTCCGATATTGAATTTGAACTGGTTCAGGTTCTTTGATTGGGGCAATTGTTCTTCCAATGGGCGTGGTTTTGGAATCAGGTTCTACTGTTTGCTTTGGAGTTGATGCTCCGATCATTTCTTCAAGAATTTCGATGGATAGCATCCCACGTTGAAAACCCACGTTCGATGCCTGGTTAAGCACGTGAAGGGGATTATCGAGTGAGAGTAATTTCTCTTTGACGCCCGTCGTTACAAGAATTCCGCGTTTCATTAATTCCTGCGAAATCAACCCCCATTCCGCAGTCATGAATACCAATGGGAGGCGACCCTCCAAAAGGCTTCATGTTGATTCGTTTGGTGAATCATCAGACCATTCAACATCTGTTCCCAAATTTGTTTCAGAAGTTGTGCCGGCTTTATCCGACCATGATTGTGATTGCCATTCTGCGGATTCAGCGGCGGCAGCTGCACGTTGATTTCGGGCAATTTCTTCAAGCGCTTTGATTCTCGCTTGCTCTTCTCGTTGTTTGATCTCATCCTGACGATTTTGTTCGGCAAGTTCCATTGCTTGATCCCAGTGTCGAATGGCAGTAAGGAGAGCGAAGTGGACAAATCCTTCTTTGTTTTCCTGGCGACTTCCTCCAATTTGTGTCGCTTCGGAAATCGCCCAAGAGCGGGATGCGATTCCAACATAGACGTAACCGACTTTTTTGTTGGTTCCATCATTGCTTGGTCCTGCAATACCTGTAATTGAAATTGCAATATCTGCATTGGCTCGAGCACGGGCTCCTTGTGCCATTTGTATGGCGACCTCTGCAGAAACTGCACCTCGCTTTTCCAGTGTCTTCGGATCAACATTGAGTTCGCGAATTTTCGCATCATAGGAGTATGTGACCCAAGACTGATTGAACCACTTGCTCGCACCGGCGATATCCGTGAGGGTACTTGCCAGTAATCCACCAGTGCAGGACTCAGCGATGGTAATGGTGTAACCATCCTTGAGACGGCGAACCAATCGGGCCGCAGCGGCTTGAGCCTCTTCGTCCATTGTCCATCCGTGATGATGCATCCGTTTTGAGGTTATTGCATTGCCAAGCGTTTCAAATACGTCACCAACGACGGAGGGTTGGGTCTGTGGTCTAGGGGTTTATGACGTCGCCCTTACAAGGCGAAGATCGAGGGTTCAATTCCCTCCGGACCCATTACCATAGGTAATCCTCAAATGATGCTTCATCGCTTGATATAACCTTGGTAATTCCACTTTTTAGACGAATTTCCTCTGCATTTTCCGAACTTGATACGAGGAGCAAATGAACTGCTCGTTGCCACAATCCTTCCTCTGGAGGTGATTTTCGATGATCAACAGCGACCAACACACCATCCAATTCTGCGAACATGAATGCTGAAAGGGCATTTTTGATGTCATCCTGATCGAGAAGAATCCACCGAGCACCTTTCATCTCTTCTCGGGTGTCTGAACCTAGTTCCGAAAAGTGTACGATCTTCATGTCTTACACCATTTTGTAACGAAGCAAAGCTACAACACCGCCTAAGCCCATGAGTTGTTCTCCAGCGTCATGTTCTGTTGAACATTGAACAAGGTTCCCTCCAATGTCGTCCAACCCACGTATCCAATTGCTGAGTAACATACCATCAATCTCTGTCTGGTCATCACGAAGTAAATCGATAGCAACAAGCAACGTTTCGATAGCTCCCTCTTCCATTGCTCGGATGAGGTCGTTCTTACCGTATGCAATCGCCCCATTTGAGTTGATGCGAGACCAAACTTGTTCGAGCAATTGTATTTCTTTGTGAATGGCATGATCTTCAAGAAATTCGTTCGCTAGACCGTCACGAATGATTTCATTTGCTCCCGCACGTCCTGCCATTGATGTAGCAATTAATCGTAAACTTCGTTCTGGTTCAGCATCAAGTATGACTGTTTTGAGTTTTTCACGAGCATGGCCTGGGCCGCAAAGAATCATGGGTAATTGTGCATCTGTAGCAGCGAGGATTTCCTTTGCCACCTGTTTTTGAAACGATTGAGCAACGTTTTCACTCATACGAACGTCGCCACGTTTCCCTCCTCCTCGCATTGTCCACGTTGCCCCTTCACGGAGTCCTCGAGATGTAATCTCAAACAGGATAATTTCATCATTTTCCACAACAACAACTGCTACGTTGCTCCTGTCTGAGGAATCGATGGCATCTTTGAGAAGATCGATGTCGATGTTTGGAAATGGGTCATTTGATGTGAGTTCAACCTCATCACCTGTTTCAATGAGATGTGTATGATGCGATCCAATATCCAGTGGTGCCTGTTCAATTGTTCCGTGAACGCGTAGCAAACCAGAATACGATTGGTATTCGTTGGATAGGATTAGCAATTCAATCCACATTTTCTTTCGTTCGGCAGCCTTTGCTCTCAAACCAGATTCTGCTGTAGTGGTATCTCGACGTTCACCAAGCATGGCTAAACGACGACCCTTGATTGCAAGTCGTGCAAGAACCCACAAATCATCTTCAGATTCAATCCGAAGTTTCCAGTGATTTTCGCCCTGATTGAGAATTTGCATCGATGTTCACCCGAAGACACCCTTGAGGTGTCCGTCCTCATCCATATCCATATCGTTCGCAGCAGGTCGCTTTGGAAGGCCGGGCATGGTCATCATTGAACCAAGGATGGCAACAACGAATCCTGCACCTGCATTGAGCCGGAATTCCCGAACAGGTAAATCAAATCCACTCGGTGCGCCAAGCATTCCCGCATCATGAGAAAACGAATATTGGGTTTTGGCCATGCAAACTGGTAGATTTCCATAGCCCCAATCTTGAATTTTCTTCAATTGGCGCTTTGCTGCCGTCTCGATTTGAACACTATTCGCACCGTACATTCGTGTTGCAATCGCACTCACCTTGTCTTCAACTGAATCACCAGGTGCAACGAGTGGGAGGAATGGTCGTCCTGCGGCTACATGATCATGAATTGCTTCAACCACAGCATTGGCAAGGGCTGTCCCCCCCTCTCCGCCTTTTGCATGGACTTCCGTTCGGCATACTCGTGCAGCGCCGCTTGTTCTCGCTGCAGTTTCAATCGCTTCGAGTTCTGCCTCAGTATCGCTTGTGAATTGATTGATGGAAACAACAACAGGAACACCAAATCGTGCCATGTTTTTGATGTGGCGATCAAGATTGGAGGTTGCCCCCGCAATGACTGCCTGAACATTTTCAGTTTCCAATTCTTCTTTTGAGGGTCGATAACCGCCTCGCTCTCCGAAGGCTTTCCCATGCAACTTCATGGAGCGAACGGTCACATTCATGACAACACAATCGGGCGCTTTTCCAGAAGTATTTGCTTTGATATGCATGAATTTTTCAGCACCCATATCACTTCCAAACCCAGCTTCTGTGACAACATAGTCCGCACATGAGAGGGCGATTCGGTCGGCAACGATGGACGAATTTCCGTGGGCAATGTTTGCGAAAGGACCTCCATGAATGAATGCAGGATTTCCTTCCAAGGTTTGGACAAGATTTGGCAAAAATGCATTCCGAAGGAGCAAGGCCATGGCTCCAGCCGCTTCGATATGCTCTGCTTTGATGGGATGTCCTTCCATTGATTCGGCGATGACAATCTCTCCCAGACGCTTTCGTAAATCGGCATAATCTTTCGCAAGAACGAGAATGGCCATAATTTCAGAGGCTGCTGTAATGTCGAAGCGATCTTGTCGGACATTGCCATTCGCAGGACCTCCTAATCCAATCACAACCTCGCGAAGTGAACGGTCGTTCAAATCAACCACACGAGGCCAGAACACTCGATTGGCGTCAATGTTGCACGCATTCCCATGCTTGATGTGATTGTCAATTAGGGAAGAGAGAAGATTGTGTGCAGATGTAACTGCATGGAGGTCACCAGTAAAGTGGAGATTGATTTCTTCCATCGGAAGAACCTGGGATTGACCACCTCCTGCAGCCCCTCCCTTGATGCCAAACACAGGACCCATCGAAGGTTCTCGAATCACACATGTTGCATTCTTGCCAATATGGCACAAGGCTTGTGTTAAACCAATGGTTGTGACAGTCTTTCCTTCCCCAAACGGTGTAGGGTTGACGGATGTGACGAGAATGAGATTTCCTTTTGCTGTATCAAAGCGTTGCTTCATCCCATCCCAACTGAGTTTTGCCATGTATGGGCCATGTGAAATCAATTCACCAGAAGGGATGCCTAACTTCCATGCAATGGATTCAATGGGTTCCAATTGGGCTGCACGAGCAATCTCCAAATCACTTGCCATGAACCACTGCATGTCCATTTGGCTATCAAATCAACCCCTGTATTCTGGGTTAACCTATCGATTTACGATAGGTTTCAATACGACGGATTCACTCTTCTTTCATCGAACCGAGGTAGTCTGGTAGGTCTACACCAGCCATCTTGGCTACGTCATGAACAGGTGGGAGCGAACGGATCAAGGAAGATACGAAGTTTGCAGTGCTTCCACCTTCGCCTCCATTGCCTGAATCCCAAACGGTAATCTTGTCGATTTGGAGGTTGGCAATAGCCTCGGTTTGTCGAGCAACGATTTCCTCAATCTTCTCAACCATAAGGAGGGTTGCAGCGGCTTTGACATCGCCTCCGGCACTTGCAACGAGTTGCTTGTAACCGTTCGCCTTTGCCTCGAGGACCGCTTTGGTACCTTCAGCTTCAGCATTGTAACGAGCAAGCACTGCATCTGCCTCACCTTGAGCGATACGGCGTTGACGCTCTGCTTCAGCTTCTGCGGCAATCTCAATTTGTGTCTTAGAAATTTCCTCACGGACAATTTCTTCAGCACGAAGTCGCTCTTGTTCGAGCATGTATTGTGCCTTTTGGACTTCCATTTCAGCAGTACGACGGGCAACTTCTGCTCGTTGCATTGCTTGAG
>JBMTJI010000002.1:0-136978 GCA_049438185.1 Candidatus Poseidoniaceae archaeon
TTGATGCTATAATTCGATCGTTCGTGGCCAAGCATGCTGTTGATGAAATCTGGAAAGCATTGTGAAGTAAGGCGATGGTTGGACCGATGACAAATGCTCCCGTGATGACACCAACGATTTCTGCAATTTGCTGTCGCCATGGGGTAGCACCAACCATATGTCCAGTCTTCAAATCCTGCATGACATCTCCAGCGATGGCTGCACTGCTGGCGACGACAGCTGCAATTAGGAGCGTGGCATACATCAACTCCGTTTGCGACAAATCGAGAATCAGCGACCCTACAATCCATACCAGTCCTACGGTGAACAACAACGTCGCAATGGTCATTCCTGAAACAGGAGAGTTGCTTGACCCGACAACACCAGCAATGTATCCTGCAACCGCTGCGAAGAAAAACGCAACGAGGGCTAAGAAGAGTGCTCCCGACAATGAGAGAAGTAACGATCCGGTGATGTACCAATAGAAGAAGAACGTGAGGACGACAAGAACGCCACAAACGACTGTCACCCACTTCAACGGAAGATCTTTCTCAGTTCGGAGATGCAACTCTGAATCGGATTCACTTTGTACAAACGATTTCTTGAGTCCGGTGAGGATGGTTTTGCGCATACTCCACAGCGTGTAAATTCCACCTACGACCATTGCACCAACACCAACGTAGCGAACTTGTTCAAGCCATAATTTGTCAAATCCACCGGCCAAGGTATCGGATTCTGGCCACCCATTGAGATAGCCAAAGAGCGGAACGAGTATAGCAAATCCAATAATTCCACCTAAGAAGATGAACGAGGCGATTCGAATACCAACAATGAACCCTACCGACAGCAATGCGACAGACAGGTCAATACCAGCATACATCCGAGTTTTCAAGACTTCAAATGCTGTCTCTGCAGAATGATGAGTGACTTTGAATCCCTTGACCATTAGTCCGTAGAGCGCACCAATTCCCAATGCGTACACAATTGCAAGCGCACCGCTACCACCCTCTTCTCCTGCAACCAAGACCTCTCGACATGCAACGCCTTCAGGGTAAGGTAGGGCTTCCTCAACAATAAACAATCGACGAAGAGCAATTGTGAACATCGTTCCAAGTAAACCACCTAACAAAGCAATAGCAAGGGTGGGAAACCATTCGATGTCGATCCAAATGCCAATAACAAGCATGGCTGGTACCGTAAAGATAACACCAGCAGCGAGGGATTCACCCGCACTTGCCATGGTTTGCACTGCGTTGTTCTCGAGGATACTGACATCTTTGAAGAGACTTCGAAGGATAAGCATAGACATGACCGCAGCGGGGATGCTCGCAGAGACGGTCATTCCTGCATACAAGCCGAGGTATGCATTCGCTGCTGTCATCAAGATGCCAAGAACAACACCGACAACAAGAACGCGCAGGGTAAGTTCCTTGGGTTCCTGGTCAGCAGGAATGTAAGGCTCTTCTTGAGCGGACATAAACCCTCCAAACCAAGCAAGTTTGAGAAAGATTCGGCTGTCACCGTACAGAATTTTGTATGAGTGTATTTCCATGGGTTTTCCTCCATCAAAATCATAAAGCCTTAATGAGTCGAAAACTTATTGGAGTCTTTTTCGACTTCTAAGGTGATTATATGGTGCAACAAAATTG
This sequence comes from Candidatus Poseidoniaceae archaeon, assembly GCA_049438185.1. GTDB lineage: Archaea > Thermoplasmatota > Poseidoniia > Poseidoniales > Poseidoniaceae > MGIIa-L2. Next base: position 1,629 of record JBMTJI010000002.1, read on the forward strand.
GCACTCACTGGATACTAATGAGGTACTTTCGGTTCTTGATGCAAACCCGAATGGTCTAACACAATCTGAGATCCATTCTCGAATGAGAAAATACGGCCCGAATCAGCTTGAACAACCTGAACCCACCTCGGCATTTTTGAGATTTTTGTCGCAGTACAACGATCCTCTAAACTATCTTTTGATTACAGCAGCTCTCATTGCATTGGCCATCAAACCAGACCACCCTGGAGATGCAATTTTTATCTTCTTAGTCTTAACTGCAAATGCCTTTTTCGGTTTTTGGCAAGAAGGTCAAGCAGAGCAAGCCATGGACGCTCTCAAGCAAATGAGCATCTCCAATTCTGTCACACTTCGAGACGGTTTTGAATCCGAAATTCCTACAACAGAATTGGTACCTGGAGATATCGTTAAACTCGAGGAAGGTATCAACGTACCTGCTGATATTCGCTTACTCGAAGTCTATCAGTGCCGAGTTGATGAATCGGCACTGACTGGCGAATCTGAGCCCATCACAAAACAACTCAACCCAATGGACGTGAATACCCTTCTTGCGGAGAGAAGGAACATGATGTACATGGGCACTACCGTAGCAACCGGTCGTGCTGTAGGCATCGTCGTTGAAACAGGGATGCGCACACAACTCGGAAGGATTGCAAGCGATATATCAGAAGCACAAACACCAAAGACTCCTCTTGAATTGAAACTCGAATCATTGGGGAGATTCCTTGGTTTCATAGCGCTTGTAGTTGCCGTTCTCCTTGTATCGATCAAGTTGATTCTTGCTTATGGTGGTCCTATCCCCATGCGTGAGGTTGCTATTCAACAATTCATCACTGCTATTGCCATCTTCGTCGCTATTGTTCCCGAAGGATTGCCAATTATTCTCGTTATCACACTCTCGCTTGGTATGCGTAACATGGCACGGCACAAAGCGATTGTTCGACGGATGAAAGCAGTCGAAACGCTTGGTTCGACGACCGTTATTTGTTCTGACAAAACTGGAACGCTCACGAAGAACGAGATGACGGTTCGACAACTTCACACAGTCGATGGCTATTACGGCGTGACTGGAGATGGATTCAACCCCAAAGGTGCATTGACCATCGATGGTAGTGAACTTGACGAAGAATCGATGTCAACGTTGCAATCAAACCCCGGGTTCCGATTGCTTGCCGCTTGTCTCTCACTTTGTCATAATTCTCAAATTAGTAAACAAGAGGGGCGATGGACGGCAATTGGAGATCCAACAGACTCTGCATGTGCAGTACTCGGGTGGAAATTGAACGGAGAGGTGCGAAAATTTTCTCAAAGACACCCGCGTCTTCACGAATTCTTCTTTGATACAGAACGCAAGAGAATGTCCGTTATTCATGAGTATGAGGGTGAGCGATGGGTCTTCGCTAAAGGCGCAGCCGGTGGATTTGTTCCGATTACCACACATCGATATCTCGATGGAGCATTGGTTGAAATCAGCGAAGATGACCTCAAGCAAGCATCGATTCGGAACAAGGAAATGGGTTCACAATCAATGCGTGTCATTGCATTAGCCGCTCGGAAACTCAATGAGGATGAGGATATGAATGACATATCTGTTGTTGAAAATGATATGATTTTCCTCGGCCTTGTTGGAATCATGGACCCACCTCGTCCTGAAGTGAAGGATGCCATTCGCATTTGTCAGGACGCTGGAATCAAAGTGAAGATGATTACAGGTGATCATCACATGACAGCGTCTGCTATTGGCAGGGAATTGTCCATCCATGGTGCCGATCTTAATCCTGTAAGCGGTGCAGAACTAAGGGAGATGTCCGATGAACAGCTGACTGATTCTGTCGGTAACGCTATTTTCTCTCGAGTAACGCCAGATCAAAAAATGCGTATTGTCTCGTCTTTGCAAGAGCAAGGTGAGATCGTTGCCATGACAGGTGACGGAGTGAATGATGCGCCTGCCCTATCTGGGGCAAACATCGGTATCGCTATGGGAATCGCGGGTACAGATGTCGCCAAAGATGCAGCAGATATGGTGCTTCAGGACGATAACTTCGCCAATATTGTCCACGCTGTTGAGGAAGGACGAAAAATCTATCAAAACATCCGAAATTTCGTACGTTATCAGGTTTCTACAAACGTTGCTGCTGTGGCACTCATCGTTATTTCAACGTTTATTTTTGGTTGGGAAGTTCCACTTACAGCGACGCAAATCCTTGTCATCAATATTCTCATGGATGGTCCACCAGCCGTTGCCCTTGGTGTTGAAAAGCGGCATGGCAAGGTTATGGAACGACCGCCGCGTCCTGTTGATGAAGGATTACCAAATGGTCGAGATATCGCTTTAATTTTCTACCTTGGTACAATAATGGTCATTGGTACATTAATCGTCTTTTTCATTGCAGGTGGCGGAGTCTATGGAATTGGGAATGAATGCACGATCGCACCGTTTGCAACAGAATCCGATGCTGGTTTTTCAATAGCGGATTGTCAGGCAGGAGATGCCGAGGCTTTGGACGCTTACAACGCCTATGCAGACACTACGTTCGCTGATGCCCAAACTATGACGTTTGCAGTGTTTATCATCTTCCAATTGTTTAACGTACTCAATTGTCGATCTGAAAAAGACAGCCTGTTTGCGTTGGGTTTGTTTTCAAACAAAGCCATCAATTACGCTATTTTAGCCTCAGGTTTCTTGCTGTTCCTCTTCGTCCATTTTGCAACGGTTCAGTTACCAATTATTGGAATTGAGTTCGGTAATTTGCTCAGCACGACACCCCTCGAGAGTGTCGATTGGATGGTTTTGATAGCAGTAGCATCGACGGTCTTTTTGGTAGAAGAGTTCCGAAAATTTATGATTAATTCTGGTTTCTTCAACGTGCGTCGTTGAGTCGTGGCTGCATCCACATCTTCTTGAAGAAGAAACTTGAGGAGTATACATGACTGGATGGGTTTCGACCACCGCAATTGCGGATCGGGATCCTGAATGGAGAACCAATCTCAAGAACTTACTTTGCGACCAACAATGGTCAACATCACTCCAAATCGTCGTTGAGAAAATCATCAAAGACGAAACTCTTGACCATGATGATGGCTTACGATTGTTTTCAGAACCAAATCTGTTTGAACTCGGCCGATTAGCACACTTGCACAAAGAAGCAATGTATGGCCAGAAAGCATATTTCAATTCCAATGTGCACATTAATCAAACCAACATTTGTGTCCTTGCGTGTCGCTTTTGTGCATTCCGTCGTGGTTCCAAAGCCGATGATGCATATGCACTTACAATCGAAAATTATCTTGATGAATTATCGAAATTTTCACCGTATGTGAACGAAGTCCACTCTGTTGGTGGATTGCATCCAGAGTGGACTGTTGAACATTATTCGGAGTTGTTCCAAAAGGTCCGGAAGGAATATCCTCACGTTTCGATAAAAGCGCTCACAGCGGTCGAAATTAAGCATCTTGCAGAAATTTCCAAATTATCGATCCAAGAGACTCTCGAACAATTGAAGTCTGCGGGTTTAACCTCTCTCCCAGGAGGTGGTGCTGAGATTCTCAACGATGATGTTCGGGCTATAATCTGCAATGGAAAGGAATCTAGTCAAGAATATCTTGATATTCATCAAACAGCCCATGAGATTGGATTGCCGAGCAACTGTACAATGCTCTTCGGTACTATTGAAACGACCGCACAGCGCGTTGAACACATTCTCAGGTTGAGAGATTTGGGTGCAAAAACAAACGGTTTCCAATGTTTTGTTCCATACCCATTCTTGCCTGATTCAACTCGATTACCAATGGCACAACTATCCACAGGACAAGAAATTCTACGTGTCATCGCTGTTTCTCGGATTTTACTTGATAGCATACCGCACATCAAAGCGTATCGAATGAACATCGGCGATGAACTTGCTGAACTTGCCCTCCAATTTGGAGCAGATGACATCGATGGCACCGTTCAGCAAGAATCAATCATGCATTTGGCAGGTTCAACAACACCGTTGACCTACGATCTTCAACAATTGTCGAAATTAGTTCGTGACGCTGGCTCTATACCAGTGAAGCGTAACACAACGTATACTGAATTCGAGGAATATGTCCCTCCCCAACCAATCAAACGGCTTCCGATGGCCTGAGGTGATGAAATGATGAAACAAACACCTCGATGGATGAAAACAATTGGCAGGGTGGCTTTCATGAATTGCGATCCTCTCTTCGTTGGATTAGACGATTCATTCCATGTCTTGCCTGCTCCTCCGTCATGGTTGACAGGGCATCTTCTACGCAAAGACTGTGTCCTCGCACCAATTCCTGCAGCAGACTTTGCTAAGCATAGAGATGAATTAGCACTTGTCCCGGAAATTGGTATTTGTTCCAAAGGTGAAGTTGGAAGCGTACTCGTCTTTGGAAAGAGGCCGCTCGAAAAGATGCGTGACATTGCCCTACCAACGGATTCTTCTTCCTCGGTAGCTTTGCTCAAGTTTCTCCTCAAAGAGCGAGGTATTGATCCACGGCCTGTTGAAATGGGACCTGATTTGGATAGTATGCTTGAACGATGTGATGGAGCCCTTTTGATCGGTGATCGCGCTCTTGACCGAGCGAAAACGAATCCAGAACTCGTACAATTAGACCTCGGTCAGGCTTGGCTTGACTTAACAGGTCAGCCAATGGTTTTCGGCGTTTTTGCAGCTCGGAAAGACACTCCTGTTGAAGCGGTAAAGGAAGCACACCAAGCATTGCTTATGCGTTTGGATGACTTCGAAAACAATCCCCTCACTCGTGAAAAAGTCCTCCTCCATGCCCACCTCCATTCTGACATGTCGATGGAACGACTCAACCGATATTTTGGTGAGGTGTTCAACCGGCTTGATGGTGAACATGTGGCTGGTTTGTCTGAATATTTGGAACGATGTTGTGATGTGAATGAACCAATTTCATTCCTCTGGTGACTCGGAGACAAACTTCCGAAGCGTTTCATCCATATCGTCTTCTGATTGAGGATCTTTTTTGACCGCTCTCCTTCGACGTGGCTCGGCATCAACGGGCTGTTGATCGCTCAATTTTCGGCGCTTTGTTCGCACTGTGTCGTGTTCTGATTGACGGGCACGTCGTTTTCTCACGACTTCATTGGAAGATTCTTGGAGAAGTTGCTTTGCTTCATTCGCTACGTTGGGTCGAACAGGAACGCGCTTCGACGAGGCTGTTCTTCGTCTAGGCGGCACTTGCCGTCGAACCGGAGCATCATCTTCAACGTCATCCTCATCATCTTGATCATCATCGTTTGCTGAGAATTCATCCTCATCATCGTAGTATTCATCCTCATCATCGTAGGCGTAATCTTCGTCCTCTTCCTCATCCTCGTCTTCATCGAGTACTATGTCGTAATTGCTTTGTTCAGATTGTCGGCGAGCGAAAAAGACGCCAGCCGAAATGAGAACACCAACACTTAGTAGAATTAATGCGATAATGATAGGTGATGATGCAATGGAACCTGGGTCCAGGGTGCTTGAATCAATCTGTTTATCCGCGAGTGTAAAGGAAACTTGATTTTCTTGAATATGCCATGGCCCGTATTCTTGGCTCGTAATATCTTCTCCGTGAATGTGAATTGAGAGAGGATGTTGAGGGCTTAATTCTGTGATGCTACCTGTTGACATGAATCGATGATTTTGGATGATGACGACCAACCCATCTGTCGTCGTTGGTTGATACTCAAAAACAACATCGATGGCATATCGAATATGTGAAATTCGATCACTCGAAGGGTAAAGAACCATACCTTCCTCAACAGAACAAGACATTTCTGAGAAATTTAACGAGTATTGTTCAACTGAAATATGTGACTTTAGAGAGGAAGACACATCGATGGCATTCATATTGTTACAAATGGCATCTGAGAACAATTCCGCCTCCTCAGCGCTTAATTTGATATCGCTGTCAGTCGAATACCTCGCCAAGTCTCGAATACTCGCAGAATGTAGCTTGTTGAGTGTGAAAAATTGTGTGACAACTAAATGTGTTGAATTAACCTCAATGTCGATGTTTCGAATATAATCCTCATCCGGTAACAACGAGCATGATATGCCTATATCAGGACAGTTCAAATCCCAATTGTCTTCGATACCATCACCGTCGTCGTCGTCATCAATAGAATCTGGGACGCCATCACCATCTGTATCAATCCCTGATTCGCCTATGCCATCATGATGAACTTCATTGTCATAAACGACGATATGTTTGACTCTCGAGGTCGTATGAATTCTCTCCATAGCTCCATTCTGGTCGAAATCGATATGATAATCATCGAATGTATGAAACATCGAAATAGTATCCGTAATTTTCTCATTCGCTACGTCGTAGGCATGGATCTGATGCATTGAAACATCGGTGTGGACAATCAGTGTATTGGGTAGTGGCGAATATTCATATCGAAGCACTCCGCTTAAATCAATAGGTTTCAATTCTGAGCCAGTAAATGTCCATTTGCGGATTCCGTTGTTTGGAGTAGAGACTGAATAGTATTCATCGTTGTCTCCTATTTGGCAATCAAGGATGGTTGAACCGAGAAGAATTTCATGCTGAACTACATCCCCTTCATTGTTCCAAAGATGGACTAAACCTTCAACATCTGCTGTTAATACGGAACCACTCGTTACTGAGACATCTATACATGCCATCAGATTCGTATGATTGCCGACGTAAGACGTCTCGATATCCAACGTATCCTTGTTTAGTTGTAGAACGCCATTGTCGGGAGCATTTGTGTAGAGATTCGCTCCATTTGGAGACCATTCCAGGAGATTTGCATTGGTGCTTGTAGCATCATTGGATACCAAGACACTCAAATCACCCGTGGATAGGACATACACCGAATCCGTTCCTGTCGTAGAGGTTCGTGTCGTAACTGCGAGTTTTGAGCCATCAGGCGAGAGAGCTGTTGCCAAAATTTCACTCGCAAATTGATGATCCTCAAGAATTAATCCTTCGGAATCGTATTTTATCAATATTGATTTGAACGTAGCGTAGATATTGCCTTGCGAATCCAATTCAATTGTTCGTGTACCTGGCTGAGCATCTTCAGCTTCAATCGTGTGATGGAAAAAAAGGCCACTACTGGAACCAGAGGACGAACCAACAAGGATGGTCAAGGCAAGAAACAGCGCAAGGGTGGGCAAGAGTCGAGACGTATTACCCATGGTTGGAACTACCTTACCAATTACATAAAGAATACGTCGAAGCATGGAGTTGATTGTTTCTGAAATGAAGCGGTTGGTTCTTGAAGGGTTTGTCTTTGGACAACATATGGCCAATCTACCGCGGGATGAAGATGGCAACCTTGTCGTACGAATAGGACATTCTCCCGATCCTGATGATGCGTTTATGTTTCATGCAATGACAACAAATGCATTCCCAACTCCTGGCTACAATTTTGTCCACGAACTTCAGGACATCGAAACACTCAATCATAGAGCAATGAACCAAGAGTTGGAAGTATCAGCGGTTTCAATCCATGCCTATCCAGACATATCCGATCACTATGCTTTGATGAACTGTGGAGCGTCGATGGGGGAAGGCTATGGTCCGATGATAGTCGCAAAAAAGGGTGTATCACTTGAAGATGCTCAAGCGTCAACGATTGCTGTCCCCGGATTAAAAACATCGGCATATCTTGGTCTTCGCTTGGCTTGGGGGGACGTTCATGTTGAAGTGGTTCCATTCGATGAAATTATACCACGCATTCTTGATGATACCTACCAATGCGGACTCATTATTCATGAAGGACAATTGACGTATGTAGAACATGATTTGAATGTCCTTATCGATCTTGGCGTTTGGTGGAATGACCGAACCAATGGCTGGCCAATGCCTCTCGGAGGGAATGTGGTTCGACGAGATTTAGGCCAGCAGGTCATGGAAGACATAACAATGTACACGAAAATGAGTATTGAGCATTCCATTGCACATCCAGAGGAAGCACTCGAATTTGCAAAGGCATGGGGACGTGGCATTGACGATGAAACAAATCAGAAATTCGTTACCATGTACGTCAACGAGCGAACAATCGATTACAAACCTGAAGGCCGATCTTCCATTCGAAGATTTCTCAAAGAAGGGCAAGAACTTGGCATGATTCGAAACGATTTCGACGTTGAAACGCTTTCTTTTATCGGTGCAGTGGAGTGAAGACGATGACTTCTAGGCCAGAGACCAGTGAATACGGTTCGGTAGATCCTGCACCTCCAGCAGATGTTGAACAATTAAGCCAATTACGATCAATTCTTCTCGATGAGAACGAGAAAATGTTTCAACGTATGCGTTCCGTTTTCAAGTTGAGAAACATTCGAACTCCAGAGTCATGTTTGGTATTATGCGAAGGATTCGTATCATCAAGTGCTTTGTTGCGTCATGAACTTGCCTATGTTCTTGGCCAAATGCAAATGGATGAAGCTCTTCCAACATTGATTCGTATCCTCTCAAATCCTGAGGAACATGTCATGGTACGACATGAAGCTGCTGAAGCATTAGGTGCAATCGGCAATCCTGATGCCATCGAAGTGCTTGAGACCTATCTGGATGATGAACACGCTGAGGTTAGTGAATCATGCGAGGTTGCGCTCGACTTACTCAACTGGGTGAGTAACAGTACAATCTCATAATGGAAAAACAAGCACGACATTTTAGAACCGAGACCTTCAGCACCAATCAGGTGAGATGATGCCACACGAACACGTTCAACTTGCACAAGCCCCAAATGGCGAGATTGGTCCACGATGTCATGAATGTGGTGTTCGCCTTACGTTCGGTTCTTCCATGGTTCACAACCAACACTACTACTGCTGGGATCATTATGTTGCATTGACAGGTGCCGACACGGTTACTGTTGTCGGCGAAACCGAAGAAAAATTCTACATGAAAAATGCTTAGGGTTTCGTTCAAGAACTGTGAACGTTAGGCTCTTTTATGGCTTCAACTGGATGGGCACGCTTTGCACATCGTTTTGGCCAATATTATCGAACATCCACATACTGGCGTCCACCGAGGATGCCAAAACGAGAATGGATGTTTATTCCCTTTGGAGGCGCACCCCCGCTCCGACACAAATCGTTTCGAAGCGAAAATGAACTTCGTCAATTTTTATCAGAACGCGCCATGCATTCATGCTTCTATTCTACGGCTTATTGGAAAAAACCTTACGAACTGAAAATGGATGACAAAGATTGGCAAGGTGCGGATCTCATTTTCGACCTTGATGGAGATCACTTGCCAGGAGTGACAGATCGAGATTTCCCTGCAATGTTGAATGTAATTCAGGAGCAAGCACATGGCTTATGGAATGACTTTCTTCAACCTGAATTTGGTTTTGATGAGCAATTTCTACAAGTGACATTTTCTGGACATCGTGGCTTCCATCTTCATTACCGTGATCCATCTCTTTTCCATTTGGATTCAGAGGCTAGAAGAGAATTGGTGTCCCATATTCGAGGAGAAGGCGTTGATGTACAAGGGGGACTCACTCGGTTTAATGACGACACTGCGAATGGATGGACGAAACGAATTCGCGAACAAATCCCATCGCTCATTGACAAACTCGTCGATATTGCACAAGATGCTGAAGGTTCTACTAAAATCATGAAAGACCTTCATCTTGGACTGAAAGAGAATCTTCAGAGAGAAGGAAAACCTGGCAAGGGTCCTGCAAGTATCAAAAAATTGGCCGATATGTTCCTTCACGAAGATCGGAAAACTTCAGTTTGTAATGGCCAGATTTCAAGGTTGGGTTCGCTTCAAGGATTGTTTTTGGATTTGGTGAAATCCGATGCATCTATTGTATTAGGTGCTGCTGGTGAAACGGATGAAGTCGTAACAATCGACGTTCGTCGCCAGATACGGTGGCCTACTTCGCTCCATGGTAAAACTGGAATGCGCGTTACTGAATTTCCTCTGCAGCGTTTGGACAATGATTCAAGCAACCCTTTTGATGCATTAAGTGAGGCCTTTGTATTCGGTTCTGATAAATCAGTAACGGTAGAAATTGTCGTGGATGATGCCGTTCTACGCTTTGGAAACGAACGTTATGATGTTTCGAGTGGCGATCAACTTTTTGTTTCAGAGTCTGCAGCGACTTTCTTGAATCTGAAAGGCTGGGGAAAAATGGTGTAATCCATTAAAGGTCAATTTGGATATTTTCATGTTCTGATTGTGGTAAGGTTCAAGGGTAGAATACCATCCAGTCAATATAGAGGTGAGTGTATGCGACGTCGAAAAAAGAACAAACAAGCAGAAAGTGCACCATCGCCACTACCACCGTTGCCAGGCATGCCTCCACTTCCTGGGGCGCCGCTGCCTCCGTTGCCCTCAGCCCCTGAACCAGAGCCTCAACAACCTGCTGCCTTACCTCCTGCGCCACTTCCAACACCTGTTGAACAACCTCCACTTCCAATGGCTCCAACGCCACCACAACCAGAGGAACCCTCCAACGAATACGGGGATTTGTGGGCAAAACGTTCAGCGAAACCTCTTCCTCAAATCTACGGGGCAATCGATCGATTGGGATCCGGTGAATCTGGTTCATTACTCGATCGCTATTCAGATCGCTTTGGACATTCATTGGACCGAGACATCATCGTACTCCGCAAAAAAGAGCGTGAAGAAGCACTCAACGAAGCACGAAGCGCGCCAGTAGTGGAACTTCTCGATGAAGAAGATCCCGACCGATTGACAGAGGTTGAGAACAAACTCCGTGAATTAAAACCACTTTACAAAGAAGCAAAGGCACAAGGTGACAAAGAAGCTTTACGAATTCTCGTTCCGGAACTCGAGGAACTTATGGCAGAGCGCCGCTCTTTGATGAGCCAACCAGAAACGGCTCAGGCCTCGAATGATACTGATGAACTGCCTGCTGAGGCTGCTGTTGAAGAAGAAGCTATGAGCGATGCAGATGCCTTATTCTCTCAATTCTTCACCATTGTCAACGATCTTCTTGGTGACGAACTACCGGAAGAAGCAATCGAAGCATTCCTTGCATCTGATGGCTTTGAATTGTTCAAAGAAGTCGGTGCAGACCCATCAGCAATCGACGATGAGCGTCGTGGTGAATTCTTCAAAATCATCGATGAACAACTCGGCAATATGCCCGACGCATCAATCACAACCTTCGTGGAATCTGGCGACTTTGCAATCTACAAACAAATCTCCAATATGTACACCTGAATGAGGCGATAAAATGGGACTACTTGACAAAGTTGAATCAAATGAGAAAGAGAGCAAAAAGAAAGCTCCAGCAAAAGCAGTAAAAGCGGCAAAGGTTGCGAAAGCCGCACCAGTTCCAGCAAAAGCAGCCCCTGTTAAAGCAAAGAAAGAGAAAAAGGAAAAAGTCAAGAAACCACGTCCTGCTAGTCTTTCATCTGAATTTGAAATTGCTCCCAAACTAAGCCGAGTCATAAGCTGGTGGGTCAACTTCCTCGCCAATTTTTCAGTTCTCATTGCCGCATTGTTCATGTCAGCATTCACCGGTGGTAAAAGCGGTGGCTTGGAGACCACAATCCTGTTTATTGTCGCTATTCTGGCTTGGTTCTTCAATGCCATTTTCCTACCTTTCTACACGGGAAGGAACCTCGGACAATACACATCCTCCACGAGATTCATTCGTGGTGATGGTTCCAAACCGATTTTCCTTCACGGACTGTTCGTGAACAATCTTGGACTCATGTCTTTGGTTGGATTCATCATGTTGTTCACACAAGTTGGGCAAATCTCCGATGGCGGTACCACGCCGATCGTCATGACTTCCGTAGGGGCTGTATTCATGATTCTATGGATTGTTAACTGGCAATTCACACGAAACAGCGATTTGAACCAGGGTCTCTTTGATCTCATGTTTGCTTCTTACCTCGTACGATATGTACCGGAGGAAAAAGCAACATCCGGATTCCGCGCTCGACTCGAAAGCATGAGCCAATTTGGTGAGAAGTATGCAAAGCGAGTCGAAGATCGTGCAAAGGCTCGTGAAGTAAAAGCATCTGAAATAGGGGATTCTGAATCAGAGAACGATGAAGAATCATCCGTTGAAGCCTCTGAAGATTGAAGGAATTCATCCTTATGTTTTCACATCGATTTAGTGCATTCATACTACATGTTTGTGCATGGTTTTCCATTGTAGTGGCGTTGTTGTTAACCTCGAATGAATGGATTCTCCTGTGGTTCCTTCCATTCATTCTCGTTGACCTTTGGTACGCATTGTGCCTAGGGTTGATGCTTCGATTACCAGTTGCACGCGAAAATATTCCTCCTCCAAACGGATGGATTTGGGAAGAATATGGTGTGAAAGGCTATCCAGTACGATGGCTGAAGAAAGAAATTGACCCAACAAAACCCCTTGCAATCCTTATCCATGGGTGGAATTCACGAGCTTCAAATATGGTTGGGCGATCTGATTTGTATGAATTACGAGGGTATAACTGCATCTTGTTTGAAATGCGTGCCCATGGTGGAAATAAGACTGTACCTCATTGGGCTGCAATGCATGTCTGTCATGATCTTGAAACCATTCTTGCTATTTTTGATGAACGTGGATGGCTCGATAACGGATTCATCGTTCATGGACATAGTTTAGGAGGTTTTGTAGCTCAACGGGTTCTACGAACAGAAATGACATATTCGAACAAGGCAAAGGGAATGATTTTGGAATCTCCAGTTACGTCGTATGAATACATCAACAACCAAACGTGTGAATTTCTCAAGATACCGAAAAAATTGCACAAGCCACTCATGCGCAGACTTTTGAGATACTACAACAGACTGAATCCGCAAGAATTCCATGTCAATTCGATAGACTTCCTAAGCACGCCAAATTGGGGTCTTCCTGATTGTTCAACTCTCCTTATTCAATCAATGCATGATCAAACGTTAGGTAGTCTTCATGCAGATTTATTGATCAATGTTCACTCAGAGAGAGAAACCGATTTCAAGTACCATATCGTCGAACAACTCAACCATTCTCATGAAAAGAACAATTCAATTCGTGACGATTTAATAGAACAGTGGATGGATGAACATTCACTCTTCTTCAGTTGAACTCGCCTGTTCACGAGCAAGTTCACGCATATCATCAACTTCATCGAGTTCATCAACAATTTCCTCGCCAAGAAGTGTTTCAAGCACATCTTCCATTGTAAGAATTCCAGATGTCCCTCCGAATTCGTCTTGAACAACAGCGAATTGTTGCCGGCGTTCCAGCAGCATATCCAATGCCGTATCCACACTTTGTTTCGTTGACAAGAATTCAACTGGTTTCATAAATTCTTCAACCCCACGACCCCATTCATCTCGACTTGCTGCCAATAACAGTTCGGAACGAATGACGACTCCTTGGATATCATCAATCGATTCTGAGTACACTGGTATTCGGGAAAAACGAAGCACTGGATATTCATCCAACACTTCCCGAATGGTCATATTTTGTGGCAATGCTGTTACGACAACTCGCGGCGTCATGACTTCAGTGATGGGAATTTCACGTAGACGAAGGAGATTGTGAATAACTGTTTCTTCATCTTCCATAAGTGCTCCTTCTTCCTCACCAAGATCTGCAAGTGCTACAAGGTCATCTCTTGTTACTAACTGGCCATCTGCACTGGGAAGAATCTTCTTCATCCATTGAATTGGTGCAATGATGAATACCAATACTACGGTGATCGCATTGAGAACAATACCAGTAAAGAGCGATAGTTGGCGCCAATAGGCTGTACCAAGTGTCTTTGGTATAATTTCTGATAGGAACAATACTGCCAATGTAAGGATTACAGAAGCGATCGTTAAGTATTCATTTCCAAACTGATTTTGAACTTCTGACCCTACACCTGCAGCACCCATTGTGTGGGCAATCGTGTTGAGGGTGAGAATGGCTGTTAACGGTTTTACTGCATCATCGGCCTTGAGTTTTGACCATATGTCTCCACGTCGGTTCCCATCTTTTTGCCATACAGCCACTTGTGTATTCGGAATGGAGAGGACAACCGCTTCAAGAATAGAACAAAGAAACGACACACCAAGTGCTAAAACTGTGTAAAAAATGAGTAATGTGAGGTTCATGTTGAACTTGAACTCCTGCCAGTTGGATATCTCTGCCAAGAACTCCTGCTTCTTGAAAATGTTGTTTTTGGATTGACAAAAGGGTTGATTTGAAAATCAATGCCGATTAGCCATGTATATGTCGGATGGCGACCATGTCCTCGTGTGTGTTGCCTGGCCGTACGCAAACGGCCCACTGCACCTCGGACACGTCGCAGGATGTTATCTTCCCCCAGACATTCATGCACGCTTTGAACGAGCACGTGGAAATCGTGTCCTCATGGTATCTGGTTCTGATGAACACGGCACCCCCATTACGGTCACAGCAGAGCAAGAAGGGGTATCGCCACAAGATATTGTAGATCAATATCATGCCATCAACACAAAAGCTCTTCTCGATTTGGGTTGCACCTGGCTACCGAACATTGACAAGCGAGGAATTGCATATGGCGGCTCGCTGTTTAACCGAACAAGCGATGAACGGCACAAACAGAAGGTTCAGGAGAATTTTATGCTCTTGTACAACGCTGGGTTCTTCGAAAAAAGAACGATGCAACAGTATTTTGAGGTGCATCCAGATGGTGGTGGGCGATTTCTACCCGATCGTTACATCGAAGGAACCTGTCCTTCTTGCGGAGAAGATGGAGCACGAGGCGATCAGTGCGACGCATGTGGAGCAACCTACGAATCGTCTGAATTGAAAAATCCAGTTTCGAAAATGAATCCTGAATTGAAAGTAGAGATTCGTGATACAGACCATTTGTTTTACAGACTTGATCTGTTCCAAAAAGCACTTGAGCAACATGCTGAAAACAATCATTCCGTTTGGAAACCCAATGTGCGTGCGATGACCAAACAATGGCTTGATATGGGATTGCGACCGCGGGCGGTGACACGTGATCTCGAATGGGGAATCAATGTTCCTTTAGATGGCGATGAATGGGGCGGTAAGTGCATTTATGTGTGGTTTGAAGCCGTACAAGGATATTTGACATGTTCCCAAATTTGGTCGGAGATGCATGGCGATAACGCAACATGGGAACAGTGGTGGCTTGAACAAGAGAATTCTGAACAGCGCCATTATTACTTCCTAGGGAAGGACAATGTTCCTTTCCACACAGTCATTTGGCCTGCAATTTTGATGGGGCTGAATCATGCACGCCGTGGAAAGACTGCTGATGAACCAGTACAACTGCCGACTTCAGGAGATTTACGACTAGAAGACAATGTTCCAGCAATGGAGTACCTTATGCTTGCAGGTGGTCAATTTTCAAAATCTCGGAAACATGCTATCTGGGTACCTTCGTTCTTGGAACGATTTGATCCAGATACACTTCGATATTATCTGAGTATCAACATGCCTGAATCCCACGATACTGATTTTACATGGGGCGAATTTGTGGACCGTATTAACAACGAGCTCATTGCTACATACGGAAACTTTGCCAATCGAGTTCTCTCGCTGTCATCTCGTCTCCCTGATACACCGGGTGGTGAATCTTTACCTGATGTTGATGAATTACATTTCTACGAGGATCTCTGCAATACGCTTGAGACATTGCATGCTGATATGACGGATTCTTTAGAGAGGCATCGGTACAAAGAAGCACTACGAACGGCAATGACTGCTGCTCAACACGGTAATCAATTGTTGCAATCTTCAATGCCCTGGAAACATCTGAAAACTGAAATTGGTACAAAGGGTCGAATAGAATCTCTTTCATCCTTAGCATTTGGTTGGAGAATTTGCAGATTTCTTGCAATTGTAACCCAACCATTCTTGCCGTTTAGTGCTCAGAGGCTTTGGTCGATGTTAGGTATAGAAGAAGACTTAGAAGATGTCGAATGGCAAGAAGCAATTGATTGGTCAGTATCGGTCAGCATCCCATCTGCAACGTATGAGCCACTTTTCAAACGGTTGGATGCAGAAGAAATACTCGAACAAGAACAATCATTTGTTGAAGATACAGTGGAATCAAACGATGTAACACACTCAGTAAAGGGTGGAAAAAAGGAGAAGAAGAACATGAAGAAAGAAGTACCTGAAGGTATAGAATATCTCGATTTTGATACGTTTTTGAAAGTCGAATTGCGGGTTGGGAAGATTGTTTCCGTTGACGATCATCCAAATGCCGACCGTCTCTACGTAGTCACATTGGATGATGGTAGTGAAGAAGGAAGAACAATCTGTGCAGGTATCAAGGCATATTACTCTGCAGATGAACTCTTGGGCAAGAGCGTTGTTTTCGTTGCTAATCTCCAACCTCGTCCTCTTCGCGGTGTGGTAAGTCAAGGTATGATGTTAGCCGCAGATGATGGTAACGATGTCGTCCGACTTGTAACAATTGACGGGGATATATCAACAGGTTCATTGGTTCGTTAACCGAATTCGCACTGCATCCATGGCTTTCCTCGAATAGATTCGTCCATCTTCAATCAATGAAGGAAGCGCCTCTCTCATTTCGATACCATAATCTTCTGGAAGGGATTGAAGATTAATTTCAACATTGAATATTGCCCCTTTGAGGGCTGCTGATGCGAGTAGGCTAGCAACCCCTACATCGGAAGCAGCATTTGGATTTCCTTTCTCTGCCAATTCAGGCAAAAGTTTGAGGAGTTGTAAGGCAAATGCAGCTGTACGGTATGGGACTTCTGCTGCACCGAGTGTAGCGGATCGTATTGATTCTCTTCTTTTCAGTTTCAGTTCTTCAGTATCCCTTGGGAGTTTGAATGAATCGACAACGGCATCAAAGGCTTCACTATCTTCTGTTGCTAAATTAAGTCCTTGCTCAAGCATCGGAATCGCTACGGTTTTTACGCGTTCTGATATCTCCCATCCGTCTTTTAACGACTCTTTTGCGAGCGTTAAATCGCTTACCATTACGGATAACGCAGCTGCTTGTCCGAGTGCAACTCCCGCAGCGGAACCACCTCCAGGGGTAGGGTTACTGCTGGCCAGTGCATCTTGAAATTCCTGTAGCGTTTTGCCTGCCCAACTCATATTCCATCCTCCAACAAAGCCAGCTCAATGATTCGTTTCGTTGGATCAAACTTCTCGAGGGAATCCAAACCCAATCTCTCTGTAGCGATTCGAATGTATTCTTCATCGGAAAGACCTTCTCCAGCATACCATATCCCCGATTGCACAATAGCATCAAGAGGTATGAGACCAACAAGTTCACTGCCTTTTGTTGAACCACCCATGTTTTTGCTAAGGCTGTCAATTGTATCAAATACATGATGAAGGTTTGTAACTCTGTAGTTTTGTAGATTCATCGATACCTGGCTAATTTGATGTGATTCAAGCGGAACGCCCATTCCTTGAACGAATTCAAGTAAGCCCTTCGTACGAAATTTTCGCTCTCCGTCTGTTGATTTAATGAGACGACCCGAACTTCGAACAAGGGATCCGATTTGTTGTGCTATCCTTGGATCAGCGTCATCGATATTCACATTGTAGGCAAGTAGAATGTCTCTTGCACCGATTGTGATGCCTCCGCTTTTCTGCGATTTCTCATCCCACGTCATTGAACCGAGATCTGGTAGGCGCGTTGAATCCTCGTGCAGTGATGTTTTGTCTGTTAATCGGTTTTCAAGACCTTCATACTCTCCTTTGCGTAACGTTGAGAGCAGGCGTCGCTCTTGGCTTGAAGATGCAAAACCATACAAGAAAACAGGTACATTCGATTGACCAATCTTTGCACCAACACGTTTGGCAATGTCAACGCATTGATCCATCGTTGCATTTGAGATTGGAATAAACGGACATACATCGACACACCCCATTCTTGGATGTTCACCACTATGTTTTCTCATATCAATTTCTTCAATCGCTTTCTCAATAAGAAGAATAGCAGCGGTTTCAACTGCTTCCATTGAACCTGCAAAGGTAATAACGGTACGATTGTAATCAGGATCAGGTTCAATTCCGAGTATTTTCACATCATCAATGCGTGCAGCATCGACGATTCGATTCACTTTTTCCAAATCACGACCTTCGGAAATATTCGGGACGCACTCGATAATGGCCTTTGACATGGCACTGGGTTCTCACGTAGGACTTTGAACATTCACCCGTACAATCCTTCAGGGGATGATGCCGTGCCTGATTGTGACTTTTTCTTGACCAAGCGCTCAATGGCTTTCATCACATCGGCATGTACAACGGTATCCCGATTGGATCGGATCGCAATCATTCCAGCCTCAACGCATGTTGCCTTGAGTTCAGCTCCACTGAAGCCCATTGTAGCATTGGCAACCGCCTTCAATCGCACGCCTTTTGTATTCATGTTGGAAAGGTGCAATTCGAGAATTGCTTTCCGAGAATCTTCCTCGGGTATAGGAATCTCTATGATCCGATCAAATCGTCCTGGCCTTAGAAGAGCATCATCCAAAATATCGGGTCGATTCGTTGCTGCAATAATTTTCACATGTTCTAATTCGTCGAAACCATCCAGTTCCGCTAAGAGCTGCATCAGCGTCCTTTGAACTTCTCGATCTCCGCTCGTCGAACCATCCAACCGTTTTGCACCAATGGCGTCGATTTCATCGAGGAAAATGATGGAAGGAGCCTTGTCTTTGGCCAACGAAAACAATTCGCGCACAAGCCGTCCCCCTTCCCCGATATACTTCTGTGCAAGTTCAGATCCAACCATGCGGATGAAAGTAGCATTCGTATGATGGGCAACTGCCTTTGCGAGTAACGTTTTTCCACAACCGGGTGGGCCGACGAGAAGGACACCTTTCGGAGGTTTAATTCCTACTTTAGCGAATAGCTGTGGTTTTGTAAGCGGTAGTTCAATTGCTTCGCGTACAGACAATATCTCGTCATCAAGTCCTGCGACCATATCGTAGGTGATATCTGGCTTCTCGACCATCTCTGAACCACTTACGATTGGATCCCAAGCATCATGCAGTACTTCAACCAGGGACAGATTGTCTTGGTTGAGAGCAACTCGTGTCCCGGGTTTGAGAAGTTCAGGTTCAATTCTTTGATTCAGAGATACCTGAAATACCGTTCCATTTGAGGATCGAACAATTGCACGCTCAGGATCGAGGACGTCTTGCAATGTACCCACAATAAGTGGTGGTGCGCGTAAATGTCGAACTTCTTCTTCCAGCCGTCCAGCTTGCTTCTTCAAATTGCGAAGTTCTGATTCGATGTGTGTTCTTTCACTAATCAACTCCTGAGTTTGTTCTTGGAGTTGCCTGTAATCTTGCTCGAGTTTTTGGAAATCATCGTCACGATGATTTTGAACAGGTTCGGAACTTTGGTCAACCTCCGTACTCATCGCAATCAAATATCCCTTGCGACAACAGTGTATCAACTCATCGTTCCAATTGTCCAACAACAGCGAAGGGTTCATGAAATGTCGTCACGACGATATGACGGGGATACGATGGGCGATTGTGAATTGTGCGGTGCGACAAAAGTATCGACTCGTGAACACCGAGTCAACAAAGCTATGCTTGCTTTGTGTCAACGATGTGTTGGACAGATGAACCTCGAACCAAAGCAAGAAGCACCAGGTTTAGCACAAGCCAGGCGAGCAGCGCCTTCACAATCAAATCGACGCCAAATGAACAAACACAACATTATGGCGAAACAGGAGAAGGAATTGGCTGATAATTTTGCTCGAATAATCCTCAATGCACGTGAAGACAAAGGGTGGACACAGGCTCAACTCGGTCAACGAATGGCAGAAACAGTCAATGTCATTAAATCTGCAGAATCTGGAAAACCGCCTTCGGATTCAGTGATCAAGAAATTTGAAATGATTCTCGGCATTGAATTGATGGTTGAACCGAGTAGCGATCATCAAACCATGATTGGCCGATCGTCCAACAGCCGAGGCATGACAATTGGTGATTTTTTGAAAGATCTGCGGTGAGTTCATGGACATCCCTGTTCACGCTATATGGTTGGCACAGGATGATCCAAAAAAGAATACTGCTGTACGTGCATCACGAGATCAATTACTCCGATTGCACAAGGATTTCAAACGACTCCCAAAGAGGGGGATTATTCTTGAACCTCTATGTGGCAAAGTGCTTGGCCCCGAAGACCGAGACATATTCGAACAACATGGTGCGTTGGTTGGACTTGATTGTTCTTGGGCGCAGATTGAAGATTCCGTTGCTCACGTGATGAGAAGAACACGACTGCAACCACGAATGCTACCGCTCTTACTCGCAGCGAATCCAGTCAATTGGGGGAAACCAGGAAAATTATCAACAGTTGAGGCTCTTGCTGCATCACTGTTTTTGATGGGTCGTCAAGAGCAGTGCATGGCTTTACTCGGGAAATTTCGCTGGGGTGAGCGTTTTATTGAACTCAACAAAGAGCCCCTTGAGGCTTATTCATCGGCCAAAACCTCTGCCGAATTGGTTGCACTCCAATTCGAATTCTTTGATATCGAGGTTGAACAAGATGAGTGACGGGGAGAAACGTCTTCCTCTTCAACGCCTTACTCTCGAAGGTTCCAACATCAAACAAGAAATCATTGTCGAAGAAGTTGCTATCCAATTGAATGGTCTTGATGAGCGTGGTGAATTTTTCACGCATGCAACGTTGTTGGCAACACCGATTGACCTTGTCGAATTGCATGCAGGCCATCTTCTCTCAGAAGGGTATGTGGAACAGATCAATTCAAGCGATTTGTTTAGAGTTCGGAACGACGCTTCAATCCATATTGATTTTCAAGGCCGCGTATACTCTTCCAGCAGGGAGCAAATTGTTACAAGTTCATGCGGAGCATGCAATCATCCAGATTTGTCAATCGATGTGCCGATCATAAGTTCAAAGAATACTTATTTTTCGAATCTTGATCTTACTGAGATACGTGATGCTTTGCATTCGTTAACGACTTCGATGAAATTGTTCAAGGTTAGTGGAGGTAGTCATGGTGCTGGTTTGTATTCCTTAGCAGGTGACATCAAATTCGTTTCTGAGGATATCGGAAGGCACAATGCCGTGGATAAAGCCATTGGGAAGTGTGTTCTTAATGGTGACACAAAATTTTCTGAAACAATGCTTTTGCTCTCAGGACGTTGTGGCTGGGACATCGTTGCAAAGGCTGCTCGTGTTGGCATTCCTGCAATTTCGTCACTTGGCGCATTTTCATCCGCTGCAGTGCAGTTGGCGAGAGAACAGAACATCACTCTCTACGGTTTTGTGGGCAAGGAAGGTGCTTGGAAAGTTGGTTCTTGACTGGATTTATCTCCAAGCATTGATGAAGCGAATTGATTTGCGTGTACCATGAAAGAGGAGTTTGATGGGACAACGCCTCCAGATGCAAACCGTCTACGGTTATCCAAAGTGAAGACAACGGCAGCAGGTATTCCAGCAGCCGTATCATCCATGAATCACGGATTTCGAAAGATGGGGATAACAAAGACCGTTCGGAACCTCTTGATGGTAAATCAACAGGAAGGTTTCGATTGTCCAGGGTGCGCATGGCCGGATCCTGAACATCGAACATCTTTTGAATTCTGTGAAAATGGAGCGAAGGCCGTTGCAGATGAAGCCATGAAGGCGAAAGTTGATGCTAAATTTTTCCAAAAGTATTCCGTTCAAGAACTTGCACAAAAATCAGATTTTTGGCTCAATAAGCAAGGAAGAATTGCACAACCAATGATTCTCCGCTCGGATGCATCACATTATTCGCCGATCGATTGGGATGATGCATTATCGCTCCTTGCTACATCCATTGAATCGATGGAGTCCCCGAAACGTGGAGTATACTATACATCTGGAAGAACATCGAATGAAGCAGCTTTCCTCTACCAGGCTCTTGTACGGGCAATGGGCACCAACAATCTTCCTGACTGCTCAAATATGTGTCACGAATCAAGTGGTAAAGCCCTTACCCAAACTATTGGTATCGGCAAAGGAACCGTTCATCTCGAGGATTTCAATCAATCCGATCTCATATTGGTTATAGGCCAAAATCCTGGTACGAATCATCCGCGTATGTTAACGGCACTTCGAGATGCAAAAAAGAACGGTGCGAAAATTATCAGTATCAATCCACTGCCAGAAACTGGTTTGCAACGATTCAAACATCCCCAAGATTACATGTCGGGTGATTTGAAATCAACACAATTAGCAGATTTGTACGTTCCTGTACGTATCGGCGGAGATGCTGCATTACTCAAAGGTGTAATGAAGGAAATCCTCTCAAATGAGGCTCTAAACAAACAATTCATTGCATTAAAAACAGAGCATTTTGATGAATTTTCCAAAGCGTTATTTGACGTATCATGGGAAAGGATTGTTCAGGACTCTGGCATTGAACGTCAAATGATACAGGCCATTGCTGAAATGTGTTCAGAATCGAACGCCACGATAGCATGCTGGGCAATGGGTCTGACACAACACAAAAACGGTGTAGCTGTCATCCAAGAAGTCGTGAACCTCCTGCTTCTTGGTGGGCACATTGGTCGCCCAGGCGCCGGTGTTTGTCCTGTTCGTGGCCATTCAAACGTTCAGGGGGATCGCACAGTAGGGATTTGGGAAGCACCAAGTCAATCCTTTTTGACAAAACTCAACGAAGGTCTGCAATTTCAAATACCTCAAGAACACGGGTATGATGTTGTTGAATCCATTCATGCTATGGAACAAGGCAAAGTGGATGTTTTCGTGTGCATGGGTGGGAACTTTATCTCAGCGACTCCAGATACACGCCGAACTGCAAAATCGCTCCGAAAGGTTGGATTAACGGTTCAAATCTCAACCAAATTAAACAGAAGTCACCTGATCACAGGCAGGAGCGCCCTTATTTTGCCAGTACTCGGCCGTACTGAAGTGGATGTTCAATTGTCTGGTGAACAATTTGTAACGGTTGAGAATTCTATGGGCATTGTCCACCGTTCTAGGGGTAAGATGAAACCAGTTTCTGAACATTTGATTAGTGAACCATCCTTGGTCGCACGGTTGGGCGAACTTCTTTGCCCAAATGCTTTGCATTGGACTACGTTGATGAACGACTACGATGAGATTCGAAATCTAATGGCGAGATCATTGCATGGTTTTGATGATTACAACAATCGTGTACGTCAACCCAACGGCTTCTTGCTACCGAATCCACCACGAGATTCCTGTGAGTTTGATACGCCATCAGGAAAGGCATCGTTTACAATCCACGAATTGCCAGATGTTACGTTGGAAGAGGATCGTTTTGTTCTCATGACAATTCGAAGCCACGATCAATACAACACGACGATTTACGGACTACACGATCGATACAGGGGTGTCCACGGAAATCGAAGAGTACTTTTCATGAACGCTCTCGATATGTCAGAACATGGTCTAAAGACCCGGGATGTCGTCAATATCACCAGTCATTATGGGGAGCAGAAACTGCATTCAAATCATTGGATTCTTGTCCCGTATGCGATTCCACGAGGGAATCTAGCAGCGTATTTCCCCGAAGCAAATGAACTCGTTCCGCTTGAATCCACCGCAGATATCTCCAACACACCTACTTCAAAATGGATCGAGGTTACACTCTCCACTTCAGTAGACGGGACTGAAGAGGAGTGACCAATATCATGTCCGATAACGCATACCTACGTCTCGTTCGAAAGAACAAAACGTATCGGAAATTTTGGCTTGCAGCATTCATCTCTATGTTTGGTGAATGGTTCAATACCATCGCCTTGTTTCTGATTATATTGGAATACACCGACTCAGAACTACTATTGGGCATTCTTATGGCAGTTCGAATGGGTTGCTTTGCATTGATGCAACCCCTATTCGGTTTACTTGCAGATAGAGTCAATCGAAAGAAACTGATGATTATCACGAATGTGTTACAAATCTTCCTTGCACTTGCATTCATAGGTGTCAATGGTCCTGAGGATATGTGGTGGATGTTCCTCTGCTCAGGTATTATGATGGCCTTACATGGGCTCTATGTTACTGCAGAACGTGCAGCTCTGCCAAATATCGTCGCGAAGGAAGATTTGACGACTGCAAATGCTTTAGACAGCGCTACGTGGTCAACAGCCCTATGCCTCGGGGCTTTTGCTGGTGGATTGGTTGTTTCAGAATATGGTGTCACTGTTGCATTTATCATCGATTCAATCACATTTTTGGTAGGTACACTTCTCCTTTTACCATTAACCGTTCCTCAAACATACGACAAGGCATCATCTGGATCACTCATCACCTCATCATTGAAAGACATCTGGATGGGTCAGAAACGAATTCAATCTGACCCACGTTTGTTTCGTATCATCTTTGCCAAAACCTCGTGGAATATTGCAGGAGGCGGATTGGCAGGTGTTTTCCTCGTCTTGGCAGGTAATGATATCGAATTTGTTGGTGCTGCGCTCGGATTTGGAATCTTTTTCTTTGCAAGAGGCGTTGGTACAGGAATCGGCCCCATCCTTGCGAGAAGATTTTTCAAAGATTCTGAAAAGTGGCCTCGGCTGATTGGTCTATTGATTGTTGTTAGCGGAATGTTCTACTTATTGGTAGGCTTCAGCCTTGATGGTCCATTACTCATTACGCTCTTGCTAGTTACACTGGCGCACACGGCCAGTGGCGGTAATTGGGTTCTATCAACCGTTCTTACACAACAATGGGTCGAAGATGAAATGCGCGGACGTGTCTTCTCGACAGATATGTTACTCCTCTCAATTGGGCAGGTCATATCCACGATTTCTGCAGGTTATCTTGTTGAACATGGATATGTGAATCTCCAACAAGGGATTCTCGGTTATGCATGTTTGATGATTTTTAGCGGTTTTATTTTCACAATTTGGAACCCTAAGAACACAACTCATGTTGACAGATTGGCGGAATAAAATACAATCGCTCATCTGAATCGGGATCGATAATATCAAGTTGAAGCGTCGATGAATCGCCTTCTTGAATCGTTACGATGGAGGATGTGCTCGCTGGCAGATAGTCTTCTCCAGTTGAGGCGAGAGAGATTCGTATTGTATGTCCTTCTTCAATCATCGCATCCAATGGCATAAATTCCATTTTTGCATTGATGGTTTCGACGAGTGGGATCCATGTCTGAATATCATCGCCACCTTCGTGATAGCGAAGATCCATGATAGCGTGTCCAACGTGGATGCATGTACCCTCGTAACAATCTTCGAAGAGAGCATAAATCTGGCCTCCAAGGGTGGCCGTTGTTGCATCAACGTGAAGTCTTGGTGTACCAACGACACGTAGTGTTTCAGTAAGAGGTTCAGTCTCCCATACAGGTCCAGAAGATGCATCAGGTAGAATAGTGGTAGAACCGCCTACATTGGATAACTCATTCCCCAATCGAGCAACCCATTCTGTCGTATCAGCAGGAGGATATCTCGATTCAATTCTCCAATCACCATAGTTGTCCTGAACTTCGATCCATTGTCCTGGTTGTGGGCCACGTTCTTGCAGGTAATATTCGAACCACTCCAGTAGATCTTGCATCCAATCAAAACGAATCATTTGTGGAAAAGCCTCTCCACCCCTGCCTCCTAAATCACTTCGTTCATACAATTGGACTGGCCTATCAGGGTAGTCGTGATCCCACTGGCCAAACAACCCCTTCGCTTCGATACCTGCGTCAATGAGCGCGTTCATTGTTGGAACTGCCATGTGTGGGTCAACGTTCCAATCATGCATACCTTGAATCAAATAGACAGAGCCCTGATAATTTTGGAGAACTCGATCAAGGAAGTATCGTTCAGCCCAATAATCTCCGAATAGTTCAGAACCGAGCAGGTATGCGGACGTGCCTGTTCCAGGACCAATCAGATAATCAGGACATATGTTCTGGTAATCCTCCTCGTCACCATCGATGCCATACGAACCATATACTCCATTGTGCATAATCGGTGCTCGAGCTTCAGCACTTCCATTTCGCCACATGAGTTCCTTAACTCCGATCAGCCCGGAAATTGGGACAATCGTTTTCAGATAATCGTGCTCATTTCCAAACATAGCGGCCTGCCAAGGTGTTGAGCCATCGTAGGATTTACCTATCAATCCAATATTTCCATTGCTCCAATTTTGCTCTGCGAGCCAACGAACTGCCGCATCGTTACCAAGTTGTTCAGCTGTCCCCATGAGATCCATGCAATGGTTAGAACGTCCAGTACCTGATACTGAAATTTGAGCGAATGCATACCCGTGTGGCAAAATTTGGTCGATAATCATCGTACCCAGCCAACTTCCTGGGACTTCGATTGTTGGTGTTTGTACCGAAGGTTCTTGAAAATAAGGTCCAATTTCAGCGATAACAGGTACTTTCACGCCTTCTTCAACATTAGGCCTCCATACGGCGAGACTGATCAATCCATTCGGTGCAGCACCACCCTCTTCGAGAGGCAACTCGTACTCCACGAAATGATGCGTAGAATTCCATTCATTGGCAGTTTCAAGTATCTCATATGACCCTGTATCCAATACAAAGCCATGATCAGCATCTGTCTTGTAATCCATCAAATAGCGTTCCCAAACTGGCACATATTCACCAGTTGACGTAGATGAGTCGTCCATCATATTTGAAACCGAATTTCCAAACGTTGCGGAGAGGAAGAGGAAAACGATACAAACAGCAATGGTTGCACCTAGGACTGCATTGAATGATTTCGACATGTCCTTTTCGACATCCAATAAAATAGCGTCGACGTCAGTATCACTCGTCATGTTTACGACATATCTCGCTTGTTCTTCAATCCGTCGGAATGGTGAACGATGAATAATCCTCAAGTCCTTCGGTCTACTGGGATGTTTTGGGAGGGTTGCCTATGTCGCATGAAAAATATGGAGGTCTTCCCGAAGAGTTACCCACACACCCAGGGATTGATCCCGATGTTGACCATGCCCCTCTGCGCAAACAAATTCTTTCACCACAAGACGAACGGTTAGCACTTAAGAATGCACTTCGATACTTTCATTCTCGGCATCACGCAGTTTTATCAAAGGAATTCCTTGAGGAATTAAGAACATACGGACGAATATACATGCATCGTTTTCGTCCTCTCGAAGACCTCTACGCACGGCCAATTGATGAATATCCAGCAAAGTCAAAACAAGCTGCAGGCATCATGTTGATGATCGATAACAACCTCGATCCTCGTGTTGCACAATTTCCGAATGAGTTGATTACGTACGGAGGAAATGGAGCAGTGTTCCAAAATTGGGCGCAATACCGTCTCGTAATGAAGTATTTGTCGGAAATGAGCGATGAACAAACACTCGTCATGTATTCTGGGCATCCTCTTGGATTGTTTCCATCCCATAACGATGCACCGCGAGTTGTTGTTACGAATGGAATGATGATACCGAATTATTCAACCACGGAAGACTATGAACGCTTGAATTCCATTGGTGTGACGCAATATGGACAAATGACGGCGGGATCGTACATGTATATTGGCCCTCAAGGAATCGTCCATGGTACAACCATCACGCTCATGAATGCTGCAAGGATGAAATTTGGAATCCCTCCAGAAGGCGACTTGGGTGGATTATGTTTCGTAACATCAGGTTTGGGAGGTATGTCAGGCGCACAAGCAAAGGCTGCAGTCATTGCTGGGGCTTCATGCATTGTTGCTGAATCAAATCCAATTGCAGCGGAGAAGCGATATGAACAAGGTTGGGTCGAGCATCTGTCTTACAATATTGATGATGCCATTGACAAGATGCTTGCCGCATCGAAAGAACGAATTGGGACATCTGTTGGTTTTGTTGGTAACATTGTCGATTTATGGGAGCGAATCATTGAACGAGATGTTTTTGTTCATCTCGGTAGTGATCAAACGTCTTTGCATAATCCATTTCAAGGTGGTTATTTCCCTGCAGGCATCTCCTTCGATGAAGCTCAGAACATTATGCATGAGCAACCCGATGTGTTCAAAACGATGGTCAAGGATTCATTATGTAGGCATGTAAACGCCATCAACAAACTCGTAGAGAAGGGTATGTTCTTTTGGGATTATGGGAATGCTTTTCTCCTTGAATCGGGACGCGCAGGAGCCGATATTTTCAACGACGATGGATCGTACAAGTACCCTTCCTATGTTGAGGATATTATGGGTCCACTCTGCTTTGATCGAGGATTTGGTCCATTCCGATGGGTCTGCTCTTCAGGGCTTGAATCAGACCTTCTTGAAACGGATAAAATCGCAGAGGAAATCTTAGTGCAAATGCTTCAAGAGGAAGTTGATGCCGATATACGGCAACAAATCCAAGACAATTTGAGATGGATTCGAGAAGCGGACGGTCACCAATTGGTTGTCGGCTCAAAAGCTCGAATTCTCTACGCTGATGAACAAGGTCGTTCTCGAATTGCCTCAGCAATGAATCAAGCCATTGCTACTGGTCGTATCACTGCACCAATTATTCTTGGCAGAGATCATCATGATGTAAGTGGTACGGATTCACCGTATCGAGAAACTGCTAACATTCGTGATGGATCAAAGTGGACTGCGGACATGTCCGTACATAATTTCGTTGGTGATGCTATGCGTGGTGCAACCTGGGTAAGTCTGCACAACGGTGGCGGTGTTGGTTGGGGCGAAGTCTCGAACGGAGGATTTGGTATGGTCATTGACGGATCAGATGACTCTGAGAGGCGACTCCAATCAATGCTACACTGGGATGTAACGAACGGCGTTGCTCGAAGAGCATGGGGTCGTAATTCTGGTGCAATCTCATCAATTCAACGAGCGATGGAGATTAACCCACTCCTGCATGTAACCGTTCCTGAAATGGTTGATGATGGTCTCTTGGATGAAATATTCGGAGTTGAACACAATGACTAATCGCGTTGTCACATTGGACGGTACAACACTGAACACCCTCGATGTACATGATGTTGCTCATGGCTTCGCAACCGTAACCATCTCAGATGATGCCATTCAAAGGGTACACATCGCTCGTAACGTTGTTGACCGTATTGTCGAAGGTAGAGAAACTGTTTATGGAATCAATACAGGTTTTGGCTCACTCGTTCACACGCAAGTAAGCGCAAATGAAGTTGAGCGTCTGCAATTAAACCTGATTCGTTCACATGCGACAGGATTGGGCCCAGAACTCCCGACTGAATGTGTACGGGCTATGATGTGTGTTCGACTCAATTCTCTTGTTAAAGGCCATTCAGGATGTCATCCCGACGTTGTACAACAACTGAAAGATTTCATCAATCATTCCATTCACCCCATCATCCCCAGAATTGGTAGTTTAGGCGCCAGTGGAGATTTAGCACCACTTTCACATCTTGCATGCGGCCTTGTTGGCGAAGGTAAGGTTGAGTTTCAGGGCAATGTAATCAACGCAATGGATGCTCTTCAGGAGTGTGAATTAGCACCACTAACGCTCAGAGCAAAAGATGGGTTATCTCTCATCAATGGTACAAGTCTCATCACAGGTATGTTAGCGATTGCAGTAGAACAGTTGCGTCAGTTGCTGACCTATTCTGATATTGTTGCTGGTATGTCAATTGATGCCACGGAGTCATCACTCACACCTTTCGATTCCCGAATTCACAATACTCGGCCACATCAAGGTCAGATTTTTGTAGCGAAACGGATGGAAGAAATTCTTTCAGATTCGAATATTCTTCAACATCATGAACATTGCAACCGCGTTCAGGATCCATATTCTTTCAGGTGTATACCTCAGGTTCATGGACCTGTTCAAGAATCACTACAGAAACTCATTAACACGATTTCCATTGAACTGAATTCCTCTACAGATAATCCACTTATTTTCCCCGATCCTGAGAATCCAGGCTCCCATGAAGTTGTCTCGCAAGGGAATTTCCATGCTGAAATTCTCGGTATTGTTGCGGATGCAATGAGTTTGAGCTTGTTTGAATTGTCATCAATCAGTGAACGGCGTATCGATCAAATGCTCGACCCAAATCGTCGAGCTATACGACCATTTTTAGCAGAAAATCCAGGGCTGGAATCTGGATTGATGATTGTTCAATATGTAGCAGGTGCATCCCTGGGAGAGTTGCGTGGCCATGCCAATCCCCGAACTGCATTCTCGACAACAACATCAGCCGGTCAAGAAGACCATGTTAGTATGGGTGCTACAGCCAGTTGGAATCTATTGGAAGCCATCCAGCGATGTGCTGAAGTAATTGCCTGTGAGGCATTTGTAGCGCATCGAGCGATTCAGATTATGGATAAGAAATCCTCAACTTGTGTGCAAGCTTTGATTCGTTGCATGAACAATGTTGTCCTTCCAGGTCTGCAAGACCGAAGTACGAGTGATGAAATACAATCCATAGCCAATGAATTTGTTTCTTCGAAATGGTTGTCGATCATTCAATCGATGATTGAAACACCATTACGTAAATCAATTTGAAAAATATTCAGATTCCAAATCATCAAGTCCAGTGAGTTGTCGAATGCGAAACAGGGCAACGGTACGTTCCTGGGAATCGACAATTTCCTTTGTAACAAAGCGTTCCAATTCTGTCGCTCTACGTACTTTCTCTTCAATCAAAACGTATTGAGCGTAGATTTCATCAATGTCGTTTGAATAGAGTGATGATTCGATTTCAGATGTATCAAGACCCATTTTCCTCCATTGAAGAATTCGTCGTTGAAGAATTTGTTTCGTAAATCCTGAACGCGGTAATCGAGTTAAGAGCACAAGTTTTGGCGTACCATCCTCATTTAAATCCAATTCAACGGATGAAGGAACATCTGTCGATTGGATGTTCACTCCACTTTCAAATTCATGTTGATGGGATACGATCGTATCCTTGACTTCAAATTCAGGAGCCTCGCGCAGAATCCTAGACAATTCACGTTGATCAAAACTTAATGGTGATATTGAAAGATAGATTGACCATGTGCTCATAGCAACCTTTTCTGATAATGAACGTAACATGGAAAGAACTGCATCAAAGCCATGAAGCGATGTCAGCCACTCAATACCTTCCATCATAAGCGTACCCTCTCCGGCGGATATCGTCGATTCAAAAAAATGATTGATTTTCTCGAGACTTGGTTCAAGAGCGCCAGTGGACTGGGCATTGGTTAACCAATAACACTGAATCTCAGATAAATCAAGCATCTCAATTAGACGAGAGGCGGGGTATCTCGAAACAAAGATAATCGAATGACTTTCAAGAAACTCTAGTCGATCAAATGTCTCAACAAAGGATTCGGTGGTCTCAGCATGGATTGAATAAATCCGACCAGACATGAACTTCCCCCTTGCCTCCCCTTATGAGAGACGATAAATAGGTTTCATCGTCTAAATGACCATTAACCATTATATCCGCTCAGGTTTTGGTAGTCACCGGTGACAAAACATGTCCGACGAAAATGAAGAAGTTGCTATGGCAGAATGTGGCTCCTGCCGAGCCATTGTACCCGTTGACTCGACAGAATGTTCCGAGTGTGGAATCTCATTTTCTGGCGTCTCTGATGAAGCGTTAGG
The DNA here is from genome assembly GCA_049438185.1 of Candidatus Poseidoniaceae archaeon. Taxonomy (GTDB): domain Archaea; phylum Thermoplasmatota; class Poseidoniia; order Poseidoniales; family Poseidoniaceae; genus MGIIa-L2. Next base: position 33,103 of record JBMTJI010000002.1, read on the forward strand.
TGAGTGTGGAGCATGCAATGCACTCGTCCCATTGGATTCAACGAAATGTCCTGAATGTGGCGTTGTTTTTGTCGCAGATGATGTCATAGACATCCTACGTACATGGATGGCAAACAACAGGATGGATGTCAAAACATTGTTTGGACGATTTGATTCAAACAACGACAATATGATCGATTCAGGTGAACTCAAAGAAGGCCTGTTATCACTTAACTTAGCGGACTTACCACCATCTCAAGTTGATCGCCTCGTCGAAGCCATTGATTCAGATGGAGATAGTTTGATTGATTTGAAGGAACTTCAAACCATCATTGGCGGAGAAGAATTGGAAGAAGATCAGGTAGAGGAAGAAGCAGTAGAAGCTGCTCGAGAAGAAGCCACACTTGAATACAGTGAAAATGTTCTCGCTCAAGTCATGAAATCCAATGGAATCGATGAATCTGAAAAAGAAGCATTCGTCGTATTTGCAAAGGATTACAACACCGATGACAACTCCTACCTCAAGAAAGAAGAATTGCAAGCTGCAGCAAAAGGCTGGAATGAGCAAGAAGCAGATGAAGAAGAGGAATCTGTCGAAGAGGAAACCGAAGAACTTGAGGAAGAAAATGTTGAAGATGTTGATGATGATGTTGACGAAGAAATTCACGATGAAATTGTTCCAGAAGAATCTGAAGATATTGAGGAAGACATAGAATCTACTGAAGAAGATGATCTCCTTGAAGAACAGGAACAATCCACTGAAGAAGATGTTGTCGAGGAGGATCCAACTCCTGAAGAATTATTCCATACACTTGCAGAAGCAATATCTGAGCAGGGCTTAACCATCCGTGAAGTGTTTGAATCGATGGACGCTGACCTTGATGGTAAAATCAACGGCCCAGAGTTACAGAGCGGCATTCTGAACCTGATGGGCGATCATTTGTCGGCAACGACCGTATTCTCAATCTTAGGAGTTCTTGACCAAGACAACGATGGTAACATTGACCCAATGGAACTTATTCAAGCCATCGAAGACCTTGATTTAGGCATAGAATCAGATCACGTCCACAAGTCAACGAAAACAACTACGGGAAGGACTGCTTCAGAGATCATAGATGAACTTCTGGACATTATTGATGAACAAGACAAATCATTAGCAAATGCATTCGGTGATTTGGATGAAGATGGTAATCGGATGTTGTCAAAAGAAGAACTGGTTTCGAAATTGAATGAACTTCTATCAGAGGGGCTTTCAGAAGATGAAGCGGACGGTCTGATGGATACATTGGATACAGATGGCGATGGTAACATCGACATGATTGAATTCGTTGATGGCATTGAACGTCACGAAGATGGAATCGTAACAATTGAAGATGAGGAAGCCGAAAGTGTCAAAACATTCCCCAGCGAATGGCAAACGCAATTCATGTCAAAGAAATGGCATGATGTTTTCTGGCCATTGATTCACACATCGTTCTCCATTCTGATCATTGGCCTTCTTGTCAACGGACTCTTCCCGATTGTTGATGGTACCGGAGGCATGGTTGAGCTTGAGATTCGAGCCGATTCATTCCAAACAGAATGGCAGATGGATGATGGAACCATCGTTAGTGAAGGAGAGGCTTACCCATGTGATCCTGAGATTCAAGAAGGTGAATGTAAAAACTCCCTCACGCCTCTTGCAGGCAAAGCATCATCGATGCCAGGCGGATTTTACTGGGATGCTATTGCATTGATGATTTTGGCAGGATGTGGGTTGGTTTGGAGCCTGTATACACATCTCATTCTAGCACCTGGATGGAGAGCACGCCTCAAGGCAATGAAAGACGTTGATGAAGAGCGTGCAGAAGTTCAGGAATCCATTGAAGAGGATGCTGAAGATGATGAAGAAGTTCCCGAAGAACATGAAGAAAAATCAGAAGATGTTTCAGAAGATTCCGAAGAAGATGCTGATTCCGAAGAGGATGAGGATGACGATTTCGATATAGGTTCATACGTTGGCCTAGAAATTGATGGCGAAGATTACTACGGAACCATCATTGAATTCGATGATGAAGAAGGAACCGTCGTCATCGAAGAAGATGAAACAGGGGATGAAATCGTCGGATACCAGGATGAAATGTTTATTCCAGAGGATTGAATTTGACGAATGATCCTTTGTTTAGCATACTGACAGCAGTACGCTGCCCATCGTGCGGAACACTCGAAACCAAGGGAACGTTCAAGTGTCCAGAATGTGGCTTATTTCATTCTGCATTGCCAATGGAAGAAAGGAAACCTCCGACCTTAGACGAGCGAGTTCAGCAACGAGAAATTGATCCATCCGCGTACTCACTCTCCTCCAATTCGAAATTGATTTCTGAATCATTTGATGAAACTAATGAAATTCAATCCTGGCAAGGTGGTAATACGGATTTTTCAGATCTTGGAACAGAAGATCCACCTGCTAAAATTGAGAAGGCAGAATCAATTGACGTAGAGTTGATACATGACGATTAATTTTCTAAAAAAGAATTAATCTACCATTCCATCTTAAAGTTAAAAACGATAGTTCATTGGTGGGCTCGGAGAGAATCGAACTCTCGATCTTTGCCATGTCAAGGCAACGTCATAACCCCTAGACCACGAGCCCTAGGTATTCTTCCCACCATAGACGCGTATTTATTCACATCGGTAGTCCACGTGTGTCTCAGGATATGATCTTGGAAATTTTACCAGTGCACCCATTTTGTGAACAGGTACCTGCAAACCGGGTACGTCCGTTTGACATTTTGATTTCCTTCCCATTATTGATCGGACCATACGTCTTGCATTTCAAACAAAATCCTTCAATTGCAGTCATGTTATTCTCGCAGTGAACAAGACGTATGAACTCTTTGTCCAAAAAATCAGCAAAATGCCCCTTTCACCCCATACTTTACGGGTCGAAAATACATATTCTTGTCATATCCAACACGGAAAATTAGTAAAAACCGTGACACTGTCTTGCATTTATCGGTTTCATGAGCTTTTGAATATTGATTCCTATCAGTATTGAAGTCGTATAACTACCATTATACGACATAACGTGTCATTGTTTTTCTGCATTTTTGAACTGATCAAGGAATTGAACCTCATCTACTTCGAAAATACCCACAAGTGGAGGCCCACTCATGAACGATTCTAACGATCCATGCTCAGGATCGAGTTTGTCGCTGACCAAGCGAGATACCTCCTTGAGATGATTCCTGGATTTGTACAACGTTTGTACCAGGAAGAGTGGTTGACCATCAACAGACCGAGCTGCCCACGCCAGAAGACATCCGTCCTGACGACGCTTGAGTTCTTGGTGCGCATTGAGTATTCGAAGGAACCGAGCATCCACTTTTTTCTGAGAAGAACAAACGACGGTTTCAAGCCATGCCATGATAATCCCTTAATCCTTTACTCGTATTATAAATAAATAAATGCTACATGAATAAATTAAACTCAGAATTCAATATGTTGACCTTCGAGACAAACGGCATGGACAGGAGAACTTGATGGAGTCATACACCACGATTCCCAATGTCTACTTGTTAGTATGTTGAAATTAGCAACAGCACCCTCTCGAATGATGCCGTGATCCAGGCCATCAGAACGCGGTGTCGAAAGTGCTGCGTGTCGAGTGATGCAGTACAATGCATCGTAGGGACTCATACCATTTCTTTGCACAGCGAGTGATCCGATGAATGGTAAACTGTTGGTGTAACAGTTTGGATTGAAATCAGTGGCTAAGGAGAATGGGATACTGTGTTCTTGGGCAAGGGAAAAATCAGGCCATTGATCTCCGTTGCAGTACGGTGTACCAGGTAAAAAACCAGTCATAACTCCTGCATCCCTCATCTTTATTCGGGTTTCAAGTGGCGTATGATGGGCATGATCTGCAGTTCGCACGTTAAGTTCTGCAGCTAATTCACCTCCACCACCGTCTGTGAACTCATCGATATGCATTCGCAATTCAAGGCCACCATCTCTTGATGAACGCAAAATATCTTCTGATTGTTCAACCGTAAACCATCCAGGTTCACAAAACACATCTGCAGATTCTGCTAAATTTGATTCCAATATGGCAGGCAGTTGCTCTGATAAAATTTCATCAGTATAGGAGCCATATGTATGCTCTGAAGTGACTGCGTGAGCGCCCATCCAGGTGGAATGCAAAGACGGTAAGGTTGTCTCTTGCTTCAAATTGTGAACGATATTCAACAATCGCAATTCACCTTCTGTTGACAAACCGTATCCGGATTTCGCCTCCATGAATGTCGTACCATTTCTCAAAGCCTGTTCCAACCTTGTTCGCCCAATGGTGTACAATTCATGATCCGATGCTTGTCGTGTTGATCGTACTGTTTCCATAATGCCACCGCCCATTTTTGCAATGTCTGCATAGGATTTTCCTTGCATTCGAAGATTGTGTTCGTTAAAACGATCACCAGACCACAGTAAATGATTGTGGGCATCAATGAAACCAGGTACGACCGAGCGACCACCTACATCAACAAAAGTTGCATCCGATGATTCAAACTCGTCTATTGAATCAACAATCTTCGTGATAACATTACCTTCCACGATAATTGCTTTAGAATTCGCATTTATTGATTCATCATGCATTGTTTGCAGCGAACCGATGTTGTGGTAAATGGTTCGCATGAGATGGGGTAGAGGTGAGAGTTGAAGAACAATCGCATACACGGTTGTCCATGAACGAAGGGAAGTGGACTATCGGAATCGAATCAACAGCCCATACATTTTCCTTTGGCCTCGTTGATCCAAACGGCATTCCGTACCCATCTGTTGGAGATACCATCAAACCGCTTGAAGGCGGCATCCACCCAAGAGAGGCAGCTGATCATCATCGCGATTTTGCTGCCGAACTCTTCATGCGCGTCCTCGATTCTCAAAATCTTTCAACCTCTGATATTGGAGCCATTGCCTATTCGCAGGGGCCAGGACTTGGCCCATGTTTGCGCATTGGCGCATCCGTTGCACGAACCCTTTCAAGCAGACTTGATGTGCCATTGATTGGTGTAAATCACTGCGTCGCACACATCGAAATTGGACGACAGCAGTGTGATTGTGATGACCCAGTTCTACTATATGTTAGTGGAGGAAATACACAAGTCATAGCTAAGTTGCAAGGAAAATACCGTGTCCTAGGTGAAACCCTTGATATTGGGATTGGAAACATGCTAGACAAGTTTGCACGTCAACAAGGAATACCGTTTCCAGGCGGCCCTGTCATCGAAAAACTTGCAAAGGAATTTCATGATGCAAATCCAGATGCAACTCTTGATGGTTTGGAACTTCCCTACCCAGTCCGAGGGATGGATTTGGCATTCTCAGGAATCCTCACTGCTGCACAAAGACTCATCGAAAAGGGTCATTCATTGGGTGCAGTCTGTTGGTCTCTCCAAGAACATGCGTTTGCCGCATGCATTGAGGTTGCAGAACGAGCATTGGCACACAGTGGAAAAAAGCAGGTTTTACTTGGTGGCGGAGTCGCCTGCAACAACCGTCTACGAGAGATGTCCACATTAATGGCAGAAGAACGAGATTCGACTTCTCATGCACCTCCAAGGATGTATTGTATCGATAATGGTACGATGATCGGATTGCTTGGGTACATCGAACTCAAGAGCGGGCGAAGAACACCATTCGAGACGAGTGGTATTGATCAATACATGAGGACTGATGACACTGTTATCAATTGGAGTTGATTTTCCTTAGCGGATTCTTTTTAACAAGTCGTCATTGAGTAGATTATATTGGGGGATTTATAATTCGAGACCGACGCAGAAAACCGGATGAACCATTTAATCCATTTGCTGCAAACGCGAACCAAGTTCGTCAGAAAAAACGTAACGAACGAAGTCAGGCCAACTCGCAAAGTCCTACGAACCAAGGTCGGACAGAATCACGTCAAAGTGTCGATACAAGTGACTTCCTACGTCGACAAGAAGAGGCTCGTAAAAAACTCGGCGCTCAAGTTGGTTCAGCGACTCCAACAGTCCAAAAACCCGCCATAGAGGCCAGCGAACTAAACGCCGTAACCACCAATGAGGCTACTCCGCAAATTTCGAGAGCAGATCGTCTTGCTGAATTGCGTAAGCAATCACAGGAATCTGTCAAAAAAACAGAATCCATCCTTGAACCGGTCGCTCCCACAATAGAAACGACACAACCTGAAACTAAAGCAATAGAAGAAACCGAAGAAGAGGAAGAAATCTTTGCACAAGATGAACGTACTGTCTCACCAATAGATGTTGAAGATGACCTTCAACATTCAAAAAATGTCTTCAAACAAATTGTCACGAAAACTCCCAAGAAGCGAGACAATCGCCGACGAAGGTCTCGTCATGACGATTCCGGAGGCGGCCGTCAGCCGAAGATCAAGAAACTCAACAGGCAACGTTACAACGATTACAAATATGCTGCTCGAGATATTCTGGATGATGAAAGCGTTGCAGATGAACATCGATCAAACCTTCTCGGTCAAATTTGGGCAAAAGGAGAACGTATCGGTATCGAAGCAACTTTTGAGTTCATCTTAGAGAAAGAAGAACAACTCATAATCAATCAAGAAATAGCCCAACGATTAAGAGACCTCGTTAAGGCATTGACAACAAGGAGATGAACACATGGCCATCGTAGAGAAAGACGCAGTAGCATCCGTACATTATACGGGAACATTACCAGGAAGCGGAGAGGTATTTGACACAAGTGAAGGAAGAGATCCTCTTACATTCCTTGTTGGACACCAACAAATGATTCCTGGATTTGAAGAAGAACTCATGGGAGCTGAAAAGGGAGAGCGAAGAACATTTACGCTTGAACCTGAGCGCGCTTATGGTGAAAAGATTGCAGAAGCGGTACAACAAATACCCACAGAAATGTTTGGTGACATCACACCAGAACCAGGAATGACACTTATGTCTGATGTTGGCCCGTTCAACGTGGTATCCGTCGAGGGAGATACTGTTACGGTCGATTTTAATCACAAACTTGCTGGCGAGACACTCGAATTCAGCGTAGAGGTTGTCGATGTTCGTCCAGCTACTGAGGAAGAGATAGCGCACGGGCATGCACATGGTCCTGGCGGCCACCACCATTGAAAGCGAGGCTTGATGAATCGTCTCTTCATGGACTTAACATGGTCGAGTTAAGGAAATCCACATGGGAGACCCTTGGGGGACTACCAATTCCTGCATTTTATGCTGAGACCGAGTTTTCAGAACGTCCTGGCCAACCACCTTACACGAGAGGTATCCACGAGCAGATGTATCGGTCTCGATTATGGACAATGCGTCAATATGCAGGTTTTTCATCTGCAAAGGAGACAAACGAACGATTTCGCCTTCTCCTCGATCGAGGTCAGAAAGGATTGTCAGTAGCATTCGATCTCCCCACACAACTTGGTCTTGATGCAGATGATCCACTTAGTGAAGGAGAAGTCGGGAAGGTCGGTGTATCAATTTCATGTTTGCAAGATATGCGTGATTTGTTTGCAGAAATCCCACTTGACAAGGTTTCAACATCGATGACCATTAATGCACCCGCGATGATTCTTCTCGCGATGTATTGTGTAGTAGCTGAAGAACAAGGAGTATCAACTCAGAAAATTTCAGGTACGATTCAAAATGATATTCTCAAGGAGTATATCGCCAGAGGAACCTATGTCTTTCCTCCAAAACATTCAATGCGATTGATTACAGACATTTTCGAATACTGTTCTCAACATATCCCTAAATGGAATACCATTTCAATATCAGGCTACCATATTCGAGAAGCAGGGTCAACGGCTGTTCAAGAATTGGCCTATACACTCTCAAATGCTCTCGCCTACGTTGACTCTGCTTGTGCAAAAGGACTGGATGTTGACTCCTTTGCACCACGACTCTCTTTCTTCCTTAATTGTCACAATGATTTCTTGGAGGAAATCTCAAAGTTTCGAGCAGCACGTCGTCTTTGGCATGATCTGATGGTCGAACGTTATGCTCCGTCGAATCCGCGTTCAACACAGTTGCGTTTCCACACACAAGTTGCAGGTGTCTCACTCACAGCACAACAACCATACAACAACATCAGTCGGGTTACAATTCAAGCCTTAGCTGCCGTATGCGGCGGTACACAGAGCCTGCATACCAACAGTTTTGATGAAGCATTGGGTCTGCCAACTGAAGAAAGTGCAACAATTGCCTTACGAACACAACAAATCATTGCCGAAGAATCAGGTGTTGCAGATGTCGTCGATCCGTTTGCTGGATCGTATCATATAGAAGCCCTAACGGATGAAATATACAAACAAGCTCGCTTAGAAATCGATAAAATCGAATCGATGGGGGGCTCACTGAAAGCCATTGAGCAAGGTTATCAGCAGCAAGAAATTCATACGACTGCTTATCGTTACTTCAATGAAATTGAACGCGGTACTCGTCGTATTGTTGGCATTAACCATGGAACAATGGACGAATACATCCAAATCAAACCAATGAAATTGAATCCCGAAGTTGCTACAAATCAGCACGAACGTTTGGCTCAACTGCGCAAAAATCGTGATCCCTCGAAAATTCAAGAGGTATTGAATTCAATTACGAATGCTGCTGTAAGCGGTGACAATCTATTTCCTCTTGTCCTCGAAGCCGTTCGTCTAGAAGCAACTCTTGGTGAGATCATGAAAGCCATGAAGGACGTATTTGGAACGTACTCTGCCCCGAGTGGATTTTAGGTGAGATTATGAAGCAAAGAATAACCATCGACCATGTTGGAATTGCTGCAATGACACTCGATGAAGGTAGTCGTTTCTGGGAACTTCTTGGACTTGTAGCTTCTGGAAATGATGACATTGTAGAAGATCAAGGCGTTATGACGAGGTTTTTTCCACTCGCATCAAACAATGATGATACAACAAATATCGAAATTTTAGAAGCGACAGGTGAAGACACTCCAATCGGCCGATTTTTGGCAAAAAGGGGGCCAGGAATTCAACAATTATGTCTTGCAGTAGATGATTTAGAGTCCATGATTGAACATCTTCTCAAAAATCAAATCATAATGATCGATTCGACTCCGCAGAAGGGTGCGCATGATTCTTTGATCGCATTCGTCCATCCAAAAAGTACTGGTGGCATTCTTGTGGAACTCAAACAACGGTGAGAGAGCGAAAAAACAGAATCCTCATAATCGTCCTTGACTTCTCTTGTCTGATGAGAAGTTGCATTGACCTTCTGATGGCCCTGCCGCATATTGCTGGACCCCGAATTCGACAAGAATCGGAATATCTTTCTCAACAATTGGAAACATTGCGATACAATGGAACCATTACAAATGAAGCATTTCTCGACGCAGGTGCAGTTCAGGGTGCGTTTGAACTGATTGGAACATTGATTGAAATGGGTGTCTCGCAAAAAGAAATCCAACAGGAGCTTCGCCACACACTTGAACGTGCAAAACGCTTGGAGGAAAAGCATCCAGGGTTGGATTTTGCCGTTGAGAGCGGACGTGCATCTTGAGTGTGCTCCTTATGGAACCGCTGTTGAGACTCATCAATGTTAAGAAAACGTTTGGTGATGTGCAGGCCATAGAACATGTCAATATCGACATACACCAAAATTCAGTAATTGGTTTGGTTGGAGGGAATGGTGCTGGTAAGACAACCCTCCTTCGTCTTATGTCTGGTGTTTACAGACCAACTGAAGGCTCGGTTGAACTCAGCAATAAACGCCCAGTATCTGAGATGCGATCGGTTCTTGGCGTCGTGCCTGAATCGACCGGTCTGTACTCGAAATTAACTGCTTGGGAAAACATTCGATATCATAGTCGGCTGCATGGTATCGATGATCAATTGGCATGGAGTCGAACGTATCGATTTGCTAAGTTGTTGGATATCGAAGAATCTCTTCACAGATATACAGAAGGATTCTCCCGAGGTATGAAACAGAAAACTGCACTGCTTCGCGCCCTCGCTCATGGACCCCAAATCCTGCTTTTGGATGAACCAACGGGTGGACTCGATGTCACATCTGCACGTACTGTCCGGCAACTTGTTCGGAATCTAAAGGACGAAGGTGGCACGGTGATATATTCTACACATCACCTTGCTGAAGCCCAACAGGTCTGTGACCGTATCATCATTGTTCACAACGGGTTGATTCAAGCAGACGGTACGCCTGATGAATTACTTGAACTTACAAATACCAAAACATTGGAAGAAGCCTATGTTTCGTTAACAAGTGAAACGGCACGACCACGAATGGAAGAAACCGAACAACCTTCGAATATTTCGAAACTATGGAGAAGACTCGTTACACCTTCTACGAAATTGGAGGTGAACGAAGATGAGTAGTCGTAAAAGAATCATAATCGTTGCTAAGAAGGAAATCATTGAGTTTATTCGCGATTGGCGTACAATTGTAGCACTTGTATTAATTCCACTTCTTCTGTTTCCTTTACTGTTTATTGCCTTTCCAATCGTCATGCAGAATGAGGCTGCAGAACTTGATGAAAAGACGGTCGATATTTTAATCCAATCAGACGACATTGAATCGACATTAATTGAGATGATAGAGAATCAATCTGCATACATCACATTAGAGCCATTAAGTGAAGATCTTACCACGTTATCAGATTCTGAAAACAATACGGAACAGTTGCGTAATCTCGAATATGACGCTATATTGAGGATAGAATTGCGAAACAATACCTGGTATTATGCCATTCTTCATTTGTCAACGTCAGAGCAATCAAACGAGGCGAGAGGCCGAATTCTCGGTGTCTTAATTCAATGGGAAGAGGATCTAACCGCACAACGAATTGAATCAGCTGGTCTTGATGTTGAATCAACACTGAATCCCTTGCAATGGGATGGTATCATTGCGGATGCTGACGTTGCAACGAAAGGCGAACAAGCCGGTATGATTCTCTCCCTTTTCATACCCTTTGTATTGGCAATTTGGACTGCAAGCGCTGCAGTACAGCCTGCTATTGATATGACAGTTGGTGAACGTGAACGGGGTACATTGGAATCTCTGTTGAGCCTACCCCTCTCACGTACAGAATTGTTGCTTGGCAAATGGCTCGCAGTAGTTTCTATTACTGCAGTTGGTGTAACACTGCAGATCGGAGGATTACTGTTTGGGATTGCCTACTTAGCAAGTGATTTCATCGACGTTCCATCGTTGAGCATTGGTGCTGTGCTTTTACTGGCATTAGCCGTAGGATTCTATGGAACAATGATTGTGGCGTTGTATCTTGCTCTTGCCATGCGATCGAAATCCGTCAAGGAAGCAGGTTCGGTCTTGACACCAATCACACTTGCTATGATAATGCCAATTCTTCTGACGCAGTTCATCAATTTGGACGATGTCGAAATGTTCTGGTTTGGCGTTCCATTTGTCAACGTTTTACTCGGATTGAGAGAATTGTTGTTGAATCGAATCATCCTCGAACACGTTCTTGTATGGATTCTAGTCTCCTCACTTGTCTGTATTCTCACTGTTCGTTATGCGGCAAAACAATTTCATCGAGAAGATATCATAACGACGAAGTCATAGTATTCTTCAAATAATACTGCAGTATGGGCAAGGTATGCCTAAGATAAGTTTAGACATGCCAAATCAACTCTTGGTTGATCTTAAGCAGCATGTTGGAGATGACAAGAAATTCATCAGCATGGCTGATGCTATCCGTTCAGCATGCCGTAAATTGCTCGATCAACTCGATACAATTGATTTGAGGCATGGACGTATTGGGGGTGAGGATGATGGTCAATCGAACTGAAGCGGAAAATGCGGTTCGGACGTTGTTGCAATACCTTGAATCGGATCCAAATCGAGAAGGATTGCTAGACACACCAAAACGCGTAATCGATTCATGGGATGAGGTCTTTTCAGGATACACAACCCATGCAGAATCAATCCTACAGGCAACATTCAATGCCGAGGGATACGATGGGATTGTCCTGTTGAGCAACATAGAATTTCATTCAACGTGTGAGCATCACCTTCAACCATTCAGCGGAAAGGCACATGTCGCATACATCCCAGTTGATCGAATCGTTGGGATTTCAAAGCTTGCTCGTATTGTTGACCACCACGCTTTACGATTGCAAAATCAAGAGAGAATTACAAACAATGTTGCAAACGATTTGGTTGAACACCTCAACCCTCTGGGTGCTGCAGTCATTATTCAGGCATCACATGGATGCATGCGATGCCGTGGAGTTCGAAAACAAAATGCGATTATGACCACGAGCGCTATGCGTGGGGTTTTCTTCGACAAGCAAGAAGCTCGGAACGAACTAATGCAACTGATTGAAAACTCGAGTTGATTGTTCATGGACTGTCAACGAGCAGGTGAGGCAATAGGCGATGATCCTAAGGATCTCGCTCATGAATACCCAATTGTAGAAATTTTTCATTCTGTACAGGGTGAAGGATTCCATGCCGGAATACCTCATGTTTTTGTTCGATTTGGCACATGCAATCTTCGATGTTCGTGGTGCGATACAGATTTTGATACCTTCGAAACAATGACAGCAATCGATGTACTCAGTGATATACTGCAGTACGACTGTAAACGTATCATTTTCACTGGGGGCGAGCCCATGCTCCACGACTTGTGGCCATTGCATCGCTTGCTGAAACGTCGTGGCTACAATCTCTCCATTGAGAGTAATGGAACCATTGCAATACCAGACGGATTGATTGACTGGATTTGCGTATCGCCAAAAGATCAGGTCTACCCGAATTCAGTCATACGTCAAAGGAATGGTAACGAACTGAAGGTGGTCTATTGTGGTCAACATTTGGATATGTATGATGATCTCAAAGCAGGATTTGAGCATCACTTTATTCAACCTTGTTACATTGATGCTGCATCCATTGAAGAAAATGGAGTCCTGTTTCAGGCTACAGAACAAATTGTCAAAGAACAGAAGGGCTGGAGACTATCGCTACAAACGCACAAATGGATGGGCATACTATGAAAACGGTGGTCATGGCATTGAGTGGAGGCATGGATTCTACATGTCTGCTTATGCATTATCTCTCCCAGGACTACAGAGCCATTTGTATCTCATACAACTATGGACAAAAGCACGCAATTGAAATTGAGCGTGCGAAATCGACCATGAAATTATGTAATGAAAAGGGAATGAATGTGAATCACCATATCGTTGACCTTTCCCCAGCAATGAGACTTTTTGATTCCGCTCTAACTTCAAGCGATCAAGAGGTTCCAACTGGACACTATGAAGAAACGCAAATGAAACAAACTGTTGTGCCGAATAGGAACGCCATCTTCGCATCAATCTTGTACGGTTTTGCACTATCAGAGGCTAAAAGGATGAATGAGAAAGTCATTCTCGCACTCGGTGTTCACAGCGGAGATCATGCAATTTACCCTGACTGTCGTCCTGAATTTTACACTGCTCTGCAAGCAGCCTTCGAAATAGGCAACTGGGAGAGCAATCTCGTTGAATTTGACTTACCATATTTGCATGGAGATAAAACCTCAATACTCTTGGATGGATTGCAAAGCACAACAAAACTTAACCTCGATTTTGATACTGTACTCAGCAACACCATAACATCCTACAATCCGGATAATCATGGGCGAAGTTCAGGAAAGAGCGGTTCTGACGTCGAGCGCATCCTCGCTTTCCACGCCATTGGCCGAAAAGATCCAATCGAATATCTTGAACCATGGGAAGATGTTCTTCGTCATGCCTTGCATATTGAAAAGGAATTCAAAGGGGAGTAGGATATGAATCTCGATGAACGTATTGCAGCACTTTCTGAACTCTCTTATTACGTAACGCAGCAGAGCGGTACTGAGCGCCCATTTACTGGAGTATTGAACAAAGAAAACCGACAGGGAGATTATTTTTGCATTGTTTGTGATACAATACTTTTCACAGATCAGATGAAATTTGATTCTGGATGTGGCTGGCCCGCTTTCCATACCGAACACCATGAAGCAGAAATTTCTCGTATCATCGATACATCGCACGGGATGACTCGAGTAGAGGTTCGATGTGGTACCTGTAATGCTCACCTTGGTCATGTCTTCAATGATGGACCGAGAAAACATGGTGGCGAACGTTATTGCATCAATAGTGCGGCAATGAGATTTGAGGTGAAAGAATGACAACAAGAATCCGAAGATATGTTGAAACAGATACTGGACATCGTGTTCCCAATCATAAGAGCAAGTGTCGGCATTTTCATGGTCATCGTTATCGGTTTGAGGCCGAGATTGAAGGTGATATCGTAGAAACCTCAGGTGTCAGCGAAGAAGGTATGCTCATGGATTTCAGTGATGTGAGTCAAATTCTAACGATCCATATTCATGACGTTGTGGATCATGCGTTCGTAGTGTACGAAGGGGATGAAGAGGCGAGGAAGGTTCTGTCAGGTCTCTCATCGGAACATCGTACTGTGGTTGTTCCATTCATTCCAACTGCAGAGAATCTCGCAAAATGGGCTTTTGAACAGATTCAACCACATATCAAAACAGCATATGGAAACAAATTACGTTTGATTGCTATGCATGTTCGAGAAACACCCAAAAGCTGGGCCTCGTGGTATGCATAACTATTCTTCCTCAAGAAGAACCCGGCGTCTGCGACTTGATTTCCAAGTGTTGTTCATTGATGCAAATTCCAATGCTGTGGAAGCATCCACAAAACCGCCAATCAATCGGTTTGTTTGATCTGTTTCGAGACCAGAACGTTGGAGCGCCCGCGTAAGAGAGTGAGAAAAGGAGATTCGACGTTCTTCACCACCTGGTAAAAATCGAGCAATATCATCAATGGATTTCCGTAGAACTCTGCGTTGTTCCGGTGAGATTGAGCGTTCAATTGGTACAATGTCAGGTAATGCGGCATCTCGACCTTGACCTTCCAATACCCGCTTCCGGTGGAGTTCATACGTGAGGGTGTGAACTGCGTGACTAAGATTGGTGATTGGATAACCTTCCCATGTTGGCAGTGTAACCAAATAATCACAACGAAGGAGGTCTTCAGTACTCAATCCCTTACCCTCTTCACCAAAAACCAATGCGACGGATTGTTCAGTCTCAGAAATCCTATCAACAAACTCCCAAGGATACATGAAATGACGTTTTTGAGTCTTGTCGCCAATTTCTCTCTTTCCAGAAGTTCCAACAACGAGTGAACAGTCCAAAATAGCCTCTTCGAATGTAGTGTAAATCTGACATACGTCGAGTACTCTGCCTGCATGCTTTGCACGGTTACGTGCCTCAACATCATCGGGATGGCATTGAGGTTGAACCAGACGTAGTGAATCGAATCCATGATTTAAGAGAGAGCGACAAACAGCTCCAAGGTTACCTGGATGTTGCGTACCCACCAATACAATGTGAAGTGTATACTTGCAGAAAGGCAAAGGAAGATCACTTCGTTCACCCATTACTCTTCCTCCAATTGCGTAAGAAATTCTGCAATCCATAATGGGTTACATGCCTGATAGAGGAAGAAAAGAAAGCCTCCTTGTTCTCGATCAGCCATCACCAACGAGCGCCTTCGAACGTTGTGAGTATTTCGAAGATGAAGGATTAATCGTTCAAGCGTGGCTTGTTCAGAACCATGAACAGAGACTGGAGTTCTGTTCCAATCAACCCAAATGGGCACGTTGATGACCTCAATCGGTACGACGTTGACGGTAGCGCGTAACGTAACCAGCAATCCAGTTTCGCAGTTTCTTGGTGCTAACGTCAGTCAATTGTTCGACCATTTTCTTGTTATGATCAAAGTCATCGGTGAATTTCTCACCATGTTCTTCTACAAGACGAATTGCTCGAATTTTGATAAAACTAGGACGAATGTTTCCCATCTTCAGGCCTCCTCATACAATTTTACTTCAATTGGGATATCTGGCTCATCGTGACGAATGACAGTCAATCGAATCTTACGTGGCGGATTTTCAATTCCTCGTTCCCAGATTTTTTCATTCACGGAAGGATCAATGTAAATTTCTTCTTCAGGAAGGACTTTCAGATGACGAATGACTTCATCACGAATGATTTGGATTGCCCGTGGTGCACGCTTGAAACGGGTGATGTTCCAAGCCTTTCGTAGAGGAACGACCAATTCTGATGTTGCTGCTCTTGCCATACTTCATCACCTCATCGCTGCAACTTGCTACGTCGCCAATGGTGTCGCTTAGGATGTGACACTGTGTTTCTGTTTGTTTTCAACATGACCCATACTGGGACACGGCGGTTCTGCTTTCCTGCCTTCATGAGGCGAATTTTCTTTGCTGCTGGTTTATTTTTTGACATATTCGAGCACCCCTCTTACATTCGACGGATAGACGCATCTCTGCGGCTCTTGGATAGGCTTGCAAGGATTCTCTTCAACTGATCATCGTTGACGGGAATTGAAATCTTTTGTTGCTCATAAAGTGAAACAAGTTGACGCTTAAGCAAATCCGCTTTGTTCGAATCAACCAATGAGATGTTTGTCAAGCGACCACGTGCTTCTGAAGTAAGGATGGTTTTCATTGCTTGGTCAAGTGCTTGTTGTTCTTGTGCTTGAACTTGCGATTCTACTTCTTCGGCAGCTTGTTGTTTTGCTTGTTGCTCAAGTTGCTGTTGAAGTTCGAGTTGACGACGTTGACGGAATGCTTCGAGTTCCATCGAATCATCAGCGGCACTCGTCATTCAGTCACTTCCAATCAGTATTTGTCAAGACCAGGGTATGCATCTTCAACTTGAGGTCGAACGCTGTGTGCGACTTCATTGAGGAGTTTTTGACCAGCAGCGGTGATGATGCGGCCGTTGTAGAGTTGAGTTGCTTCACGACCTTCTGGTTCAACCATACGGCCAACTTGGGTTGATACGAGTCCAGCGTCTTCAAGTTGCTGAACAAGTGCACGGATGACTTTTCGAGATCCAACACCTGGTGTGTTTGGTTTGGAACCGTTGTTCTTTCGACCACCGTATTCTTGGGACAGGGCGGTAACACCAATAGGACCTTGGCGAGCGATTTTTCGCAGTAGTGCTGCTCCACGGGTGTGCCACCAGTCGGTTTGAGTCGGTGGACGTTCTCTGGAGGAACCAGTCTTGACAACATCAGCCCATTCTGGCATGGAAATCGCATCATTGCTCTTCAATTGTTCAGCAAGAGCAGGGATTAGAAAATTAGCAGGAACATCGTAGAACGTCGTCATAACTACACCAAGCAACCCTGCGACTTATCTCCCCTATTTGAATAAAGCGGGCGATTAGGCCATTCGAATGAAGCGCATCATTGTGTTTTTGGCCACGTGCAAGTGTTCTTGAATGGCTTGGTTTTGGAGGTACCAATGAAGAAGGCTCTGGCACAGAATCCAAACCTATTGAGAACGCTCATTGGTTTGTCCTTAACTCTCATCGTATTGCTGGCTTATGCCGTGTATGGTGCCACAATTTCACCAAATTATTACATCTACGAGACTGAAGCAACAGACTCTGCTTTTGAAGACATCGAACTCGTAAAAATTGTTCAAAACAACGAGACAACATGGATTGGTACGGTCGCTGCCGACGGTGCGAATTTAACATGGATCAACATGACGGTTGGTGATCTCGCAAGCGGTGCGGTCGTCAAGATGACCAATGAAGGAAAACTCTACTCTCATCCATTCCTCGGTTTGGATGATGCTGAGGTGGTTGTTGATGGTAAAACCGTGGATTTCCGTTGCTCTGAGCATTGTGTTTACGGAGAGACCATCGAAATCGAAGCCGATTCTGATACCGTGAACATCCAGTCGCTTACATCTACTGATCCAGCACGCCGGTCGAACGGAACAGTGTTCGCTGATTCGTTACGAGAGGCTGAAGGATTAGCTCGGAATGAGATCAATTACACGCATGAACCCTCGCAAATTGTTATTCAAATCATTGAACCAGGGAATAAATCCGTCCAGCCTCAGGTCAATGTATACACCGTCAATGAGGCTTTCTCCACGGTTGAAGTCTTCGAAATTGATGCTGCTACAGAATTCCTTTGGGCACTCGCTGCTGTTGTCGGATGCTTCTCAATGGTGCTAATCCCGTCATTCACGGTCTATTTTGCTGCTCGAGCAAAGGAACGTAAGAACGAGGAAAAATTGCGTCTCATCGATGAAGAACAGTCAAACGAATAAATCAAATACGTAAGAGCCGATTCGCATTCATGCCAAGGCTTGGTGTTGTAGGGCTGCTTATTTTGTTGCTGCTGCTCCAGCCCATAACAAACAGCGATCTTCTGAATGAGCAGACGCCCCAACCCAGTTCAAAAAACAGTGGAGTCGACTTAACGGCAACTGATGTTTCGATCCGTTATTCCAATCCGAGTGATGAATCGCAATACAAGATGTTCTCTTCTAATCATCCAATCCTCGGATTTGACCGCCCGGAGAATCTCTACGTTGTTGACACCGTCAATTCCACGCCAATGGATATCGAAGTGACCGTTCGAAATGAGGGTAGTACTGCCTCTGGAATCATCACTGTTCAGATGCTGATTCTTCACAACGAGTATGAGCGATTTGAACTCGCCAATCGAACCGTTACCATGAACAGTCTCGCTTCAAACGGCCAAGGTACTGCAACATTTCACAACGTCTACGTCAATTATTCTGGTAACCACACGCTGGTGGTTACACCCTCCTTCCAAGGTGTCGATGATAACCCTACAAACGATGCTTTGAATCGACATTATACTGTTGCTCATTATTATTTCACGTGTACATCGCTTGTTGGCTGGAATGCAGGAACATATTGGGGGACAAATACCGATACGGCATTGAGCATGGGTCAATCTTGTCACATTGGGCAGGGTCAATCTGGAGCATACACAAACAATCTGCAAACGAGTTTGATGACGCCAATATGGGACATGAGTGACATTGTTCCAAACCCGACACGCACCAATGGATTAACGTTCTTTTACACCGGAAGTGCTCAAGTCAATGACAACATGAAGGTCTACGCCTTGGATAATCAGGGTGCATGGGATGAACTTGCGAACATTGCTGGCACAGTTGGAGCCACGTTGTCAAATTGGCAAACGATCTCAAACAATCACATGGGTCATACTACACCACTCATCCCAGTCGATGTTAATTCTCATTTCCATTCAAATTCACGTTTCAAATTCACGTTTACCAGTGATTCTTCCGGAACCGATGTGGGGTATTGGTTTGATGATTTTGTCATAGTATACGATCAATCTGCCCGAACCGAAGAATATAATTTGGATGTCTCGGGTGTCTTTACCGATGGTTCCATTCCGGGTGCATGGGGCAAGATACGACTTGAGTTGACCAATACAGGAAACATCAGTGATTCGTTAGTTCCATCTGTAACCAATTTACCCGGTGATTGGAACGTCGCATTTGCCTTTCCAAGTGGAGCAGGTGTCAACCCAAGTACTGGTGTACGACTCTTGCCTGGGGAGTCGAGACAAATCGATGTTAAACTTCAGCCCAGTCCAAATGCAAGTGTTGGATTTGTTCCCTTGACGTTCATGGCATCAAGCATACAAAATCCAAGTTTTTCGGTGCAAGAACCCATGCAGTATCAAGTATCTGCAGACAGAATCCCATTCATCCACGTTCCTGATGTCAAACCCAAGTGTGCCCCTGGCTCAAGTTGTGCCTTTTACGTCGACGTTGAAAACGTCGGACAAGCTACCGATGTTTTTGACCTACAGGTCGCTCCAAAATCATTGGATCAAGGCTGGAATGTGAACCTTGCATTTGACCAGAGCCAATCCATTCGTCTGATTCCAAACCAAATTCAATCCGTTAAATTCGTCATGACCGTACCATCTGGTGAAACGCCCGAAAAAACAGGGGACTTCTGGTTCACAATGACTGCTCAAAACGATACATCGCGTACATTGACGGAAGCTGTTACAATACAAGCTTCCATGATTTCCAATGCGTTGATTGAACTCAATATGGATGAAGATCAGACAACCCTAATCTCCTCTGGAGAACGTGTCGAAATACAGTACACAATTACAAATCAAGCAACACGACAAGATAGTTTTGATTTATCCGTTGATTACACACCAGCTATCGGTTGGATTATCGAAGAAGAACAGCGTCCATCCATCGTCATCAATCCGGGTGCTTCTACTTCCTTCTTCATTGCTGTAACTGCTCCAACCAATGCACAAGCCAACGATGTTGCACCGACCATCAAACCAATTCTTACATCGACAAGGAGTGGAACGCAGTATGATGGTCCAGAATACAGCAACGTTGTGATTGAAACGATGTACGACGTAGGTTTAACTGTACTTTCAGCAGAATCAGTCTTGAAACCAGGTGGCACGACGGTCATTGGATTAGAAGTTTCAAACCATGGTAATGGACCTACGAGTGCCACAATTCAACTGTTGGAGGCTCCAACATCCTGGACTTACTCCGTCCGATTGGATGGTGTCATTCTTGAATCGACTGACATCAATTTAGGCGTCACTTACACAGGTGACAGTATTGCGCAAGTTGAATTGTTGTTGTACGTACCAATGACAGAAGCAGCAGGTGAGTTCCATTCTGTTACGATTGGTGTACATCCCGAAGGGGTAGACATCAATCCGAACGACAATGAGGCCACGATCGATATGATTACTGGCAGCGTCAAATTTCCAGAATTCAATGGCTCGATTCTTGATTATCATGCCATGGTCGATTCCACTGTTTCACTGAACGGAACCATTACCAATGTTGGAAATGCACTTGAATCGAGTATGGATGTTGGTTTCGAATTATCGACATCACCCCCAACAAGCGATGTTATCGCATTCTTGACCGCAGGCATAGGAGGCCCAACTTCAGAATCGGGTGAAGTGTTGACGTTTCCAATGAGTGCTGGAACAGAAAAATTGATTTTTATTGATGTGGTCATCGGTGAAAATGTACCTCTCAACACGAGAATTGTCATTACGATATTCATTGAAGGTGGCATGAATGATGAGGGAGAGATTGTTCAATTGGAGCATCAAAACCTCATTACGGTTGACCAACAAAGAAAGATCGAAATGGAATTATCCAATTTCAATAATCAGACGATTGATTCAGTTGGAGCGCTATGGTTCAACATGACAAGTCATTCCACACAGTCCGAAGATGTCACTTACTCGATGTTGTATCCAAGTGAGTGGCAAATGATGTGCGATGGTGCACTCATTGTCAACGGTGAGAAAAACAACGTATCATTACCGTATGCAAGGAACACGGAAGCCATCAAGGACATCCGTTGCGAAATTCAGAATCGAGGAGATACCTACATTGGTGATGTGTCCATCGTAGCCACCACAATCGATGGAGTGATTGAGTACAGCGATTCACGGTCGTTTGAATTTACGAAACCTGAGCCTGAAGAATCGATATTCGCACAGGGGATCAATACACCAACGTTGGTTGCATCGATACTTGGTTTTGTCATTCTCGCTGCAATTCTGTTGATTCTACGCAAACAACGAACACCATTTGTTGAAGAAGAAACATTCGTTTCCGGCCCACCAATATCACAACAGACGGTTGGCGAGACAACAGCACCAGATTCCGTTACTGAAGAGGTTCCATCTGGACCGCCTTTACCCGAGGACGGTTTGCCTGCAGGATGGAGTATGGAGCAATGGACTCATTACGGGCAACAATATCTTGATCGATTAGGGAAACAGCCTTGATGGAGAGCGAGATGGGAGGGCATGGCCCAAGACAATCCAATCTGGTATTTTCTCTGGGTTGCAGTAGCAATTTTTGGCGTGCTTACGTGGTACCTCGACAAATTTAGCCAACGACAGGAGTTGGTTCGAATCTCCGCAGTCAGTGGTATCGTTGCTATGCTTAGTCTTGTCATTTGGACATGGACGGATTTCTGAGGGATTGTATGGAATTGGTCGATCTTGAACATCATCCGCTTGCAGGGAAGTACCCTGTACGACTGCCGGTGTGGTGGTGCCGTACTGGCGAATCCGGTCCACATCCCGATGTGGATGGTTGCACAGGAAAACGAATCGTCTTACGCTTTGAAAAAAACTTTGGCAGAATAGAACGAATCTTCGCCAAACTGATGCGAGCACCACATGAACTACGACGCCCCTTATTGGACAAGAACAGTGTGCTTTGGGAGTTGTGTAACGGTCAACGAACGTTTACTGAAGTTTGTCAACACATGAATGCAACATTCCATGAAGAAGTTTCCCCCGTTGTACATCGCACACATGCTGGCATTCAGGTGCTTATCGGCTTAAATGTCATGAAGTTTGTAGACAAGGTGGAAGATGTTCAGTGGGACACAATACCTGGAACAGTACCTGAAGGTCAAAATTTGCTACCTGAAGTCGCATTTGAAGCAGATATCGAGATTCGAAATGGAGACTAAGCTACCGGCTCGGAAGGCTCCCAAACAAGCCGAATTCCAACACCGTCTCTGCGATCTTTTCGATGAAGACGACGTCGAGAAGAAGATCGTGTCGAATCAGATTCAGTAAACCAAGAACCGCCCTTCGCAACGTAGTGATCGTTCACTGGATCAATACTTGACTGCTTGCCGTGATGATTGGTGTGAGTCGTAGTCCATGAATCACAGGTCATCTCGTAGACGAGTCCATGCATGTCGAAGAATCCCCATGCATTGGCTTTTTTCGAACCCACCTCTCGAGTGGTAGCCCCACTGTTTCCGGCATGCCATCCATGAGCATCGAGTTCAGAATCTTTGTTGCCAAATGACCAACGCGTCGAGGTACCAGCTTTTGCGACGTATTCCCATTCCGATTCAGACGGTAGACGCCAGTGCCCTTTGAATCCCATGTATTCTTGAGATTCAGCATTCAAGCGTTTGAGAAACTGTTCAACATCACCAAATGAGATGGATTCGACAGGACGTAATCCTGCACTCCAGCCTTCGCTAAATTTGGAAGGGTTGTTGTTCATAACACTCGACCAATGTGCTTGTGTAACAAGACGGATTCCAAAGAAAAACGGCTCCGTAATGACCACAGGAACAAGAGGTTGTTCATTCGGATGACCCGAACCAACCTCATCCCCAAGATTGAATTGACCCGGTTCGACAAGGAGGTAGGTGCCTCCAAAAGCATCTTCGAAAAATGGACGGTTCGCATTCATAGCATCACGAATTACGGTACATCGTAGCCGTCTTCAAAACAGACTCAACAAGATTCTGAAGACGTTCATCCATGCTCGAGTCAACAAGCGTTCCATCTTCTGCAAAGGCCTCTTTAACATGACCAACTGCAAGTTGTTGCGAAACAGGATTCGCATGAAGCCACCTCAGCATAATTCGCATGTGGTTCAAGGTGTTTGAATTGGACATGCCACCAAGCGTCGACATTAAACCGAAGACCTTTCCTCCAACATGCTGATCGTATACCCAATCAAAGGTGTTCTTCATGACTCCAGACATCGTACCGTGATACTCAGGAGATGAGACGAGAAATGCATCGCATTCTGATGCCATTTCTTGAAATTCTTTTACAATTGGATTCGACCAACAACCATCTTCACCTACGAGAGGAAGAGGCTTTTCTTGAAGATCCCAAAAATGAACTTCTGCACCCAATTTCTCTGCCTTCTGCAATGCTAAGTCAACCAGCATTCCATTCTTTGATTGTCGGCCAATTGATCCCGAAAGACCCATTACTTTGAGTGGTGCATCCGCCATAGAACACCGATGTAGCGCCAATAGATGAATCCATTGTTATGTTCTAATCAATAAGCAACTATGCTTATACCATAACAGTCTTGCCAAAGATTGGTGAAGACAATGGGTGCAGAGGACGATGACATGTCAAATGCATTGATGAATGATATGGCAGATGCGTTACGCTCTGCTGGCCTAGGTTCAATGCTCGGTACAGATGAGCAGGCTCAAGAATCCGATTTAATCCATGACGAGGAGCAAGAATCCACTGCAGAGGCTGAAGAGGAAACAGAACCGGTCGTTGAAGAATTGAGCATCGAAGAGCAAGTCCAATCGCTTATCGAAGAGGGCGAGTACAAGTCAAGAACAAATGCACCACAAGAGGCACTTGTTGCATTCAACAAAGCCATTGCTCTTGATCCTTCAAGTGATATGGCTTGGTTTAATCGAGGCGTACTGCTTGAAGCCCAACAAGATGCTCGAGGAGCCCGACAAGCGTTTCAGATTTGTCTTGATTTGAACGCAGATCATGCACCGGCTACCGCTAATCTCGCAATCTTACTCGACCGTATTGGTGACGATGCAGGAGCTGCTGCTATGGCGAGGCGCGGGCTAGAATTCTTCCCTGGCCATCCTAGTTTGACAGATGTCTTGAATCGAACAATGCACGCCCCTGTTGAAGAAGTTCCAGATGAAATTGAATCCACCGTTTCGAAGGCAACCCATCAAGAATCAACGCTCAACATTGTCATGGAAGAGACAGGAATTGAAGATGCTGATGCTATTCTCAGTGAAGCCGCTCACCATGACCTTGATGGTGATGGGCATCTGGACAAAGAAGAGTTGAGAAGCGCTGCAGACATCGTTGCTGCAACGCAGATCGTTGAGGAAAAAATCGAAGAATCAATTGAGACGGAGTTGGAACAACGTCCAATTGTTGACGAAATCAATCTCGATCACCTGACGGATGAGGCAACGGAATTGATTCGACAAGGAGAGCCAAAAAAGGCACTCGCCTTACTCAAGCCACATCTGAAAACCATTGGAGCACAACACGCTGGCGCTTGGCGAATTGCAGGCGGAGCAATGGCTCGAATGGAACTTGACACACATGCAATTGCGGCTTTAGAACATGCCACGAAACTCGACGAAACGGTTGCCTCTGGGTTCTACAACCTCGGTAGCCTCTATGCACGAAACGACAATCTAAGCAGAGCAAAGCAAGCATTCGAGACCACGGTTGAACTTGATTCACGGCATTCGAAAGCACGACGTAAACTGATTGAATTTGCGAAGAATGAGAACGATGTAGGTACGATTCTTTCACATGGAATGATTTTACTCGAAAGTCAAGACGATGCAGAACTTCGTGATGAGATTGTTCAGATGCTACTCGAATGCGGAGAATCTGAAGTCGAGGTTCTGGAATACATTACTGGAATTCCCCCTACCATGCCAGAAGCGCCCCAACTTGCACAGTATGCTCTCGATCTCATCAGCCCAGGTGCATCAATGGAACGCGCTCGAGCTTTAACTCTCAAAGGAGAAAACGTCGAAGCGGTAACCATATGGAAGGAACTTATTCAGCACGACAAGGAAAACTCGTCTTTATGGAAAGGATTGGCAAGATCACTCGAAGCTGCAGGCGATATCGAAACAGCCCAACGATGTCACAGTAAAGCACGTGAATTGGAGTCAGCAAGTACACCTCAGCCAATCAATGACAATCCTCCACCGCCACCTACATCCACGCCCCCTCTTGTGGCACCAGAACCCCCAGCGGTCGTTGAACAACCTCTGATGACGGAACCCTTAGCAGACCAAGTTCAGGACGAACGAGCAAACGAAGCAAACAACCTCCTCCTTACACCAGTCGAGCCAAGAAGCAGAGTTGTCGAGCAAGAAGTCAACGTTGAAGTCGATTTAGCGAAAGCAGCCTTGGATGCAACTGCTATAGTTCAAGCCAATCCAGTCATCTCTGCTGATTCAAGTTCCGTAGCAAATCAAGACATATCATGGTATAACCAAGGAATTCAACTCATGGAAGACGGAAAGTATCGTGAAGCACTTTCTTCCTTTGACCGAGCCCTACCATCATTCGCAAACGATAATCAAATGGTTATTCGTATTCTCAACGGACGTGGCAATGCATATTATTTCCTTGAAGAATATCCTGCCTGTGTTGAATCATACCACAAGGCGATGATGATTGATCCTTCGAATGTCCGTGGCCAGACCTTGTACAATATGGGAACGGCCTATGCTGAGATGGAACGATTCCCTGATGCCATCAAATGTTATGAACAATCCATTCCGAGGGGTCTATCCGACGCAGAGGCAAAGCGGGCGAAGGAACAAATACGTCGCTGTACGATTCTCGAAAAAGAACGAAAGAAGAAACTTGCTCGTCGTTGAAACGAAGTCAGATTCATAATGGTTCGACTGTTGGCTTACTCATGGACTGCGGAACTTGTGAGACAGCACCGACAATTGAAGTCATACAACCAAAAGTGGTTGATGTGACACTTACCATCACAGAGAAGGCTATTGAAATGCTCACAGATGCATTTGGTGACGATCGAAGTCATGCGTTATTGGTTGGAGTTCTTTCTGGTGGATGTTCAGGTTACATGTACGACCTTCAAATTGTGGAATCAACGGATGTAGACTGCCAAGAACTGGAAGTATCGGGTTTCAGAGTCCTCGTACCGAACGCCTCTTCACATCTTTTAGATGGCATTGAAGTTGATTATGTCGATCGCCTCATGGGTGGCGGATTTAAGATCAACAATCCAAATGCTTCGAGTTCATGTGGATGCGGCGAATCCTTTGCATGAGGAACCGTCATGGGCATGATTCAACTCGATGCGTATGTTTTGCTCGTATCAGGTCAGGATCGGTATTCATTTCTCGACGGTCTTTCAACCAACAAAGTTGATTGTTCATGTAGCACGGTACTAACCACAACAAATGCAAAAATCATTGACGTTCTTGACATAATCGAAGTTGGTGAAAATCTTGCTGTTGTTGGATATGGGCCATACAAAGACACAGTCTTGAATCATTTGCAACCAAGGATTCTGCAACAAGATGTAACGATTCGTGATATTAGCACAATCAACAATGTTTACGCTAGCACCGAAGAACCTCATCGACAACAAGGACTCACTATTTCTCAATCCTATTTGGGTTGGTTGGTTGTTGCATCCGTCAAGAATCCGCTACAGGAAACAATGTCAGAGGATGAATTTACAGATTATCGAACGCGACAGATAATCCCCTATCCTGAATTCGAAATAACACCGAATATCCACCCATTCAACTGTGGTTTGCATCATCTCGTTCATGAAGCGAAAGGATGTTACATTGGTCAGGAAGTGTTGACACGAATGCGAAGTCGCGATAAGATGGGAAAACAACTCGTCCAAGTGCCATCAGGTGCGGATGATGCAACAAGTAACGGTACTGAGTTTGCTTTAGCAATACGACGAGTATAACCTACTCATAATTGAGAACATCAGCAAGTTGGGACTTGTAGAAATTTCCTGATGTTTGCAATGAGTTCAATTCATCGTCGGTCAATTCCAACTCAAAAATCTGCTCGACACCGTTTGATCCAAGTATGCACGGAACACCGATATACACATCATCCAACCCGTATTGTCCGGTCAGCAAACAAGATGCAGGCAGGAGGCGTCGGCGATTGTTTAGGACGGATTCCGCCATAACAGCGGCAGCTGAACCAGGTGCGTAAAATGCAGAACCACGCTCTAGCAACTTCACAATTTCACCACCTCCACTCGCTGTCCTTGCCGAGATTGCATCAATTCGTTCTTGCGACATGAGTTGTGTGATCGGAATGCCTCCAACGGTCGTATAGCGAGGGAGTGGTACCATTGTATCTCCATGTCCACCCAATACCATTGGACTGACGTCCTCTTCTGCACAGTTCAATTCGAGTGCAATGAAATGTGCCATTCGAGCACTATCCAAAACACCTGCTTGACCAATGACACGATTGGCTGGGAAACCGGTAACCTTCTGCATGTGATAGGTCATCAAATCGAGTGGGTTTGTCACAACGATAACAACAGAATCAGGAGCATGATCACGAATACCTGCTCCAACTTGAGCGACGATTTCTGCATTTTTTCCAATCAAATCTTCGCGAGTCATTCCAGGTTGTCGAGGGAATCCACTTGTTACGACGACGACATCAGCACCAGCAATATCTTGGTAACTTGAGGTTCCAGTAATGGTTCCATCGTAATTTAGGACATTGGCATTTTGGCTCATATCAAGGGCTTTACCCTTGGCAAAGCCTTCGTAAATATCCAACAAAACTACATCTGCAATTTTCATATTTGCTAAAACGAAAGCACAGGTTGCACCAACGTTCCCAGCGCCTATCACAGCAATTTTTCGACTCCCTCTTGACATGGTACTTCGCCATTTCTCCGTCATGCTCGGATGCTTTTAATCAAGAGGGTATGCAGTTGTCCCATTTGATAGTGTCAAAGGGTGGTATTGAAGAACCCCCTAACGCTGGCAAAAAACACCGGTGTTCAAATGAAGTTAGGTGTGCTCAAAGAACCAAAAGGAGAGACGAGAGTCGCAATCGTTCCGACGAGTCTAAAGAAGCTGCAAAAAGCAGGTTTTGAAGTCGTTATCGAAGCGGGTGCTGGTGTTGCTGCAAACTACCATGATTCCGACTATGAGGCTGCAGGAGCAACCGTCGGTAGTCGGGAAGATGCCCTCGCATGCGAGACAATCATCACCATTCGATTTCCCGGCGTGGAAGGCATGAAGAAAGGGACAAATCTTGCATGTGTGTCTGATCCATTCCGAAACCCTCAATTTGTGAAGGATTGCCTTGCTTCCAACATTACCTTACTCTCAATGGATATGATTCCTCGTCGACTCAGCCGTGCACAATCTATGGACGTCAATTCGAGTCAAGACAATCTCGCAGGCTACAAAGCAGTCCTTCTTGGTGCTGCCCATGTTCCTAAGGGCATACCAATGATGACCACATCCGCAGGTACCGTTCGTCCTGCCAAAGTTGTTATTATGGGATCTGGCGTTGCAGGTCTGCAAGCAATCGCTACGGCAAAGCGTCTTGGTGCGGTTGTGTATGCTTCAGATGTACGAAAATCTGCAGCAGAACAAATTGAATCCGTTGGTGGTCGTTTTATCGAAGTTGAAGGTATGGATGATTTTGAAGATGAAGCAGGTTATGCAAAACCACTGACACCTGAGTTTATTCAGAAAGTCAACGATACGGTCTGTGGAGTTGCCTCTGATGCAGACATTATTGTTACAACGGCACGAATCTTTGGTCGACCGGCACCAATAACCGTTCCATCTAGTGCAGTTCAAGCATTCAAGTCAGGTGCAGTCGTTGTCGACATGAACGCTGACGTTGGCGGTAATTGTGAAGACACGGTGGCTGGCGAGGTTATTACGACAGACAACGGCGTTATCGTGGTCGGAACCTCGAATCTTCCTGGAACGATTGCCACAACAGCAAGTATGCTTTACTCCAACAATCTTACGACGTTTATCACGTCGCTTGTGAACGATGGAGCTATTGTGATTTCAGAAGAAGACGACATCTTAGTCGGCGCACCTGAGGGTAGCGATTTCTATGTCAACGGGATGGGAGGAGTACTTATTTGTCAAAATGGAGAAATGCATCCAAAGCAAACACGATTGGGGGGTGCACTCGAATGACACCAGAATTTTTGATTGGAAACATTACACTGTTTGTTCTTGCTATTTTCTTAGGATTTGAACTCATCACCAAAGTACCTGCAACACTCCATACTCCCTTGATGAGTGGTGCAAATGCTATCTCAGGCATATCCATCATTGGTGCACTCATTGGTGCCAATGTCGCTTATGATGGCGGTGCAACGGCCGTTTCTGGCATACTCGCCTTCGTTGCTGTTGTTCTCGCCATGATCAACGTCGTTGGTGGATTTGCTGTGACCAATCGAATGCTCAACATGATTGCTGGTAAGAAGCGAGGAGGTGCATGATATGGAAGATTGGATTGCATTGGGATACCTCTTGTCTGCAGCCTTGTTCATCTTCGGTTTGAAGAAACTCGGGCACCCGCGAACTGCTCCATTTGGAAATCAACTTGGCGCCCTTGGTATGCTCGTTGCTGTAGTGACCACGATACTCCAAATGGGTCTCGGTGATGGAGTCGAATGGGTCTTGATAGGTGCAGGACTTGTTATTGGTTCGCTCATTGGCCTATGGATGGCGATTCGTGTCGAGATGACAGGAATGCCAGAACTTGTCGCATTGTTCAATGGTTTTGGTGGAGCCGCATCAGCACTTGTTGCGCTCTCTGAAATTTGGAGATTTATTGAAGGCACCTCAGACCATACCCAGATCGAGCAACTTGAATTAACTGTCATAATGGTCGCTGCAGGCTTGTCTGCTCTTGTTGGATGGATGACACTTACGGGTTCAATTCTCGCTATGTTCAAACTCAAAGGCGGTGTCAGCGTCTTTGGAAAGTGGATTAAGACACCAACATGGGGGCCTGTATGGCTCAATCCACTTAAGGTACTGATGGTTGTTGGTGTTGCAGTTTTGATCTATCTGAGTATCGATGCTCCGACAGATACAAACTACCTGTGGGGAATCATCGGAATTTCTGCAATTCTTGGTATTGTGTTGGTTCTACCAATCGGTGGAGCAGACATGCCAGTTGTCGTTTCACTTCTTAATTCGCTTTCGGGAATTGCAGCGGCATTTACCGGTTTTATCATTGGAAACTCCGTCCTTATTGTTGCAGGTTCTTTGGTCGGTGCGTCCGGTTTGATTCTAACGTTCATCATGTGCAAGGCCATGAATCGTACACTACCTGATGTTCTGTTCAAGTCCTTTGGAGGAAGTGGTGAGAAAGAATCGTTGACTCGAACAAAGGTCGGATCCGATCCAGATGAGGTGGCGATGATGCTCGATGGAGCACAAAAAGTCATTATCGTACCAGGATATGGAATGGCTGTATCTCAGTGTCAACACCAAGTGAAAGAATTCGCTGACCTTATCGCAGAGAAGTACGATACGGAAGTCAAGTATGCTATTCACCCCGTTGCTGGTCGCATGCCAGGTCACATGAACGTCTTGCTTGCAGAAGCCAATGTTCCGTATGAACAATTGATTGAAATGGATGAAATTAATCCAGAGTTCCCAGATTGTGATGTTGCACTCGTAATTGGAGCAAACGATACGACGAACCCTGCTGCACGCAGTGGAGAAGGGCCTCTTGCAGGAATGCCAATCATCGATGCAGATGCTGCACGAACTGTTGTTATTGTCAAGCGTTCCCTTTCAGTTGGATACGCTGGTGTCGACAACGATCTCTTCTACATGGATAAGACCATGATGCTGTTTGGTGATGGAAAGGCAATGATGACAGGTCTAAACAACGCCATCAAAGAGTCCTGATTCGTTGGTCTTGAAGGAACGTTGAAAGGATGAATCGAAGTGGACAAAACGGAGAGGGAGTCATGAAATCCAGAACACTTCTCATTTTGCTTCTATCAATTTGCCTTCTCGCACCTGTTGTAGCAAATCCAAATGGGCCACCATGGGTCAATCCAATTAATGGTGGATTGACTGTTGAAACGGGCTGTACATGCCACGGTGACGGTGTTCCTTCCAACGATGTTGTTGTTTCGATTTCGGGAGTACCTCGCGCCTATACACTCGGTGAGTCCTATGAATTCACGGTCAATCTCCAACATGCTTCATACGAGAATGGTGGTTTCCTCCTGACCGATTACGGTGTTGGTACATTTACTGCTGGCGAAGGTTCACAGATTGTTACAGACACCGATGGTTCAGAGCCAGGAGCTGTTTCACAAACAGCCCCAAGCAACGACTGGGTTGTAATTTGGACTGCGCCGTCGAACGATGTCGGCGACGTCTCTTTTTCACTTGCAGGCAACGCAGTCGATGGCATGAATGGTGCAAATGAAGGAGACAATTGGAACCTCCTTTCGTTCTTCATCTCATCACCTGATACCATGACAAACGACGATGAAGAAAATTTAGCATTGCGAACGATCAGTGTCGGAGATTTCGAATCACTGTTTGTTGCTGAGGAGGATCCAGAGGCACTTGAGGCAAAGCGCCAGGCAGAAATAGCAGATGATTTCTTTACCAACGGAAATCTCTTCTACTGGACTACGCTATCAATCA
This sequence comes from Candidatus Poseidoniaceae archaeon, assembly GCA_049438185.1. Taxonomy (GTDB): domain Archaea; phylum Thermoplasmatota; class Poseidoniia; order Poseidoniales; family Poseidoniaceae; genus MGIIa-L2. The sequence continues at coordinate 64,987 of JBMTJI010000002.1, forward strand.
TTCTTGTCGGTGCAGTTGTTCAAGGTGAGTTCTACGAACGCCGATTTGGCGGAGGACCAAAACATCTTGACATGCGATTGGCCGTACCTCAAGGCATACGTAGAGGACTCCTAACGCTTGGTGTATTCCTCGCCTTCGGATGGGTTGTCGATGATGGTCAACCATGGGGATACGCCCTTGTTCTTGGTATGCTTACCCTTTGGGGTATGTTTGGAGTCTATCGAACCATCGTACAAGCACGTGCAGACCCAGAACACCAAGATTTGGTGTGAGGGAGTCGCTTGTCTGGTATCAAAGGACTGAAACTTGAGCACGATCCTTCTTTACCCGTACAACTGCATTTTGATACGTTGACCCAAAAAGCAACATTGGGTTTTGTCCTCGTGGCTCTTCTTACATTCGCATTCATTACGAAAATCGATGCCATTCTCGAGTCAACGTTGGCTCATCTCAACCCATGCGATGATTCATCATGCCTTGCCCTATACGAGCCTGCATCTTGGAGTGTCGTTCGTTGGCTCAGTGCAGTGTTCATGGCTGTGCTTTGTGTTCTTCCCTTTGCCCTCGTGTCAATGTATTCCTTTGCCAAACCGGGTTTAACCCAAAGTGAGCAAACCATGATGAAACAATGGATGCTTATGTCTGCGACGGTTGGTTATTGTTCATTGATAGTTTTGTTTTACGTTCTCATTCCAAGCATATATTCGATAGGAGATTCAATTCATCGAGACATGGGTCTAACATCGCAATACGACGCTGTCACTCTTTTCACATTGGCATTGTCCATCTTTTGGGCTCTCTTGGTTGCCTACGTTATTGCGTTTGCAACGACCACGGCAGGAGCACTTGGATTGATTACGGAAAACAATCAAGATTGGTGGCGAGCGAGAATATTGGGTATCGGCGGCGTTGTTCTCTTCCTTTCACTACCCGGTCGTTGGAATGGTTCCAACATCGTTTTATTGAGTTTCACGATTGTTATCCTTGAACATACAATCCAAAAGAGTGTTCGTGTTTCAATGGAAGTTATGAGTCCGAATGCCCTTTTCGATCATGAGGGAAGAAGACGGTTCGTTTCGTACGTTGATTGCTCATGTCAAGGGGTTGCTTATCCAATCGACACTTCGCCACAACACACAGGCCTCCTCAAGTATGATGCTCTTTGCGAGAACATTGAGGAACGCCAACACCTGATTGATACCATTGCAAAATATAGGTTAACAGATGTGCTAATTGGCGGGTGTGATGCATCCCCTTTGCCCGCATCGTTCAAACATGCAACAGATTCAGTTCAATGTCAACTTCGTGGTCTTGACCTTCTCGCCCTGCAAGGAGCGGTTCCATCAGAGAATCCAATCCTTAAAGACGAAATTCGGATTCACATCGAGAATGTCGTCGATCCATGGACTTCAAGCCAACGAATTGAAGCATTCAGAAGCAACTTGAAACAAGCAACAACGAAACAATTCAAGACAGTGTCATCCCAATCATGGCCTGAATTAGAGCATGGAGTATTGCGTGTTTCAACAAAGGACTGGGCGCAGGATGAAATCAATGCTTTAAACTCAATGAATACCTAGAATCAAGCATCCGACCCAACAATTCAAACGAATCGATGTTGTGTGATGGCTATGGGCAAAAGAGAACAATCCATTGGAATGGTTCTTTGCATTGCCTTGGCCATAGCTTCTCAGTTCTACTCGAGCGAAATCAACGATCTTTTCCAACGTGACCCGACAAACACGGAGGATTCCTCTGCACCTCTTGTCGGTCTCCAATCCAATGAATCATGGTTGGTTGTACTTGTGGATTTTGAATCAAATCCACTCAACAGCAACGTAAAGGAAGAAATACAGAACGAACTTCAGGACTATTCAGGAACGTATTTCTCCCAAGCTATTGGGAGTGAGGTCAACATTAACATCGAGATCTCTGAAACGATTGTACGAGCACCTCAACCGCTTTCAGCCTATGGAACTGATGGGCAAAATGGTCGTGATTATGGTGATGGTTCCGAATTTTTACCCGCAAAACTCGCATCCCATGTTGTAAAATCAATTGATGACGTATCGCTCACAAAGTATGATCTCAACGAAGATGCTGTAATTGATCGATTTCTTATCCTACATTCGACTCTCGCACAAGAACAAGGTTCAGGTTCATCAAACCGTATTTGGTCACATTTTACATCCTTTTCCGAACCAATTGAAAAAGGCGATTTTTCCTTTGAACACTATACAATGTCATCCATGAGGCACGGTGAGAATGGTTTTGGAACAATTTTGCATGAAATGATGCACCAATTTGGAGCATACGACCTCTACCCAGTTCATGACTCAGGCTATTCCGGTTCTTGGAAGGGAATCGGCGTATGGGATATCATGGCGAGCGGAAATTGGAATGGAGGAGGAGATACACCTGCTTTACCTACGGGGCCAACCATGGCAGCAATTGGCCATGATGCCACTCGAGAAATTGTACTTGAATGGCCTTCTGACTCTCCAACTCCTTGTATTGGCCCGAGAATTTCAATTGATTCTCGAACTGAAGAAGGCGAACGAATACGTGTCCAAATTTCCCAGGATGAATACGTCTGGATTGAAAAGCGGACTCAATATGGATACGATGCCTCACTTCCTGGTGAGGGAGTACTTGTTCTCCTCGAAGACTTTGCTGCTGGAGATTCTGCACATAACGCCATGAACATCGATCAACGTAGACCCTATCTGCAAACCATTGAGGCAGATGGAAACCAAGACCAATTAAGAGGCGTAAACGATGGAGTTGCAAGTGATTTGTTTCAACCCGGGGATGAATTTGGGGAACGAGGAATCCTGATTCGTGACCATGATGGGATTCTAGTCTCTTGGTATGCGCGTATTATCGACGATCAAGGTCAATGGTTTATTGAATTCCATTCAACAAATTGTTCGTCGTCGATTGATATTGATTTTGATGATTTTGGGTCAACCCTTTTACACGATGAACCTTTAATGTTCGAACACATACATTCTGAAGCAGCAACATGTTGGGGTGTTCTTCAGGGGAGCGATGGACGAACGGTTCAATTTACGAACGAGTCAACAGTCGATAACCTTCACTTTGGAACGTTTTCAATACAAGCAACCATCGATTCAACAGCCACCTTTAGTGGAACTATCCATTGCAACAATGATGTCTTCGATGTTCAAACAACAATTACAACATTAGGAACAAGACCTCTTCCTAGCGACATGCAACTCGTGGATACAATCAACATCGTTGAACCAACAACGTTGCGTATACCATACAGTGGTGAAGGCATCGGATCTGGAGAATTCACAGTAGAGATCGAAGGACCGCTATCGCGAATCGCTACTTCACAACCAACTGTTGTCGTTGAGAATGGTAATGGAACAATCGTATTGGAAATTGAGCCTCAAGGTTTGCTACAAGACAATATGTTCGTTCTGGGATCGGTTCATCTTCAATCATTCAATGGCGAGAATTGGGTCATCGATGTTGAATTGAAAGCGTCCGATAATGATGATTTACCCTTCATCGGTGACCAAGCATTTGTGTTGACATTGTTCTTTGCAATCTTCGCATTCTGGTTTGCAATGACAATCATCAGCAACGATAAAAAAACGCAACAAGGAATCGAATCAGTTGCTCATGACGTCGATGAATTCTTACCCGGCGACCACCTTTGAATTCTCAAGTAGTTCCAATCACCATTGTCGTAAATGGCACAAACCCATTGCTTGTGAACGCCTTCAGCAAGGCGAACGCTGAGACATACACCCTCCCAAGTTGTTGCAGCCTCACCATGTGGCTGAATCAGCCAAGGAGCATGGGATTCGTTCAAGTCTCCATCATAAACCCTCCATCGGCATCCATATTTGAATCCTGGACGAAGCAACAATCCACGATTGAGCAAATTATCCATGAGGAGAGAATCGATGGATGGTTCTTCTGATTGTGTAATGATCTGCTTGATGTATGACTCTTCCTCATTGCGGAGAACACGTCCAGACATGTGCTCAATGCCAATTTGATGCCACTTCCAAGCCTCTTGATGTCCAACATAGCTCCCAGTTTCCGTCAGTGTTCTTTTCTCCCAGTTCTGAAGGAATGTGGCCTTATCATCCGCACCCAATCGATTCCAAGACAATAAATCTCCTTGAGGATCAATTAAATCGAGTTTGTACATGGTTACATCTAATTCATCATCGATGACAAACAATTCTGAATCAACATGAATTGCCTTTGAATCTCGACACCACTTGAGGAGATTCATCCAATCGAGGGCATCATGCGTCGTCGCCAAAGATACAGAGGCTTGGTAGTTCTCTTTCAAGTGGTTTCGATCCCTGTGCCATCGAACTGCCCATGCTAGAGCTTCATCTGTTGGTCGATGGATTGATGGAACAATCATTTCACCGCCATTTCTTCCAACGTCCATGATAATTGCTTCATAGATGAGTCGGGGATTTTTCTTGAGTTCAGCTTCAAGCCACGATGCATCGGGCAACGGTACGTGACGATGCCAATGACAAAACAGAACTTCAGATGCTGTTAGCGTTATTGAACCATCTTCATGACGCTGCCCGAGCGCACTTTTTTCATAGAGTCGAGTCGCAAGAGGAGGATCAATTTTCCAATAATCACCTTTTGGATAAGGAGGTTGAATCTTCTGATCCGTATCCGGACTTGCGTCATCAACGTTTAACGAACGAGAAGTTCTTGCACGAGGCTTGAACTTTCGTCGTTGTCGCACCATGATTCTTGCGAGGATTCCCTACATATTGTTGCGTCGATGACCGATTGTCCTAAGGACTACCACCTCAACATCAAAATCGGGGAGGAACATGGTTAGCGGGTTCTTAGGAACACTCACCACTGAAGAACGAACGTTGCTTCATCTTCTCAATCATCAACTTCCCGAAAACAACTGGGAAGCTCCTATGGAACTAACACAAGCAGGAATCTCTGCGGCTGTACATGTGCAACGAAAACACGTTCCGAGGACGTTAAAACGACTTGAGGAACAATCCTTTCTCAACACTGCAAGTCGACATGTACCTGGTGCGAGACAACGTCGTCGAGTCTACTCATTGACAGTGGAAGGAAGGGAGCGTGCTTTATCGATTCTTCAAAGAGTCAAATCAACACCAGTTCAGAAAGAAGGAACGATGGTGTTGTTGGATTCATTGCTTTCAAGTTCAGAAAATACGCTTGAAACACTTGCCCACATCGATGAACATATGGTTGTTCACTCCGATCCAGTTATGTCACCAGTATCGCATCCAGAAGGGTCTGCTTCGCTGGATGCCCAAGCAGGGGAAGCACTTGTTCGTCGGATGTTTGCCCGAGCTTGGCAAGATGGCCGTATTACCAAAGATGAACAGTTGTTGTTGAATGAAGTCGTGGATTTCTTAGGCATGCATCCAGACCGTGTTCGTCGATTATCGAATGAAGCACGACGTGAAATCAATGCACCTCCTCCTGAAGAGATTTATTTGGATATGTTACGACAAGCACTGGTTGACGGCGTCATCCATGAGGAAGAAGAAGCGCTCCTACGCACCGTTCAGGTTGCATTTGATATCGATACCGAAACCCACGAACGAATCCTTAACCAAGCCCTTCAGCAACCCTACATAACACCAGAACTGGAGGCTTACAGTTCAGTACTAAAGACCGCATTGATCGATGGAATCATCACCAGTGATGAATCAGCAATGCTTGAAACACTTCGAAAAACTACGGGAGTCAGCGACCAAGAGCATGCGATGTTACTTGCTGAATTACAGGATGCAATAGAGGGATAATTATGGGAATGAGCGATGATGATGCAAAAATATACGATGCATTAAAGAAATTAGAACGTGGATTAAAGAATATTCAACCATCAAAAATTCTTCTCGTAGGAGACATCATGATGGATTGTTACATCCATGGATTTGCAAACAATCTCAACTCCCGTGCGCCCGTACCCGTTCTCAAAGAAACATCAAGGGATGTCGATGTAGGAGCAGCAGCCCACGTCGCTCGTGGGTTGGATTCGCTCGGATTGAAAAGCCAACTCCACGGCATCGTTGGTGACGATGATTCAGGTTTATCCATCTTAGAAATGTTGGAAACGGAAGGGGTTGAAACATCTGGTATCGCAGTTATCGAAGAACGAACGACCACCGTCAAAACCCGATTGTTGGGGGCGCGAGAAGGCTTAATCAAAGGTGAACAACTTTTGTTACGGTGGGATATCGAAGATGATAATCCAATTCCACCCTCTGCACTGACGAGTCTTGTCGATCGTACCATCGAGGCGATACCGAATTCATCATGTCTGATTCTTTCAGATTATGGTTTGGGAGTTCTCAACGATGAGGGTGCTGAGCGACTCATTTCTACAGCAAAGGAACACAATGTTCCAATCATAGCTGATCCGAAATTGACCGGTCTCCATCGAACACAGGGTGTGGATTGGGTACTGTTTCAATCGAAAGGATTGGAATTGATGAGAAGGCGACTGGGAGCGGCAACCGGAGCAGAAGCCGCATCCATGCTTATCGAATCAAACAACTGGAAACATTTGTTGATTCTTGAAGGACAGGATGGTGTAACAATTCATTCACGAGACGAAGACACCGTTCATGTTCAGTGCATGCTCGAAGAAATTCGTCAAATGATTGGGCTAATCGATGCTGCTGCTGTTGCAGTTGCAACATCAATTACGCTCGGGCTATCCGTTGAAGAAACTGCCCAACTGGCCAACGCTGCGAGTGAATGTATTCTCATTGCAGATCGTACTGATCGATTTGTTCTACGTTTGGATGATATGGTTGACCGTATAGGTGACATCGCTTGGTCGCTTCAAGTATCGAAGCGTTGAGGTGTTGATGTGAGTTCATGGCCAAGGCCAACGACCGCTGATGTTGGTTTGCGTTCTTTTGCAGCAACAAAGGCCAGATTGTACGAGGAGACCGCTCTGGGAATGCAAGCCTATCTTCTGGAATCGGATATTCCTGCGGAGGCGATTCATCATACTGCTGTTTGGAATGTTCACGTACCCATGCATGATGATGCAGACGGTTTACTTTTGGTGAAATGGCTTGAAGAAATTCTCTACATGGATGAAGTCGAAGATAAATGGTTGGTCGAGAGTGCCATCAAAATTGAAGAATTTGATGATTCTATTTTCCTTGAAGCACATGTTCGTTGGGTTCATTCAGATGAGGTAGAAAAGGAAGTCGAGATTAAAGCCGTGACACGACAAGATCTGATTGTTGCTGAGGTTACTGCTGGCCAAACGTTGGAGTCACCCTGGGCGGAAGTACCTACCTTTGAGGGACCTGGTTGGTACAGTGATGTTGTGTTTGACATATAGGGTGGGAATCCCTGGGTGGACGCTCGTACTCACAAGCCGTATCTACACACTTCCTCCGTCCCGGATCCCCACAGCACCCATGGCCCCAGGTAGGGATGCTCCGTTCCCGGCCTGACCTGTTCCCCCGGTTATCTGATTCCCGTTTCCCTCCGGAAACGGTTCACAACACCCGGATCATGTGGGGGCGAGACATCTACGTCCGCATGCAGGAACCTATGAGCCGCTTTCGCCGCCCCAAGGCATTCAGCCCACCATAAAGACGATTTGTGGTACAGGGTACGCCTAGCTCCCCACCTATCCCAGACCATCCTAGAACTGACTCTATTTCAACCAAACGCTGAGTGAGTTCAGGCCTCTTCTTCGTATTTTGATGGACAAGATGTTTTGATTGTATCAGCTTCAACGAGGTAAATTCCATCGTCAAACTTGAACATGCCTTCAGCATATACAGTCCGATTATCTCCTAATCCATTCGAGATGGAACCTGCATTTGAATAATCAATCAGCAGGTCAAAATCACTACCTTCCAAAATAAATGTCATCGAGGTTTCATTAATACTTCCATCGCGAATCTCTCCACGTACTGCGACCTCCTCATCAATGAGTGTCGACTTGTCTTCCATGAGTTGATCAACAGTAAGAGTAGGAGCTGGAGCCTGTAGGAAAATTGTTCCAAGAACCGCAATGGTAACAACACCACCAATGAGCAGTAACCGGTTACGATACGAAAGCATGTTGACAATTCCCTCCAACCGACAGACATATTTCAACATCTGCTCATTCAGGCACACGATGCGATGCGCCAACTGCTTCTGATATCGATTCAAAATTGGATTGTTTCAGTTTTTTATGCAAACCATTCACGATTGATTTTGTTAAACCAGGACCCTCAAAGACAAAACCTGCATAAGCTTGCAGAAGAGACGCGCCTGCAAGTATCTTCTCCCATGCATCTTCTGCAGTCATGATACCTCCAACACCTACAATTGGAAGTTTTCCTTGCGTGTAGGAGTAAATATGGTGAATCATTTCCGTACTTTGATTTTTGAGAGGAGAACCTGAACAACCACCTTGCTCATTGTAGACCTTGTGCGTATGATTTGGTCGTTCAATCGTCGTGTTTGTTGCAACAATCCCATCAATTCCACAAGCTATTGCGGTGTCCACAATCGCCTCAAGTTCTTGTTTGGACAAGTCTGGAGCGACCTTGATTAAGAGAGGTTTTGGAGGAGTATTGGATTCTTCTGAGTTTGTTTGATTTACATTGATGCAAGCTTCAAGAATTCCTTTCAGATGATCGCCATGTTGCAAATCTCGAAGGCCAGGCGTATTTGGAGAAGAGACGTTGATGACGAAGACATCCACATACGGCCAAAGACGATGCATCGTGGTTGAATAGTCCATTTTCGCTTCGTCAATCGGCGTAAGTTTCGATTTTCCAAGATTCGCCCATACTGGGATTGGTTGCAAACCAGAACGTTTCAGTTGCTGCACAACTTTTTCACTTCCAGGATTGTTGAATCCCATTCGATTCACAAGCGCTCGATCGCTTCCATGCCTGAACATTCTGGGTTTCGGATTCCCTGTTTGTTCAAGCATTGTTACTCCGCCAATTTCTGAAAAGGCCAGACCAATTGATGCCCAACCCCGAAGCGCCTCGGCTTTTTTGTCCATGCCAGCTGCGATTCCAAATGGATGTCCATATTCCATTCCAAAACATGTTGTCGGCAGTGATTTTTTGGGTTTGTAAAGGAGACGAAGACATCCTCGAAAGAGTGCATTTGAGGAAGCAATACGCAGCATAAGTAGAGAACGAGCATGTGCTTTCTCTGAATCCTGAAGTGCCAAGAGTGGCCTCGAGAACCAGCGAAAGAGCCTGCCCATGGCTCACGGTCGTACCGATATCCTTCAATCCTTGCGCCTTGTCGAGGGTACATGGAGGAGAATTCAACACGATGGCTTGCTGTCCGTGAAGCGAGTCGTCGAATTCTCGTTGAAGAAAATCTTGTCATACAGGTTCCTAGAGATGACGTGGAGATATGGCATCGAATGATGCTCAACATGGCAGATTCAATGCCTCAGCGATTGGAGTTCCCGACAATAGAGGAAGGCGCCTTTTCAGTTTCAAAAAACGAGAAGCCTCTCTTCATCATTCATTCAGAAGAGCCAATGAACCAAGATCAACTGTGGCTGCCATTTCAAACACCTACATTGGTATCGGATCTCATTCAGATGTGTTCAGAATTATTGCTCGCAGGTTACCCAGGTTGCAGTGGTTGTGGTTATCGAGACCAAGAGGAGGAGTGGGATGAAATCGCGCATCGCAACCGACTCAAAAATTTAGACAAATAATTCCAGATAACATATGTTATCTGTTTAATTTCAAGTCTGGCGAGCCTTCAAGTACAGTCGACAAACGCACTGAAAACATGAGCATCGTTGTCCTCGCCGAGAAACCAAGTGTCGCCGAAGATATTGCTAAAATGCTCAACATCAACAAAAAAGAGGCTACCCATTGGTTGGGAAATGACATCGTTGTGACTTGGGCCATAGGCCACATGTTGGAACTCAAATACATGGATGATTACAACCCTGAATTCAAAAATTGGAGGAAAACTGCCGGCGACCTACCTTTTGTGCCTGAAGAATTTGAGTTCAAACCCAAATCTGGCTCAACACGGAAACAACTCACCGCTGTCAAGAAACTTATGAGCGACAAAGCGGTTACAGAAATCGTCAATGCTTGTGACGCTGCACGTGAAGGTGAACTTATTTTTCAAACCATATATCGCTATTCAAAATCCAAATCTCCCGTTTCCCGAATGTGGCTACAGTCCATGACAAGAGAAGCCATACAGCGTTCATGGGACGAACGTAAATCGGCGAAAGAGTATCAGAATCTCTCCGATGCCGCCTACAGTCGAAGTTATGCAGATTGGCTCATCGGCATGAACGGTTCAAGAATTGCTGAAGTCTTCCTTCCAAAGAAAAGAACTGAACGAATCTCGCTGGGCAGGGTTCAAACGGCAACACTCGCAATCCTTGTGGATCACGAACTTGAAATCTTGAAACATACATCGACACCATACTGGGTTCTTACAGCACAGTTCGAAGGAACAGATAGCTCATGGAATGGTCGTTGGGAAGGTGGAGCGTCCACAGAAGATACCAAGCCACATTGGATTTTGACGATGGAGGAGAAGGAACGCATCCAGGCACTCATTGACTCAGGCGAAAAAGCAATTGTTACTCAAAAAGTGTCAACGAGTAAGGAACGACCTCCATTGAATTTTGATTTAACTACGCTTCAACGTCAAGCAAACTCGATGTTCTCATGGCCAGCAAAACGGACATTGAATGTTGCACAAGCCCTGTATGAACGTCACAAATTGACAACATACCCACGTACGGATTCTCGATTCTTGCCAACGGATATGAAAGATACGATCAATACAACATTGTCTAACCTAGGAGAACTGGATGAAATGAAAGGATTCGTGGAGTCCCTCAACAAAAATGGTTTACAAAATGTTTCACGTAATTTCGACGATGCAAAGGTGAGCGATCACTTTGCGATTATTCCAACAGGCAAATTACCTACAAGTGGGCTTTCGAAAGACGAACAACGCCTCTACAATATGATCGTGCGAAATTTCATCGCATCCTGGTACGGTGAATCAGTCATCGAAAAGCAAAAGCGTACTGCAAATCTTGGAGGTGAGATGTTCAACAAAGAAGCTCAACAATATTCGACACTTGGTTGGAGAGAAGTTGTTCCGAAAAATCTCAGTTTACCCGATGGTTGGGGCTCTATCTCTACGGACGACCCTCTCGCAAGCATTTCTTCACACGAATGGAGTGAAGAAAAATCCAAACCGCCAACGAGGATTAAGGAAGCTCGTCTACTCTCACTAATGGAAAAAGCTGGAAAAGATATCGAAGATGAGGATTTGGCCGAGGCAATGGCAGGCAAAGGCCTTGGAACCCCTGCAACTCGGGCGGATACGATTGAAAAATTACTCTCACGAGGCTATATATCCAGACAACAATCGGGGGCACTGAATGCAACTCCACATGGCATTCGCATCATCGAAATCTTGCGGAGGATTCCAGTCGAATGGATTACTTCTGCTGAACTCACCGGAGAGATGGAAGCGGCATTAACGGCTGTTCAAAAGGGAGAATTAGATGCTTCAGAATACATGGCCTCTATCATTCAACAAACAACAGATTTGGTTACGAGGGTTCGCGATCATGACCGAAGTCAATTGTTCATCAACGATGATTCCATTGGAAAATGTCCAAAATGTGCAGCAACGATTGTTGAAACTGCTTTATCCTACACTTGTGAACAGAACGAAGGAAAAGAAAAGGGATGTTCGTTTGTTTTCTGGAAGGACACCAGTGGCCGCTGGTTCGATCGAGAGACTGCAACACGATTGTTGCAACACAGAGAACTAACAGACCTGCATGGTTTCTTTAACCGAAATGGTGAATCCTACGAAACGTCGGTCGTTCTCTCCGATGAGGGGAAAGTCACCTCATCAAAATCGACAGGGAATCGAGCAACGAGTTCCGATGAAGCTCTCTGCCCCTGTCCAACGTGCGGCGGTACAATTCGCGAAACGGATACACACTATGCGTGCGATCAACAGGAATGCAAATTTGCGGGTGTTGGGAAAGTCATCTGCAAACGGGAAATCACACAAACTGAGGCTAAATCAATTCTTATCGATGGCAAATCACCTCTGATTGAAGATTTCATTTCACGTCGAGGTCGACCATTCCCTGCATACCTTGTGCTTGAAGGGAATAAGGTAGGATTTGAATTCCCGCCAAGGGAAGCGGCTGCTGATGCACGTCGGTTTGATGTTGTTGAAGGGGTCGTTGCCATATGTCCGAAGCATGGTGCAGAAATCCATGAAACAGAAACGCATTTTAGACCAAAAACCAGTGCGAGTGGTTGCAAAATCAACATCGCTCGAGAAATCTCCAAACGAGAAATCACACGAGAAGAAGCAAAGCAAATGATCGAAAAAGGTGAAATCGGTCCGTTTGATGACCTCATTGCTAAGAAAACTGGCAATCCTTACACAGCTGTACTTTGGCTCAAGAAAAACGAACAAGTTGGTTATCGATTCGCAAAACGCTAGATAGAGAAGAAACTTCTTGAAGTTCGGTGCATCGTGCTTCTTCATGGACTATGATTACGATGTCATCATCATCGGCGCTGGTCCTGTTGGAGGATACGCTGCCCGCTTATTGTGCGAGCGTGGTCTCTCCGTTTTGATGGTGGAGGAACACAATGAAGTGGGAAGGCCTTTCCAATGCGCAGGATTGGTAACTCCAAGTGCAATGGATGCTGTAAAAGCATATGATACGGTTGTTGAGGACGTTGATGGTGCACTGATTCACGGGCCGTCAGGTACACTCGTTCCTGTTGGCAGGGAAGGCGAACTGCGCACATACGTCGTCTGCAGGAAGCGCTTTGATCAAACCGTTGTTCAACAAGGGCTTGAAGCGGGTTCAGATCTTGTTTTGGAATCACAGCCAACATCCGCTGAAGTGACGGAAGATGGTGTAGAACTTGAAATCCTCAATCAACGTACAGGTGAATCAACGTCCTACCGTTCGAAATTGTTGATTGGGTGTGATGGTGCACATTCATGGGTTCGTCGACGTTTCAGAATGGGGTATCCAAAGGAAATGATGATTGGTTTTCAGACAGAAGTCGTAGGTTATGAAGGACAAAATCGATGGCTTGAAATGTATAGTGGCTCCGAAATCGCGCCAGGATTTTTTGCTTGGGTCATTCCCTCAGGGAATGGTACTCATCGCATCGGACTATGGTCGAAGGCTGAACTACTCGATGGTCGATCGGTTTTGGATTGCTACAACGATCTATTGAATCACCCGCTATGGAAGGATCGTTTTGAGAACATCACAGAAACTGCACGCTATTGTGGACCCGTACCATCTGGCATGATACGACGGCCGTTCAAAAACCGAGTCCTCGTCCTTGGGGATGCTGCAGGAATGGCTAAACCCACGACTGGTGGAGGGCTTGGCCCGGGATTCAAACAGATCTCGTCCATTGCCGATAAACTTGTGAAACACGTGAACAATGATCAACTTTCAGAAAAGGATTTGAAATCCATTACAAAATCTTCATGGCCGAAGATGAAGAAGGAACAGGATCGAGCACGTGCTTTACGTGATCTTCTCGTATCAACGCGAACCGATGAAGAACTCGACGAGCATTTTGCAAATTTCGCAAAACCAGAGGTCATTGCTCTCATCAATCAGATTGGAGACATCGAAAAACCAGTACCACTTGGACTTGCACTTCTGAAAAAAGTTCCTGCATTCCGAAAACTTGCTTTGCAAGCCGGTGTGAAATTACTGTTCACTTGAGGCGAGTACATGTCGACTTGGTCCGTTATTCATCGTGTGAGGTATCCTCCTTTCGATGACAAAAGAATCAATGCTGACGCTGCACCTGTTTTTGAAAAAACATTGGTTTCGAATTTGGATTATGAGGAAGTCCAGCAACAATTGCCTCCTTACAAAATACAAAGTGAGGAAGGATGGCTCATTGAACGTTTAATCATCAATCAAGATGGTGAAAAATTGGAACAACCGACACAGGTTCGTTGCGATGATGAACCATTTGTTCAACTGGTTAAGCAACAACGTAGAGGTTGGTACATTCTTCCAAATTCATTGCATGGCCTAGCCCGTAACATGATTAATGCCGCTGTAATCTTACTGCTCACAACATTGGTTTACCTCTTCCTCGAACCATTGCTCAGCGAAATCGGGATTCCTAGTATTGGGACAAAAAGTATGCAGATTGGGCTTCTCGATTATCCCATTTTGAGTATTATCGTCGTTCCAATCTTATTGCTGCCAATTGTACTGCGACTGATTGCGAATTTTATTGATCTAAAACGTCAGCAGGATTTTTTTCGTTCGCCTATTGAGCATCCGATTGTCAAATTTTCCTCATCAATTGTAAGTGGTGAACCCCTTTCTGGTACCATTCAAATTCCAGAACAATTACCAGATTGGAAATCAATGTCTGTGCATTGGCACGTTGGCACACTGCCTCCATCTCGTGAGGCTTTGATTGAAATTTCTAATTCAAACGAGGATTCTCAACCGCCTATTGGGCTATCAACGCCGCTGCCGCATCATTGGGAGGCCAGTTTGGATGATGGAACCGCTGGTGGAGAGGATTCACCAATTGAACGTCAAGATATTCAAGGCGGCGTTTTCCTTCGTCCAATGAGATTTTCCATTGAGGGAGGCCAATCCACGCTTGACGAAGACGGCTCATTTACGATAGATCCGCCCTCTGATTTATGGCCTGGAACAGTAAATTCTCCACTGCATAGGATTCATTGGGAATTCATCCTCAAAATCAAAAGGCATAAGCAAATGCCACTTCTTTGGGTATGCCCAATACGAGTTCAATTTCCAAACGATGTTGTAGAACTTGAGAATCTCGTCATCAACGATCCTAGAACTGAACAGTTCTACATCGGTGAACGTTAGGTTCATGTTCTCTATGTTCATGTGATGACATGGTCAAGAAGCCTTTCGTTGCAGTGTTGTTATCCTTACTGATGTTTTCAGGATGCTTTGGCAGTGGTGAACCGGATACGGATATTGAGGAAGAGGAATCTCTTGTTCTGCCATACACCATTCGGGCAGAATGGGATGAAACCACTGTCATCGGTGAGATTGGTGAAATTAGTGAGCTGAAGATACTCCTCGAGACGACAGGTGAAGGCAGTTACACGTTGGTTTCAAGCATCACTCATCCTGAGAAAACCATTAGTTCTGCTGATTTTAGCATCACCGAAAAAGCAACGAGTATCTCAATTGTCCTTTTACCAACGTATCCGGGCACATATCAAATTGATGTGACGATTGTCCCTTCCGAAGGCGAGGGTATATCGATGATGAATACCATTGAAGTACCCGTGCCTGATGAAGGAACGACTTCGATTGTTGCCCCACAATTTCTCGTCGTTGAGTCATCAATGTTGATACTTCAAGGTCAAGTCTTGCATCAAAATATCGATTCTTGCATTGCACAAATTCAGTTCATTGAAGAGGATCTTTCGCTCACGAGCAACACCCTGCCTCTCCAAAATGATGGGGCGTTTTCGTTCATCCTTACTGATCTTGATTTGCGAACCGAGAGTTTCGTCGTGATGACGACTGCTGAATGTGGGGAATATACCATGACTGAGGATTCGAAAAACACCAGTATTCTCATTGAAGCGAACAATGACGTCGATGGAGATGGTATTCCAGATGATCTCGACTTCTGCCCGGATGGTATCGGCGAGTCGGATGGCTGGGCATCCAATTCGCAGAGTGATGCAGACCAGGACGGATGTAGAGATTTTGATGAAGATTCTGATGATGACAACGACGGAATTCTGGATCCAAATGATGGTTGCGTTTCGACGATAGGTTGGACGAGTACCACGGAAAACGATCGAGATCAGGATGGATGTCATGATGATTCAAACGATGATGACGATGACGGTGATGGAATTCTCGATGTCGATGATTCTTGTTTGGAAGGTGAAGTCAATTGGCCTGCAAACTTGTACAATGATTGGGATCAAGATGGATGCAATGATCTGCTTGAGGACGATGATGATGACAATGATGGAGAATCTGACGCAACAGATGAATGTCCGAAGGGTCGCTCTAATTGGCAAATTGATCGAACCCCAAATACTGATTTTGATATGGATGGTTGTTATGATGCAACCGAGGATACGGACGATGACAATGATAACGTGAATGACGTTAATGCAACAGGAGCGACACTGGACTTGTGTCCAACTACGCCATTGAACGCGGTTGACGTCGATGAGAATGGTTGTGCAGCCATCGAGAGGGATTCAGATGCAGATGGTGTGAATGATTTGATTGATCAATGCGAAGGAACCCCAAGTGGGCTCGATGTGAATTCGGTTGGATGTGCAGATTTGGATAATGACGGAGTCTATGCAAACGTCGACATTTGTGCAGACAGTCCAGTGCGTTGGACAATCGATACAGATGGTTGTGCCATTGTTCAAAAGCCGATTCTATGGACCTCAGGATCGACTGTCACTGGTCCAATGGATGTTGTTCCAACCTTTACTGTCCCAACACTCGATGGTACGTTTACGTTCCAAAACAAATGGACTGGAGAGGATGTCTACTTGTTCATGTTCAAGTATACGGATAGCAATGGCAATTCAAATTCAGCGACTTGGTCAACGAATCCTGGTACCTTCATCAGGAATCTCCCCGAGAATACGCATTTGTTCTATGGGTCGTTTGATTCGAGTTATCACAATGATATTCTTTCACGAAAGAGCGATGTTGAGGCTCGGCTTAATCCTAGTGAAGAAGAGCAGTGGGATGGTCGGATACACTACATCGATATGGATGCAAGCAACATACAAGGTGGACTTGGCCAGATGATTTCAAATTTCAACAGCCCATTTTTCATGGGTATTGACCGTTTCCAACGTGCTCGAGATACTGGTTCAATCTACGCTTGGGTTTCACAGACAAACGATCCATTCCACTATTCCTACGAACCACACCAGTGGAATGCAGAATTTGAACCAGAAATTCGTATGCAAGATTCAGGAATAGAAGTTGTTACACTCTACGACTTTGAACGTCATGCTGGCGGTTGGGGAGCAAATCATAACTCATACAGAAATGCGACATTCTCGTTGCCAGAGAATCTCTCCTCGTACGATACACTCGAAGTATTCCATGAACATGCTTGTGATGAACGCAGCAATCGGTATCAAAAGAGTGATGGAAGTTATGGTGGTTGTCACGAATGGGATTACCTTGCACACCTCTACATTTGCGATGAAAACAATTCGTCAGTCTGTGGAACAGAATTTATGCGATGGATTACAACATATGGAAGAGAAGGTCGTTGGTTAACCGATATCAGCCCTTATTTGTTCATGCTCGAGGATGATCAGGAGCGAAGATTCCGATACAAGGGAGCAAACAAAGGAGATTTGACCATCAAATTCCTGTTCTCAAATTGGGGCAGTGGAGAACGTGCTTTCGATGCTGAATTTGGATTTACTGGTGGCCAATTTGATGGTACCTACAACAACGAAAGCCGCTATGTGCGGAGCCTTAATTTCACAGTTCCAAGTGAAACAACTCGAGTCGAAATTGTCGCAACGATTACTGGACATGGCTTCCAAAAAGATGATGCAAATTGCGCTGAATTCTGCGATCATCAGCATCATTACTACATCGGATCGCATCATACCTACGAATGGCATCCAATCGTTTACTCAAGCACAGGCTGCGAAAACGAAGTGAGCAATGGAGTCGTTGCCAACCAATTCGGATCTTGGCCATTTGGTCGAGCAGGTTGGTGTGCTGGTCAAGATGTGAAGCAATGGAGTTTTGATATTACGTCCTGGGTTGACATGAACGGTCAAGTCAATGAGCTGACGTATCGTGGCCTGTTTAACGGACAGGAATACAATCCATCCGGTGAATCGAGCAAAGGTGGCAGAAACATCGTTGCTGAAATTTGGGTAGTTTTCTATACCAATTCAACGAATTGAATTGGTGGTTGACTCGATACCTCAGGAGCGTTTACAAGGGCGTCAGGAGTCTCAAGTCGGACATAATCGCTGTTTCTACGTACTGGAACGAAACCAGCTCGTCGAATAGACAATTGAAGTTCATATTCAGTTGCACTTAATTTAGTAGTACCTGAAGCGGAAACAACATTCTCTTCCATCATCGTCGAGCCTGCATCGTCAGCACCTGCAAGAAGCGCCATCTGAGCTATACCCATACCCATCGTAGGCCATGAGGCCTGAATATGATCGACATTATCGAGAAACAAGCGTGAAATTGCTACATGTCGAAGGTACTCGGTTGAACCCGCACCACGCTCAAATTTATTCTGGCCACGATTCCGTTTACCGAAGGTGTTCGTTTCCAACTGAACCGGCCATGCAATGAATGAAGTAAAGCCTGGCAATCCTAGAGAACGTATTTCTTCTTGCTGTTCGCGAATACGATGGAGATGCTGAACACGATCAGTGTTGCTCTCTCCAAAACCGATGACGTTGGTTGCACTTGTTGTCAAACCAAGGAGTTGGGCTTCTTTCATCACCCGGAGCCAATTGTCCGGATGACCTTTCTTTGGAGATACATCATTACGGACCGATTCGACGAGCATTTCAGCCCCTCCTCCAGGCAGACCATGCATTCCTGCGTCCTTGAGTTTGGAGAGAATGTCTTTTGTTGACAGATGAGTAACCTCTGCGATTCCTTCGATTTCGATTGGTGAAAAACAGTCCAAATCGATGGTGGGATGGCGGTCTCTTAACTCCTTGATGAGTTCAATGTACCAATCGAAATCGAGGGAGGGATTGACACCTCCTTGCATGAGAATTCTTGAGCCTCCTATTGCTTCAAGTTCATCGATACGGGCATGTATCTCATCATACGATTGTGTGTAGGTTTCATCATGACCTGGCGGACGGTAAAATGAGCAGAATTGACAATTGATGGTACAAACGTTGGTGTAATTGATGTTCCGATCGACGAGGTAGGTGACTTCATTGGAAGGATTGTGAAGACGCCTTCGGTGATGTGCTGCTGCCATCAACTGATGGAGAGGTGCTTCATTGTAAAGTTCAATACATTCTTCAGCAGTCAAACGGAAAACCTCTTCCGAAGACAGAATACGACCTAGAATTTCTCGCCAAGCCATGAGGCCACCTCAAAGGCTTCCAACGATTCGTTCAATATCAGCGATTGTTTTTGGACAAGAGTCCGTCAAGACATCTGGATCACCACGGGTGACCAAAACGTCGTCCTCGATTCGAATACCAATGTTCGCATATCGCTCAGGACAATCGACATCTGGTCGCCATGCTCCGAAATAAAGACCTGGTTCGACGGTAAGTACCATTCCTTCTTCAAGCAGACGAGGCGTTCCATCAGGTTTGTATGTGCCAACATCATGTACGTCAAGTCCTAGCCAGTGCCCAGTATTGTGCATGTACCACTTACGCAGTTCTCCTGATTCCATATCAAGAGCTTCATCAACAGATTGGGATATGATTCCAAGCCGGATAAGCCCTTCTGCCAATGCTCGACAAGCCACTTCATGTGGCATGTTGTATGGATTGCCAACACGACATGCATCAATGGCTTTTTCTTGGGCATCAAGGACGATTTCATAGATCTCTTTTTGAGCATCAGAAAACACACCTCCAATCGGCCATGAGCGTGTAATATCTGCCGCATATCCGTGGTATTCTGCACCTGCATCGATCAGGATGATTTCATCCGTTTGACAGGGGGAATTATTGACGGTATAATGAAGAATTGTTGCGTTTTCACCACATCCTACAATGGATGGATATGCCCAGCCACTGGTGCCTCCATAAACAAAAAATCCTTCAATTATCGATTGAATCTGGAATTCATGAATTCCTTCTTTGCTCGCAGCCATCGCCAATTCATGCGCTTTGGACGATACTTCGGCAGCGTAACGCATTTGCTCAATTTCTTCTTTCGATTTGCGCAAACGCATCTCTGCAATTCGTCGACTTGGGTCTTCAAGACTGATTGGACCTGTACCGAAGTGTTGCCTTTTCCGGTCACGTTTTTCGACTGCAGCCATAACAAGTTCATCAATACGTGAATCGATTCCGGTACGCACATGTACTCGAACTGATGATTCAAGCAGGCGCTCGAGGTGGTGGTATACTTCCACGGAAGAATCTGCACGATCAATTGCCCAGTGTTCAAGAGCTCCCTCAACACCGGGTCGCCTACCTTCCCAGATTTCCATCAGGGTATCTTTAGGTTGTACGAACAGATGAGATATCCACTGATTATCTTCATTGTAAAACATCAATGTGGCTTCTGGATCAGTCCAGCCACACATGTAAATCATATCACTCGAAGAACGATACGGATAGTGAACATCGTTGCTGCGCGTTGCCTCGGGGAGGGATGAAATAATGACAAGATCGCTTTCATCAAATTGAGAGAGCAGACGTTGCTGACGCTGACGATACAACTCCTTGGAAATAGGTAGAGGCTTCTTTGGTAAAGCCTTGAATGCGGTATCAAACATCGTGCTCATTGTATCATTCCAACCATCACAGTTCTTTAATCAATTCTTTGGCTCTTCGCCTCGTTCAGTCCATTTAACAAATCCAGTTGTGGAATCAGATTGCTTTCGTTGACGTAAGTAAACCACAATACCAACAGCGAGAATGAATAAAAGTGAAACGGTTGATGCGAGAATAGAGTTGGACGAATTGTCTTGAGTTTCCTCACCTTGTTGAACAACATCAAATGCGAGTTCATCAACTTCACCATCATTATCCACAACTTGTACGCGAATTTGTTTATAATTTGAGCTTTGTATATCAGATGAAGAGAGATACGATTTACCACTCAGGAGTGTTTTTCCATCGACAAACCAGTAGAAATCAAGTGTGTTTTGATCGTTGCTTGTATCGGATGACGTATTTGCGCTGAAAATCCAATCTCCCGAGGATGGTACCGTAATGGTAGATCCATCCTGAACAAGGAACCCATCAAACCGAACCTGGGCAGTAGGAGGCAGATTGTCGACGGTAACATTGTGATAAACAATAATCAAGTGTCCACCCAAATCACGCACGAGAGCATTGACTCTGTAATCTCCTGCCTTCGTAGGTTCAAATTCCAATCGACTGTCATTGAGAATTTCAGAATTCAAGACCGCTCGAGGATTACCATCGGGCTCAGTGATGCTCCAAGTAATGGAATAACTCGAACCAACATATCCATCGTCAACATTGATATCAACAACAATCGATTGTGCCTCATTAACTTGGTTGACAGCGGAAAGATGGACATTTGGTTTGGTTTGGTCAAGGACGATATATTGTGTAATGTTGTTGGACAATGCGAGGTAGACATCTTGAATTTGCACTTGTAAGATGTAAAATCCGTCTAATAGTGATTCCATATTGGCATCGATTTCCAACTCAAATGTACTTGAGAACGATGTATTTGAGGCAAGAATTGATTCGTAATTATCCACACAAATACCATACGGTGCAGGACAAATTCGAACATTTGTCAGAATGGTTCCTGCGATAGAGGTTGATTCGCTTTGGGACGGAGGTAAGAGGTAATCATAACTCAGGTCAATGATTCGGTCATTGAAAATTTGTGCCGAGTGAAAATTCTCACTTTCTGGAGCATGCTGTAAGACTGGACGATGCCTCTCATCACCTACATAGATCACTATGCCAAATGATACGAGGTCTGTTTGATCCAACAATGAAATCTCAACGTAGCATGTACAATCAAATGCGATTGTATCGAATGAATGTTCCCAAGCCCACATCGTTGAATCCGTTTCGATATCAGTGTATGGAACAACCGTATCAAGGAAGGGATTTGATGTGATAAGATCCCATTGGTCGGGGTTTGAGATGTTCCATAGTACAATTTCAATGGATGTGAGTGGAACAGACGAATTACCAGAAAGATTCAGAACTGAATCCGTGTGAATACCATCAACTTGATCGAAGGAAATCATAGGTGTAGTTTCAATTTCGTTCGCACGTGTCGGAGTTGCGAATATATTCATCATCAAACACAATACGAGCAAAAATGCTGTATTGGTTTTACACAACATACTTACTGACCTTCAAACGGATCGCACAACTCACCTTGTCCAGGGAAACTAACAGGGTTTCTTGGGTTCGTATCCCATTTGAACTCACAATAATTTGTGTGACCATCACCATCGCTATCCACCAGACGGTCAGCCCCGTCAAACGGATCGAATTCGAAGTGGTATTCCCATCCAGTTGCCATACCGTCATCATCGTGATCCATGTAGTAGACCTCTGGGCCATCCTCCCATGCATCCCCGTCAGTATCATTGCTTACTGGATTGGTTCCGTTTTGCAATTCCTCATAATTGGTGTAATTCTCAAGATTGTTGTAGAACTTCATTCCGTCCGGTGTATCTGGATCGATGTTGCATTCGGCATTGGTCGAATCATTGTAACCAGGACAATATTTCTTGATAAGGCCGGTTCGATTGAGTCCATCCATATCAGGGTCTTCCTCACCATCATTGATACCATCGAGGTCACTGTCAGCCATTGACGGATCCATGACACCACGTGCTCCATATGCGTTGATAGTCGCATTATCGACAAGGTTGTTGTTGATGGCTTCGTAAGAATACTGGACTTCCCAACCGTCAGGCAATTTGTCGCCATCGGTGTCATCATCTACAGGGTTGGTGTTCCAATTCGATGGAGATTCTGCACCGTTTGGTAGTGTATCGTTGTCAATATCGTAAGTGTCATCTTTGAGGGAGTTGAGTGATGGGTCGAGTGCCCAACGTCCCTTACACCCATCGCAGAGTGGGTTACCAGGCATGTCGAATCCGGATAGATTCATCTCATGCACTGCGTACTTCTTTTGCAATTCAAAACCACCAAGCCAATTGATCCAAACGTAACCACCAGGTTCCATCAGGCAACTGTTACTGGTACTCTCTGTGCATCCAGGTCGATCCCAAGTCGAAATGGCTACCCAAAGCGAATGCGAATTGGTGTTGTCTTCAGTTGACTTCACTTGCATTTCCCAACCATCGAGCATTCCATCTGCATCAGTATCGTTGATCAACGGATTGGTTTCATGCTGGAAAGGACGAGGAATGAACAAAATTTCGTTACCATCAATGAGTCCGTCGTTGTCCGTATCTGAGTTGTTTGCGTGCGTGACAAAGTTGTCAGCACCTGCGATGACTTCCTCTCCATCTTCGAGACCATCGTTATCGGTGTCAAACATACAGGCTGATGTGAAATATTGTTCGCCATTGAAGATGTATCCAAGCATAACTTCTTGTTGATCGCTTTCTCCATCGCCGTCAGTATCGACGTTGGATGCGTTTGAGCCTTGACCATCACAAGTCGAAGAGAATTCCATGAAGTCGGAAAGACCATCCGAATCTGTATCGGCAAGACCTGGATCTGATACAACCCATGTCAGTTGAACGCCTCGATTGACGACGAGAATTTCCCAACCACCGACTTCAATACCATCAAGAAGGCCATCAAGATCAGTATCTCCGTGTGTTGGGTCAGTTGATCGTCCTACCGCATTTCCATTTTCATCCAATCGAGCTTGATACTCCATGAGATTCGTGAAACGTTCTGATTCCTCAACAATGTTCATCCAAACATACAACCTTGATTCGACTAGGTCTCCTGGTGCAACGTTGATGTGGTAAACGTACCCATCGACTGGAGCCACAAGATAGACCGTTTGCTTGTTTCCTCCTCCGAGTGTGTATTGTCCTCGAGCAACGGTGGAATTTGCTGTGACATAATCGCCCTTCGTAACGTACACATCAACGACAGTTGTCGCGAGTTCAAGTTCATCGAAGAGAACATCTCCGTCACCATCAGAATCCCATCCATCGAAATCAATGTCCTCATTCGCATTGCTTGCGTTACGTGGGTTGAGAGGATATTCGAGAGTCGTTCTGTTGTATTGGGTTGCTTCCCAGCCATCTGGCATTCCATCTTGGTCTGTATCTTCAGTCCACGGAGATGTAAATGAAGGGAGGCCATTTGTTAAGCCAAATTTGAGAGCAACTTGATACTCCTCAAGGTTGTTCAATCCATCTTCATCCCAGTCGTTGTATCCATCGGATGCATTGGATGGATTCAAGAGTTCAGTAAGCGCCTTCTGTGGATTACCAACACCGAGTGGGTGGTTTTCTTTGAAAGAGAAACAGTACTCAAATCCGTCCGGCATCCCATCGCCATCGGTATCCCAATCACTTGGACCATTGAGGTATCCATCGCCGTCCATGTCCGAAAGGAACCACGAGGCGCTAACTTCATCTGCAAATGGAGCAGTCGTAGGAAGACGTTGCGATGGTGGAGTGATGACTGGTTCGCCGCAATTGGAACCCAACTGGAAATCAAGGAGCATGTTCGCATTGTTGACCTCAAGAATGTCCGGTAGCATGTCGTTGTCAGAGTCCTTTGCTGCCGGATTGGTTCCGTAAGCCTCCTCCTGGAAATTGAGGAGCCCATCATCGTCGAAGTCCAAGACTTGATCGCATGAGTGTTTTCCGAGTGGGTTTTCTAATTCTTCCCAAGTTGGTGCCCCTTCAAATCCTTCGAGAAGATCGGCGAGTGTTTGTTCGAGAGGACCATTGAGAAGCGTACAATCCCAGTTGCCCGAGAGTGGATTGAAGAGCGTCACCGTACCATCCGGTGAGGAGACGTTCATTGTGTAAATCGATTCCCAGCGGTCGTTGAGTCCATCGTTATCCGTGTCTGCACGTTGTGGATCGGTTCCCAATTCAGCCTCTTGTTCGTTCGTGAGACCGTCGTTATCAGGGTCGCCGTACTTCCCTTGGGTTGGGTCTGGCCACGAATCGCTCTCATTGCTGACTTCAGCGTCGTCTGCTGTGTTTGTTGAACCTGATTCTTCTTCGGCTTCTTCAGCTTCACCACTGTCGAGTGGATTGAGACCGTGAGCGACTTCCCAACCATCGCTCATCCCATCGTTATCGGTATCAGGATCGTCCTTGAGTGTACCATATTGCGATTCCTCGAGAACATCTGGCAACCCATCTCCATCCGTATCAATCGCTTCACCGGATGTGATTTCGATGTCAGGATTGATGTTTTCTTCAGCAGCACTATCGAAATCACCAACACCAGAAGAGGTTTGATAGAACCCGCTAATACCTACGAAAAGAGATCCGAAAATCAGTGTTGAAATGATTGCAGCATACGCCATTTGGTTGTGATTGAGTGACATAGGATGTAGCCTCCGCGTCTTGACTATCCTCACGACGACATGGTTCGGTTATGAACCTTGACCTTACTTGCGCAAATCAGTGGTATGAATTTCAGAGCCAATCACTGATTTTGATAATCAAGTAACGATTGGATTTTGACGAGGAAAATATCATTCTCTCCTCGAAGTGTAATTTGGCTTGAACGGCCATGCGCACGTTCCCACATCCCCACAACTACTCCTAATGTCAACGGAAAATGGCTCATCATCGGCATCGAGAATTCAAATTCGAATGTTGAAGGATTGTACTTCCTCGTTTCAATCGAACCCCAACCCCGTTCTCGGAGACAGTGCTCGATGTAAGCATCCCAACTCGACTGTTCGATAATGTAAACCGGTTGTTCGCTAGAAAGGAACATTTCTGCAGTAGTGCGAACGATAATCATCAAAAGATTCTCATGTGCATCCAAACCTGATGATTCATTGCTAAACCAGTCGATATGTATGTCCGGAGCATATGGCAAGCATCCGTAGAAAAAACGTTCCATGAAAGCAAGTGGAATCAATACCACGCGCTCACCTTCAAGTCGAAGTTCGTTCTTATCTTGAATGGTCAATTCGATTGACGATTGATTGGACGATGATGCGATCTTCTCACCTGTCCATGGCATCTTTGCATGCGGTTGCGGCGATGATATCTGAGGACTTAATTCTGTATCGATTTGAACGACTTGTGGACGAGGTTCCGTCCATCGTATTCTGTACCGTTGTTGATGATACAATTCGAGAGAATAGTGACCGAGTGCGACGGATAGCAGTGGATGAGCACTGTGAAGAATCGTCTTTTGTTCGATTTCGACGTGTCCCCAGCCAAGATAGGAAGAGATTCGTTCAAATTCTTTTCGAAGCTTTTTCTTGCGAAAGAGACCGCGAACATCTTTGATGGTGCTCTTCAATTCGAATCCATCAACAAATGCATTGATGAGTGTGCGGCTCAGCGGATGTTCCATTCTGGATTCAAACAAATTCCACCACGTGTGAAATTCATGTTGTTTCCAAATAATAATTTCTCCAAACGTATCTAGACGAATGATGCCTTTTTCCTGAACTGATTCCAAAAGGAAATCCGGTATGATGGACTTCACATCCCTTCGTACGCAGGTATCGTTTCGGAGTCAAAGCAGTATTGTACGTGTTGGAAATCAGATTTCAATTGATGAACATCTTCCCGAACACGTCGTGGATCTTCGTCATGCAGAAGGACACGTGCATAGAGGGATGCGACCTCGGCCATTTCATTGATGCCCATCCCAACTCGAGTTAATTCTTGTACGCCCAGGCGTAGACCTGATGGATTCATGGCCTTGGTATCTCCAGGAAGCATGTTCATGTTGGTGATAATTCCAGCATGTTCGAGTTTTTGTGCAGCGACAGCTCCTGCTCCTGAATCAATACCTCCATGACGAGTCAAAACCTGATGCGAGGCCGTGTATCCTCGTGATTCAGCGAGCACATCAAAACCTTCCGCTGCAAGTGATTCAGCAAAGATCTTTGCATTCTTGACAATATCCGTAACATAGGCCTTGCCGAACGCCTCGAATTCTGCAAGTGCAACAACTTTTCCAGCGACGTGGTGGAGGTGATAGGAAGAGCAGACACCGGGGAACATAGCGTTGTTAAGACGTCGATGGAATGTTTCATCGTTGCTTGAAGATAACAAAAAACCACCTTGTGGGCCAGGGAATGTTTTGTGTGATGAACCGGTCATCACATCCGCACCTTCTCGGAGCGGATCTTGGAAAACACCACCTGCGATGAGCCCGAGTACATGCGCCCCATCGTACATCACTGTTGAATCAACTTCGTGGGCGGCATCAGCCATTTCTTTGAGAGGCGTTGGAAACAAGAAAACGGATTGACCAACGAGGGTGATTTTTGGTTTCAACTCACGGATGAGAGCGCACGATGCATCGACATCTGGTTCCATGCGATCTTCGTCCCATGGATACGTTGAGACATTCAAATCTCGGAGCCCAACAGCGCCCATACGAGCGTGGGAGATGTGTCCTCCATCTGCTGTCGAGACGGCTGTGATGGAATCACCCGGTGTTGCAAGCGCTTTCAATGCTCCAATGTTTGAGACCGTTCCAGATGTCGATTGTATGTTTGCAAAATTAGCTTGAAAAACCTTCTTCGCAAGGTCGATACCTATACTTTCAATGGTATCAAAATCATCACAACCTTGGTAATATCGTTTTCCTGGTAAGCCTTCTGCATACCTTCCGTGAAGATCTGAATTGATGGCTCGTTTGACGTTTGGTGAAATAATATTTTCAGAGGCGATCATGCCTAGACCATGCCCGTAAAGTCGTGTGCTTTCTGCAGATGCTGCAAGTACAGCATCGACGGATTCTCGAGGAGAGAGATTTGTCATGCTTTGACCAAGTCCAAGAGGTTCATGAATTCTGTGAATGCACCTTCTCACATTCATCGCTTGCCTGGTCGGCGAGGCCCTGAGTATGTAGAACGCTCACTTGCAATAGTGTGCGTCGGGACATTCCTGTTTGAGAGATTCATGTCCGAGACACGTGTTCGACTTGGACCGATGCTGGTTGAGCGATTCAAACTTGTAGTCTTTCTTTGAACCATCGATTGACGGCCTCGATACGCAACTGGACCAACAAGACGCTCCAAGGCTGGCGTATCAGAATCTTCCTCTTTTGGTCGTTTTAACCACCATCCTGAGGAGAGGATCGAGAGTTTTCCGGGACGGTTCTTCGAAATCGACATCGCATTCCGTTTCAACCTTGAACGAATGGTTTTGTCTGAATCCTTTGGCAAGCGCTCTGTAAGCCATCCAGGCAAGCCAATATCCAAAACGACACCGTTCACTGTAACGAGTATTCCAGACAACAGAAGATGGGTCCCCACAGGAATGTTATCTCGGCTCGGTTTGACCTTTGATCGCTTCATCATTTTTGCATATTCAACCAGTGAGCGTTGATCTCTATGCTTGATTTGTTTTCGTTGCTGCCGATTAAATCGGTATAAACCAATTTGCAACACAAATAGTGTACCAGCTGCGACAGCTCCTTCAACAGGGCCATAAACAGAATCCAAACCTATTCCAGTAACGATGTAAATCATTGGAAGGAGGAAGAACTGAACAATTTTTTGAACCATGGATATCGAATATCTAGGCGTCATTCCTCTTCGAACTGCTTCGTGACTGACGATCATGACATTCGCATTGATAGCTTCATCAATGCCGCCCTTTGTAGCCAATCCAGCGACGGGATTGACCGGTGCGTCATCCAACCACCGGCGCAAAGACTTACCCTTTTCCAACACGAGAGAGACTTCGATCTCTTCAGCGTCGGCTTCATGCCCAAGGATAACTGAAAGTGCCTTGACACGAGGATCATTGACATCGCTTTCTCGTAGTTCCTTGTAGATGGAAAGCGCCTGATGCCAGTCGCCTCGATCGAGCAGGCACAGTGCTGCTGCAATACGAGGACGTACACCGAGTGGATCCTGTTTGACAGTATCCAGTGCTAATTCCAAAGCCTCTTCGTGCTTCCTCTGCATCCTAAGTGTTGCCACGTTGGAGATAGCCGAAATGAGAGAAATACGGTCTTCATGTTGTATTGCCTCTTTCGAGAAAGATGGAGCCCAATATCGAAGCATTCGCATCTTTTCATTCAAATGATCGATGGTTGAATTGTTCTCCCAATCCCACAAGTCGTCTTCGTCAACCGTACCATGCCAAGGGTCGAGCCATTCGCATACAAATGCAAGTAGTTCGGGCTCATCGTATCCTTCAGGCTGTTGAAGACCACGGAGTGCGCCACGGGCTGCATCCAAACGTCGGGTTGCGATGTAACCTGTAGCAATCAACATTCTCGCTTCGTCATCATCACCGCCTGATTGAGCTAGTACCTTTTTGGCTTCTTCAATGGCTTTTGGCCACAGACCACGTATTGCACAAACCCACATTTTTGCCCGAGCCTTTTCGTGACGGACAAGTGATTGATCACCTTCGATGGATTGCTTTTGAAATCGAATCAATCCATCGAGATCCTCCTGAAGTGCGGCATTATCGATGTATTCACGCATCCAATCGCCACCTGCGAGCATGACCGCTCCTTCTCGACGCTCTTCAGGATCCAAATCAAATCGAATCTGACGCAATGGTGAGAGTTTGGCAATGGATAGAAGCCACGTAAAGAGGAAGACAGCGTTACCAACAGCGATAAACATCCAAGTAGCAAGCAACCGCATTTCTTCATTGAATCCCTGATTTTCGAGATTCGAGGTAAATGGCATCAAGTCACCGAATTCCTTGTAGCAAACTAAGACCAAGAGGAGAACGGTATAACCGGAAAATCCAGCGAAGGCGAAGGCAATCTGACGACCTTGAGCAGCTTCTTCGGTTCGAATTTCTCGAGGTGTATCGAGGGTAACACCAAACATCCCACCAAAGGTTTGTCCTCCAAGAATCAGGTTTCGTGTGAGTTCAAAAATGAACGCAAGACCGACAATGGCGATGTTCAGCGAGAGATAAAAGGACAAAAATTGTGGCATTGATTTGATGAATTCCCAATGAAATAAAATTTCGGAAATTAAATCAATTCGTTCGTAAATCGAATGCCCGATGATACCTCCAAAATTCAGAATTTCTTCGCCATTATCCGGTCGATTGTAAAGAACGTGAAAGACCGTGACAATACCATTGAGTGCGGTCACTGGCATTGTGATAAGGAACAATACAAGGAGTAACGAAAAGAGACGATTGATGAAGGAAGGCTTGTCTGGATCGATTGGATTTCTCCTACCATTCGCAGTTCTCCACTTGTTGACCAACAGCATGTTCCAAGAAGCACCCATAATTCGTCCATATGCGAGAATGGTTGGTGCCATAAACACCAACATGGTTACAGCAAGCCAAACAGGTGTGATTTTACCACCGTTTTGATTCATTGCATAAACAAGCGTGACAACTGTTGCACCAACAAGGATGGAGAGGGTGAGAATTCGACGAATTCCTGTACCAATTGTCGTTGCTCCAATGCGTGTATCACCTTTCCCAGCGAGTTGAGCATTCATGGTCTCCCAAGGCGAAATCATAATCGGAATCAATACGAAGAGACCAATAATCCACAAATTGGGTTCGAAGTACGTTTCGGGTTGGAAAAGAAGCTCTGAGATGAGAAGAAGAACACCAAGCATTCCCATCATGTAAAGTCCGACACCAAAGGCGACACGACCTTGCCGCAAAATCTCACGAGCATCCTCTACTGTACGAGTTAATCGGTGAACTTCGTACAAGTTATCGTCAATCTCAAAGGCAACTTGGAGTGCAGACAATTGTCGCGGAACGAAAAATTTCCACAGCATTGTTGCTACAAATAACGCAAGCAAAAGTGGGTAGAGGTAGATCACGTCCAACTCAGTTGGTTGGGCAATCGAGGCTGCGGAGACGTTGGGAAGGAGGATGATTGCGGCAAGGACGCCGCACATGAACAACTTCCGCATGTATCAAAGGCCGGTATTATGCATCATGAAATCTTCGCCAACATACATCATGCGTTTCTATGCCTATGGAGGAAAGCATCGATGCGATCAAATGCAGTATGAAGCGTCGCAACGTCTGGTAAGAAAACAAGCCTTACGTGTCCCTTGCCTTTCTCTTTGCTAAAGCCAGAACCATGAACCAGTAAGACGTGTTCTTCGTGCAGAAGTTGCAAAACAAATTGTTTGTCATCGTTCTTCCAACGCTCGTCCGTAAGTCGAACAAACATGTAGAATGCTCCTTCGGGTGCTTCGACCTCGAGGCCTTCAATTTCTTCGATACGACTGAGGCATACATCTCTGCGTTCCTTGACCGTATCCGAGTATTGTTTCATCCACGAACGATCTTGTTGCAAGCCTGCCAAAAAACCGAGTTGTGCCGGGGTTGAAGCGCATAGACGAGAACGTAGAATTCGTTCAATCCCATCTCGAACTGAGCCAAGAACGGAGGTTGGATCATGGATGGCCATGTAACCAATTCTCCAACCTGGAGCGTAGTAGACTTTGGAAACGCCGTTCAAGACTACGACCGGTGTAGAATTAGTTCGGCTTGCAGCGCTGACCTGATTGTCGGAGAAATCAAGACCATCATAAATTTCGTCAGCAACAAGAATGCATTTCGGCCATCGCTGAAGAATCTCCAGCAACTTGTCAATATCGTGCTGACCAACAACAGCACCTGTTGGATTGTTTGGGTTGATCAAAACAAAGAGACGAACCTCTTCATTCATCTTTGCTTCGATATCATCGAAATCGAGAGACCATCCATCGCCAGAGTCGAGTCTGTATTCGATCGTTTGAGCCCCGTACATTTGGGGATAAGCCATGTATGGGGGGTAATGCGGACCAGGTGCAAGGACTTGATTGCCTTCTTCCAACGTTGCTTGAAAAAGGACTTGAAGCGCCTCGGTTACACCATGACAGACGTAAACATCATCGGTCGATGCAGACCAACCCTTTGCTCGCTCATCGTTGGCAATTGCTTCTCGAAGCTCAGGTAAGCCATAGGATGGTGAGTAACCGTTTCGACCATCTGCTAACGCCTGTGAAAACGCTTCAACCATGTGAGAGGGCGTAGGTAATCCAGGGTATGCAATGGGATCGCCAATGTTGAGTTTGATGATGGTATGACCTTGCGCTTCCAACTCGGTTGCAGGAACAACAACATCCCGAATCGCATACTCAATGTTGAGTGCTCGTTTTGTTGCAGATATATGTTGCATGAAATCACATCAATTGAGGTCGGAAAAATCAATGCCACCCATTGTGCATATGTGTTGAAATTCATTTTCTTGTACAGGTTGAATCGATAGCCGCTGACCTCTTCGAATTAACAACATATCGGCAAGTGCTTCCTCTTCGCGTACTGCATCCAATCCAACAATTGACTTGAGTTCACGTACTGGCTCGATATCGACCATGAACCAACGCGGATTGTCCGGTGTTGATTTTTCATCGAAGTACTTTGAAGCCGAATCCCACGAAGTAAAATCTCCGTACCCTTCCTTGCACACTCTTGCGATACCTGCAACATGCGGTGGTTTGCAGTTTGAGTGATAGTAGAGAATCAAGTCACCCACGTTCATTTCATCGCGCATCATATTTCGGGCTTGATAGTTACGTACACCGTCCCAGTGGGTCTTTCCATCTGCGACAAGTTGTGAATAAGGGTAGACATCGAGTTCCGATTTCATCAACCAATACTTGACCATGTTCTTTGATAGAGATACAGGTCTTATCCCTTTGCTTGGCTTCACCACGCCTCTTTGTTCTTCGAATCAACCACAAGAACGGCTTCAAGCACGTCGGGGTGATCGGCTTTCATTTTTCCAAGACCTAACCGCCTAGACATGCCTGAAGGACCTCCGACAACGCCTATGCCTAATTTTTCCAACGTTATGAAAATGGCTGGTAGCAGAAGCAGTGCACTCGCCGCTGCAACCCATAACAAAATGAGAATAACGGTCACGAACGGTTTGATTTCGGGAATCGGAATTTGATAGGCGGTGAACATTCCTAACGAGGTTACAACGGCTGCCTCAAAGAGCGACATTCCAGTTCCAACGGCAGCTGAACGAATCGCCTCAATCCCCCCGCCCAACTCACGAATACGATTGGCAATGTGAATTGAGAAGTCAACACCAACACCAACAAGAATCGAACCAATCATGACCGTAACCAGCGATAACGGTACGTCCATTTGCCACATGACAAGCCATTGAAGTGCAACCGTAGCAATAACAGGTGAGGTGGTGAGAAGCGAATATCGAATATCTCTAAACACTACTGCGAGAACTATCAGTGTGAGTACGATTGCGAAACCAAGCGATGTCCACTGGGAATCAACAATCAGTTTGTTGACTTCGATTGCAGTTGCTGCCACCCCTGTCAATTTTTCTGCACGTTCTTGGTGTGTTCCTTGGAATCCTTCAGAATATTCGTTGATTTGGTCAACAGCCACGGCAGTGTCTGCAACTGGAATAAATGGCATATCGATGTAAATCAATGTTCGATCGTAATCGGAGTTGATGAAAATCTCACGCATCTCCTTGGTGAGGGATGAGTAAAACACGTCCAGCAGGAAAATTTGACTCTGCGTTGATCCGGGCAACCCAAACTCTTCCGGCGTGGTCAATAAATCCCAGAACGTAGCACCCTGCGTAACTTCAGTATCGAGCAAGACTTCGAACGTGTTTCGAACGTCCTCTGGCAACAATTCGTATCCAGGTAGTTCCTGAATCTGTGCAAGAATCGGTTGGCCTGAAAGGGTAGGAGCAAGTCCTGTGGCTTTCATCAAGAACACAACCGATACGGCTGATGCATTTTCAACTGTATTCAGATTGCGTTCCAGACCATCGATAATCTTGAGATTTTGAGCAGGATCATCGTTGGTCGGATCGTTGTCCGTTACATCGCCTGAAACGTTTGCATGAACGAGAACCATTCCGATTTGACCTGCATTGAACTCCTCGCTGTATTGTTTCATCTTGATGACCGGTTGCTCACCTTCTGGAGCCATACCCAACAGGTCAATGTTCTCTTCAACATTGGATTGTCCTATGGTTGCCGAGACAAGTACAAGGATGAGGAAGAATGCAATGACGCTCGTGTTCCGTTTAACCGGAACATCAACTGCAGCATCGAAGACTTTGAGCGGAGGGTGCTTTGGTTTCCGTAAATCGAGAATCAACGTCAGGTTGGGAACCATAAACATCGTCAAAATGTAAACGATGACGATTCCACCTGAGAGTGCAATTCCAACGGTCTTGATCGGCGCCATGGGCGTGAAAATCAATGAGATGAATCCAATTACAGTGGTTACAGCAGAAAGGAAGACCGCCCGGCCTGTTGATTTCATCGATGCTTGCATCTTTTCGCTTCGACTACCTTCTTCTTCTGCGTAACGGTTGGTGATATGCAAACCGTACGATACACCGAGTGCGAGAAGAATCGGGCCGACGATAATGACCGTCATGGTTACTTCATAGTTCGTGGCACCAATGATACCAAGTGTCCAAAAGACCGCACAGAGGGTCGGAAGTCCGGCAATGATAACAACTTTGATTCCCTGGATAGGACGAATACCTGAAATTCCTGCCTGCAGCAAATCTGAGTGGAAAACGAACAAACCAATGGCAACGAGAACAACCGCCATCGGGAAGATTTCCCAAAACAGGCGGAAGGAAAACTCTGTTACAGAATTCGTAATTGGAACCGGTCCGGTCAGTGTCATTTTCAGCCCAAGGTCATCCCATGTACAACGATCGGCGCTGGCAGGGTTACCGTTCTGGTCGAATTCACAAGGGCGCTGTTCAACAGATATGTTGTCCAAACGTTCTTGTGTTGCTTTGATGATGTCCTTTGCCTCGATTGTATCGACAACAGCAACAGCCATAATTGCACGATCGAGTTTGAAATCTTCACCATCGAAACAACCGTTATCATCAGCGCCTTCTTCATTGGGTTGGCCGCTGCACGCATTCGTGTTTCTCGCTAACTTGTCCAGTCCAGGTGTTGGTGATCCATCGTTTTCGTACATTTCACCAATGATCAGATCGATGGTTGTCTGAGAGGGTATTTCGTACCCGCCAGCGAACTGTTCATCACCAGCAGACAGCGCTGAGTTTACGTTAGCAGCAAAATTCTCGCAGACTTCTTGGAACGATGGGCATTGACGTCCAAGTTCAGTGATGAACGCATCTCGTACACGTGGAAGGCTAGAATTGATTTCTTTCAAGACCGTCGAAATTGATAGAATGTAAATGACATCATCGCTTTCATTGTCCGAAACGTATGGGTTGATGTTTTTCTCGACATAGCTTATTTCTTGAAGAATGCGCTGGTCAGTAATGTTGTTCTTATCGGATTCAATATAGATAACCATAACATTGGTCGTCCAATCCTCCTCAACCATTCCAATTAATTCCTTGACCTCGCTGCCATCTGGCAGGTAAACTTCCATGTCTCCGTTGACGTTCAATGCAGGTTCGTTTGGATCATCATCAAATTGGGTATCATCGAGAAAACCCGAAGTGGTGACGAAATACAATGTAATCATCAAGAAGAGAGCAACAGTTGCGATAGGGAAGCGAGTGATGGCTCCTGTTGCACCGGTTTTTTGCCATTCTCGCTTCAACCGTTTTGGAGCATCAAGGACTGCATCAAC
This sequence comes from Candidatus Poseidoniaceae archaeon, assembly GCA_049438185.1. Taxonomy (GTDB): domain Archaea; phylum Thermoplasmatota; class Poseidoniia; order Poseidoniales; family Poseidoniaceae; genus MGIIa-L2. The sequence goes on from JBMTJI010000002.1 coordinate 100,470, forward strand.
AGCCTTGCGAGCATCGAAGTCTCGAACCCGAGCGGAAATATCGACAGATGCAACGCGAACGCGTTCTTTGCTGTATTCAGCGATGGCCTGAATGCGTCCAACATCACCCTCGTCCGAAGAGGATGGCATTTCTTCGACGTCATCGGACATACGTGAACCCAACACGCCCTTGTGTCTTTCATTGAAAGGATTGCTGTCTCGTTGTGAGGGAACCGTTCAAAAAGACAAGAACGTAGGGCGAGGCGGACCCCCCCGTTCACAGGGGGCAGGGCCGGTGTTTAGCATGGCAACGCCACGACTTCCAGAAAAACGATGGTCAATCGACCTTGAAAAAAAAATCCAAGAAGATCACTACGCTGATGAAGCCTCATATCAACAACGATATGGTTTCAAACCCGACAGCGGCAAACCAATTTTTGTCATCGATACCCCACCCCCATACCCATCGGGAACATGGCATATTGGTGCAGTAGCACAATATTCGATGATTGATGTACTAGCACGTTCCCAGCGTTTGTTGGGCAAGGAAGTTTACTTCCCTTGGGGTGTCGATCGAAATGGTATCAACATCGAATTTACTGTTGAGAAGAATACGAAAAGGAAGATGAAAACGTATGAGCGAGAAGAATTTCTCAACCTCTGCCGTGATACGATTGAAACCTTCACGCAAGCAATGCGAAAGACGGCTGCTCGTGTAGGTTTATCCTGTGATTTTGCAGCGGAATACCTCACCGATGCGCCTGATTATCGTTCTGTTACACAATCCATTTTCATCGAGTTGTTCAAAAAAGGCGACATTGTTGAAGATCTGCGACCAAACATCTACGATCCTGTCGAAGGGACAACCATTGCCGATGCGGAGGTTGAACGAATAGGGCGAATGACCAAACTTGTTGATGTCCGTTGGAACACCGAAGATGGGGAAGAACTTGTTATTTCGACAACTCGTCCAGAATTAATCTGCGCTTGCGGCGTGGTTGTCGTTCATCCAGACGATGAACGATACCAACATCTTGTAGGCAAGAAGGCCGTTCTTCCCATGCCGGTTCATGGACGTGAACAAGCGGTCGAAATTCAAACCCATCCTTCCGTCAAATCAGAATTTGGTAGCGGTATTTTGATGGTATGTTCTTTTGGGGATCAAAACGACGTTGCAGTCTTCAGAGAACTCGGCCTTGCCCCATTCCAAGCCATTGATTTGAACGGGTGTATGACCTCGATTGCAGGCCCACTTGAGGGCATGGCCGTTCTCGATGCCCGAGCCAAAGCGATTGAGATGTTGGAAAGCGACGGCAACATCGTCTCAATCGAAGAGCGTCAACAAGAAGTTCCTGTATCTGAACGAGGGAAGAACCCTGTTGAAATCATTCTCCTCAAAGAGTGGTATGTACGTCAAACCCATATCCAAGACAAGATGCTTGAGCTGATTAAGGACATTGAATTTCATCCTCCAAGAAACCGTCAATTCTTATTGGATTGGATGGAGAACATCAGTATTGATTGGCCGATCTCTCGACGCAGATGGTATCACACAGAGATTCCAATTTGGTATTCTGAGGATGAGGAATTCATCATCGTCCCACCACCCGGCCAGTATGTTCAACCATGGAAAGATGCTCCTCCTGAAGGCTCACGAGTTCTTCGACGGGACACTCGTGAAGATGTCGGTTCCTTTGCAGATCGTTCAAGCAGCCTTGGAGAAATTCGTGGTGAAGAAAAGGTGTTCGATACATGGATGGACTCCTCAAACTCCAACCTCTTCGTCAGTGGCTATCTCAATCAACCAGATGTGTTCGAGAAAGCCTTCCCAACTGCACTGCGTCCTCAAGGAAAGGAAATTGTGCGAACATGGCTTTACTACACGCTCCTCAAGTCTGCACTTTTGTTGGAACAGCCTGGTTTCAAACACGTTTGGATCGATGGATTAGGAATGGATCCATGGGGTCGAAAAATGTCAAAATCACTCGGCAATGGTATCGATGCTGACAGCGTTTTGGAATGCGGTGCTGGTGGCCGAACCGGTTCATGGAAGGTGCGAGGTCCTGATGGTTCTGTTAGTCTCAAAGCGAACAAGATTGGAAGTGAATGTTTCCGCCTATGGAAAGCATGTGAGGCACAAGTTGGTGACGATTTCCACATTAACCCTGAAGAAATTGAATCGAAGTATTTTGGAGTCCTAACGAAAATTTTCAACGTTGCTCGCTTTGCAAGTCAATTTGATGCTCCCGAACAAGAACCAACAACTCCATATCCAATTGAGGATCAATGGATTCAATCAGAATTTGCATCCATGATGAAAACGGTCGAAGATGCATGGACGAACCTTGACATCTACACTGCAACACAAGCGCTCAAAACGTTTGGAACTGGTGTTCTGCCATCGCATTGGCTTGAAATGGCAAAATCAAGGCTGTACGATGGAGATCAACATGCTGCGTGGACAATCCACAGCATCTTGCGTCACTTCCTCGCAGCATTCAGTCCTGTCTGCCCATTTTTCTGTCACCACATCTCGATGACGCTCTACGATGAAAGCGCTGTCGATGTCGATGCCTTCCCAGAACTTCCACCTGTTCAAGTAGATTTGAATTCCAAGACATCTGAGATTGAAGCGTTCAACAGCGAAGTTTGGAAAACAAAGAAAGAGAATGGGCTATCACTCAACGCAGAAATTGAAGGTATTGAAATCCCAGACGTTTTGGAAGCCTTCCGTGGAACGTTAACCCGAATGCACAAGTTACTCTGATTCCTCATCAAACTTCAACGTAGTCTGACGTGAATCCAACTCTTCGAGTTGGCCAAGTCGAAAACCAATAAGACGTATCTTCTCGTCTTGATGTACGTTTTCAGCAAACAATCGGCGTACTTGTCGCAAGAAAACATCCGTGTCGTCCATAGCGACAGGTATTGATCGACCATGTGTATGCGTTTCAAATCCAGTGTAGCGGATTTTTACTTCTGCAAGTCGACCAGCAATACCTTCCACTCGAGCTTTTTCCAAGACACCCTCTGTCAATTGCTCCAATAGGCCGAGTACATGTTCGTGGTCACTTTGATCCGTGGAAAACGTTCGTTCTTTCCCAATCGAACGACGAGATCTCAATGGACTCACCTCGCTTGATGTTGAACCTTCAACCACCCGAATCAACCAGGAAGAAAACCTACGAGATGTCATTCGAGAAAGTGCAAGTTCACCCAAATTGACCGCCTCATCCATGGTACTAATTCCCCATTCTGCGAGTACATTGGCTGTCTTTGGACCAATTCCTGGTACTTCACGGACGGAACGCTGATCAAAAAATTCAGATATCTCATCTGGTAGAACTCGGTGAATACCATTCGGTTTGTTGACTTCTGAAGACATCTTGGCGATGATTCGTGTAGGCCCAATTCCAAAGGATGCGGTCAAACCGACTTTTTCGTAAATCGTTCGTTGGAGCCTGCGTGCAAGAGCCATCGCTTCATCCCAATCATGCTCGACAAACTCTGTTACATCGAGATACGCTTCATCGATACTCGCCTGTTCAAATTTATCTGAATCGTTGCGTAGTATCTTCATGACTCGACGAGATGCCATGGAATACAATGAGCGTGTGCCTCGAATGAATCGAGCAGGGCCAAATGGATGCCCCGGACAACGTCGCCATGCTTCAGAAATTGGCATAGCAGAGCGAACACCATACTTTCGCGCCGCATAATTGCAGGTTGATACAATGCCACGTCCTCGTCCTTGCATGGGATCTGAACCAATGATTAGTGGTTCATCCTCAGGAAACCCATGGTGAAGAATCTCGACCGATGCAAAAAAGGCATCAAGGTCGCAATGGATGAGAATCCGTTCTTCACGCACACATCGATACACTTGGCGACAGTGTTTGAAATTCATCCTTCACTTTTCCATTACCCTCTGCAAAAACACTGAGGTTTGATTTCAGTGATTGGCAATACTTGGTGAGACAATGCTTCCAGCACAACGACAACGTGATGAATTACGAATCCCATCGACTGGAATCACGCTACTTGAAGGCCCAGGATATTTTGGAAAGGATGTACGCCATGTGGTGCAACATTGGACAGCCATTCTTCTTTCGCAAGGACATGCTGTCCATTGGATTGATGGGGGGCACCGATTTGATCCAAGCGGTTTCTTTCCTGAGATGCGTTCGCTGAATTGTCATATCGAAGATGGTTTACGGCGATTGTACATTGGAAGGGGTTTCACGTTGCATCAACTGCACGCACTCATTTCGAGAGTGCAACATGAAGCGGCATTAACACATGCATCGATGATTGTCATCGATGGTATGTTGACAATGTTTCTTGACGACCAAATCAAACGATTTGAATCACGTTCCATTCTACGTCACTGCATGGCTTCGCTTGAAAAATTGGGGCATCGTTGTCCTATTGTCCTTCTGGATGGGAAGACCAAATCGCCTCTGCATCAACAACTGAAGCACACGATGCGACCCTACCTAAATCAGCGATTGAAGGGTCATTGGGACGGGCAAAGAAAGACTGCACTTCGTTTCACGAACATGACAAATGCTGACCAAATACTGATTGAGCGCCCAAAAACCACAACTGAACAACATCAATTGACAGACTTTACATCCATTGATTCAAACGAACAAACGACGGTTGGAGGAGTTCATCTTCAGACCAACCGAACGGAGCCAAAATCGACCATATTGCACGTACGGCCAGGCGGCGATAATGCTCAACATCAATGCGTCGAATTGGATGTTCCATGTGTTCACATTCCCGAGCAAGAACGACTCGGTGCAAGGGATTAGCAGGATCTTTTTCACAAACAACAAAACGAACTTTTGAGGCCAATTCAAGCGGATACCCAAGAGATTCAGAACGCTGGTAAGCCAACATTGCAACGGTTTGCGTGCCATTCTGTGATGGCTTTCTTGAGATTCGTTGTGCGATGAGCAACTCCTTTGGAAGCAGTTGGTGCTGTTCAAGACGTTTCACTTCATCGATCAGCAGACGTTGAACTTGACTTTGAACACGATGATGCGGGATTCCATCGACCAAATCATCCGAATCAGCAAGAATTCGAAGAGCCCGAGATTGCAATTGAGCAATCCATGGACATGTCGAATGTTGGCGCAATTCAAGACCTCGAATCTTCATCCCCTTCTCCCCGTAAGCCCAATACTTGGTAAGAGAACCACCGCTGTGTACTCGACTTGGAAGGAATGCAATGCAACGGTACGTCGCTTCATATTCAAGAGGAATTCCAGTCATCTCGTGGACATGTCTTGACAAGTTCATGGCGGATTGATGTTGTTCTTCGTGTGTACGCCCTTTAATGTCTCGAATCCAAATCGAATCGACAATGGCGTGCAACACTTCCCACCCATGCTCTTGCGCAGAATCGATGGTTTGCAAAAGGAGCTCACGTGCCCAAGCACAGATGGCTTCATGCGCTTCAATACGGCCAAAACGAGCATTGCGATAACCGGTGTAACCAAAGCAGGTGACGAGGAGCCATTTGAGGGCGTTTTGCTGGCGATCGGCTGCGTCTCCTTTGATGACAATCTGTTGCTTTAGACGTCGACGACGTTCAATGAGAGGTGCAACGACACGGCCGAGAAATCCATGACGACGGCCACACGTATGGGTCATCAATTCAGGAACCTGAAACGCCGTTGAGCATCGTTGAGGAAACGCAAGACTCGCTGATTTCCATTGCTGATTTTGAAATTGAAACCGTTTCTTGGCTTCATCGGGATGAAGTGGAAGCGGTACAGTGTTTTCAGTTGGTTGGCAACAACTGCAGTTCAATGTTTCTGGAGAGATGTTGCGCGTTGCAATAATGCTTGGAAAAAGACTCGCGAAATCAAGTTCAATCACATTCGCATAGACGCCAGGGCGACTATCGAGATAGAGTCCGCCTCGGTCGGATTGCAACAAATCCCATGCAGATTTTGTGTCCTCAGGACGCGTCTTTTTCCACGGAACAAGTACACCATCCTCCATCGCAACTCTGTATTGTATCGCACTGATGACCGAGCCCGGCGACTTTCGCGCTGCATCACTGATTCGCGTAGCAGAAACCTGAGCGAGTTCATACAAACCATCGAGACCGCCCTCTCGAAACATGAAACTGGAAGAGAGATCGATATGGATGCGACCTTCAAGCGGAAATTGAGGGTCGCTTCGCAAGACTTGGCCATAGGATGACAGAATTCGTCTTCGGCCAACTTGTCGTAACGGTGTTTGATTACGTCCAAGACAGATGGTTGCATGTTTGGCCTCAAGATACGAGAGCAAGTGTGGAAACCCTTCGGTATTACCACGCACAGACAACACAAGATCGGGGTCGTATTCACGAAACCATCGTTCCAATTGCTGAATCTGTTCGGGTACATTCAACCCAAATGTCACCTGAGAACCGGTCATGTTGCCCGATGTATCGCATGGAGTGACACGAACATGCGTTGGCTGCCGACATAATGTTCGACCTTGACCAACATCGTTGAGATGGATCTCGATTTGACAACAGCGCCAATCACGTCGGTGAACATCATTGCCCAGGAGGCTCAACTTGTTTTGATGGAGGGATACAGCGGAACCAATGGTCAATCGCTTGGAAGTGAGATACTGTTGTTCGGCTCGAACATCCACAGAATAAAGCGTGAACCGGACATGCTCTCCTCGTGCATCGATATGTTCTGCGAGAGAGCGTAATGTTGCACATGATTCAAGGGTAAGAGCAAGCATACGTTCCATATCTTGAGAACCTAATTCAGGGCGTTTCATTTCAAAAGCATAACTCTGCAAACCATAGCGAATCCGAAGTTCCGGTTGCCACAGCCAGTCAGCCAAGTTTCGAAGATCTGAAGGATTACCAGCCACATGAACAACCGGGTGCCAAGGTTCGCGAAATGAGGTCACGGTACCTTCTTGGGTTACAATCCATACGATCAATTCACGTTGATCAGAGCAAAGATGAGCATCGAGAATCCATCCTTCAATCGCTTCCATCATCAGCTTCACCCAACGCAAGAATCTGTTCCTCAAGAGATGCAATGTGCTGTTCAAGAAGTTGAATCCTCTCGTGAGCACCAAGAAGCATTGACAAGAGCATGGGCTTCCATGCTTCGTGGGCGGGAAGCATACCTCCTGCTGCTCGACGCATGCGCACGTCATGGAGCATGGCATCAAATCGACAACGATCTCCTTCTGAGAGGGCTCGTCGGTACGGAACGAGCACCTCGATTTCTTGCTCTACACGCCCTCGCCAAGTCGGTACAGTACGCCCCATAGACATTGAACTACGAACCATACGGAAGCGTTGTGAGAACCCCTCCTGAAAAGTGAAAATGGTCAAGAGAGATCGTTTCGATTAACGGTTGTTTCAGCCATTCCTCCATCGAGAACGGTTAGGACTGCATCGACGATGTCAAGACCAACACGACGTTGTGCTTCAATTGTTGCAGCACCAATGTGAGGTGTGCCATGGAAATTTTGGTGTTGCAAAAGAGGTGAAGAAGGGTCAACTGGTTCATGTTCAAACACATCGAGAGCAAGCGAGGATAGTTGCCCAGATTCTAAGGCTTCAAGAGCAGCATCTTCGTCAACAATACCTCCACGAGCACAGTTGACAATGTGGTTTCCACACGTGAGATTGAACGGATCAACGCCAGGCATCATCTTGATTCTCTTTTGATTGATGAGGTGATGCGTTTCTTCTGTGAGATTGCAGTGAACGGAAATGTGCGTGCATAGTTTGAACAAATTGTCGATGTTCTTGTGCATCGTTACGCCCGCTTTCTTTGCAATTGAAAGAGGCAGGTAAGGGTCATAGGAATGTACCTCCATGCCAAATGCACGAGCAACCGCTGCCACACCTTGGGCAATGCGACCGAATCCGATGAGACCGAGTCGCTTTCCATAGAGTTCTGTTCCTTTGAGTTCTTTTTTTGCCCAATCTCCGGACCGTAGAGAACGATCTGCACGAGGGAGAAATCGAAGTGAAGCAAGTAAATGACCGACTGTGAGTTCCACGACACTTTGCGTACTTGCTCTTGGTGCGTTGACCACCGGAACACCGATTTTGGAAGCAGCGTCAATGTCAATGTTGTCGACACCGACACCTGCTCTGGCAACGACTTTGAGTCGTGGTTGGCTAACGGCCAACATCTCTTCAGTGATCTTCGTCGCACTTCGGACGATGATTGCATCAAACTCAGCAAGTGCCCCTTGAACCAGTTGTTGGTGTTCGATGAACTCCTGAATCACTTCGCACCCAGCATTCTCGAGTCTCTTCACAGCTTCTTCAGCCATCCCGTCGGTGACAGCAACTCTGCGCATGCTTCAAGCACGTCAATGAGGCGTTAGAACATTGGGTTTGGATTGGTTTCTTCACAATGGATTGATAGGAAGGGTAAATCTGGACTGATACGGTGAGCCTATAGCAGCAGAGATTGATGTCCAGTCACTGATATGGGCACTCGGCATCCTTGCAGTCCCTGTCTTGACGGCCATACCGCTCAGATTTATTTGGCAATATTGGATTGGTGGTAGCCACGAAGAATCAGAATACAGAACCACAGTACGGCAAATTATTGATTCCGGTCGCCAACTCGAAAGTTACAGAAATTCACTCAACGATGTAGCGAGAAGTCTGAGAATTACCCCTTCTCGACAACGATTGATTGAAGCGGATATTTTGAACCCTCTTTCCATCTCGCACTTTCTTATTTTACCCGCGTTGATCATCTTCCCACTTGCCTTTATCGTAGCACTTCCGGTGATGCTCGTCGGCCTACCTGTTATTCTTCTTGTTGAATTTGTACTCATACGACAACGCATTCTCATTCGAATCATGAGTCTCATTGAACGAAGCATGCATTGGCAAATCATTCACATTCCACAAGCGCACCGTGGAAGTCCTGCACAAGAACGGAACTATACCGAATTTTCACAACACATTGAACATTTCCACAAAGTACCTCGAGGTGTTTTTCTTGGTCTGTTTGCTTATCTCATCGTTCATTGGATTTTCAAACTGGATAACTTTGGAACCGAAATCATTCTTTCCTCACTCTTATACATCGCATTGCTTGCATTGGTCGGAGTATTATCCACTGCCTTTGAAACAGACCTGGTCTTTGTGGATCCTTCCAAGGGACGATTAATCCCAATCGATCAATGGGTTGAATCGCTTCTCAAGCCCTTGGTCGGTGTCGGTTTGGTTTTCCTCCTTGGGCGTGATCTCCTTGAAGAAGCACGTGGAGGCAACGCCGCTTTGTTTGCAACTACCTTCCTTGCGATTCTCTATGGTGCTGCAATCGTTGGAATTGCTTACCAATGGGGATATTCATCATGGCGGGGTCGCAAGGTTCAGCGTTCGTTTGAACAACAGGTCATCGAAACGCTCGATCCTCTCTCCTACGATTTGACCCGTAGTAAGGGACGTATCGAATTCATTGTCAGAAAGCCAATGGCCGAGCGTCTACAAGAAATTGAGGAAATCCATACCGGACAACTAACCTTTGAAGACCTTGAATCGATGCCGAGTAGTGCACCAAAGGAAGCACCGCAGAACCCACTCTAATCTTCGATGAGTTCCGCATCAATCGAGGTTGATACCAAGAGTTTCGGTTCCTCGGTTCGCGAAGAGCGAACGAGATACCCAATTCCGATAGCACTCAAAAGAACGAACAAAAAGAAGAAACTTGCAGCTCCAAAATAATCTGAAAACAAATCACCGAGTGCGGAAAAGAATCCTTCATCACCAGTATCCGTATCGAGAACTTTAGGTTGGATGAGGTCAACAACGGCTTGTTGGTCGTAAACAGGACGAGTGAACGTCAACATTCCATCGTAATCTGAATCGTAGGCATCCGAAGGTGCGGCTGGATCAAGGTCGGAATAGAAGTCCGGTCGTTGTTCAATCGAAATGTCCACAGGTTCACTCAAATCCAGGGTCAGCGTTACATCGACCGTATACGGAATTCGTGATTCAAAGAATTCAGGATCGTTGAGAATACCGAGGAATGTGAACGCCTGCCCCGTCACGTCAAAATGCGCCCATGAATTCCAATGCGAAGATTCGACATCCAAATCACAAATCCATGCATCCGATACACGACTGCACGAACCTTGAGCGTCATTGCTTCCATCTTCTCCGAGATCAATTTCGAGCTGCAAAGCTCCACCTTGAGCCGTATCCAAATCAAACTCAGTGGGTACGAATCGAGCCTCCATTTGTGTTGTTCCGTTCGGAATCCAAACATAGTGTGAATCTTCGGTATAGTAAACAGCACCTGTTGCTCCGTTGTTGAAATGGTTCCAATCGCCCTTCCAACTGTGACTGACACGGTCGGTATTGACTGGAATTGATGCTTCAACCATCATGGATTCATAGATGTCCCATGCATCCCAAACCGTATACTCAGGGTGGTCAACGAAGCCATCGCCATCTTGGTCACGCATCAATTGAAGCGTTCGAGCCAACGCCATGGCTGCATCAACATCAGTTAGTCCATGTCCGATTCGCCAGTCGTGACATTCACCTGTTGCTGAACGATAACATTCAGCAGGGATATCGTTGCATGAATCTTCACTGTTTCCATCCTCACATGAATTCGCCATTCCTTCATATCGTGCCGTGAGTTCAAGAATCAGTTCAAGTTCATGAACTCGGGAATAATTTGCAGTGTCCCAATCTTCAAACTGACCGTATGCTGCAGTCCCCTCGCCTCCCACGAGGCTGTCTCCTTCATCGTGATCTTCGCGGTGATAATCTGCAACGCCCAGTGAAGGAGCGATATCAAGGATAACACCTGCCATACCACCGACGTGTGGAGTGGCCATTGAAGTACCCGAGATGGCCATATAGTACAGATCTCCTTGCGTTCGTGTGCTAGCGTCAATCGCAGTGCCACGAGGGGCAGTAGCCCAAATGTCTCGACCAGGGGCACCCACATCTGGCCACGTATGTTGCTGATTCATGCAGCCGCGGGATGAGAACGAGGTCACCTGTGTTCCGTCGTGTGTGAGTGCTGCCACTGATATTGCCGAAGGTGTGTTGGCATACACGTTGGTTCTCAAATCGCCCCCGCATTCGCCGCCACCACCGGAACCGCCGGAATTTGAGGCTGCAAATATCACTGCAACACCATTGTCGAAGGTTAATTTGTCTGTGATGGTAGCGATGGCGCCGTTAGGATCGTAGTCCCCATCGGTTCCCCAAGAATTGGAAACAACGCGGATGTGATACGGATTTTGAGAAGGTACGGAATGTTCGTATGTCCATTCCAAGCCTTGCTCTGCTGCGAAAATTGACGCACCATCTCCGGTTCCGAGCGCAACCATTTGTCCACCTTTCGCAACCCCCGCCCTTCGACCAGCAGAGGCATCACCATTTCCTGCGATAGTGCCTCCAACGTGCGTACCGTGGCCGGACGATGTGTCAGAATTTCGAGTCTCAGTCCAAACACCGTTCCATTTTGCTGAATAGATGACTTTCTCTCCAGTCCATGGCTCGAGATAATCGAAGTCGGGATGACCCGCATCAACACCGGTATCAAGGTCAACAATTGCTGTTCCATCGCCGTCCCATTCCGTGAAGGCATTGTCCGTTTCGAAGAGAACATTTCCATCAACATCGATGATGGCTCTGTGCCAAGCATCTGTAGCACGAACGATGTGTGTTGTTTCATGCATCATGATGGAAGGATCGGTTGGATCACCACCCCAGTCGGGAGGGAGATAGAAGAAATCCAACTCGCGATTGAGTTCAAGATACTCAACTCGATCCCAGTTCGAGAGTTTACGTAGTACATCTGTGGGTGCTTCAATCAAACCACCGTCGATCAAGTTCGCTTCATTCAGATGGGTTGCGCCAATCTTTGAAAGATACGCCAAGTCTCCATCTGTTACTGGAGAATTCAGTTGAAAGATGACCTCAAAGGATTCATCAACTCGCTCGGCAGATTGAAGCGCTGACTCAAGAGCGCTGTCCATTTTGCTAACATCACCATACGGATTGGTTCCTTGCACAAGTGGCGAAGTTAACGAAAGTAAGAATACCAGTTGAAGGAAAAAAACCAGATGGATTTTTTTACGTTGACTTTTGGACATAAACCGACCACACGAAGCCACTTCAAATGTGTTTGCACTTACTGTGAAAGCCAGGGAATCTCGTCAGGAATTTCAGCGAACAAATTTGCTGGTAGCGCTGTTTTAATTTTCGAAACAGATCCGAGTTGTTCCGCTGTTTTGGTTTGCCATTCGACAAATTCGTCAAAGTTCTTCATCATCAGGATGGGATTATTGAGTCGATTCCATCCCAACGTTTGCAATTCTGTACCAGGCGGTTCATGACCACTGCAAACGAGGACATCATCTGGTAAATTCGAAAGTGATTGAATGGAATTCCAGTGCTCCATTAAGCGTCCACTCGGTAGGTCATCTCTTCCAACACCTGCGTTTCCATTGAACAAAAAGTCACCTGTAAAGATGTGCCCCTCAACACGGATAATCATCGAGTCACTCGTATGACCTGGTACGTACTGGAAGGAGTATTCAACACCAGCAATCGTAACCTCTGAGGTTTCATCGACGTAATCCGTGACCCCAAGTGAGGCAGTATCCTTCCACATGTAAAACGGTATTTCTCTCTCTTGTGAGAGTGTGAAGCATGCTGTAATATGATCAGCATGGGTGTGCGTAGCCATACATGCTACAAGGTTAAGCCCACGTTGTGCCAAGATGGATTCGTAATGCTGTATGTAATCCCAAACTGGATCGATAAGTACTGCTTGGCCGTCGTTTGCAACAAGATATGTGCAGGCCCAACCCTCTGGCCGAATGTCCTCAACTTGCATGGTTAGGCGAACACAGCGTTCTACTTCAAATCATTCTTTCAAAGACGAGGCTTGATGAGGGACGACAACGAGCGCCATACATGCACCCACGGAACGTTGTCTACCTTGAGCACGACGGAAAACTTCTGTTGGTCGACCAGAACGGCACTGGACCTCAAGATTGCATCATGGGGCGACAGGAATCTGATGTTTTGCTACGCTTTCCTACACCAGACGAAGTTGAACAATATGGAATTGAATGGGTTGAAGAACGGCACACAGACATGCGATTTGATGGCGAGTTCTATACAGTGATTCATGGTTCACCGCTCATTGATTGGCCAGAACACTGGACTTGGAAGGACAAGGTCATCTCTGATAATGCAGTTCACCCCGTTGCACGGGAAGCAGTTTATCGCTCCATTCATCGCCTCGTTTCAAAGGTCATTGTTCGCAATCAATCAAATCAAATTCTCATGGTCAAAGTGGAACGTGGATTCTTCAAAGGGTATTGGGGTCTACCTGGGGGATACATGAACCACAGCGAGGAACCCGCTGAAGGATGTGTCCGAGAAACACAAGAAGAACTTGGCATTACCATTGCGTTGGAAGAACGAAAACCTGTCATCACACAACGTTCATTTTTCCGGGATGGTGTGTCCTTTGTAAGTTTCACATATTGTGGACGATGGGATGGTTCCATTGAAGAATTGAAACTTAAAGAAGGAGAAATTGAGGATGCATCATGGTTTTCTCTTGAAGATGCGATTACAAACGCAGCCTCTGAATTCGATCGGATCGCTCTTGAGTCCCTTCAAGATTGAATGAGCTCTTTCGCAGCATTCAATGCTTCATCAAGGCCACTTGCATCCGAACCGCCGCCTTGTGCCATCGTTGGCCGGCCACCGCCTCCACCTTTGATATGAGGGATGATTGCACGCAGAATTTCGACTGCATTGTATCGCTCAGCAGCGATGGTGTTTTCGGTGCATGCGACCATGATCTTTCCACCACCTTCTTTGGATCCCAAAATGGCTAATGTTGGATTCTGAGCATCGCGAGTGAGTTCTTGCAACATTGAGGTGAGTTGTTTCAAATTCCCTTCAACCTCCATAATCACAACACGCACACCATCTATTGATGTGGAATCATCACCGCCACCAGACGTGCGTAATCGCACAATTTCTGCCTCAAGTTGTTCAATTCGCTTTCGTTGCTCCTTCCATTCTGAGAAAAATCGCTCAGCGGTTTTTGGAAGATCTTCTGAGGAAACTGCAAATGTTTGAGATGTTGCACGAAGGAGTTCGTCTTGTTCTCGAGCAAACTTCAATGCGGATTCCCCTGCTACGATGTGAAGGCGTTCAACGCCATCTTGGACTGCAGTTGAACGAACGACACGAATCGATCCAATCTGTCCAGGTTCATCGTGGTGCGTTCCTCCACATGCTTGAACATCGTGATCTGAAATCCTTAGGACGCGAATTTCGTTTCCTTTTGGCGCTCCACCTTGATACAAATCGAACCCATGTTTTTTGTCCGCTTCATGACGAGCAAGAATGGTCTTCTCAGTTCGAGACACCTGTCCAAGGACTTCATTCGCCAAGATTTCAATGGCGTCCAAATCATCTCTTGTTAAGCGGCGATAATGTGTGATATCAAGGCGAGCGAGTTCAGTGGATTTGTTTGCTCCCGCTTGGTAGATGTGAGGGCCAAGAATACGACGAGCAGCCCCCCCAACAATATGTACAGCAGTGTGATGATCCATCAATTGTTTTCGTCGGCGCCAATCGATTGCTCCGTGAACAAGATCTCCGATTTCGAAAGATCCATCGCACAGATGCAAAATGAGATCGCCCTCTTTTTGCGTATCCAAAACTTGGCGAGAAGTCCCGTCCGTGGTAAGCGAACCATAGTCACCTTCTTGTCCACCTCCCTCAGGATAAAAGCAAGATTCAGACAGGACAATGGCATGGGTTGCACCCTCTGGGCCAGCACCTTCAGAAAGTGGTATTGATGCAAGGACGCTTGCATCAAACGTTCGTTGCTGAACATCGTTGTAATACAAAGGGATGGTTTCTGGCAATGAAGGCAATTCCTTCACCAATGATGATTGTTGGGTTGTTGCAGCAGCAGCCTTGGCCATCTTGGCATGACGTTCAGCCATTTCTGCTGAAAATCCTGTACGGAGACGGAGATGTGTCCATCCACTCTTCTGTGCCATGTTGATGACCATGTCTGGTGGTAGTCCATGCGAATCGTTGAGTTGGAAAAGCAGTTCATCAGGCAACTGTTCCTCGTTTTTATCGATGGATTTCAGAGATTGATTAATGAGATTTGTTCCTTTTCTCAACACTTCACTGTACCGCTCTTCTTCCAGATTCATGATGGTCAATAAACCATCTCGAGTCTGTTTCATATCATGTCCTATCATGTTGACATCGAGATGGTGATGAATTAACTCTGATAGCGACACGTCGAGGCCAAGATCATCCCGCATTCGTAAAATTCGCCGCGCAAGCATTCTTGCGAGATATCCAGCTTTTGCGTTAGAAGGAACGAGCCCATCGCCGAGCATGTGTGTGAGCGCATGCAAATGATCAGGAATTGCATAAATTCTTGATAACGGTTCGGTGATGGCTAAGAATTGCTCTTGGGTCAAATTGACACCACGCTCAGCGAGTCGTGCAATGAACAATTGGGACAATTCGTCTGCATCGACACCCGGTTCGATGTTCATGATACCGTTGAGTCGACTCATCTCACCAAGCAGACGATCGAGATCGAGATCCGGCCATTGCGATGCAACTTTCGCAAAACCAGAGATGTCTTTCAGCCACTCAACGGTTTCTGGGTAAATGGCTTCATAGATCGTTGGCGTTCCTGCTGCTGCCCAACAAAACCGCTCTAAACCATAGCCTGTATCGATGATTTGCAACGGCATTTCCTTGTACCGATCGCCCTTGAGTTCAATATCCCCATCTTCGGACTCCTCAAGATTCATGAAAACCAGTGTCGCCAATTCGAGACCACCAACAATGACTTCAACGGCTGGCCCAGCATTTCCTCCACCACACCAAGGGTTTTCGACATAGGTAATTTCTTTGTCTGAAATGCCAAAGGTATCAGTGAGCATCGAGTGGCAGAATGAAACACACTCTTCCATCCAATAATACATTTCACCCTTGTCAGGGCGATTGAACACATGGTGAGCCATCATCTCAAATGTGGTTAGGTGACGGCCGGAACGCCCAACTGCATCAACGTCCGTCAATCGAATACAGGGTTGGGATATCGTAAGTGGATTTGCAGGTGGCGCAACTTCTCCAGAAGTGACATGGGGTTGAAAATCAGCAATTGACGCGATGGTGAGATGGATGTCATCCCGCCAGCGGGCAAGAACCGGATAGGGTTCAACACGATGATGATCGTGTGATTCAAAGAACGAGAGGAAGGCTTCACGCATCGCATCCTTCAGCTCGCGACCGCGCTGCTCAAATCCTTCAATGAGGGGCTGTCCAATGAACGTGTATTCGTCTTCATGTGTATCTCCACACGTTGTACGTTCGGTATCGCAGGTCCAAAACCACAGGTCTGTGATACTGCATTGTCGACGAACGTAACCATTGTCATGGAATACTGCCAAGTCAATTGGGGGTAGACTCAAACCAACGCCTCCAGTTCTCGGGTGGTTGTCCGTCCTTTCAACCCTCGCTTTCAATATCGAAGAAAAGTGGAAATCATCAAATGAAAGATGTTGAACGACAAGCATGGGTGCTGGATGGGCCAAACACGTCGACTTGTCGTCGCCGGGGGTAGTTCGAATCAAAGCCCATAATCGTATGAAAGTCGATGCTGCGATCATATCGACCATGGAAGAGATTGAGCAGTATCAGGATGGTCGAGGGCCAATCCAACTCATGAACGCAACCGAACTCCCTGGTGTTGTCGGCACCGCCTGGGGGATGGCAGATTGGCACTATGGCTACGGACTTCCTATTGGTGGCGTTGTTGCAACCGATGTAGAACATGGTGAGCAGGGGGGTGCAATTTCCCCGGGTGCAGTCGGATTCGACATCAATTGTGGCGTACGCGCAGTTGCACTTAATTTGGAAGCGAGCGACATACCAAATCTGGAGAAATTGGCACGTCGCCTCAATGGCCGGATACCCGCTGGAGGTTCTGGAAAAGGTGGGATTCATCTAACAGAATCAAAATTAGATTTGATCTTGCAAGGAGGCCTTAACGAATTGGATTCAATCGACGTCATACAGCATCACGCTCGTGGCACCGTTGAGTCTGATGGTTCCTTTGAGGTAGAAGATCTAACGATTAGCCATCGAGCAAAGCAACGTGGCCTGAGAGCCCTTGGCACCTTAGGAAGCGGAAACCACTTCCTTGAACTTCAACGCGTATCAGAAATCGTCGATGGGGATACAGCACAGAAGTGGAATTTGTCTGAGAATCAAGTCGTAGCAATGATTCACTCAGGCTCTCGCGGATTAGGTCATCAAGTGTGCAGTGACCACATTCATCAATTGGAATTACGTTTGAAACAACGAGGGAATGATTGGGTTGATGAGGAATGGGGATACGTTCTTCCTGACAGACAACTTGCCTCGGCTCCAATCCACTCCAAGCAGGGACAATCCTATCTGAACGACATGAAAACTGCAGCAAACTATGCATTTACGAACCGAGCCGTTTTGACAGACCGATTGTTCAATGGACTAAAAGCCGAACTTGGCGAAGAAATTGAACTGTCAACACTCTACGATGTGTCCCATAACATTGCCAAAATCGAAGAACACGTCATTCACGGAAAACGATGCACTTGTGCCGTTCACCGTAAAGGGGCAACAAGAGCATTCAGTGGCGACCATCATGACGTGCATGAAACCTTTCGAACAACTGGTCAACCCGTCGTGGTACCAGGTGATATGGGTCGCGGTTCATGGTTGATGGCTGGACCACAGGTTCAGCAAAATCAAGCCTTTGGAAGCGCATGTCATGGGGCTGGACGAGCACTTTCACGATCAGCCGCTCGACAACGAATCGATGCTGATGGAAAGGAAAATGAATTGCGCCGAAAGGGGATTATCGTTCAAGCTGCGACGAAGAATATTCTTTCTGAAGAAGCTCCTGAAGCGTACAAGGACGTCGATCGAGTCATTGAGAACACCAGCAAAGCCAATCTAGCAAGACCTGTTTTACGTCTTGAACCAATGGCTGTTATCAAAGGATGATCACATGCAAGTGTTTGCTAGTGGATGTCCACCAGTTGGAGCTGAACCGGTATGTACTCCATCCGGTTCTTCGACGATGACCGAAAGAAGCGTGTTAACAAGTTCTTTCAAATCATCGACCTGAATTTGTAATTCTTTAATTCGTGCCTTTGTATCGGTCTTCTTTTCAGTAGCAGTGCTCATGCAAATCCCATCCGAAGAAGTTGCCTTCTTCAGATGAAAGTTCACCTCGACATCTCTTAATGTTTGTTGAACAAAATGAACTCTTGATACGATTTCTAGATGGAGCCACCGGCGAGGATCGAACTCGCGACCTCCTCATTACCAATGAGGTGCTATACCACTAAGCCACGGTGGCGGCGTCCATGCCACCAAGCATTTCGATATAACCGCTTCGCGTCCCCCAAAAACACGATAATTGAGGGTAGGTTGGCGCCGAGAGAGAGATTTGAACTCCCGAGGGACAGGCCCACGCGATTTCCAGTCGCGCGCACTACCAGGCTATGCGATCTCGGCTCGCAAATCAATCCAACCATCATCAGGGTTTAACGCTCTCGCTTGTCACTGTTGCAACGCAAGAACCTCAAAGGGGGACGTTTACGGACGGGTATGGACGGTGGGGAATCGACGACCCATGACGCAACCCATGATGCCTTGCCATTTCGCTTAACGGAGGTTCATGTTCAACCAAAATTCTTTGATTTTCACCCGAGCATACCCCTGATTCGAAAAGAACTGATGTTCCAGTGGAGGTTGATACGAACGGATTGGAATCAACACTTCACGATCGCCATGCTTTCTGCAATTGTTGCGGTATTGCTTGGTGCACTCAATGCTGACGTCTTTGATGGAGGAAATGCCAAGATTGCTGGACTGGAAGGCCTTCAAGTTGCAGGAAGCACAGCCTATTTCCAAATGGTGGTTTCCTTGCTCTGCTGGGGTTGGTTCTTGTTTTTATTGATACAATTATTCCCAATCATGCGCACACACACGATCACACTTCTCCTGATTTGGGGAGGTTTTGGAATAGCACAAGTCTTCTTCCATTCAACCAACAAGGATTTCCCAGTTGGGCTTTCCCTCTCGGATATGATGGGAGGTTTCCTCATCACCCTTGTGTGTGTGTTCTTTTTGTACTTCTTTGTTAAAGCCGTCCGTGAGACGAGAGACTTGCATGTTGAAACACACCACTTGCACGAGGATGTTCGAGTGATGGAAGAGGCGATGTTGGAACACTCACTTCGAGGATGGGTTTTGCTTTGTGTCTCTTGGGCGAGCTTGGCTATGCTGAGCGCTTGGAGTGGATCACAATACATTGCTGAGCGAACTGGTTCACGAACATGGGCTCTTACATTGCACATATTGTTTTCAATTCTCACCATCCCGCTTCTGATGTGGACACTTTGGTTTCCACAGAAAATGCTTGGGAACGAAGCACGTGTACGGACGAAGGCCGCAGTCTCAGCAGATGAAGATTTGATGAGTAAAGCAGAATTGATTGAAGTTTCACCTGACAAAGAGGCATGGTAATGGATTTGAAGAAACGACGTCAAGATTTTCCAGCCTTGTGTGAAGAGAATCCAGTGGCCTATCTCGACAATGCCTGCGTTACGTTGCGACCGCATTCAGTGATCAATGCAATCTCTGATTACTACACCAAAACACCAGGATGTGGTGGGCGCTCTGTACACCGATTCGGAACAACAGTATCGAAAACCATTGCCCAATCAAGATCCACACTTCGCAAATTTTTCAATGCCCCATCCGTGAATGAAATCGTCTTCACAAGAAACGCTACGCACAGCTTAAATCAAGTTGCGAAAGGCTTGTCATGGTCAACGGGAGACGTCATTCTAACAACGGATCGTGAACACAATTCCAACCTTGTTCCTTGGCTACAACTCGAACAAGAGCAGGGAGTTGATCACCGAGTTGTGCCATCGAATGCAGACAATACATTTGACTTGGAGGCATTTGAGAACATGTGTGCTGATGCAGGAGGTCAACTACGTATGGTCTCCGTCAGCCAAGTTGGCAATCTTGATGGAATCGAAACGCCAATCAAAGAAATCACTAAGATTGCTAAAGATTTCGATGCGCTTGTATGTGTTGATGGTGCGCAATCAGCACCGCATATGCCTGTTGATGTACAAGAAATGGGCATCGACTTTTTTGCCTTCTCAATCCATAAAATGCTTGGACCCTCAGGAATGGGTGGCCTTTGGGGGCGAGAGGATCTACTCAATTCAATGCGTACAATTCAATCGGGTGGTCAAACAGTGAAAACATCGACTTATGATGGGGTCGAGTGGGCTTCATCACCTTCAAAGTTTGAAGGGGGTTTGGGTCATTTTGCTGGAATGATGGCGACTGGTGCTGCTATTGATTACTTGTCGACGTTGGATATGAACCAAGTTCATGAACACGAAATCCATCTCAACCGAATCATGTCTGATGGCGTCAAAGATTTGGATGGCGTTTCAATTATTGGGCCAGAAGATGCAACAAAACGTGGTGGCATCTGTTCACTACTCCTTGATGAAAAGTTGCCTGCACACGATATCGCCCTTCTCCTTGACGAAGTTTCAGGCGTAATGGTTCGTTCTGGACAACACTGCGTCCATTCATGGTTTAATGACAGAGGATACAATGGCTCATTAAGGGCATCTGCTTACTTTTACAACACTGAAGAGGACGTTCGACGATTTGTTGATACATTTTCTGAGGCTGTTGAAGCATTCCAATGAGGGTCAAGAATGACAGACGATTATGGTGATGCTGAGCCAACTCAAACGCTCTCATCGCAATTGGAAAAAGATCTCGAAGTTGTTCGCCGTATCGTCAGTATAACGATGGGAGCTCTCCTTATACTCGTTGCAGGATTTGCATACAACATCATTGTTGGAGATGGACTCACCTTCGTAAAACCGAGTGAATCGCTGATTGAGTCCGAAAAATCATACAAAGAACTCATCAATCTACCAAGTGATTATTCCGGTGCAGGCGTCAATGTCTGCATTGTCGACACTGGATTTGAATTGAATCATCCAGACCTCGAAGATTTTGCAGTCTCTGGGTGGATCGATGTTGTTCAAGGAAAATCAAATCCTTACGACGACAACGGTCACGGGACAAACATGGCTGGTATCCTAGTTGCAGATGGTTGGATCAATGGTGTTGCTAAGAATGTCAATCTCTACGTAGCAAAATCCTTGTTGGCCAACGGTTCTGGATACGAAGAGGATGTTGTCGCAGGAATCGATTGGTGTATCGATCAAAACGTCAACATCATATCGCTCTCTCTCGGAGGTGGACAAGATTTGTTCCCATTCTTAGGCTCTTCAGGACGAACGATTGAGGACTCCGTTAATGATGCAACAGCTCGCGGTATTTTTGTCATCGCCGCTGCCGGCAATGATGGAGATGACGACGATGGGGATGTCGCTTCACCAGGTAGTGAGCGCAGAGTGATTTGTGTTGGTGGCGTGACTCCAAATGGCAGCCCATGGGTGAAATCATCGATAGGGGATAATGGATTTCGCGACACTTGGCCATTTGTTCCACGAAACGATCCCGACAAAAAACCAGAACTTGTGGCACCAGCCGTTGAGGTTCCAGTTCTCAATACGCAAGGAACGTGGTCTTCTGCAAGTGGAACGAGCGCAGCAACGGTCTACGTAACTGGAGCTTTAGCACTCCTTCTTGAAGCACATCCAGAACTGGCAAGTAATGGCACAGATGGGGATGTATCAACGATTGATCAGGTCAAAGATTGGATTATGCAAACCGTTCAACCCAACTACGGACAAACCGGGCACGACGATAAGTATGGGTACGGTCTGCTCGATATTGAAGCATTAATCCAATTGGCTGATGATGAGTCTAGCGCTTGAAAAAAGCAACAATTGTTCCTCCAAACAGTGGGACAAAAGCCACATGGTGCGTCACTTGAATCGTTTGAATCAATTCAATCCATGCATTGAAACCGTCAACCTTTGCCTTTCCATCCTCATCGAGTTCATCATACTCTCCAACTGGGGTTTCAGGCTCTGTGGTGTAGAGGACTCCATTATTGGAAAGCAGTTCCATAGCGTATTGTAAATCGTTTGCAAGACGTGCAAGCGGTGCATCAACAATGATGGCATCGTACTGTTCTGCAAGCCTTCGCTCATCTGCACCAACACCTGATGCTGTTGTCAATTTCCATGCTTTTTCTTCGGCGCAAAGCGTTGCAAAGTCATTGACGATGATGTTCGACCATGAGGAGGCATCGTATCTCGTCAACAGGCGATGTAGAATGACCCCAAACTTCGCACCTTGCTCGACAATATCATACCGCTGAATTGGATGTTGATTGAATAAATCGTACAACCATGCTGAACGATGTCCAATACTTCCACCAACCTCAAGCACAGTCTTCGGCTCTTGACGACCAATTGCATCACGAAGTCGGCGAAGAACCGAAATTGACCATGTTGACAAGCCCATGTGTTCGAGTTGTGTAGCAATATTTGCTGCAATTTCTGGCTCATCACGGGAACGTTCATGATCAGCATTCAGTAAACTTGGTAGGATTTGGTCTCGGCCTACCTCGCTCATGGTAAGGTCTCGAAGACCGTTTGTTTTGAACACTGTGCCGAAACCACATGCGGTGGATTGAAAGGGGGAGCCCATCGAGCGCACCATGAGAAACATGGATGATGACTTCTATGACGATGACTTCGGTGATGACGAAGTCATCGAGAATGCGGTTCTATGTCCGACTTGCGAGGATGTAACTGGACATGAAATTCTCAGAGAAAAGGAGATTGGGCGAGGGAAAGATTACCTCCTACGCTGTGAATCTTGTTCCACTGTTCATGAAATACAATTCAGGGCACCTCCACTCAAGCGCGTCCCTTTCATGCTCACCGATGGCCCCAAATCCTACATGGCTACAATCGATCTTGATTCGGATGAATGGCTTGAGCTTGATGATGTCTTCGAACACGATGAAATGGCTTGGAGAATTACTCGATTAGAATCAGAAAATGGCTCTGTAGATGAGTTAGAAGCGGTGAATCTCGTACGGGCTGTTGCTCTTCGTCAGGATATGCTTCGGGTAAAGATAACGAAAACTCGTGGAGAATTCTCTACACCTGATGTACTCATTGTTGAGGAAGGTACAGCATTCAAAGCCGGTACAATCATTGATATCGGCGTTCAAACTTGGCGTATACGAGCAATACACACAGGAGAAGGTCGCACACTTCGAGGGACCGTTGATGCATCCAAGATCAAACGAATGTACTTGCACGAACCACCACGTCCAGAACGATTCGAACCGAAAACGCCTCGAGAGCGACGTCAAGCATGGAAGGAAGGTCGTCTTGGATTCAATCCAAATCCAATCCTTCCAAAGGAACAGATCAAAAAGCGCGTCAAGCCTACAAACAAGCGGAAGAAAAAGAAAGCCCGCAAGTGATCAAGGTCGGTTGGTCCAAGGCATTAGAAACGCCTTGGCAATTTGGAGACCAATCGTAGGATTTTCTTGCAGTCGACGGATGCTGTATTCGTACCATTTTTCTCCGTATGGAATGTAGACGCGAGTACGATGACCTTGTTTGGTTAATTTTCTTCGCATCGGACCTCGAACCCCGAGCAACATTTGGAATTCATATCCTGGACCTTTTCCATTCCTAGGCCCACCTGCATTGTCCCGAGGGTCATCGATTGAAGGACCCATCTTGAATTCCTTTAGAACCTCAAGGGAGTAATCAACGACAGGAATATCATGGGATGCAATTCCGACATATGCACCATGCTCCAACGCCTTGCGAATCGCTTCATTGGTTTTCTCACGGATGTCTGAACGAGACGTGTATGCAATCTCTTCTGGTTCCAAATAGATACCTTTGCAGATTCGATAGTCAGCATTTGGGCCAATTGCAAGACCAACACTTTCGATATCATCTGGGGTTCGATGAAGACGTCCTTGGAGCACAGTTCCAACATTCATCAATCCCTTCTCATGCAAATCAAGGACGACTTGGATTGTTTCTGTCGTAACACGATGATCCTCCATATCGAGGCGTACGAACATATCATGTGTTGCCGCTTGTCGAACAAGGGACTCAATGTTCTCCATTCCCTTGTCCTTATCGATGAGCAGACCAAAAGCTGTTGGTTTGATGGACAGGTTTGCGTCAAATTTGTTCTCAACAATTGCATTCATGACACGAACGTATTCGTCGAGAAAGAATTGAGCCTCATCCAAGGAGGATATCTCTTCACCAAGAACATCGATGGTAAAGCAAGCTCCTTCTGATTCAAGACGTTTCATAACCGCAACTGCGTCATTAAGTGTCGAGCCGGCGACGTATCGTCTCGACACCCAGCGAACAAACCAACGAGGCATCCGTAATGTCATTGCCACGATGAGTTTCGACAACATAACCGAGCCACCTCATGTTATTGGCCTGCTTGGCATCCTTTGACCATTTCCAAAAACGCATTAGTTCGGACGACTTCAATCCCAATGGATTCCAAATGCTCGTAAATCAACTGACGTTGCCAACCTTTGAATGATTTTTTTTCAACATTGCAAACAACATTTCCTCCCGGAAAAGCCTTTTTTGTAGAAGAGACCGCAGCATCGATGGATTGCTTCCAAAGAATACCTGGGTCTTCTTGAGAACCAAATGGGAGGGAATGATTGGCCAACATATGGCCGAGCCACACGTTCTCTTCGAGTGCTAGTTTGTTGGCTTTTGGAGCATAATGGCCTCCTCCTAAAGTGATGAGAACAGGTTCACCTATGTTCTTTGAAGTCCACGCTGAATTGGAAAAGTTGTTTTCAAAATCGAGCCCTTCACCGATGATCTCGGCAAGAAGTTTCGCCGCCTCCTTATTCGGCCAATAAGGTTCAGTTGAACCAACTTCAATGAACAGTGCAGGAACATCAAGAATTGGCCCATGGTGCGTCACCTCAAGTGAGAGAGAAAACTCCGGAATGGCTCTCTCTTCCCATTTCTGGTGAAGGAGTCTCCACCATGAAGCAATTCGAGGATTTGGCGGAGGTGCAAATCCAGAACGTCCCCCGAAAGGAGGTTCTTCTCCAATCGGGTGATGTGGAACACCAATGGGATGCAATGTGAGACAAGGTTGACCGCTGACTGCAGCATGTCTTGATGGAAAAATCACCTCTGTAACATCCTCTCCTGTCGCATTGCGCCAACGCTGGTCAAGATAATCTTCCCAGAGAATCCGATTCGGTAAAAACCACATGCGAACGTTGCCGATGGCATACGATGGATATGTTTCAACATCATCTTGCTGCTCCCAAGGATTGTTCTCAAGTAGGAATTTGGCCTGATTGGTGGAGGCGATGTCATCACCGTTCACTGCGATGAGAATTACTTCCGCCATAATTGAATCCAAGGGGAGCCACTTCTTCAAAGCGAGTATTGACAAAGAACCTCTTCATCCTCTTTGCATGGGCGAGGAGCCAAAGTCAATTCAACTTCCATTTCGCACTCTAAAAATCATCGAGACGCCGGAGGTTCAAGGTGTTCATGCGATTGCAATTGGCGTGGATGGTGAACTATGTCGACTTGACGGAGATTGGAACCCGGTTGAAACATATGCAAGGCCGTTTCCTATGTCGATTCAACATGCTATCGTTGTAGGAGATGTTCTCATTGCTACATGGATCGATCGAGAACTCTTGTTGGCGAGGATGGGTTGCATGCCTCTTGACAAACCCTTCAGAAACGGAGTTGAGCGAGGCGATTTACGAATCGCACGAGAACTCGAACATGCCATCCTTCCGGAGGGGGCTGTATGGGCTCATGTACTCGATGCGGAACCTCTTGCTTTGGCAGGAATGAATGATGGGTTTGCCTTTGTCTTGTGGAATCGAGGTATTTACGCCTTCGATGTCACAGGAGTTGAACAGTGGAGAGCTTCTCCGCCCGAATGGCCAGAACTATCGCATCTACCCATGAGTCAGGAAACTGTGGCTCTCCTTGAAACAATGTCGACCATCGAGGTCTGGTCAAGGGCGGGTGGATGCTTACGACTCTCAAAATCAAATGGTTCCAAAATCGGCAGTGCCCATTTTGAACTCGAAGGAGGACTTTCAGGCGTGTATGGAACCGAAACGGAACGGCTCCTTCTACTCAGTGATGGCCGCTGTTACCAGTACAGAGATGGTGCGAGAGTTGCCGATCTTTCAACAAAGGGTCCTATTCAACATGCTTTGCGAATGAATCAAGAATTCTGGGTTCTATCTGGATGGCGAGAAGAGATTGCTCTTCGCCAAACGGGCGTTCAAGTTCTCAAACAGGACGAAGTTGTCGTTCAGCATTTGGTAAAAGATGAACAACTTTGGCTGCTCACAAATGATGGATACTTGCATCATTCATTCTTGACGGAGTAGCCACAGCGACCACACGTTTTGCGGTCAGAGTGTGCTCCGAGGAAGACACCTGGACCACAATTCGGACAGTGCTCGGCTTTACGCTCGAGTGTACCGTCATCAGAAATCGAATACTTCGACCACTTTGCTTTTGGATTTGGTTCTCCCATCATTCACCACCGTCCTCTGTTTCTTCAGCAACATCTTCTGTTGCTTCTTCAGCAGTCTCCTCTGCTGCATTGCCACTTCGGAATCCTTTGTGGCGCTCGTGAATGTATTCTGGCTCAACTTTCATGGCTTCAGCATTCTCGTAAATCAATGCCTGACCGGTTGTGAGCGCTTGTCCGTACCGAGTCTTGCAGTTCTTGACAACAATGTAATCTGGGTTTGATCCTGGTTCAAGCGTTTTCACGAGGTCCATAATGTCCTTCTTTGAAGGTGTTTTCGAACCTTTGTGGTTCCACTTAAAATCGATTTCAACTCGGTTGAGAAGTTTGTTTTCTGTTCGGTTTACAATGTCCATGTGTTCGTCCTCCTTATCGGATGTTTACTTTCAATGCGTAGTGCCCTGGTTGGTCGATATTTAATCGCTCAGCTATCTCTGAGCGTGATGGGTTCATGATGATGACATAACCTTGCCAATCCGAGGTCGTTTGAGCGGAAGGATGGCGAGGGCATTGGTCAACTCCATCCTGAAGGATAAGTCCACAATCACCGCAAGCGAATGGATTTTTTGCCATGTTCACTCACCTTCTTGTCCAAGCCACTCGAGAGATCCGAGTCCTGGTTGTTTGCAGGTTAAACCAATCTTTGAGCGACGAGGGTCGCTCGTGTCAGGAGATAAGGAGACAATTCGGGCTCGCACCGCAGTACCGATTCCGAGTCGCTTGTCGTCGTTTCGACCAGAAATGGTTCCCGCACCGACGTTGACCTCCACCTGGTCATCCAAAATTTGGGATTTGTGGAGGAGGGCTTCCATAGGACCAATGCGTACGAAGGCTCCGAATTCGTTGACTTCAGAGATTGCACCTTCAACGACTTCGTAGTCGTCCATACAGAAAAGGAGGGCATCAAAACGAACCCTCTGGTAGATTGCACCGTCTCCGTGAATGATTCGGCCACGTCCGAGTGGTGTGTGGTTGCTTGTCACCAAAATGAATCGGTTTTGCTCATCGAATCGGCCTTCGAATGCTGTCATAGCCAATCGATCGATGTGCTGATCGAGCGATTGTCCCTTTTTCATGTACTCTGCAGGGATACGAATGGTGTCCTCTCTTGTGACGATTTTGTACATCTTTTTCCTCTCCCGGGCTTCTCTAACCGAGTGATGAAGGGGAAGAGGCAGAACCTTTCCGTCCTTCACCGGCTTTCGCCTCGGGAGAGAAGTTGACCGAAGTCATTTCGCCCACTGTCGACCCCTATATGAAGCCCACGCATTCATTCAAGCAACTGCGAATAAGAAAAATCAACCCTGAGCGCCATCAAAGAGGTTGAAATACGAGCCTGCATGATGCTTCAAGAGCAAAACAATAACAACCCCTCACGGCCGAATATATACAATGAGTAGCGCAAGCCATTCCAATGCAGGGCAACGACTCCCTGCGATTGGCATCATAATGTTGATGCTGATGGTTTCGATTACTCATATCCAGTTTACGAATTTGTCCTCGATTGAAACGTTAGCTCAATCATCAACTCAACCATGGGATGACCTTGAACAACCATGGGGTCAATACGGAGGAAGTGCAACGCGAAATGGTTCAATGCCTGTGCATGATTCTCAGTCAGGCGTCATGCTCAGCATTGATGATCCAGTCATCAATTGGGTTGCACTCGACGATGATATCGGTGCTGATGCATATGGATCCATTATTGGAAATTTCTCAGGAAGCCTCACTGTCAGCCCCGGCGCTGTTGAACGATGCACTCCATCTGGTCTGTTTGCCGTCGTTTTGCATGATAGCACATCAACAACATCGACGAAATTATCACTGTTTTCAGGTGATGATGCTGATCTTGCTTGGCAAGTCGACCTTGGAGATACGAGAGCGGCACGTTCTACTCCGGTTCTTGTCGATGTCGACCTCGACGGACGAATTGAAATTGTTGTAACCTACGATACCGATTCTTCACTACAAGTTGATGTATGGTCGCCGGAAATTTCCTGTGACGAGTCCGGTTGGCAAAGCAGCGGCCACTCAAACGAATTAATGTGGTCATGGACAAGTACTGATTACAGAATTGGCATCACAAGCCCGCATTTTCAAACGCGGCAAAGCAATCATCTTTCCGTAACACAGCCACTCCTTGCGGATTTGGAACTTGATGGACAACCAGAACTTGTACTAACAGTCGTCGATACGACAACGGATGATCCACACATCCTCAGCCTCCCTCTCGGAGCAAATACGCCAACTGAGAATTGGGACGTTACACTCGACCGTGGAACACATCCGAGTGATCCTGCTTGGGCTCAACTGGATGATCAGAACTCAGTCGTCGTCGCTACAACCATCGATGAGAACTCAGGGAACATGTGGATTTGGCGAATTGATGGGAGCACCGGCTCAAACGATTGGGGACGTGTGGCTCTCGCAGGAACTGATACGGATTCAGATGCTCCAAGGCTTCGCCTACCAAGCCCGGTTGTCGTTCAACTCGATGCAGATGCAGCCCCTGAAATGATTCTCACAGTGCCAACAGATGCAAATGGTAGAACGATTGGATTAGGAGCACGCTTCATCGGCATGGAGCTTACGTCTACCGAAGAAATCTTCTCGTTTCGTGCCCGCAATGGTTACGCAGATGCACCTCCACTTCCGATTGACCTTGACCAAGATGGCATTCACGATCGTCTCTGTTGGGCAACCTGGTACTCGGCATCCTCAGTTACATTCGACCGGGAAGGAATGGTTGGATGTCATGATTTGACCGATGATCCTCCTTCTGAAGAATGGAACAAAATCATGAATCGAGGTGGATCTGGTAACGATAATGACGAAATTGCCGTATCGCCGCCTGCTTGGATGAATATTGATGGCGAAGGTGATCCTGAAATCATCGTAGCATTCGGCCGCCGTATTTTTGCTTTTGAAGGCGATACAGGATTTGAAAATGAAGTGTCGGACGGCTGGGATGAACCCCTTTCAATGCCACACCGCGTGTGGTCTGCACCTGCTTTCGCTGATCTCGATGGCGATGGATATCTCGACATGCTTTACGGTGACACTTTGGTTTCACAACGATTACTCGACCTTGCTCCATTACCTGATGGGAATGGTATTTCGTTCAACCCAGTGGCACCAGATCCGGGTCAAACACTCACGGTTACCGGGCAATTTGCTAATATAGGAACGTGGGAAAATGAAGACAGCATCGATTGTGCTTTGTACATGGATGGTCAAGAATTGACTCGTGTACGCTTTGATGATTTGGATCCTCTTTCACCCACTGGAGAAGGTGGTCCTGCAACGTTCAGCGTTGACGTCACAGCCACTCTCGGAACCCACGTGTTCGAATTAATTCTCGATGTTAATCAAAACCTGACAGAGGCACGCGAGGACAACAATGTCGAGCAAGTCTCGCTGACGGTGGTTGAGCCATATGCTGTCCTCATTCAAGGCCCAGAGACCGTGACGAGAGTTGATCCTGGTACGTCTGAAATCGTTGATGTGAGCATAACGGCAACGGGTTCACGAACTGCAGATTGGAACATTACATACGACACATCCAACCTACCTCCTGATTGGAATGTTGTGCCTCAAACAGGAACGAATTTGCAGGAGGTTGAACTCGTTCCAGCATCGCCTGTTTCAGTTCCTTTCGTTGCCACGCTACCAACCGATGCCCTTGGTGATGAAGATGGATATATCGAAGTTACCGCAACATTGGTTTCGGATCCTAGTGTCCAATCTTCCATGTGGATTCCTATTGAAGCGCTTCGAACTCGTGGCTTATCTCTGGTTGGACCAACCGGCCTTGCCTCTTCTGATGGTTACGGTATTCCCGGATACGCCGCAGAAGCTTATGTTTTGATTGAAAATTTGGGGAACGCTGTTGAAACCACAACATCAATTGATTGGACGAGCCCATCATGGGGAGGAACCCCTGTTCTTTACGATGGTTCAAACAACGTTTACTCAATTACACTCCAACCAGGAGAAAAGAAGGAAATGAAAATTCTTCTCGATGTACCCAGTTCAACGAACGTAGGTTCTACGACAAGCACAACCTTGACCACTTGCATAGGAAGCGGAGAGGCTACGCTTTGTCGTTCGCTTGATGCCAATTTTACGGCGGTAGGTTCGCATACGTCACCAACACACATTCGGACGGTTCCAGACCTTACGCATCAATTTGAATTCCGAATGATGTTGCCCCAATCAGGAACATTGAGTTGGGATCTTAACCAAGCAAATATCGCTCTTCCAAACTGGCAATGGAACATTACGAGTGGAGGAACCCTCCAGAATGGTGTTCTTACTGCAACTGGTTCTGCCAATTCGCATCACATCGTCGATCTCGAGGTCTACATTCCACCGAATGCTCAGCCCCAACGACTTACTTTTTCAACCGAAGAACAAAGCTCAGTCGCAAATCAAGCATTCGATTTGAGCATTCACGTACTCCAAATTCATCGTGCTGCTCTCAATGTTATTGACCCTGTACCTTCGAGTGAAGCAACTGGATTCAATGTCAGTACAACGCATCAACTTCTCATACAACTCGAGAACCCTGGAAACGGTGACGACACGTACCAATTTGAGGCGAGAGTTGTACCAACAGAGACAATATCTGAACAAGATGTCGAATTTACGTATTATAACCCTGTGAGAACGTTAGGACCTTTGGCGACAACCATCATGCCATTGGATATCGAATTGAGTGAAACACTCCCTGCTGCTCAACCATTCTACCTTGAGTTTGAATGGGAATCGATGGTAAACAAATCGGTAAAGGCAACAACAACCTTGTTGGTCGAAGCAGAACAACGTCATGAGTGGGCCCTCGTCGTTGTTGGTGGTCAACAACAAAACGTTCAACCGAGCAGTGACCATCTGCTTGAATTCAACATTACAAATACAGGAAATTTCCTTGATAATGTTCAACTCATACCGACACTGTCGGTCACAACAGATTCCAACGATACCGCAGTTTGGCAACCCCATGAAACGCTTACTTCAACGATGCTCGAAGTCAATTCATCGACGACGTTGAGTGTTTCACAACCAATACCTTATGCTTGGAAAGATGCGAATGCAAGATTATCGTACCAAGTTGTCGCTTCGGGATATGTTCTCGACCAATTTGACATTGATCTAACGGTGTTGGAATATTCCGAATGGGAGCTCAATCTTGCCAACAGCCATCTCGAAATACTACCGGGTGGGGATTTTATTCAAGTCACACTTGAGCAAAGAGGAAACACACCCTCGATTCCATTCCTGACGAAATTTGGCAAGGGCTGGAACATTTCATTGCCTGATGGCGAACTGATGGAACCCGGTCAAACCTCGGAATTAAGCATCTATGTCGAAGCACCAGTTGATGCTCGTGAAGGTGATGTCAACATTTTGCAAATCCGTGTGTCTGACGCTGTTGGCCAGGGCATGGAAGTGTTCGACGTCCCAGTGCGTGTTGTTGGTTCGTCGAGTTATGAACTGCAAACTGTGCCGCAATGGTTTGTTTCTTCCGATGGCGGATACCCTCTGGCTTGGGTTGAAAACACTGGGAATGATTTACCAGAGATTTATCTCCAAGTTCTCAATTTGCCACAAGGTTGGTCCACAGAAATGACCGCAACTTTCCAACTCGTTCCTGGAGAAATTCGGGGATTACCAATCAAACTCATACCACCGGCTGACTGGAACCAGGAAAGTTTCGATCTCAGCATCGAACTGACCCATACTTCACTTGGAACGAATCAAATCGAATTTACAATTCACTCATCGAACATATCGTTCGCATCAAGTCCAGTATTATGGGCACGTAGTGGCACACAACTCTCCGTTGACGTATTTAATGGTGGTCAAAATCCAATCGAGGGCAATATTGAATCCGTGTCGGGTACGAGTTACACATTCGATCTTCCTGTGGGCACGGAACACCTCAATCTTTCGAGTGGTAATGATCGAATTCAACTTGTTCTTCTTGGAAGAGATTCCCCCCAAATTGAAGCAGATTGCTCCTTCATCAATGAAGCATTGACAAGTCTTGGCAGAATATCTCTTCATGGTGATTTTGTGAGTTGTGAAGTTACTGGTGACCCATCTTCAAACACAAGAATCTCCTTTGTTGTTTCAACAAGTAGAGGTGATTCAATTCCACTTGGGTCAACGAATTTTATTGTTCTTGAAAACGAGTCCACCTTTACCAACTTAAGTTTGAATGATTGGGATCCGTCTCCTGGAACGTTTACAATTTTCATTAGTGCATACGATGAATACGGAAATGTGCTCGATACCTTGAGCAAAGAAGTAACAGCCAAGGAGTCGGGATGGAATGTAGGAATCAGTAGTATTTCAGCGAAGGGAAGCATTAATGTTGCTGTTTCCCGAACAAATTACGTCGTTTTGGAGGATGCTGTTTGTGTTCTTACAGTATCAAGCCGGACAAGCAATTTCGAATCAAAGATTCTCGTAGACTTTGCGGGAAGCCAGTTCTCTCCGAATGTCCGAATCGATTCGACAGGCCTCAATGACAAAGAACAATTGGATGCAATTATCGCCTGTAACAGTCCTTTCGACGTTGATGATGATTCAAGTGATGATCGTGCTTCAGTGATTTTCGAAATGAAGGACGAATCCGTTCTTCAATCTTCAAGTCTGCTTTGGGGTATTTCAGTCGCCGTTATTCTCGTAGGGATATACCTCTTTGTCATCCAGCGCCAGGATAGTGCTATGGTTCGTGCGGCAAATAAAGAGCAGAACACAATCAAACCGAAGGAAACAAAGACGCCTTCAACAGAGTTGGATAAAGGCAGTTCTGTCACGGAAGAGGCAGGTGATGATGAAATCACAACCTTTGTCGAACCAGAGACTGAACAACCACCTCTCTCCATGGTCGAGGAAATTCCAGCCGTCGATGATTTGACGCCGTCAGGTCGTTTGGATTCAATTCGAAGAGAAATGAATCCAGATGAAGATAATGAACCAGAATCAAGCATCGAGGATCGTATGTCGAAATTTTTCCAATGAACATCACATACCTCAATAGAGGTGAATGTTTGGGACGGATGATGAAGCCAAGTCAGCAGAGTACAACCGCTTTTTACACACTCGATGGATGCCATTCTGGCCTTGTTTCAGTGGTATTTGATGCACTGGTTTCAATAGAAAAAGGTTCAAACAAAGAATGGGGTCTTGTTTGTGAACATCCAAGAATACAAGAGAGGTTTCGAACTCAAGGCATAGACGAATTCGAACCAAGATCAATAATTTCATGGGACGATCCAACACTCTTGTTTACACTCACAAGGATGTTGGATGGGGATAATCTCCCAATCATGCTTGGAGAAGATAAGAACAGGGAGCGATTTGGTCGATTCCCACATCCAAATGGTTCAACCATTCAATATGTTCGAGAAAATGTCAGAACTGTTGGTGGACAAACCAATGATCTCTATGACGACCTTGTGACACATCTCGATTATCTCCTGACACGTTGCAATTCAGAAAATGTAGGAGATGAGCGTTACATGGACGGTAAGGCTGGCTTGAACATCATGGGCTTCCTTACATGCGAGGAAGTCAAAACACTGCGTTCAAGCTTGCTCGGAGGGGGATGGACTGTCGCTAAAGACGAACCTATTGATGGTGGAGTACGAGATGCTATGCGTCACTTGAACGCTCTCCTCTTGGCAGCAGAACGCCACAATGCGGGACTCATTCATCGAATGCACGCTTAGAACGTTTCAGAGGTAAGTCGCTCATACATCGAAGCATAAAGAGCGGCTGTTTCGTCGATAACGGATTGTGGAAGGGCAGGGATCGGTGGGTCTGTGGTTCCAGCATCACGCGCAGCTTTCAATTCTGCCTGATGACCCGTATTGATGTAATGCGTTCGAACAAATTCCTTTGAGAGTTCAATGCACTCTCCGTTTGCGTATGCTTCAGCATCCCACCAACGATCTTCGTCAAGTGTACCAAATGTATCAACAAGAACGACTTTTCGACCTGGTCCGAGAGCGAATTCCTTCTTGCCATCAACGTGAATGAGACCATTCTTGGCTGCCTCTCGTTCAATGATTTCGTCAATTTTCAAAACTGCAGTAACAATCGCATCGTACTCCTCATCAGTAATGTTCGATATTTCAAGTGCTTCTGTACGGTCGATGTTTCGATCGTAGGCCTCGAACTTCGTCGTAACCTCAACGAATGGTTTGTCCAGTTTAGCACCGTATTCGCAATCCGCTGAGACACCGAGTTGTTCAGGAGTCAATTCGCCCCTTTGGAATCGTCTCCATGCGGATCCTGAGAGGTAGTGTCGACAAATGAATTCAAGTGGAACGAAAACCCATTCCATATCTCGAGGGATTGCACCTGGTTCTTTGATCACTTCGACCTTTCGAACAAGACATCGGTCGGCTGAGTTCACTTCAACGAGATGTGTTCCGCAAACGCCTTCTTCTTCAACCAACTTGAACCAATGTGCTGTGGTTCTGTTCAATGATTCACCTTTGCGAGGAATCAATGAAGGAATAATTTGATCGAAAACTGAAATTTGATTTGTAAATCGGAATTCTAGTACATCTGGGTCATCGGTAGACCAAACTTGCTTAACCTTTCCTTGATAGAGCATTTCACCCATGAACGAGTTTCATGAAGAGAGGCTCTTGAACATTGGCGTTCGACTTTCAGATGATGCCGAGTGCGTCTTCAATTCGATTTAATTCAGGACCTGTGGTTTCACTGCCTGCAACTGCACCATCATTGGAGGCACAGATACCTGCGCCTACATACGGAGAACCAAATGAAACGGTACCAACCATTGGTGGAACCCCAAGAACTTCTTCGATCAGAAGAACTTCGTCTCCAGCAACGTCTGGGTGAAGCAACACACCTTGATCGTTGACGACTCCGAGACTTCCTACGACATCCTGGCCACCGATTGTTGTGGCAATGATGTCAACACTTAGAACGTCTGCGAGAATTTCTAGACCATCATGAGGAATACTCGGGGATGCGACACAGCCTTGTTCGTTTGCTAAAAGGAGATTTCCGGCAGTATTCACACCTCCTTCCATGACGACAACATCGCCATAAGCAGTAAGTTGGTCAATATCCTTCTCTGTGGCAATATCAGCAACTGCAATGCCATTTGAATTTCCTGCAAGCAAGGCTCCTATGAGATTTGAACCACCAATCGAAATGGGAGCCATCTCAAGTTGCAACGTTGTTTCAAGTTGCTCAAGAACAAGTTCAGGAAGTTCTCGGGGATGGAAGAGGACTTTGCCAACGGATGAGAGATGAATTCCGATTTGATCGGAACCAAGTATATCCAATGTATCAATCGGCATGACCTTCACCTCGTTACGATGTATCCATACGTAGTTTAGAAATCTTAGGTGTAAGGAAGAAAAAGAACGGGGAAAACCAAGAGGAAAGAAGAGGGGCACAGTGACTGCCGTTCCCGTGGACTCTCGTACCACAGTATTGGGACAGACGCAGAAGGGCTTGACTTCCGGGTTCGGGATGGGACCGGGTAAACACCTTCGCTGTGACCGTGCACCCATCTTCTTTCGAATTGGAATGACACGACATGGCGTCGCATCGTGAATTGGCATGCTTATTAGACGAAGGGCACTCGAGGTGCGGATACATAATGAAAAAGATGCTCGAACAATTAGTGCTGCTGGACTGAACACGTCGCCGAAGCTTCGTGCGTACATCCGCAGTCTATCAAACTCGTCTTTTACGAGCGTTCTGAGGTGTCTCGTCTCTGGGGCGGCTTCGAGCTTAGATGCTTTCAGCTCTTATCCATCAGGGCGTGGCTACCCAGCATTGCCTTGCCAGACAACTGGTAAACTAGTGGCCC
>JBMTJI010000003.1:0-131401 GCA_049438185.1 Candidatus Poseidoniaceae archaeon
CCATCGATCTCCGGGTTATGAGCCCGACGGGATATCCAGACTACCCCACCTCGCTGAGCCAAACCCCACAGTCCTTCCCTTTGAAACCACCGATGTGGTATTTTTTCATCCTCTTTCGGCACTGTCTTCTTCAAGGATGACCTCCAACATACAGTATGGGCGGGCGAACAGGAGCGGTCTTCTTCGCCACCCTATTGATGTGTTCAATGCTTGCAGGTTGTTTTGGCAAGGATGATTCTGAACAAGAGAAACTCATCAACCTCGTTGTGCACTACGATGCAACCAATGGCACAATAGAGCAATCCTATCTTGGTGGTTCACAGATCTCTTTTACTGGTGTCACCTTTAGTTTTGATTTTGCTCGAACAACGTCGGATTATGGGTTGGAAACCTTCTCACTTGAACCAGGCGATGGTCGTTCAGCCATCACCATTGATGCATCAGAGTCAGCAAACATCGATGTAGAGTACCAAATTCACGGAATGTATACGGTTGTATTGGCCGCTACAGACATCAACGGAAACACAGCGAATCAAACCGTTGTTCTTCGTGTTGAACATTCAATCGATTGGAGTGAAGCAAATTCAGGTGACCCTGATACGATGGAGATCAATACAACACCAGGGAACGAAGCCTCAAATCCAAGACAAATGACAATTGCTTCAGTCGTTGAAAATCCAGAAACTCCTCTTGGAAGTCCTGTGAGCATAACTTGGGAATTAACCGATCCAAACGCAGCCAGCAAAGGCACCAAGTCAACCCAAATTCAAGATGGGGAAGATGCATCGTGGTCTATTGACCTGAACTTCCCAATCCGAGGTATGCACGATCTTCAACTAACAATCGATCAAGGTCAAGACAGAATCAACATCAATCATATTGTTGTTATTCTCTATGAACCCGAGGAGTCGGCACCCAACCCTTACCAATCAAACAATGAATCTGAAGAAGAGAATTCTGAAAGTGAATGAAAAGTGAAAATCGATATCATGCAGTGATTTGACGCTCATATCTTCAGATTTTATCGAAGGTTTGTCCCATTCTTCGCTTGATATACCCTCAGCCACTGGTTCGGCATGAGTGATACAATGAGCACGAAAACAAAGAAGAAGACAACAAGTAAGAACAATGAAGTCCCGACTGAGGATGAAGTGATACCAATGGAAGCCGTAGATGAGGAGGAACCTGAGGTCAAGATCGAAGACCTCCCCGGTGTTGGTCCGGCAACGGCCGAGAAACTCCGTGAGGCTGGGTTTGACGAACTTCTCTCTCTTGCAGTCATGTCACCTGCAGACCTTGCCGAGCAAGCTGAACTTGGTGAAGCAGTCGCAGGCAAAATCATCAATGCTGCAAAGAAAATGGCCAATATCGGTGGTTTCGTTTCTGGTGTAGCTCTTCTAGACCGACGACGAGAAGTTCAGAAGCTTTCCTCAAAGGTACAATCGATCGATGACCTTCTTGGCGGAGGTTTCGAAACCCAGGCTCTAGTCGAGGTTTACGGGGCTTTTGGTTCGGGTAAGACCCAAATTGGGCATCAACTCGCTGTCAACTGTACCATGCCAATTGAAGACGGTGGTTTCGATGGTGATGTGTTCTACATCGATACTGAAGACACGTTCCGACCTGAGCGAATCACGCAGATGGCTCGTGGCCACGGTCTTGATCCAGATATGGTCTTAAGTCGTATACACGTTGCTC
The DNA here is from genome assembly GCA_049438185.1 of Candidatus Poseidoniaceae archaeon. Lineage (GTDB taxonomy): Archaea > Thermoplasmatota > Poseidoniia > Poseidoniales > Poseidoniaceae > MGIIa-L2. The sequence goes on from JBMTJI010000003.1 coordinate 1,699, forward strand.
GCGCATACAATTCTGCACACCAAATGCTCCTTGCTGAGGAAATCAAGCGAATGAGCAAAGGCCTCAACGTCAAGATGATTATCGTCGATTCATTGACAAGCCACTTCCGTGCAGAATTCATTGGACGTGGTATGCTTGCAAACAGGCAACAGAAATTGAACCGCCATCTCAAGGACTTGAAGCAGCTCGCCGATGTGAACAACGCGCTTGTCTTGGTGACGAACCAAGTTCATTCCAAACCAGATGCAATGTGGGGAGATCCAACAAAGCCGATTGGAGGCCACGTTCTCGCACACGCCTCCACATTCCGACTCTACCTTCGAAAGGCTAAGGGCGGACGACGAATCGCTCGACTCGTCGACTCTCCAAACTTGCCAGATGGTGAATGTGTTTACCAAGTCACCCAAGAAGGACTCCGCGATTGATGCTTTGTTTGAAAATCGCATCCATCATGGAATTTGGGTGCAATACATTCAAGTTAGGATGAAGCAAGTTAACCACCATGCGCCATTTGATTGAACGAGTTTTGGAACTCTCCGATGAGGAAATTGTGCCACAACTTGACCCACAACCAAGTGGTCAAGGTACTGACGAAGAGTTACGTGCTCTTCTCGAGTCACTTCAACCCCGAATCCGTGTTTACGGTGTCGGAGGTGCAGGGTGCAATGCAGTTGGACGACTCGATGCCGAGGGATTGTTTGAGAATTCATTTGTTACAGGTTATGCCATCAATACAGACGCACAAGCACTTCTCATGTCTCCACTTGAACATAAGGTACTGATTGGACGAACTGCTCGAGGCCGAGGAGCTGGAGGCGATCCAACCAAGGGCGAGGCTGCTGCACTCGAATCTGAAATGGCACTTCGAGGCATCACGACGGATACTCAACTTGCCATCATTGCCGCAGGTATGGGCGGTGGATCGGGTACTGGTGCAGCAGGACATATTGCCCGACTCGCAAAGGAACAAGGAGCCATGACAATTGCAGTCGTTACCTATCCTTTCAAATCCGAAGGTGCTACTCGAAGAGAGAATGCAGAATGGGGTCTTGAGCGACTTCGTGAGCACTGTGACACAATTCTGGTTATTCCAAACGAACGTCTCCTTGAGATTGAAGGCGTCAAGGATCTACCACTTGCAAGTGCATTTCGAGTCGGTGACGAACTCCTCGTTCGATCCATCATTGGTGTGACTGAACTTCTTACCCGAGATGGGATGGTCAATCTCGACTTTGAGGATTTGAAGGCCGTTATCCATTCTGGAGCAGGAGTAGCGATGATCGGTCTTGGTGCAGGGTCTGGTCCTGGACGAGCTGAAGAGGCAACATTGGAAGCCTTGCATTCTCCTCTCCTCGACCTTGACTTTAGTGACGCTCGAGGCGCCCTCATCAATGTCGTTGGAGGAAATAATCTGACACTTGGAGAGGCTGAACGCTGTGCTCAAATTATTACTGAACGTATTTCACCGCATGCGAAGATCATTTGGGGTACTGCAGTCGACGAAACGCTCGATGATGAAATTCGAGTGATGCTTGTTTTGACAGGTGTCAAAAGTGAGCAAATTCATGGTTCATCAGAGCGACGTCAACTCAAAGCCCTTCGAAGCAGTACAATTGAATTCGTTAATTGATCAATCACGTATTGTGATAATCAGGAGTCCGACAAGGACAAGCATGGAGACCATTCCAACAGTGTAGTCCAACGGATTGAATTCATCCGTTTGCTCTGTTCGAAGTTCACCGTCGTACTCCACGCCAGGTAGCCGGAAGATGAGACGGTTCCAAGCATCACCGGAACTTGCTTGGTTACCATTCACTGCGTTGCCATACACGGTGAAGTCAACATACGATGCATTGTCTTCTGGACTGTGGAAAGAGAGGTTCCAACTCCGAACCGTATTGCCTGACTCTGTGTGCGTCCAACCATCATCCAATTCCTGAATCAACCCTTCTGCATCATCGAAGGTTATTGAACCACCAACAATCAACATTCTGAAGCCTCCAACTGATCCATTTGGATTTGCTTCAATTCTTTCAGAATCGACTTCGATGGAAAAATTGTACGTCGTATTTGATTCAAAAGAATCGGGCAACCCTTGAATGTTCACTGAGGTGTATGAACTCATTTCTCCGTGACAACGGCATCCCTCATTTGCTGATTTTCCAATTCCTGATGGAGCGGATACGGCGACTTGTGTAAGGAGTGCAAGGACAATTGCAACAGCAACAGCACGCATAGCAATCCCTCGATTAATACCAAAATTAGCCTCCATTTGAATCTTTCATGTTCGATACAACGTGAACAATACTTCAAAAGGGGAACAGAACAAAAGTTCAATTGATAACATGGATTTTGAACAACCAATAAGTCAAGACTTCGATGCCGACGATGTGGATATTTTTGCTGAACTCGGAACCCCTTCCGCTCAACAACGGCTCACTTCGGATCCATTGCAAAGCATCTTGAACGGGGACGAGGAAGCGTCGACTCCAGTCGACCCCCTCCTTGTGGCTGAATTGTTGCAAGTTCTTGCTCAACATACCATCCGTCAGCAGTCCAATGGCGGAGTTGAAATCCTTCCAGAGAGTGCTCACAACATTGACTTGAACTCCGCCCGAGTGACATTGTCAGACGATGAATATCGCTTGTCGTTGCTCGTCGAACTTCAAGGTAATCAGCAGATTCGCCCATGCGTCCGTGTCCAGCACAACTCAGGAGAGTTTGATTTCGTCGAAGAACAAGACATTCCGTCAGTCTGGAAGCCGTTGTATGACCTTTTAGAAAATGCATTCAAGCAAGCGATTCAATCGCTTAAATCGAGTTCTTATTTCTGATGAAGAATAAGATCCCAAGTGATTTCGATATCATCGCTAAGCGAATTGGAAACAGAACAATACTTTTCGTGAGACTTTTCGATGGTGCGGCGCACTAATTTTTCCGGAACATCGCCTTCAACGTTGTAGATCATGTTGACTTTCGTGAAAGAGCGCGGATACTCCTCTCTTCGTTCAGCATCCAAATCGACCCAGACTTCACCAAACTGTCTATTCTTTAGGCCAACAACGACGTCAACAATCGAACATGCTCCAATCATTTGGAGGAAAATTTGCATTGGTGAAGGCCCATCTTCCCAATCAACATCGATGGATTGACCACGCTCGTTTTGACAGTCCAGTTTCGTCCCTCCGGCCCATTGCACCTTGGCTCTCATAGAAACCATCGCGTCGGTTGGTTCTTGAAGTGGTTATTGGTGGGACCATTTGAGAACTATGAGCGGCGAACCTGTTGTTATGCAAAATGGAAAACTTCACATCCCAAATAACCCAATTATTCACTACATCGAAGGAGATGGAATTGGTGTTGACATCAGCCCAGTCATGATTTCTGTTGTTAATGCTGCGGTCACAAAGGCGTACGATGGAGAGAAGCAAATCGCTTGGAATGAAGTTCTTGCCGGAGAAAAGGCATTCAATGCAACCGGCGAATGGCTCCCAGAGGCCACATTGGACGCCATGCGCTCAGGCCTAGTCTCAATCAAAGGCCCATTGACCACGCCGGTGGGCGGTGGAATTCGTTCTCTCAACGTTGCTCTCCGCCAGAAGTTGGATCTCTTTGCTTGTGTACGTCCTGTTCGATGGTACGATGGAACACCCTCTCCTGTCAAGACACCTGGAGATGTTGATATGATTATCTTCCGAGAGAACAGCGAAGACGTCTATGCTGGCATCGAATGGGAAGCCGGTTCGGAAGGTGTCAAGAAACTCATCGATTTCCTGACCAACGAAATGGGTGTTGACAAGATTCGTTTCCCGAATACATCGGGTATCGGAATCAAGCCAATCAGTCAAGAAGGAACCAACAGAATCGTTCGAGCTGCTCTACAGTATGCCATTGATAATGATAAGGACAGTGTTACGCTCGTTCACAAAGGGAACATCATGAAATTCACAGAAGGTGGTTTCCGAGATTGGGGTTACCAACTTGCAAAGGAAGAGTTTGGAGCCGTCGAACTCGATGGAGGACCATGGTGTACCATGAAGAATCCATCAACAGGCAATGAGATTGTCATCAAGGACGTTATCGCCGATGCCATGCTTCAGCAAATCATTACAAGACCTGCAGAATACAGTGTACTTGCAACAATGAATCTGAACGGCGATTACATTTCAGATGCTCTTGCTGCTCAAGTTGGCGGCATAGGTATTGCCCCAGGTGCAAACATCAACTATGATACGGGAATTTCTATCTTTGAAGCCACGCATGGAACCGCTCCGAAGTATGCGGGTCAGGACAAAGTCAACCCTGGTTCGCTCATCCTATCTGCTGAGATGATGCTTCGCCACATGGGATGGAGTGAAGCCGCAGATCTCATTGTGAAAGGCATGGAAGGAGCCATCAGTGCAAAGACTGTCACATATGACTTCGAACGACTCATGGACGATGCAACTTTGCTCTCTTGCTCTGCCTTTGGAGATGCGCTCATCGCACACATGTGAAGGCATCACTATGGACGACGTTCGGAAGATTTTGCGAAACCTCTCCGATGCTGCATCTGAACGTGGTGCACCTCTTGATTGGTTCGAAGATTTGTACGATTTTGCTGAAAAGGACTCGACCTTCATTCCATGGTCAAAAGGCGAACCACATCCATTCCTTGTTGATTGGATGGACACATATGCTGGACGAGAAGGTTCTGCGTTAGTTGTAGGTTGTGGCCTTGGCGAGGATGCGGTTTACCTTGCAGAGAAGGGCTGGAACGTTACAGCATTCGATCTCTCAGAATCAGCGATTCGTTGGGCGAAGGAACTGCACACCAATCATTCCATCTCTTGGGAGGTTGGGGATTTACTCAAACCAAATCCTACATGGGTTGAGAAATTTGACCTCGTCCTTGAAGTCCACATACTACAAGCAATTCCTGAGGTGTTTCGCATACCGGCGTCACAGAATCTCGCACCTCTTGTTGGCCAGGGTGGCCAACTGATATGCATTGGACGAATGGATAATCCATTGAACGAAATTGAAGTTGATGGTCCTCCTTGGCCTCTTGAACGTTCCTTCATCCAATCCATCGGACAAACGCTCAATCCAGCAGACATGTATGTGGTTCAATACGAAGAGGAAGAACACTTACGCTACAGGGCGGTTTGGCAACGCTCATGATTCACGAAGCCATTGCTTCAATGTTCGACTGTTCTTTGCAATTCCGAAGCCAAAGCGCTCCTCAAACGCCCGGGCTACGACGGTAAAGTCGCCATCATGGGTTGCAACCACAATCGAGCCTACGTTGTCAATCGGTCGATTAGAAAGCGCTGCTGCGTATTGCATAATCATACGATCTGGGGCTTGTGGATAGATGTTCTTACCTTCAATTTCAGTTCGAATGTTCTTACCTTCGTAGTGGTGGCGCATCTTTGTTAACTCATCGTAGATTTCGCTATGTTGGGTTAAGAATTCATTCATGGAAGATTTAACCTCATCACTCACGGCTTCGGCTTCTATTTCATCGGAATTTCCATCCCAGGTACTGAATTGCGATATGATTTCGTTCACGATTGATTTCATGTTTTCAGTTGACATGGTCGATTCCAGAACCTCGTTGTCGACGAGGGCATTCTTGAATCGAGTTCGTATATCATCGCTTGAACGAGCAATGTTCTCGACTTCGCCTCGAACAACCTTTGGCAACCAAAGGTCGACCATATCGTTCGCTGCAAGATAAAGGAGATAACCAGCGAAGTGAGAACGCTGATTGGTTGAATCCTCAAAGTGGTTGGAACGATTGAGTTTTTCCTGAAGTCGTTGGTACAGCGCGTCGATGACAATGTTGGTATCGACCAATACCAGTGGTTTGAGCGGAAGATGTCTGAGATATCGACGGTCAGAAGTACGTATCTCAGATTGGTGTCGACGGAACAGCATCAACTCCAAATTTGCAAGCGAATCTTTCCGATCGGGGAAACGCCCAGAGAGTTGTGCGCGTTCAAGAATTCTCAGAGCATCGAGAGGAGAGGTCTCGCACGCCTGTTGAGCCAATGTGTGAATCTCCATCGCTTCTGGATTACGCATGAGCATAATGTCGCGGTAGCGTCGATCGAATGACTTGGAACTCTGCGTCCGATAATCACGTTGTAACGCATTGGTTGCCGCAAGAAGACGTCCAATGAACGGCTCTCTTGGCAACGGTTTTGGATGTTCATCTGGATAAGTGTGGAGCAAATCAAGTTCATCTTCTTTGAAGACCGTTCTAGTTTTTGTTTTCTCTCCTTCTTCTGTCTCTTCAACAATCACTTCTTGTCGGCGAACGAAATTCTTCAAGATCGATGTTGCCTTTGCAGTCTCCTGGATTGAAGCTTTGTGCGAAACGTCAAGATAGAGTTGGAAGCGCTTTGTTATCGCAGCACGTAGATTTGGATGTTCTGACAACAGTTGCTTGGCTTCTCCCCACTTTTTATCAAATGCAAAATGAATCAAGGCCTTTCGGTACAACATGATCTCTTCATCGTAAGCGAACTCGCCTGAATCTGCTGTGCGCTTGAAGAGACGGGCGGCTGAAAGGTTCTTGCCTCTCGAGGCCTCAAGGGTGGCTTGGGCAAGTAGCGCCCATATGGATCGTTGATGATGTGACTGGTACCATTGGACAAGTGATTCGATTCCAAGGTCAAACTCATACATCAATTCCCGCACACCAGCGACGATAGGATAAGGAATAGATGGCTGAGCCAAAACGGATTCGAGAATTGATATGACTTGACTTGAATCGTCTCCTCGTTCAAGTGAAAGTCGGGCATTGTTGAGGCGAAGTTTTGAGACAATCGTTCGAAGAAGCGCATCTCTCAGACCAGTTAATGCACCCTCTTCGATTGATTCAATGATATTGTTGAGATGCTTCTCATCCACAAGATGCGAGCCGCCTGACGAAAGTGCATTGACAATTTGATTGATGGCCTTAATTCCCTTCTTGGACAACGTATCTGTTAATTTCAATTTGTTCACAGATTCCTCGATGCGACCTTCAAGGAGAAGCAGGAGTTTGTGTTCATCATCATTGATGGAGGCTGGTACGTCTGTGGATTGAATCATTTGAAGTGCTTTCTTTCGAGCTTCCCGTGCTACTTCCCATACTGCTTCTTCGTGATGAGCACTTAGGAGATGTGCTACGATAAGTGTCTCGTATGGATACGTCGGAATTGCAACATCATCATCGATCAAAATGGTGGCTAACTCATCCAAATTGAGCGTTTGAACGAAGATGTGTACTGCAAACGATTGAACCTCCATCCATCCTTCTCCATCTTGGTTCTTGAGTAATATCAGTGCCTTGGCTCGCAGCGAGGTTGGTAAAGCATCTTCTTGAGCAATCGAAACCAATCCACCTTCGTCGATGTTGTTCATGTTCGACTCAAGCCAATGGTAACCCTCAGGATTGTTCAGTTGAATCAAAAGTGGCAACAACTCAGAGGCGTCCGAATCGTGTTCAAGAGAAATGGACTTGATGATTTCGAGAGCGTCATCACTACGCTCTTCCTCAACGTAGCATTGAAGCATCTTCCAGCGAACGACGTCAACTCGGCTCGTCGGGGCTTGTTCCTTGACGAGGATGTCAAGCCCAACTTCCAGTTGCACCGTTGATGGATTCATTTGATCCAATGGTCCGTTCATCCATACCAATTTGAGAAGGGCTTGGCCAAGGTCATCCTCATCCTGTGAGAGATAATCATCGTTCCATTCAATCGTATCTCCGGTCAAAATCATGGCCAACTCATAACGTTCAGCAAGAGATTTGTTTGCTTTACGGAGACGCTTCAGAATGGAATCTGTCGGCGCATTTGTGTTCAAAGCAATCAGCAGAGATACGAGGGATAAATTCCCCTCGAACTCCAAAAGATTCGATTCAACATTCGGCCACTTTCCTGAGGAAAGCCGTTTGACCAAACGCTTCATTGCCACCAAATCCTCAGCACTGTATTGATCGTCTGGTATCGACTTCAGAACATCAAGACATGAAGATACATCGAATGGATCGATGGTGATTTCAGAAAGGTCGAGTGTCTTCTTCGATGATGTTGCTTTCGATTCAACGATCGGGCAAGCTGAAAATTGACCGAAGAGATCGCTGCGTTTTGCCATTTCATGCCAAACAGGATGGACACCTTGTTCGAGGCACGCACTTCTCAGTTCTGATTCAAGAGGTGCGTGATTCTCTTCAGACCACTGCTCTGCATGCAGGAACTTATTCACAAGGAGAAGGGCAAATCGAAGTGCGGGAGATTCATCGCTCATCGTTTGAATATCATCAGGTGATGGAATCGCTGATTGTTGGCGTCCGCGGCGTCGCCCGCGACGGAATCGAGGAGATGGTGCAATGGTTTCTCCTTCCTCGTCTTGTCCTGGAATCTCTGTCTCGAGGACAGCGAGTTTCACCAATTCTTTCCAAGGTTTTTCCATCAAGGTAAATTCGGGGCATTTGCCAACAGCATTGAGACGGCGATTCTTGATTGTCTTGAATCCAGCTTCAAGACATGCCTCAAGAAATGATTCTTGCATCGCGCCCCCCCAGCATTCCCTCGGCATTCCACCTTTCAACTCACCGCCGAAGTCACAAGCACAAGAGAAACGCATTCAAGTCGGCCATCCCTCGGAAGAATCAGTGGGAGAAGGCATGGTGACGCGAACGGTGATAATGTTAATTCACCCGATTCTTGCCACAGCCTTTGTTTTCTGGCTCGTGCGTCAATATGGTTGGAGAAAACGGGGTATGAAACTTCGTGGAGATGAACGAAAACAAGCACTTGCTCGTCATCAACGACATGGAGAGTGGCTCCTCTGGTCAGGCATTTGCTTAGCGCTCATCGCCTTCCTTGCTCGTGCAATTTCTGGCATTCTCGTCGATAATGACTGGACTTCGGATTTGCTTCCTCAGAACATTCACGGTTTCTCTGGACCGATTGGATTGATTCTTCTCTGGCTTGTTGTTCGTCACGGGCGAAAGACTGCGGAGATGAAGGAAAACAACGAGTCCTTTACGATGGAGCGAACAAAGCACGGCCGTGCCTCTGATTTGATGATGGCACTGGTAATGATTCACGCATTCCTTGGACTCATTTACACATTCCAAGTCATCTGATTTGATAGTTCAAATCAATCTCACGGTTATCCCACATCTCCATCCACCTCAAGAGATTCGCCTCAAGACCTGGAGGTTGGATTCGACATCCACAAGCATTTGCGTGACCCCCTCCATGGGCATCAAACTCTGTAGCTAAACGGGAAAGATCGAAGCGATTTTGCCCCTCAGGAAGGAAGGAGTTCGCATAGAAACTCGCTGAAAGAGGAGGTCGTGATTGGTCGCCAATTTCACCGTCTGAATAACCATGAATGATGCAACACGCATCGGCATCTTCACCAGCGTGTGCTGTTATGAGATAGCCGTTAGAGCGGAATCCAGTGTCTTCAAGACGACAAATCGCAAGGCGATTGACGATGGTCGTTTTTTCCTTCACCAAATCCATTAGTTCTTGACGAGAACGACGAGCTTCAGTCATTCTATCCCGAACAATGGGATCGTTGTAAATCGCCTCCATCGAAGTACAGTTTTGGAAGAGAGAAAGCAAATGATGCATGTAGTCTGCATCACTGTAACTCAGCGTTCGTGATAATTGAAGCAGAGAACCGTCCTCGAGAAAGGTCTCAAGAGAAATGCCACCAGAGTCGAGATCATCGACAAGGGGCATGATGTTCTCAAGGTGTGGAAAATCAAATTCCTCTCTGAACAATTCGAAGGCGAGACGAGCTGCAGAGGGCGTGTGATCCCAGTGAACAATTCCTCCTTTTGAGATGTAAGTATCATGCTCTACGTCAGTTGGTTTGTTCGTCAAGTGATGGTCGAGATACCAACCACTGTTCGGATGAAAAGGAAGGTCGACTGTTACCGTATGCTCATCAATAAGATCGTCAATAATCCCAGAACGAATCAGTGCAGCATGGGCAAAATGAACTTCTGCGTTTGGATAAGCCTTCTTGAGAACAACGGCTGCACACATCCCATCCAAATCTGAATCAGCAATGATTCGATGAACGTCTGGAAACATGGATATGTCCGTCACGTTTTACCGTCCAAATTCGACGTATATTGAACCTATTGGGCAAAAACAGTACACGAAGATATCAAACCATATTCCGAACAGGGGTTGACAGAGGGGGAGGAATGGAGACGTCGTGTGGTGTGATTTTGGTCAACATTGACAGCATCTTATTGCTTCAATACCCGCAAGGTCACTGGGATTTACCAAAGGGTCACGTTGAGGATACTGATGTCGACCATCTTGCGACCGTACGTCGAGAATTGGCAGAAGAAACTGGAATCACAGAACTAACATTCGACCAAGAATTTGTTGAGCGTACCTCCTACACGTACAGGCACAAAGGTCGAAAACGGGAGAAGGAAGTCTTCTGGTTCCTCGCTGAAACGGATTCCCTAGACGTTACCTTATCGCACGAACATCGGGATCACCTATGGCTGGATTGGGAACAAGCACTCGCACAATTGACGCATGACGAAACACGTTTCGTTGTACGTCAAGCATGGGACAAAGTAAAGTCAACACCTTAGATGTTGTCAAGGTCAGCATCGTGTTCTGCTTGACGAAGGATTGAACTTGCAATACCCTCTTCTTTCCCTCGTTTACCGAGAGGCTGCCAAAGCATTTCTTCTTCACCGAGAACCGCGGTAATCCACCTGCTCAACACAAACAGCCAGTCTGAAAGACGGTTAACATAGGTCAAGACGAGTGGACGTACAGATTGTTCACCTTCATGTTCTCGAAGTTGAACAATACCCCGCTCAAGTCGTCGAGCAACGGTTCGTGCATGGTGAAGTACTGCCTGAGGTGGCCCTCCAGCAGGGAGAATAAACGACGTAAGCGGCTCGACTTGTGTCAGCCATGCATCCATGTCAGAAACCAACGTGTCTGCCTGTGTTTCATTGATGAGCACCATATATTCGGGTAAATTCTCTGGCGGACAAGCCAACTCAGCGCCTAAATCGAACAATTCGTGCTGGATACGTGAGAGTGCCGTGTCGCAGATGAAATGCACTCGTCCAGCTCCCTTACGATCTCCCCCATCACGATGGTACATCGGAACGCGAGTACTTTCCATCCGTACCAATCCAATGATGGAATTGAGTTCATCGCAATCTCCTACGACGGAAAATCGCAAATCGGATTTCAATCGCCGACTCCCATCAACAAGGGAGGATTCGCCCTTGTCTCCACCACCAGTATGAACTCGATCAATCCGAACCATGTGCTCCCCCTCACTTCTTGGGAAGTTATGCTTCTATGAGTGGTTTTCGGGATGAAAAACCTTCATCGATACCGTAGTACCACTCAATATCGGACTCCCCACATGTCCATGAGTACAATTTCAATTGATTATCAACGACACCAAACCATTCGATTCGACCAGGGTCTAGACCTGCAACACGTGCTCCGTGTCGTTCGATGTTGGTGATCGTTTGTTGCCAATGAGCAACAAGTCCGCCCAACAACTCGGACATCTCAACGACATGAGGGTGTTCTGGAGGGAGCGATTCAAGCAGAATTTCAATCTCTTCTGTCATGTCATGAGCCTCATCGACAATCGCTTGTAAAGTTGAGAGTTGACGCTCAACATCAGGAAGGGTCTCACGAACTTGATCTATGCTGAGGACACTCAAGTTGTCCATGTCCAAACGTTCGATTTCGTTTTCATCCAAATCTTCCAAAAGCATGGGTTGACCAGAAAACAATGGTTCCCTGTCAAGATTGAACATGAGGGCATGTTCTTCATGGCACCCCTTAATCTCATCGGATGAATTTGATGCGCGATATCAATTTCAGTGGTTAGGATGAATTTGCGCCGAAGAATCCACCTTCATGAGGAAGCGTTTTACGAAGTATAGAGCCACATACATCCAAACAGAAACTTCAACGATAACAAGAAGATAATACCAATTACCAAGCGAATCAATCATGGCAAAGCCATCGAAAGGAACACCGTTAATCCCCATGTAAATCGCTTGGGCAAAGAGATTTGCAGCAGACCAACTCATAACCATCCAGAGAAAGACTTTGACAGAAATTTGCTTGTTCATGTATCTAAATCGACGTCTATATTCTTTAAATTATCTCGTTTTTGTGTGGATTTTGAAGGATTCTAGAAAATATGCCTAGAATCCGACTATTCTTCTTCTGCAAGAACGGGTAGTCGTTGTGCTGCCTGTGCATCAAGATCCGTCAAGGCATCATGAATAGCACGAATGAATTCATGAGCAACCGCGGATTCCCCTCCTTCGCGATCCAGATAGGTTTTCCAGGTTTGAGCCTCATCATGTTGTCCAAGAAACAAGTGAATGCGATGCAAAGCAACATATGCCATCGGATTCAAGTGCTCTTCATCAGCATCCCATCCTTTCTCAAAGCATTCAATAGCGCCATTTCGCCCGGTTAATCGACCTTGGATGAGTGCAACCATGCCTGCCTGCGACCACGCCTGCGGCAGTTTGCCAATCAACAAGCCACGGAAAATAAGCCACGTTTCTCCCCCACCCAAAACGACAAGGGTCAGGAATCCTGCCCATTGTTCAACTTTGGAAAGATCGTCCCAGGTCAAGACCATGAGGCCTGCGACTCCAACACAGAACATCATTCCAGAATAGGGTGCTACGAGGACGTCCCGCTGTGTCTGTGCAAGTTGATAGACACCTGCAACCAAACCAAATCCTCCAAGTCCGGAAAGCAGAACAAAGTGTGCAAAAATGGACATCGGCTTTGGTGCAGCCTGCCCGATGAGAACGAGTGAAGCAAGGAGAATCACCAGCCAACCAAATCGAGCACTTGGTCGAGGAAATGGTTGATTCTTACTGTTGTAAACAAGGGCAATTCCAATGAAAAATTCGAAGGCAATGAGAATCCAGCGCAAACTTGCCTCATCACCAAATGGAACGGCCATATCTCCTCCTCCATCTTGCCATTGATTAGGATTGGCTCAAGCCTTGTGATAGGAAGTTCCTTTGATGATTTGGAAGGCTCGGTACAATTGCTCAAGGAAAAGGACAGCTGCAAATTCATGTGGAAAGGTCATTTCAGATAACGAAATTCGTGGCAAGTGTTGTCCCAGATTGTCCCAACCTTCCGCGGGTCCAATAGCGATGTGCGTATCGGATGGATGAAGCGTCCAAGACTGTACCTTCTTAGCAAAATCGACAGATGTGTAGGTTGTTCCACGCTCGTCAAGAAGAAACAACTGCCCGGTCATCGACTCAAGTTTTGAAAGATACTTTGGCAATTCATCCGTATGAACATGAACATGAAGGCCAGAACTTTGTAGACGATCTCGATAGGTATTTGCCAAAGATTTGAGCGATGGTTCTTTCAAACGTCCATGAAGATGAAGATGAATTCGCCCCATGCTTCGTCGAATACGTTCTTGTTTTTCATCTTCATGCGAAAGATGAAAGCGTAGAGGCTGAAAGAGTCTCCATGGGTTGGTGGCCGTTCGGTAAGAAAACATCGCCCAGGCATCGAATCGATGACCCTCTTCGAAAAGATACTCGTCAATGGCTCTCCGAGTTGCGGGATGTCTGCGAAATGAACTTCGATAATCCTGAAGGGGCTCGGCGAGAAATTCGCCAAATGCAAGTCAATTGGCATCAAGCATATGCTGAAGGAACGCTACCTGAATACAACAGGGAAGGGCTTGAGAGTCGTGCGTATCGATTACTTGCCTGTGCAGATGATGAGTGGATGGAATGGTTGGACAATGAAGAATTTTGGAAACCTGGATGGCGCCCTGACCAAGACCTTAACGAGGATTGAAGAAGGTCTTTCAATTGGACTTGAACATGAGCCAAGCTACGCTGCATGTGTTGCAGACCTGCCCATTTTCGTGGAAAGTACGCGGACTCATCGAACATCTTGGACTTGACGTGCGTGAAGTTCAAGTCAATGCCATGCGAACAAAGAAAGAACTCTCATTCACAAATGGCTGGAACAAGGTTCCCGTGTTTACCGATGAGGAAGGTGAAGTGGTCGTTGATTCAACACCAATCATGAACTACATCGATGAGAAATACAACAAGAAATCGCTCAGCGAAAACAGTGGTACTGAACGATACGATTCGATGCTTGCTCATGTTGATGAGGCTTGGAAACGTGCAACAATTCCCATTCTGTACGGCTCACTTGGCTCAGCATTGAGCACCACGCGTCGTGTCTCCAAACTGGAAAAGTTTGGATTCATCTCACGAAGACTCTACGCATGGGCAGGGTTCCCGATCATGTGGGGAATTATCGCTCGGAAACGGGTCAAGAAGGACGGGCGAACGCCAAAGAAACTCTGGCACGATTTATTGACCGATTACACGAATTCATTCGATGGGCACTCGTTTTTCGGAGGACAGGAGCCGAATCTTGTGGACTTTGCTGCTTTTGGTTACATGCGTTCCATTTCGCCATTCAAACAGTTCAAACTTCTCGAAGAACATGAAGTGGGCATGAAGTGGTACAGATTGATGGAACAACAACTGAAGTGATTTTGTGGAAAACATCATTATCAATGGACTGGAATTTATTCCAATCGCTTCCGGAAGTTCATGGCTTGGAAGCGATAGAGGTGGCTGGATTTACGCCAGCCAACGCCCTCGATACGAAGTGCGATTGCCTTCATTCTACATCTTGAAGAACCCTTTGACACGTGGACAGGTTGCCGAATTGCTTGGTGAGTCGGAAACACCGCAGCAGGCAAATGAACCGATGACAGGGCTCACCATCAATGAAATTGAATCGCTGCAAGCAACCATTCAGACAGCATTCGACTCGAGGAATGGAGAACAGGCGTTGGATGCCAGATTACCTTCATTTCCTGAGTGGAATCATGCTTTTTCCAGCATTCATCTCGAACCTGGTTTTGTTGAAATTCTCTGCGATGCCGCTGCAACGAGCCACCGTGGAGGTATGATGGATGGACGGCCACGGCCTGTTGAAACCGATGGGCCACTCCAACATCACCGGCTTGCCGTTGAAATGCATCCTCGTAAAACTGAGACCCATGCAACATCGAACATCCCGGTCGATCGCCCACTTCCAAACACCGTCCTGCGGTTCGTTCTTTCTCCTGCGCGAGAAGAACCTGCGCGACGTGTTCCAATGAGTGCTGATGTTCTAGGCAACCTTCGCACAGAGATCATCTGGACCACACTTTTGGGTATCATTCCATCTTTCCTCATCCCAGTGATTCGAGGCTTTGGCTCCTATGCAATCGATGGATGGGCGAATCTGTTGTTTGGAGGACTTGTCGCTGGGTTTGTTACGGGTGCAATTTGGCGACCACGCCGGCCATCCATTCCTTACGAAAACGGCATTCAAGAATCGGATGGCCTGTTTGCCAACGTTTCCCAATAAGAATCCTTACGCATAGAATCAGCAACACAAATCGCTGCCATGTTCACAATATGACGGACACCATCTTGGCGAGCCACAAGTTGAACCGGGTGCTTCATTCCTTCAAGAATGGGTCCTGTCATTTCGGCATCAGCGAGTTGTTCAAGCATCTTGTACACGATGTTTGCCGAGGCTAGGTTTGGTAAAACCAAGACATTGGCAGGTCCTGTGAATTCCATGAATGGGTATTCTTTCTGAACGTTTGAATCAAGCGCAGTATCGGCTTGCATTGGGCCATCGATGATCAATGTGGGATCCAAGATTCGTGCCATCTCAACCGCCTCTTCGATACGGTCACTCCGTTGAGCACGGGTGCTACCAAAGTTTGAGAATGATAGCATGGCTACTTTTGGATCAACACCAAATCGGCGTGCAACTTTCGCTGTTTGAACTGCGATTTCGGCGAGTGTTCTGCTGTCTGGGTAAACGTTCACCGTTGCATCGGCGAGGAACAGAATCTTTCCTTTGATGGTTACCATGTAGCAGCCAATGAGGCAATGAGCATCATCTGAGGCACCAATCGTTTCTAGAACTGGACGGAGAACGTCGCTGTAATTCCGGCTGACACCGCCGACGAATCCATCAGCATCACCAGCTTCCACCATCTGGCTTGCAAAATAGGGTCGGCTTTTGAGCAATCGTGCCGCATCCATTTTTGTAACGCCCTTACGCTTCCTGCGCACGAACAATGCGTCTGTATAGGCTCCTTTGCGACGTTCATCGAAACGAGGGTCGTAACATTCGTAATCGAAACTGAAATGCATCTCTTCCATCATTCTGGCAATGCGGTCAACGGGGCCGAGGAGGATTGGTTTGCAGATTTTCTGTTCGGCCAGTTGTGCAGCAGCGCGAATCACCTTCTCATTGTCTCCCTCAGGGAATACAATGCGCTTGTTTCGGCGGCGAACTTGATTGATGATGCTACGCATAATGGAATATGTCATACCCAAACGTGCCTCGAGATCTTCTCGATAGGATTGCATCGAAAATTCCTCAGGTGTCACCGATGCAATTCCTTCTTCGACGGCTGCTTGCGCAACGGCTGAGGCCTCCCAAATCAATACGCGACGGTCAAATGGTTTCGGAATAATGTACTCTGGGCCATATTCCATCGTTGCACCATCGTATGCTGCTGAAATGTAATCTGGAACCGGTTCCTTTGCAAGTTCTGCGAGCGATCGAGTTGCTGCCATCTTCATGTTTTGGGTAATGTCACGTGCTCGAACGTCAAGAGCACCTCGGAAGATGTAAGGGAACCCGAGAACATTGTTGACTTGGTTTGGGTAATCAGATCGTCCTGTTGCGATGATGGCATCGCTGCGAACTTCGAGGATTTCTTCGGGCATGATTTCAGGCGTTGGGTTTGCAAGAGCAAACACGATTGGTTTATCCGCCATCGCTGCGACCATCTCTTGCGTGACCAATCCGCCTTTGGATAAGCCGAGAAGTACGTCAGCTCCTTTCATTGCATCAAGGAGTTGTCCATCGTCGCACTCAGCAGCAAACTTTGCTTTGTATTGATTTAATTCTCCCCGCTCGAGACGTGCCTTGGTGATGATGCCTTGAGAATCGACCATCTTGATGTTCGAACGTTGTACGCCGAGAGCGACGTAATGTTCTGCGCATGCAAATGCTGAGGCTCCTGCGCCTACGACCACTACCGAAATCTCATCCAATTTCTTTTCTTGTAATTCCACTGCATTCAATAATGCTGCACCGGATATGATGGCTGTACCATGTTGGTCATCATGCATCACAGGGATGTCGGTTGCCTCAGCGATTCGACGCTCGATTTCAAAACACTCTGGAGCCTTGATGTCTTCAAGATTAATTCCTCCAAAGGTTTTGGAAATGTTCACAACGGTCTGAATAAATTCTTCTGGGTCGGTTACGTCGATTTCGATGTCAAAAACATCGATATCAGCGAACGTTTTGAGCAACAAGCCCTTACCTTCCATGACCGGTTTGCTTGCGAGTGCTCCGATATTGCCAAGACCGAGAACAGCAGTACCGTTGGAAATGACAGCAACTAGGTTTCCTTTCGAAGTATATCGGTATGCATCCTCAGGACGTTCTGCGATCTCAAGACAAGGGTAGGCCACACCAGGAGAATAGGCCAGTGAAAGCTCGTGTGCGGTTGAATGGGGTTTTGTTGGTACAACCTTGATTTTTCCTTGAGGCGATTCCTCATGGTAATCAAGGGCTTCTCGTCGAAGAAGTTGGTCTCTCTTGTCATCCAATTTGTTCCCCTCAACGCATGCTTGAACGCATCAATGGTTTGAGTCTTCGCTCGTTATTCGCTTCTTTTGCAAGGTTCTTGACGTTGATTGGACGAACCGTTTTCGATGGAAGGACTATGGATAACATCGGTGCATGATGGTTTGAGGGGAAAACATGCGCTCTCGAATTATCGCAACGATTGGCCCTGCGAGTGATGCCGTTGATACGTTAGCAGAAATGATAGAAGCAGGCATGAACATCGCCCGTCTCAATTATTCTCACGGTGATTTTCAAGGCAAGGAACAAACGATTCAGAACATTCGAGATGCTGAAGCGAAAACAGGCCAGTACATCGGTTTGCTTGCAGACCTTCCGGGACCTAAACTTCGATTAGGGCGCTTTGAAGGTGAAGTTGAATTGTTACGGGGAGAACTTGTCGACCTGCATTGTGGCTATGGAGAAGGGTTGCCTCCCCAGAGCGCAACCATTCTAGGAGAGATGGTCAAAACCCTCCCTGTTGAATGGAAGGGATTGTCAAAGGATTTGCAGACAGGAGATCCTGTTCTGCTCTCGGATGGCTTGATTCGGCTGGAGGTTCTAAACGCTCCAGATTTTGAAGGTGAAATTGTCCGTTGCCGGGTCGAAGACGGTGGCATTTTGACGGAACGAAAAGGCATCAACGTCCCACGAACACTGGTCAAACTTCCAGCAGTTGGACCTCATGATTTGGATTGTCTTGATCATGCTCTGTCCCAAAACGTGGATTTTGTCGCCGTCTCTTACGTTCGTAGTGCTGCCGATTTAATTCCGGCTCGTGAACGAATAGAAGCTGCAGGAGTCCATACGTGGATTGTTGCAAAAATCGAACATCCTGCCGCTCTTGAAGACCTCGATGCAATCGTTGAATCTGCTGATGTCGTTATGGTTGCACGTGGTGATTTGGGCGTTGAAATTCCTCTTGAAGAAGTTCCGGCCGCCCAGGAACGAATCGTTTCTGCCTGTCTTCAAAGAGGTACGCCTGTCGTCGTCGCAACCCAAATGCTGGAGAGTATGGTCAATCATGCACGACCGACGCGCGCTGAGGTAACGGATGTTGCAACTGCCATCCGCCAACATGTCAGTGCAGTCATGCTTTCAGGAGAAACCGCTGGTGGTCAGCACCCTGTCAAAGCCGTGGAAACCATGGCTCGAATCGCTGAAACGGTGGAGCAGTCAACCAAGGGATTACCCGATCCGCCTGCACTTGCGGCGTTTGTCTCAACGCGAGTTATCGCTGGTGCAGCAGTTGAAATCGCTCGAGAAACAAATGCCAAGCACCTCATCGTTGGAACCGAGCATGGGAATGCAGCTCGTTTGATGGCCGCGCATCGCCCGAGAATCCCAATTTATGCAATGACGAATCGAATTCGTGCTGCTCGGCGTACAACGATTCTTCCCGGCGTTGAGAGTCTCATTGTCGAAGAACATTCCCGTGCTCGTTCGACGGTTGCTGAAGCCGTGAAACAATTGTACGACATGAAGAAAATCCGTCCAAATGATACGATTGTTGCCATTTCAGGGTCGCCTTTAGCAATATCAGGAAGAACCTCAACCATTCGACTTCTGTATGTCAATGAACAAGGCGAACTGTCGGACTTGGAATGAAGCGTTGTTCTATCAACGAAACATGGACTTTATGTAGTGAAGAGATTGCATTGTATTTATGAACAGACGCCATGGCAGTCAATCCGGCTCGAACAAGGCCGTGTTTCTGACCATGCTCATGCTTCTTGCTTCATGGTCTGTCGCTCTTTCAGGAGTTCCGCTTGCTTCGGCCCATGAAGCAGATGACGTCGTATCATGGCCACTTTCTGGTAGCAACGACACAGGGTGGATTCAACTCGATGCAGTGGTTGGTGCTGACCCTATTCTATCGAGCCAAGCAACGGCGGATTGGGTGCTTGAATTTGCACCAGGCGCTGAAATTTCCAACGTATCCTTCCAAGTTCACGTGAACGGTTCAAACGGACTCATGATCGACCAACCACTACTCGTAGCAAATGACATCGGTGTCAACCTCTTCGATTGGAGAGGGCTGGGGACGCTTGGTGCATCCGATTCTTTTGATGGAGCCAATCCGTATTCAGACCGATTATCCCCCAACAGTGCATCTGGTGCTGGATGGACGCTTCCTTCGGATGCCGTGATCACAGAACTCGCTTTTGAGGCTCTTGCTCCGATTGATCCAATCACCTCATTTGTTCCAGTTATCATTCCCCTCTACGGTGCAATGCAACATCCAATCGATGGTCAATTGTACCTTCAAAGCGGAACATCGATCCTAGTTCTTGATGCTCACAACGACCCTGCTTACATTGATTCCTACAATTTTGATGATCTCAATTCAGAGATTGTCGGCATGGGTATTGGTCCAAACAACAACCTCCACGTAGCGTTCTCCAACGGGATGTTCAAGCTGATTTCACACGTTGATGGAACCGTCAGTGATGGGCTTCCAGATGCAGGATTTGATCTCGCTCTTTTCGAGGTTCTACCATCTGGCATCTATTCAATGACAAGCGACGGGACAGTTCTCGAACTTGACACGTCGAACACCTGGACTCAGGTCGTTTCTTCCTCGTCCAATAGTTGGCCAGCATCCACTGAAGTCAACGACCTTCACGAGCAGAATGGAATCTTGTATGCTGCGACAAATAACGGAGTGGGTCGTTACGATTTGAATGCTAATCAACCACTCTCGGTTTGGAATTCGGCGAATGTTCTCCACAGTAACGAAGTCACCACAATACAAACAGCAGGCAATCAACTCCTCTTTGCCTCTGATGACAGCGGACTCGCCCGATACAACTGGAACTCTGGATTCTGGTTAGCGACTTGGAACGATGCAAATTGGTTGCCTTCGAATGAAGTGTCCGGGATCAAGGCGTTCCAAGACACACTCCACATCATGAGTGGGGATCAACTCCTCCGCTACAACTTGACCACAGGAGTGTTTGGTTCTTCCATTGTTTTGAACGACATTGGGTTGAGTGAATCGGATTACAACGCTTTGTTTGCATGGTCTAACGGTGGCGAGCGGGCTCCTTCATCAATGATGCACATCGCTACGGATGGTGGGCGCATCGTGCTCATTGAAGCAAACATGCAGAGCAATGTCAACAAGGAGATTGTTCTTGCAAGTGGTCCATCGACACCAGCATTAACCGATGCGCTTGAACACAATGGCATCCTCTACGTTGCAGGGTACTTCTCAGAAACCGTCGACCGATTCGACATTGCTTCTTCGGTCTGGCTTACTCCAATCAATCTCGGTGACGCCGTTACATCACTTGCTGTGACTGGTGATACAATTATTGCTGGCACACTCAGTGACGGTTTGTTTCTCATTGAAAACGGATCTATTCGAACCAACATCCCAGCTGGAACAAACTCCGATTCCAACTCAAAATACATCGTTGATATCACAGCTGTTGGAGATTGTACAACGACTTCAGGATGTCAAATTCTCTTCGTACAAGAATACGCAGCATATCGTGCAGATGTTGATTCGACAGCAGTGGGTTCCGCAACGCTGTTGACATCCGATTATCTTCTTACAGGCCAAGTAGCAACCTATGCAGGCATTGGATATTGGTCTTCTGATGAAGGATTGCTTCGCTACGATATTGCAAACGATTCCTTCCTTGCCGCATGGGGCTCAACCGGCGTGAATGGCGTCGATTATGCTCCAGTCGCCGTTGTTGGTGATGTTCTCCACATGGGCCTTGCTGGGTATGGCGTCGCACGAAAAGATCTCTCAACCGGTGAAATTCTGAATCCACTCACTGCCGACAACAGTATCATGACAACCAACACCGTCTACGCTCTGGAGGCAAACGGTAACGATCTCTGGATTGGAACCCAACTCGGCGGGTTCATCTGGGATGGTTCAACCATGAGCCAACTCACAACTTCTGGGAGCGATTGGACTCGACGTCCATCCCAGCACTTCGACTTTGAATTCGATGGAAGTTGGATGTATGCGGGTACAAACATTGGAGTCTGTCGCTATTCACCAACCACGGGTGCCATCGATGACTGTCTCAACGTTTACGATGGTATGCCGAATTGGGCAACCTACGCTGTTGGAACCAACAGTACGACCGTCTTTGGAGGAACATTCAGCGGCGTTGGATTGATCGATAAAAGCAGTTTCACGGTTGATGATGAGTGGGAAGCTACGTCGACAACTGCGAACGCAATTGTCGAAGTCATCGACGACATTGCCTATATCGGATTGACTGGAATTGGAGTTGCTCGTTGGGACATTACCAACGGCGAATGGCTCTCGACTTGGACCGAGGATAACGTCCTCGATAATGGCAACGAAATCGTTACAGGAATCGTTGCCGATATACGTCAGGGATACGTTTGGATTGGTGGCCAAGATGGATTCCAACTTCTTGGAACCGCGAATGGAACAGAATTCTATGACATCGAAAAATCAAATTCCCTTTATTCCGGAAACGGGAATCCTTACGATTTGACGATGTATGGTTTCACGATGTATTACCATCAAGGCACCTCGAGCGACAGTATCTATGGCATCGATGTTGGGAACTTTACATCCATCACACCACTTGATGCTGGACAGCGCATCGGAGAAAATGGTGGCGACGTCGTTGGCTTAGAGATCATTGGTGACACATTGCTTGCAAGTGTCGTCTCAGGGCAGTGGTGGAATCAAGACGGAAGCGGCGGTATCGTTCAATACAATCTCACAACAAGCACATGGGGTACATCCGTACTCCCATCCGGTCAGGTTGATCGCGTTACGGCATTTGAATCATCGAGTGGCCACACGTGGATTTCTTGGGGAGAAATTGGACTCGAGGTGTACAGCCCAAGTGGAACGAAACTTGGTTTCTGGGACAACCTCGAATTCCCGATTCGAGAAATTATCGAGTACGATGGGTTGATTCTTTTCGCAACAGAAGACGGGATTGAACGATTCAATGAAACCACATTCTCTTGGCAATCAACATGGACGCCTGGCAACGGATTACCGAACAACATGGGCGATTGGATTGGCGAACTGTGGACGGATGGAAACCATCTCGTTGCTGGATCTGCAACCTTCTCTGGTTGGGGTGGCTTCCAACGTGGTGTCGTTGGCCATCTTGATGGTTCAACTGGTACATGGTCAACGTTCAACACAGGACAAAATGGTATACCAAACGGTTACCCACTCTCGATGGTTGAGTGCGGCTCCGAACTATACATTGGTTTGTTCAACAACAACGGTGGTGTCGTTTACATGGATCTCAACAGTTCATCGGTTCAGGGTTCGTTCACCACATCGGTTTTGAGCAGTGGCCGTGTTGCAGCAGTTGCCTGTGATACGGCTGACACATTGTATGTCGGATATGATGCGAGCAACCAAGGCATATCCAAGTACGATACCTCCGCCGGCACGTGGATGTCGAAACTGACGACTGCTTCAAACAACCTGCCTGAAGACCCAATGTGGCTTGATGCGATGGATTATGCTAACGGTAAGCTCATGATCGGTTACGATGATGGCGGTGGTTTTGCCATTATTTCGACGCTTGGCGCAATCTCAGGCCAGGCCAGTATTCAACGCATTGGCACTCCGGTAACATCGGTAAAGCACACAGGTTCGTATTGGCTCATCGGCCAAGCAGGTGCAGCAAGCGGTTATTCTCGAGTCGATATTCTTGGTGGTTCAGGTCTGAACACTGCCTTCGAACTACCTGCATTGGTGAGTGGGAACGTTCGTTCAATGGTGAGCGATGGTTCAAAGATATGGGTTGCCACAGAATCCGCAGCAACCACAGGAAACGGTGGTGGACAAGGTTCTGCGGGTATTCTACAAGGAACGTTCAACAGCAGCGGAGGAATTGAATGGGAAGAAGGATGGTCGCTACCATTCTTTGCTTCAATCGAAGATATGCTCATGGATGGGACGACCATTTACATCACAACTTCCGGGAGTGGAATGTACACGCTCAACGCAACAACCGGTGTTCTTCAACGAAAGACTGGATCGATTCACAACAGCCTTGGAACCATGGACATGCATCAAGACAATGGTGTTTCAACGTTGTATGTTGGTTTACTCGGCACGTTCTCAACCGCTGCTGGAGTGCAAGCTTTCGACATCGCAAGCCAGCAATTTGGAAGTGGTCAACTTCTCTCTGGATTGCCATCGGACAACATCCAAGGTTTCGCCTTCTCAAATGACCACGTCTATGTGGCTACGCAAAACGGTATTGGTCGATGGAACATTTCGGCTAACGATTGGGACAACCCATTAACGACGGCAGACGGGCTCCCAACCTCAAACATTGAAGACATCAAGTTCATCTCAAATACGCTGTATATTGCATCTGCAAGTGGTCTCACACAATACATTCCAGCCACTGGAGCAATCAGTACGAACACGAGCGCAGATGGTTTACTGGGTAACTCCGTATGGGCGATTGAAACGTACAGCCCACCCGCTTCTGCAAACCAGGGTTTGCAACTTGTCCTCGGACATGATGGTGCAGGCTCTGAACGACCGGGTGTATCCATTGTTGATTCTTCCTCAAACGCAGTGTTGGATACACATCGATTTGACCAACTACCATCGAATTACATCACTGCTGTTGCATCCGATTATGCGGGATTGCATATTGCAACCGACGTCGGACCAATGATTCACTATGATGGCCTATCCGATGAATTTGAAGACGGATTATCAAGTTCTCAGATTCCATCATGGCCGATCTACAGGATGAGCAGTGACGGTACGCATCTTATGCTGATGGGTTTGAATGCGATGACCATTGTAGAAGCCCACTCAACATCGCATGCCAGTGTGAAGTCGGCTACTGTACGGAATCCAACCAATGTCGCGGTTGGTGCGAATGGTTTCTGGTTGACAACCAGTGATGCAGGTCTTCGCGGCTGGACACCAGCAACAGCATTCGAAGAGATGGAAAGTCAAACCTCTCGTTATGCAAATCCTCTGAACATTGGATTCAACTCCCAATACATGGATATCTCGAACATGACTCATCCTGGCTATAGCATCGATCTTGTCACACCCAACAATCCGGTTTTACTCAACAGTTCGTTGGGTCAACCTGGTATCCATGGCCTCTTGTTCCAAACTGTACCACTTATCATGACGTCTCCAGTTTCAAACGCTGCAGTTTGGGCAAAATCAACAACGCTGAGATATGACGCAGTTTTGGAACTCGACAATACGACCGGTGTTGAAGATGGTCTTCAACTTGCCATCAACAATGGTCAACTGATTAACGGTACACGATTTGTTCCAATCAAGCTCATAGCTCCATCTAACGGCTCCATTGAAGTTCGACTCACCTACGATTGGGTTCGCCTGGATACGCCTGTCGAAATATCCGACATGTACGACCGCCCAGACGATGGCGGTGGAGCGCTTACCGTTGAATGGACACTTGTTCACGATCCAGATTTCAGTCGTTACCTTGTTTATGTGAGCGATCAACCATGGACTGCTCTCCCAACAGACATCGATTTAGTCGGCCGTATTGTCGACAAATCAGAATCGATTCACAGCCGATTGAAAGCCGATGTTACAACCGCAAATGGTGTTCCATTGGTTGATGGAGTCGACTACTATGCACTCGTCGTCGTTGAATACAACAACGGAAGATATGGTTTACCAAGCCAAGTGTTTGGACCTGTCACAACAAGCAACGAAGTCCCCACCCCACCTGAATGGGCGACTGCGCAGCCACTTTCCGGCGGTGTGGCTGGCGACTTGGAAACCGAATGGGCACGCTGTACGGCACTGGATCTTCTCGAAACAAGAATCTACACATCGTCGCAATCCATGACCAACATCCTTGGCCTGAGCGTTGAAGAGGCCGTCCTTCCAACAGAAGGAAACACTACAATCCTCAACCTCGAGCCTGGCAAGCCATATTGGCTTGGATTTACATGTGTAGATATCACTGGACAGGAGGACGTCATGAACGCCACCATCATTGGTCCAGTTGTCCCTACTGGCGGCGTTGATGATGGTCTAGCGCCGGCCAAACTGCAGAACGTTTGGGCAATCGACACCCCAGATGACGAAGGTGGTCGAATCACCGTTGGATGGGACGTGAGTGACGCAGACGACTGTGCTTACTATGTTGTTTACATGATTACAGGTGTTGTATTCACAACATACCCAACCTCCGTTGCTGGATTCTCTGAATCGACCATTGTCAACAACTGCGATGACAATTCTACCATCGTTTCGCAACTTGATGATTTACCATTGGTTGATAATTTGGAATACTACATCGGTGTTGTTGCATTCGACTCATGGCTCAACGGTAATCTCAATGATGTTGAGATTGTCACTGCAACACCTATCGACAACTCCAATGGAGCAGCAATGCCTCCGAATCGAATCGAAAGTATCCAAGCATACGATCATCCTGATGACGACGGTACAGCGATTGATGTCGTTTGGTCAATTTCTGATGCTGGTGATTTTAGTCAATACGTCGTATGGGCAGCAGACAAACCCGTGAATGATGTAGGCTATCTTTGGAACATGTATGGTGATGATTCTGCTACGTGTGGATGCATTGTTATCGATAAGCAATGGATTGATGAGGATAAGAATCCAATAGAATTGACCTTGAATACTGCCTTGTATGGAACAGGAACGCAAACTGATGATTTTGGACCAACCGATTCACCACAATTGATTCGTCCAGGAATAGAATTATTCGTGACGGTTACCGTTCACGATCTTCAAGGCAATGTGTACACCGATTCTCTCCTCTCTGCGAGTGTTGTACCAATCAACAACTTCGAAGATACGACTCCTCCGCCTCGTTTGGACAATGTAAGCCTCGCTGACCGCCCAATGGATGATGGTACTGCACTGCTTCTCGATTTTGAATTATCCATGGCCAGTGACGTCTACCAATACGAAGTGTACGCAGCATCATGGTCATTCACGAGCGTAGGCGTCGGTGCAGATGGGCCGAACGAGCCTATCGCTACACTCGAGAGGAACCCTGAACTTCCATTCACCATCTCAACCTTAGCCGGAGATTTGCCTGTTCTTCCGGGCCAAGAAACTTGGGTAGCAGTCGTCCCTGTCGATTCCTCAGACAATTCCATCAAGACCGATTTGACTGTTGTATCCTCACAATCCATTGACGATGGAGTGACAGACCCTGGAAATTACCTTCCAAGCATCGATGGAATTACACTCACCTGGGTCGAAGAAACCGATATCCTCGTCACTTGGAATCACTCCAACGATTTGGATGTCAAAGGATACCAAGTCCACATTAATTCAGAGGACTTCATGGATATTTCTGATGCTACGTTTGTTGGCGAAACACGAACAGCAAATTCATTTGTTATCTCTGCAAATGTCTTCTCAGACCTTGTGAATACAACAGATTGGTTCATTTCTGTAACTACGTTTGATGACAATCAAGTTCGGACATCTGTGGATGCGAAGAAGATCAATTCCGTTGATGCTACAAACCAAATTACCGAGGATTCAAACGCTGAAAATGATCTTGAGTCGTTGTTAACAACTCCAAACCTCATTGCAGCCGGGTTGGTTCTTGTTTCCCTCTTGCTGCTGCTTGCCATCGTTCGAGGACGTGGGAACAAAACGCAGAAGGAAAAGGAATGGGAAATCCAAACTGCCACATGGGGCATCAGCGATGACCCGTGGAACAGCCCCCCACAATCCAACGTTCCTCCTCCCCCTCCAACAACGCCGGTCCAAGCTGAGTCTCTGTTCCGCGCTGCAGAGAGAATTGAGACACAGGATCTCGGCCGAGAACAGTATGTTGCACAAAGACCTGTTATGAATCCTGTAAGAACGCCTATCGATGACACCCTCTTTGACGATCTCGACCTCGGAACGCCTCAGAAGAAGTCGAATTCAGATATTGATACATCTTTCCTCGACGACTTGCTATGATACCGTGATGCTCAAGGCATAGTGCGGCAAGGAGTTGTCATGAGCGAGGTGACCCAAGGCCCTCGCTCGTCCGTTTTTACGACTATGAGATTCTCCAAAGAGCGAGGTCTGTTCTTGGTTGAACATCATATTGCTCGGTTGATTGAGCATGCAACACAATTGAGAATCGATGCTACAGCCATCACGCTCGATTCAATAGTACAACACCTTCGCAACAACCCTCCGGAGATGGAGGAGGGGCTTCTTCGAATCGAGTGTACACGTTCCTTGCAACTTCGTATCTCATATCGCCCTTTTTCAATCCAGAATGAACGAGTAGATGCCATTGCACTTCCAAGTCCAGTTTGGCCTGCACGTATTGCTGGTACGAAGCATGGTGCATGGGATGCATACATTCAGGCGCGGCAACAAGCCGAGGAGAAAGGTGCAGACTTAGCTCTCATGGTGCAAGAATATTCCATCGTCGATGGTGATCGTTGCTCCCCATTAATCTTGGATGAAGATGGCGTGATTTGGGTAAGTGACTCAAACACTTCAGTCCGTTCAATAACATTCCAAGCGATTCATGATTGGTTACTCAATGCAGGATTTCACATTCAACATGGTCGATTGAACGAACGGCTTGTCGCTCGTTGTGTCGAGGCTGTTGCAGTAGGAAGCGGAGTTGGAGTTTTGAAAATTGATTCGATTGATGGCGAATCAATTGGCGATGGAAGTTCTCGACTGTTCGATTGTTGCAATTCAGGCCTTGAACGATTGTACAACGGCTCTGAAAATTGGGAAAAGGTGTGGTCATGAAGCATCTTGAATCCGTTCGCCATCAGTTGATGGAAAGGGAACTACTTGGACCGAATGCAGGTCGCTATGGTTCACCTGATGAACTCATGCTGGTATCAGCAGGACCAATCAGTCATCTTTCTCAATTCTCATTGTTGTGTGGCCCTACAACACGTCGAGTTACGATTCGTCAACCTCCGGAAGAGATTGTCAAGGCTGCAGAGCCTCATTCTCCTTTATCGGGCGAAACACGGTTGGAAGAGTGTATTCCATTCACCTTCCAACGTGAAATATGGAATGGGTGCGAATGGGAAACGGAATGTTCGATTCTCGATGCATCACTCGCATCGGGATTGAGGGCAATTTGTTCCAAAACGGAATCCATCTTTCCCGGAGACATCCCTCCTTCAATACCCTTCAATGGCCCGTTCTGGGCAGGGGCATTGGCGTACGAGTTGTTGCAATTGACACAACCACTCCGGTTACAGAATCCTCCTCAAGAACATGAACTGTTGTGCGTATTGTGGGAGATTGACCGATGCATTGTTCATCGGAAAGGCGATGATTCGATGGTGGTTCTTTCGACCGATACTGCTTGGGCACAGAACGTCGAACGTTGCCTTCAAGAGAGCCCTGTGGAATACCCATCGGTTGAAATAAAACGTAGTAAAAAACCAATCTCAAACTGCACGGATGAGGAGCATGCGGAGATTGTCAGAAAAGTGCACTCAGCCATCGTTGATGGTCAATTGTATCAGTTGAATTATGGGAGATCCTGGGAAGGGGAAATACTGTCTGAGCCATGGGATGTTTTTTCACATTCGGTCGCATCAAATCCGGCACCATATTCAGGCTTTCTTCACATGAACGATGAACAATTTGCTCTTGTTTCAGCTTCCCCTGAATCTCTCCTCTCTACAGAGGATGGAGTTATTACGACTGCACCAATCAAAGGAACTGCCCCAAGAGGGGCATCAGTCGCAGAGGAATCACTGCTTCGCGAGGACATGATCTCCGATCGAAAGGAACGTGCAGAACACAGAATGTTGGTCGATTTAATGCGCAATGACGTTGGCCGTATTTCCCAACCAAACCAAGTTTGGGTTGAACGATTTGATGTCGAAGCTTATGCTGAAGTCCAACATCTTGTTTCCCGAATCAAGGGTCGATTGAAGGAAGATGTCGATGTTTTCGATTCCATTGATAATGTGTTCCCAGGAGGTTCGATTACGGGGTGTCCCAGGACTGTAGTTTGTGCTGCAATCGATGAGTTGGAACGCAAACCACGCTCATTTTGGACTGGATCGATGGGATGGTTCGACCCCTCTACAGACCGCTCTTCGTGGAACATTCTCATCCGAACTGCAGAGCTTCGAAAACATGGTTCTCATTGGCATTCTCGAGTGACTGCTGGTGGAGGAATCACCATTGAATCAAATCCAAAATCAGAGGTTGCTGAGGCAAAATGGAAAGCGAATGCACTTCTCCGATCATGTGGTTGGCTCGATGATGCAACACCATCCAATCCAGCCAAAAGCCTAGCAATCCATCCACTACCTCTCGAAAACGAACAAAGCAATCACGAGGTATCAGCCTCCATACACACTGAATCATTCGAAAAGGATGCGGTTCTACTGATCGATAATCTCGATTCGTTCACCTACAACATCGCTCACAGTGTTTGTGGTCTCGGACGTCATGTGAACATCGTCTCAGGGCGCGGACATTCGCAATCCTCTGCACAGCAACTCATTGATGACTTGCAACCTTCTCACATCATCCTTGGTCCTGGCCCGGGATGGCCGCAGGACAGCCAACTTACGATGGATTTTGCATCGTTATCCCTTCAAGGAAAAACCCCGCCGCTTCTTGGTATTTGCCTTGGCCATCAGGCAATAGGATTGGCAGCAGGCTTGGAGTTGATTCCGAGCCCTATCGGACCCGTTCATGGAACACCTGTCAAGTGCATCCACAATGGGGAAGGTTTGTTTCGAGACTTAAATGATGTATCGATGACGAGATACAACTCATTGACACTCCTAACGTCGCATCTTCAGGATCATCCAACCATCCTTGCTGATGCCACGGATGATACGAAATCTCTTGTTCTCGGATTGCATTCAAAGCAAGCCAAAGTGTTTGGAGTTCAGTTCCATCCAGAATCGGTTGGAAGTCAGTCTGGAGGCCGTATCCTCTCAAATTTCCTAGAGTATTGAGCGCATGGTTGAAATGACGGCAGTATTTGGAGAGGAATGAGGGAAGAAGATGCCTATCTGTCGACTCTGTTCCGGAACATACCCCCGTGAATTTTTCATTCATGGAAATGGACCAAACACGCAGGTTTGTTCACGTTGCGGCGTTGAACACGGGTTTGTCAGCAAAGACGAGGCTGCAAACCTGTATGATGACACATTGAAGTCCGCTCGCCTGAGTACCGTAACTCGTCGATACAGGCCGTTCCTTTACCTAACCGTGTTGTGGGGTATTTACATCACAACAGTCCGAAGCATCAATCCATGGGGCTGGTACATGCTCATTATGTTGGCAATTCTTACTCTCGCTTCTATTGTCCTCTTCTTGACAAGTGCTGCAAAGTATTCCAGTACGCTCGCTCGACTCACACCCGATTTTGAACGTCCAAAAGGACATTGAGTGCTACTTTGAGTGAATCCTTAAGACATCTCCATCGGAGAGTTCATGATCTGCTCCAACGATACGTCGAGTACGGCCATCAACACCTTTGATGAAACCATCTCCAAGATCTGAATGTACTTTGTACGCCACTTGTTTGGCTTGTATTCCATTTTGAACGACGAGCGCGTCTGGAAGTACGTTCCCATCACCATCCGTCCACTGACTTTCATCTTGAACTGGATAGACAACAATACGATCCAATTCATCGAAGAGAACCTGATCAAGCAGTTGAATGAGACCTGTTCCTTGCAGTTTATCAACTCGTTCTGCAAGAACGGAGAGTCCTTTCTTTTGAGCATCATTCATGGATTGGTTTTCATTTAATTCAAACGAAGTATTCCCTGCAACGTAAGTGATGAAACCGGCTTTTCCGGCTTGACGTAAAGCGAGTTCGGTTTCTGCAGAACATGGTGTGAACGAAGGAAGAACGTCCTTGAGGTGTTCAAGAACGCCTTCGGGCGCAAGGTCTGCTTTGTTCCCTGCAACGAAGATCGGGAACAGATGCTTCCGAATGGATGATGCGAGAATCATGAGAACATCATCCGGCCAATCCCATGGAGACGTCATGTCTTGATGCTGTTGTGCAAAGGCGTCGAACGAGCGCTGACAAATGGAATCGGTTGCACCCAAACCGGAAAGACGCTCTTGCAAAAATTGTGTGAATCCTTTCACCCCTTCAGCTTGGATTCGACGAGCCCCTCGTGACCAACCATCTTTCACGAGACCTAGAATCCAAGCATCGAGTTCGCCTGTTAAGAAATCAACTTCAGCGAGTGCCTGCTCAACGGCTTGTTCTTTTGTTGCTTTCAAACCTGTTGGATTTCCCTCAATGTCCGTCGTACCTGCAACATCGATGACTTGGATCAATGCATCACATTCCGCCAAATCGGAAAGAAAGGCGTTTCCACGTCCACGTCCTTGACTTGCCCCCGGAACGAGTCCTGCGACATCAACCAACATGCAGGGGACGTAACGCTGATGTCCTTCACAAGAGCCTGTTCTTGGAGAACAGATGCTTCCTCCACGGCCATCACCGAATTGCACTCGTCCATCTTCCTCAAGACGCGCTCGCAAAGAGCCGCATGGACACGGTAAACGGCTTGGAATAAACGAAAATCCTACGTTGGGTTCTATGGTACAAAATGGGTAATTTGCAATATCCACAGGAATCAAGGTTGAAGCAGAAAAAAACGTCGACTTACCGACATTTGGTTTTCCAACCAATCCAATACGCACGGTTTGACCGCCTCGCTTCACTCTTCTTCTGAAACGCCAGAACGAACACGCGCAATGGCGATGTCAAGTTCGGGTAGGTTCACGCGGCCATCGCCATCAAGGTCAATGAATTCCATCAATTTCGCAATGTCCCATGGTGGGAGGTCGGCAATGTCCGCTCCTCGCAATGCTTGTTGCAGTTCATAGCCATCGATGAGGCCTGAATCATCAAGATCAATCGAGCGGAAGAATTCAAAGATGCTCATGTCTTTCTTTGCCAAATAATCGGACAACATTTCCAACTCATTCTTCTCGACTGGGAACTCCTCAATTTCATCGTTGTGCAGCGTTGAGGATACGTCGATAATGGTCATGCCACCCTCGTCTTCGATGTCTGCGCCAACGACGAGAACGGTGTCGACGCCAACGCCACGTTGCAAGAGTTTGCGAATTGAGGATTCGCCACGCTGCATTGAGTAACGTGTAATATCCGAGACGGTTGATGTGGAAGAATCAACTTTCATACCGCCAACAGATGTTCGAATGAGGTTGAGGAACAAGAGGATAACACCAATGGAACCGAAGTAAAACAGAACGGCTGCTGTAAGACTGAAGCCGCCGTCGGTCATGACAACATCTTCGCTTCCGGAATCAAGGAGTGCCTTCTCTGTAAAGTCGCCCATGAGTTTGGCAACGGTGGAGGTGACACCTCCGAAAGCGATCAACATCGTTGACAGCGATGCGGAGGATGATGATGCAAGTTGGCGGTTTCCTGCTAATGGATAGGATTCTGCAACACATGCTACGGCCATTAAGCCACCAACAGTCCACATGAATCCGATATCAACGGTTGTTGCCATATCATTCAATGCTCCGAGGCCAATGAAGACATCGAGGGACGTGAAGTAGCCTCCAAGGGCGTAGAGTGGGAAGAAAACCATCGCCAGCGTAGCTGCTAGTGCGCCTGGTCGAGAGACAACACCTGTTGCATTGCTCAGTGATGTCATGATGATGTTGACGGAACCCGCCATGATTGGTAGAAGAGCAAGGGTCATCAGGATGGCTCCTAGATTTTCGAGAAGCGTACCCGCATCTGCTGATGTTAGCATAAATGGTGGGAGCGTAAGGAAGAGAAGCAGAAGGCTTGCCTTGGTCATTGAATCTGACCAAATCGGTCGGCTAGCTGCTCGTGGTACAACGTGATAGGCAACGGCGAAAATCAAGGCGATGAGCGTCCAGGATTGAGACATGCGCTCGCCGAGCCAAACGGTTTGGGTGGATCCCGCCAACTCGCCAAAGAATCGGAACTGAGAGCCGAAGATGAACGAGGCGAGAGCCATAAACAAGAACCAGTTGCTTGCAGATACAATCTCGCCCTTCCGTTGTGATACGGTCAAGAGGACGTTGATCATCACGGCGATGATGATGAATGAACGAAGAGCATGCATGAACAGGTCTTGAATGAGAGCCTCATTTGCTGCGGTCAGATCAATAAGAAGACCGAGAATGGTTGGAAGAAGCATAGAAGAAATTGTCAACACGGAGAAGAGAATCGCTGTAAGGCTTGCATTCGCCTCACTTGCTAGACGACCTGCACCTGCACGTGCTGCCGCAACGAGTCCACCCCCGATGAGGATCGACGTGAGACCGGTCAACAAGGTAACATCAACGAATGTGTTCAAGGCACTTCCATCGTCGTATGACCAGCCGATGCTTGCAAGTGAATCAAGCGCCGTTGCATCGTAATCATGCCACAAAGCAAGGAAGGTTCCGATTGCAGCGAACGTGAGCCAAATCATACCAAGATTCATCCAAGTCTTTGAGCCACTTCCCTTGTCATCGTTGAAGAGATCGACGATGCCAGCAGGTGCTTTGTTGAGAAGGAAAAGGCCGAATTGGCGCATCGGGTCTGCCATGTTACCGATGCCGCGTTGGACGTAATAGGTAGCAAATCCGATGACGACAAAGAAGAAAATTAGTGCTGAAAATACTGCAATCATTCATATCACCTCAATCTGCTAGAACCTCGCCAGCTAGTGTGGATACAATGGCACCAAGACCAACGATGAACCCAAGCAAGTAATACCAAATTCCAGAACCGCCAAGATTGGACATCAGAGGAACGATGTCGCCTATGACTGGAATGTTATCCCATCCGAAGATTGTGCTGAAAAGGCCAAACATTCCAACGGTTACAACGGAAAGGAGAACAAGAATAACACGGCTTGATGATGGTTCTGCAGTTCCAATAACTGCATCGGGGAGTTCTGTACTGTTCGACATAGTGTGCCCTCACATGCCCAAGATGGACATGCTTGCGACTCGAAGCGCGGTGATAAACATTCACCAAGAGCACCATTGAACTGCTCAATAAATCGGCTCGCTTACGGGGACCGGAGGATATCTGTAAGAGACCCGCGTCTTGGCATCGAGGTACCAAGTGGAACGGGTATGGAACGGTCGTTCGTTAATTCCTGATTCCAACGATTTTTGCATGCACAATCCAAGCCCTCGAATTCATCAAGAGCTCCTGAAACAGCATAACGCTCGATCGCAGCAACAACTTCTGAATCGCATTCTCCACAATTGTGAGAACCTCGGATTTTTCCACCTGCTGTTGGGTGGATGATCAACCGGGAAATCTGACCATCGTCGCCGTTGACTCCACCGTTCGGATGAACGATATGATGGCTTTGCTGAATGAGTTCAACCAACGACCAAAGCCATGGCGGGCGGTATTCCCTGTGCCGGTGGAGACGATCGATGACCGTTCCACGTTGGATGTTCATCGGATTGATTGAAATCTCGTCACTTTGTTCAGCAACGGCTTCAATCCATTTGATGCAATGATCGAGAGCATCAGCTTCACTCATGAACGGGGGCTTGAACATAAGATATGTCTTGACCCGGAGATTGAATTTTTGCAGGCGTTCGACAGCCCTATCCCATGAGGCTGCTGAGAACCCTTTGTTGACATGGAACCGCAAGACTTCATCATCGTAGGCTTCGAGACCAATCGCAACTGTGAACGTAGGGTTGATCGACGTTGCCCACGCCAATTTATCCTCCGTAAGTTGCTCCGTCCGACTTTCAACAATGAGTTCTTTACCGAGTTCAAAACAATCACGAAGAACTGTCTCTTGGAAATCGACTGGAATTTCTCGGTCTTCAAGCAACGAGCCTGACGTGTAAACTTTGACCATCGCCTGGCCTTCGAAATTGTTGAATTTGTCTTTCGCATGTTGCCATTGTGCATGAAGGTCTTCGCTGTTCACATCGTCTCGTGTGTCGTTAAAATAACCACAGAATGTACAACCTGATGACCACCACCAATGGCATCCTTTGGTTCGAAGAATAACGGTAACTGCTGAGCAGGGTTGTCCATCTGTCGTCATCTCAGGCGTCGAATATACGGTCGCAGGAAACGATGCATCCCATGACTGTTGACGCTCCTTCGCCCATGGCGTATTGGCAGGGGCTTTGACAAGATCGTGAATCTTGAGTCCCTTAGCGTCATCACCCAGCATTGTAAGGCCTTTACCCGATGACATAACTACCCCTCAACTTATTCTTCTTCAAGGATTCTTTTGAAAATGATATCCGAGCCAGCCTTGATGAATTGTCCCTTTGGATGCTTCGGATGGTTCTCTTCTGCTGAGATAACCTGTGGTTCATAGAGAGCGGCTGGGACGCGAACATCAACACGACTGCCAAGTCGAATCATACCGTATCGCTCACCACGACGAAGGGTGTCGTCAATGCCCTTCCAGGGTACAATCGTTCGTGCAAGTGCCCCAGATATTTGCATCACTTCGGTGCGTTCGCCATCCTCGGATTCAAAGACGGTTCGTACACGCTCATTGAATTCACTCTCTTTGCGATAAGCAGGAGCGAACGGCCCTCGTCGACGCCCTTTTCCTGTACGATGTTCCATGGCGACGATGTTCCCTGCACGAGGTGCACGGTTGACGTGAACGTCAAGTGGAGACATGAAGATGGCAATCCGCCAAACATCCGTTTCTTGGGGAGCGCCCTCTGCAGCAACAAATCGTTGTTCAGTTTCAAAGGATAGTGGGTTTTCGCATGCTTCAGGATACCAATCACCCGTAAACTCATCGTGCTCTACCTCGCCTCCTTCACGTTCAGTACGTGATGGTCGGCGGCCATTTGCTCGTTCTCGGCGGACAAACATCACATGCCCATCAGCGGGTGAAACCAAAACGCCTGAATCTTGAGGTATTGGGCGATCTGGATCTCTCCAGAAGTTTGCAAAGAAAATGGCAATCATGAGGCAAAGAACGCCAAATAAGGGCAACAAGCCATTCAATGGGTCAAGATAGATGCCTCCAATGAGGATTGCGATGCCTGATAATGCAAACGTTGCGACAGGTGCATGCCCTCCACGGGCGAGACCAGCCAAGTTGTTTCACCTCAGTTGTCAGCCCAAGGGTCGACATCGGAATTCCAAGTTTCTGGTGAAGGGGCTTCGGCTTCTTCAGCAGGCGCTTCTTCCTCAGCGACCGGTTCGGTTTCTTCGGCCGGCGCTTCTTCGGCCGGCGCTTCTTCGGCTGCAGCCTCTTCGGCAGGTACTTCCTCAACAACCGGGGATTCTTCTTCAGATTCCTCTTCGATGAGTGCTTCAGCCTCTTCAACAGTCATTTCTGCAGCTCGTGCCTCGACCATTTCATCCATTCGCTCAGTAAAGGCTCTGGACATGTGTTGTGATTGTCGCTCGGCTTCAACTGCGCGCTCAATCATTTCATATCGTTCCTTGATAGCCTTGTTGAGATCTTCGAAGAGCGTCATGTGAGCAACATACCAATCGTCTCGAGCCTTCATTTCAGAAACGGCAAGTTTGAGATCGTTGTCTAGTTCTTCTGCGATTCCAAAGACCTTACCAAGACGGTCTTTTTCACGTGAGTACTTCTCTTCCATCGTTTGGAGCGCTGGTTCAAGGTGTTCGACGCGCTTGTCAGCCTTGGTCGCCTTCATTTCCAACTCCCGGATACGGAAATCCTTCTCAGCAATGAGGGATTCTTGTGCTTCTCGCTCGATTTCCTTGTCAATGATTTCTTTCTCAAGAACTTCAATCTCTGCACGTGCATCGACGAGTTCCTTTTCTTGAGTTTCATAGGCTGCGAAGAGTTTCTTCAAACGGTCGGTTTCAGTGGCCAAGGCCTCTTCAAGTTGACCGATTCGAACTTCAGGGGTGAGGGTTCCTTCTTCACTCATATATTCACCCGGAGGAATGCCTCCATTTCAACCCAGTCGCCTTTACCCTATGAAGACGACGCCTCTTTGAGGATGATTACGACCTTCTCATTCCAATGCTGGAATCGTCATCTCAAGCAATCAGACAGCGTCTGTTGCTTCGACTAAGGATCGTGCAATTGATACTTCACCCATCGAGTGACCTGCATCAGGGATGATGTGCAAAACGGAGTTGGGAAGTTGCTTGTGCAATTCCCATGCACTCTTGACTGGGCAAACCATATCGTATCGACCTTGGACGATAACTGCTGGGATGTGTTGTATCGATTCCGTATTGTTCAATATGTAAGAATCTTCTACGAATATTCCATTGATGAAATAATGGCATTCGATTCGAGCAAATGCTACAGCGAAATCAAGATCTTCCGCCTTTTCGAGATATTCAGGGTCTGGGAACAGTCGGCTTGTCGCCATCTCCCATCGCGTCCATTCCTTGGCAGCATTTCGTCGGACTTGGACATCCTCGCTTGTTAGTCGACTGTAGTAAGCTGGAATCAGTGCTAATCGTTCATCAGCAGGAATGTGCTGGTGATACGGTTCGAATGCATCAGGGAAGACATGACTTGCACCATCTTGATAGAACCAGTGCAGTTCAGATTTCCTGCACATGAAAATGCCTCGGAGGATGAAGGAACGTACACGTTCCGGATGCGAAATTCCGTAGATCAGCGAGAGTGTTGACCCCCAAGAACCACCGAAGACATGCCATGTTTCAATATTGAAATGATTGCGAAGTGCCTCAATATCTGAGACGAGATGCATGGTTGTATTGTCTTCAAGGTCAGCATAAGGCGTTGATTTACCACACCCTCGCTGATCGAATTGGATAATGTTCCATTTCTGAGGATCGAAATATTGCCGATATGAGGGTTGGCTTCCTCCGCCCGGACCACCGTGGATGACAATCACTGGTATTCCTTCGGGATTACCTGCACACTCCCAAGCAATGGTATGTCGCTCGGAAACGGATAACATTCCAGCTGCGTAGGCTTCGATTTTTGGATACAAGACGTCATCGATGGATTCTGACCCCATGCACCAATGGATGTGCATGAGGATGATGTTGCTTTCGATGCCTTTTTTCGGCGTATACGCTGGCATGTGCATGAAGCAAGCGACGGACGTCTTCAACGACTGGGCACATCGAGGTAAAGATGAGGGGATGGAACGCGGTCACGGCCCAGCGGTTCGGGAAATGCTCGAGATTGCTTTGGAACGTGTTCTCTCAGAGCGTGATTCATTTTCATTCGCAGATTTAGGTTGTGGAAACGGTTGGGTTGTTCGCTTGGCTGCACAACATAAGAAATGTACGAAAGCCGATGGGTTCGATGGTGCAGAACATATGATCGTGAAAGCAAAATCCATCGATTCGAACAACGGGTATCACCTTGCACTGTTTCCACAGACGAAACCACCACAACAGTACGGCCTCATTCATTCGATGGAATTCATCTATTATTTGCACGACCCAAAACAGATGTTACAATTAATCCATGATGAATGGTTAACCGAGGAAGGTTGGGCAGTCATTGGTATTGATCACTATGCTGAGCATGAGGAAAGTCTTGGTTGGCCAGAAGCGCTCGATGTGCACATGTCCACGTTCTCAGAACGAGAGTGGATTGAGATGTGGAAGGATGTTGGTTTTCGTGACGTTCACGCTTGGCGAGCCAACCAATCCTCAGATAAACCAGGTACGTTAGCCATCATTGGGAAGAAAGGTCTGCGTTAAATCCTAAGTTCATCCCTTGCGGGCCACACATTCTTACATCGCCCTTGAAGAATGGGCATTTCTTACATGTATCCATGAATTCCATTGGAAGCCGCTTTGGTTCATCGATGCCGTTTGGATCTGCAGTCAAGCGCGCCATCCAATCAAGAAGGCTGCGTAATTCCGTTTCAGCTTCTTCGTACATTTCTGCAGGCATTTGTACAAGGCGTCCAGTGCTTGCAATCAACAATGCAGGAGGTCGTACGGCTCGTTGCTGTTCAACTGGCTTACCCTCCTCTTGGCGACGGAAGACCATCGAATAGAGGGTGAGTTGAAGGCGGTAGTTTCGTAGCATTTCTCGTTCAGAGTCATTCTGTGGTTCGAGCGAAAATGGTTCTTTCAAAGTTTCATACAATGGGTGTTCTTCCAGCTTCTCCTCACGTCCACCTGATGTTTTAATGTCTACAATCTGCAGCCAAGGTTGTTCACCTTGGACACCCGCTAGAGCAAGATCTGCTTGTCCTTCAAAGAGTATTTTCACGGAATCAATGCGTGTCACATACGTTTGTTTGAGTGAAGTAAGAGGTGTTCGGATGAGTCCTTCAAATTTGATTTCATGGTCATAGAAGAAGGATGCTTCTGTGCGCAACCCTTCGATTTGACAACCATTCACTTCTTCACCATCGGCCATCCTTCCAAGAGATCCGTTCGTCAACAAGGTTGCGAGCTCAAGAATTCTTGCTCGTGTTTGCTTTTGTTCCTCATCAGAGAGGCGATGCCATTCGGACTGTGATTGAAGTGCATCCTCGATTTCTTTGTTCGCTAGGAGGCGATTTTCTTGGCCATTCAACCAAACAGGACTGAGATTGAAATGTTCAGCCTTGGGAGATGCTGGATTCGCCAATCCAATCTCGACCAGTCGGTGAAACATTGAACCGAATGATGTTGCCGAAGGCCAACCAACGGCTGATTGTTCGAAATCTTCTCCACCTGAACGATCTTTCAGTTCCTCTTCAGTACTGGACATCTCGAACGATCTACCGACATCAAAAGGCTCGCTACGCCATCCTTTCACATGCGATAACCAATATCTGCGACGACAAGAGTTGGCAGTATCCAACCCATGTGCTGTCGCGCGGAGTGTTGGTGATTGACGTACGAGTTGTTGTTCTGGTTCCACAGTCTCAACCGAATCTGTCAATCGCTCTTCCATGGCCATCCATCGCGAGAGTACCGAGGTTGGGCTTTGATTTGAAAAACAAGCGGGGTGATGATACATACGCAATTGTTGGAGCGATGAATCCATAAATCCACTCTCTCCGAAAAGAGCGAACGGGTTGAATTCCAACACTTGTTCACCGTATTCACTCAACGGTTGGCCTTGTACATCGCCTTCGAGGCTCCACGCTTGTTCAGCCCCAGAATAGAGTCCCATATATCGGAATCCGTCCAGCATCAAATCACCCATATTGTTCCCTTTGGATTTTATTTTCATCGTAACCATCGAATTCTCATCAATTGAACATGGAGTATTCGGTGCGCCAACAAAGATAAGTCGGTCTTTCACTCGAGTCAAAGCTACGTAAAATTGCCGTCGTAACTCTGCCTGATTCTGAGCCTTGTTCATTTGTTCTGCCAACATCCAAAGAGCATCTTCTGGTTTATCCTTTGATTTCCAAGGTTGAATCCTTCCAGCAATAACATCAGGGGTAATCAACACGTTATTCTGCGCTTCAATGCTTGAACTTCTACGGCCTGCTTCGAACAAACCTGTGACGATGACAACGGGTGCTTGCAACCCCTTTGCACCATGAATGGTCATGATTTGAATCGCTCCACTCGTCGGAGTCGAACTCGCTTGTGGCCCCTTGTTTCCGAGGGTTGCAAATGCCTTCATTTGATCCAAAATCGCTGCAGGTTCATGACCTGTGTCCGCTCCGATTTTCTGAACTAAAGCATACCACATTTCCGCAGCCTGGCGCTCAGATTCGTCAGGGTATGCAATCAGCAGATCACTGTAATCGAGCACCGCTTCAAATACCTCATAGATTGCACCATGTTGAACCATTTGCGCGAATGCTGACAAAAGAGGGCCTTGCCGTGCTGAAGCAAAATACTCTGATGCGTGTTGCCAATAATTGTCAACATCAGATGTTTCGAGTATCTCTTCGATTTGAATGGAAGAAGCACCAATAATTGAAGAACGAAGCAAGGAATGAGCGGCATGTCTTGAATTTGGTTTGGCAAGAAGTTCCAGGGCAGCCATCATGGGTTGAACAACCGGTTGTTTGAGTAATTCGCCTTGCTTATCTGCCATAACGGGCAAACCCCGCAATTGAAGACGGGCAATCAAATCTGGAATGTGCTTCCGGGAATGGACGAGAATCATGACGTCTTCTGGAGAGATTGTTTCTTCTGGCTCAAGTTCGATGTATGTTGCATCTTCGGATGACCATATTCGAGTCGGTGAGCCTCGAACCAATGCATCCAGCCTCGAAGCAATGAGTTCATGTTCAAGATGACGTAAGTTCGCATTTCCTGCATCAAAGAGATTGTATCCCTCCATCAGATCCAATGGCAATTCTCCAGTATCGTTTTGCGTTGGGAGCAACCATTCTATGACACCAGCATTGGAGGTTTCTCGGCCTGCTTCGAGAGGTTGTGCAGTCGCATGGAAATCTCCAGGAAATTGATGATGACGGGGGTCGAATGTGTCATCAAAGATATTGTTGAGGGTACGCAACAAACCTGGAGAGGTTCGGA
This sequence comes from Candidatus Poseidoniaceae archaeon, assembly GCA_049438185.1. Lineage (GTDB taxonomy): Archaea > Thermoplasmatota > Poseidoniia > Poseidoniales > Poseidoniaceae > MGIIa-L2. The sequence continues at coordinate 43,814 of JBMTJI010000003.1, forward strand.
AATTTGTTCGGAGTTGAATATGGCCTTCTGCTCTCTCTTGCTTGATCGAGTCTTCAATGGCCAACCCCGAATCATCGATGCCGAAGGAAACATAATCCCAGGGCGCTGACTGTTCGTCACGATGAAAATCTGATGCCTGAATAAACGACCCCGATTCACCTCCTGCACCAACAGGACGAGGATCGCGACCATGCCCCTCTTGTGTAAATGACATCAACCTCGAATCATTGCTTTCAATACTGTTCGCAATTCGAATGGAGGCAACCATACGACGCATGACCGTTACCTCAGCCTGTCTGAATCGGTAGATGCTTTGCTTCATATCGCCAACGATACAAATGGTTGGATCCCATGGGCCGGCGGGTGCTGGATGTTCATCCGAAATTCCTTCTCGACGACCCCAAAGTCGCGATAAAAGACGTGCATGCTCGGGATTCGTATCCTGATATTCATCAATAATGAAGGCTCGATAACGAGCGCGAATCTGTTTCAATAGCGCATATCGTCGTTGCAAATCAAGATGTTTTTGTTCGTCACCTTGCAGAATGGTAAGGGCTCTTCGAATGTGATCATCCGACCATGGTTCATCCCCAAGGTCATCCAACGCTTGAACAGCCTCTGTAGGATACCAATGCCGAACAATCGCAGGGCAACGTGCAAGGAGCAGGTCACCAACCATAACTTGGACATCATCGAAATCGTGAGCCTCTTCCTGCGATTTTAGATGTCGAAGCAAATCTTGACAACCTGAGTGCACGAGATAGAGATCATTCAATACCTCCACTTGGAGTTCTCTCGAAACACGCAAATTTGACGGAGGAGGTTCGGAGCTCAATTCAAGGCCAAGCGACTCGTAATCATAGCGCTCGTTCGCATTTCGATGAACGAATGGCCGTGATGGATTGAGACAATACGCAACTTTGGAGAGCATGAATACAAGTCGGCCATCCGTTGGGTCATGGATACGATCTTGCAATCGTTGTGCAGCATCTGAAGCAGCGGTTGAAATCTGAGTTTTGAGAGCCTTCTCATCCTTTCCTTTCAGTACAGAAGACCATGTCATGAGACCTGCCGGCCAACCCGCAAGTGAATTGCTCCGAGGGAAGTTCCCTCCTTTCAGGATGGTCGGTTTGACTTCGCCCAGTTGGTTGAGTGAAGTCGCAGAAGATACGACTTGGTACAACCATTGCAGGCGTTCAGTCGGGGCATCGGGGAGTGTTTCTCTTGCTAAATGTGCAAGTTGATTAAACCGGGTACTGGTTGTTTCTGTTTGTGCTGGTGCAACAAAAATCGAATGATATTGAAGGAAAACATCGACCCATTCATTGAGAATCTGATGGACATCCTCAACTACAGGGTCAATTAAGTGATGACATTCTTGCAAAATCATGTCCTCAATCAAGCGATCATCGGGAGGATTTGTTCCGTCCCAAGGCAAGTTTGCGCGTATTGAACGTGAGCGAAGACGGCGTTTTGATTCCTCAACAAAGAGGGACGACTCGAGAAGGCCTTGCAGCACAGTTTGAGCGCTCTGTTGACCTCCAAGTCGTATCGCTAGCCGGTTTCGAGCAGCGATAAATTCGTCAGCAGATTGGAGCATTCCTGCCTCGATGGCATCTCGAGCGTTACGAATCCTCCATGCCGCATTAAGGGCTTGACTGCGTAAGAGTGGGGCTTTTTCCTCAGGTAATTGTTCCCGACTCAGGTGAATGGCAACCAAATCAATGTGAGGAGCAAGAATCTCGGAAAGAAATGCGTCGATTGTCGAGATTGGTGCTGCTTCAAGCAGCGACATCAGCATTGAAACGTCGCCTTGGTGACGAAGCCTAGGGTCATGAACGCCCATTCGGTCTTGTTCTTTGACAGGATGTGCACGTAGGCATTGAATGCGTTGACGAATTCGTGAGCGTAGTTCTGAAGCGGCCTTCCTGGTGAAGGTAATAGCTACAATCTCTTGTGGCAAGAGTCCTTTCCATTCATTCAACGGGGTTCGATCACGCTTTGCTGCCAACACTTTTCCTGAACCAAATGGTTCCTGACGAATTGGTGGAGGCAAAACGTACGTAGCACGTTGTTCAGCAGAAAGAAGATGTTGTACATAGCGTTCCGCCATCACAGTTGTTTTCCCTGTACCAGCTCCTGCATCCAACGCAATGTGTTGGTCTAAATTCAAACCCAATCGCTGGCTACGGTTGAATGAAATCATTTCAACTCACCTCCAATCGATGCTGATGGACATGCACTTGCAAGAGAACAATAGGAACAATGCGATCCTGGTGTGGGATGGTTCCATCCTAGGGCGCTAGCATCTCGCGCTCGCAACGCTGCCGTAATTCGGGAACTCATCCATGCTCGGAAACTATTACTTTGCGGACCGGAATCCTCATTCGGAATCCGGAAATGGTTGCCAGAAAAAGTGGTGGTTGTGCCAAGATTGAGGTGCGCTGTGAGTGAATGAAAACTTGGATCCATCTCAACAAAGTGCTCTGTATCATCGCCAACCTCAGAAATTCCAACACCAACAACCCGGTCACCCGGATGGGCGATTTCCCAGGCGCGTGCATACATTGCAAGTTGAATCTCTTTGAACAATCCGGAGGTGTGACGTGCTCCCGTTTGCCCGAGTTTTGGCCCTTCAATCGTTTTGATGTCTCGAATGATGATGAACCGTTTCGCTGGAGGTTCTTGACCACTAAAGACGAGCGGGAGTTGTTCTGCTTCCTCTGCATACAGGCCTTTTTGATTTAGCGATTCTAAATCCTCGACTGAGAGAAGAAGATGGTCAACTCGGTCAATGCGGCCACGAACATTGATCGTAGAAGTGATCATCAAATCATCATACCCTTCGATTTCAACATATTGTTCGCCTGAATTTTGAAGCGCCCATTCGCTTGCTATTGGGGCTGAAGATGTCAGGCTTAAATCCGCAAGAAGAAGACGCCCTAGTCGTCCACGAATAGGCAATGTTTTGCTTCCATCAATCCACGCAATCCAATCCTCAGGCAAACATCCGATGAGATCGTTGCAACGATGAACAGAAACGGCATTGGTTCTCGCTAGCCATGGAGCAATCTCGGACAGTCGCCCGAGCAGGCTCTCCCAAATTTCACTCTCTGAAAGCGGTATACCGACATGCATTGGGATTCCTTGCGAAAGTGGCTGACCTCCGACCTCTATTCCCAACATCGTCATAAGATGCTCTTCAATGAAGTGAATCAGTGTACCTTTTGCAAGAGGCGCGATGTCTTCAGAGGGTTCTGGATTGGATTCTGTTGCCTCTAATATTTGTTCAGTCCAAGCCTGACGAGGACAAAGGAACCACGGATTTAACCGGCTTGTTGACCAAACCTTCCCATCATCATCTCTTGTTCGAGTAGAAAGAATAGCGTCGAGACTCTCAGAATCGTACTGAGGTGGAGGCAATGGCCTCGGATCGATGGAAGGGCCTCTCGAAATTCCATTCCTTTTGTAGCCTAAATGTGGATAGGTAGGGGCGAATCTGCCTCCTACAACTTTTGCTTGAGAAACGGTGGGTTGGATAATGAGATTCGTTGTTGTGAGCAGATTTTCTCGTATTGACCAGTCCATTGTACTTCCATTTTCCAACGGTTTGAATTTTGGTTGACGACGAAATCGATCAAGATGAATTTCCCGTTCGTGGCGGGTTGCAATTGAATTGGATGATTGAACCACTGTGTTTGCTTGACGCGTTGATTTGAGTTCAAGCCCAGCTTGTTGTTGTTGATCTCGAAGGGAACGTTCTGCTCGTTGGAGCGAAACTTCGCTACCATTCATCGAAAGCATTGAACTTCGATAGGTTACAACGTTACCGTCCTCGCGTGTCATCATCGACCACCCAGCACCATCTGAAATCGAAGGCTGAATAAAGTCAGGGGCCTCTCTTAGCGCTCTCAAATTCCCATTTAATTCGGCCATTGAAAGATACTCTGCGACCGGTGTTGAATTCCCGACTGCTTCATCATGTTCGGTATCAAAGAGAATTGCTTGTTGACTCGTACTGAGTAAGGATTTGAAGAGATGGCGAGCACGTCGAATCGGCAAATCTCCGTCCGTTAATCCCAATTCAACGCGGACAAAATCATCAATCCAAGGGATTCGTTGAGGCTTCATCGACCATGATTCCGCATCGAGACCAACAAACATCGTGACGTCCGATTCCATTCCGTATGCTTCAACAGGCGTGCAGATTTTCACATCAGGATGGTCAACACGATTCATCGGAGCCTTGGTCTGTTCCGAGGCAAGACGACACAAATCTACAAAGTCAACACTTGAATCATGCTGAAGCAATGAATCAATCGTTTGAATCCAATGTTGTACAGCGCCAACTGAGGCATCATACTGTTTAGTTCGGCCAAACAATTGCTCCCAGTCGCATGCTTGCATAATCAATGTAAGGACATCTCTGGGAAATTTACTTGCTTTGGGCAATGGAAGCGGTGCTTTCGATGAGGTTCCAATGCACTCTGCTTCGAGATACTTGCATTCCTGTTCATTCAAAAGTGCTGACCAAGAAGTAGCGAGGCAGTGCAACCACCATTGGGTTTCCTCAAGGGCGCGAGATTCTTCATTTCGCCGATACTCATCCATCGAATATGGGGTTGCAACGGACAAAGATCCAAGCCAGCGTTGTAGAGCCCCTTTTCCACCAAGGACGTGGAAGCTCCGCCCAATGTTTTCTAGTACATCCAAATGTGGCCTAGGTCGCCAATCCTTTGCAATAGGGTGTTCAAGGTCTGAAAACATCTTCTCCAAAATAGGGAATGCGCGAGATTGAACAAGGTCGAACAATCTCGTTGCAGACCATGCATCTTGGCCTCGGGATATCGATAAAAACCGTAAGATTGCTTGAACTGCAGAGGTGTTTCCTACAACATCAGCATGCGTATTGCATGTCATTCCGATCTGACCTAAACGTCGGATCCAATCGATGTGCCTGTTCTTGTCTGCATCGACAAGCAATACAGTTCCCCCAGAGTGAATCTTGTACAACTGCAAAGCAGAAACTGCAGCATCCATCACCTGCGTCGCTCGGTCAAAACTGAGGATGTGAATGCCGTCTGTCGGGTAATCGTCGGGCTTTGGTTGTGCGTTGTTGATGCGATGTGCCGGAAGCCACGATGGAAGTTCCTCTTCCTCAACAATCGGTTTGATGTCATCGTCGACATAAGCGCCATGAAAGCCGAGGCGGAAAGAACCGGAAACACAAACATGGTGAATTGGACAGCGGGATGATAGTGCTTTCAAGAAACGCTTCTCATTCTCAGAAAAGTCCGGTGGATGGTTGAGTAACACGATTCCGGAAAGGGTTCCGATTGTATACGGATTGGGGTTCTCTGTATCCGAGAGGCGGGAGCAAAGCCGAGACATTAAGTGATGTTCGTGAAGGAAATCTTCTTTCTCAAATGTAGAGAGTATTCGCTCTGCTTCGTGTGCTCCCGGATCCCCTTCCCATTTCGAGAGAATTTGGTGGTCTGTTGCATACGAATGTAGCTTAAGCAGTCGTTCAGATTTTGAGAGTGTCCAGGGACGAGTGATGTCTGGATGGAGTCGAGGGAAACGATGATCCAATGCTGCAGAGACAAATTTTTCATGCGTCTGAACAAGACCAATTGATGTTCGAGGAATCAAAACTGGAAGTCGATAATCGATGGCAAGGGCTTTCATGATTCGTTGCAATGTCGTATGTCTACTCGAATCGACAGTACCTGTTTTCTCAAGTATAGACTCGATCGAGTTTGATCGTGTTACCTCATTAGGATAGATGATCAGAATGTCATCTCGGCCGTTTGCCATACTCTCAAACAACCAAGTAGGAACGATGGTGCTTGGGGAACAGGATTCTAATGTAATGTTCACTGTACTATCCCCCACTTCTCAAAAGAAGAGTCGACGGTATAAAAGTAAACGGACGCGCATTTTGTTATTTTTCGTTCAAATGGGTGATTTCGATTTGTTCTTCCCGATATGTCGGATAATCGATTTTGAAACATGAATAATTCTTGTTTTGCCTGATTTACAACATGAATGCGCAGATTTAAATAGTTCGCAGGGCATGTGTATACTCCAGCGTGCCGGTCTACTCCTCCCTTCTACTCACTCACCGGAGGAGCCTGACTTAATCATGTTGGTGGAAAAAAGAACAAGGAGGAAGAAAATTGAAGGAAAACTGTGAGGAATGCGGAAGTAATGACTGGAATATGGACATCGCGCGAGGTGAGGTCGCCTGCAACGATTGTGGTCTCGTCATCGCCGATCATGCGTCGGCAACTGAAAACGATAATGCTGGCTCAATGTGGGGCGAGAACGGATTCAACACCCCGACCAAGGATGAATCGAAAATTAAGACGGGTTCCAAAGGGAACGGACTCGGTTCATACATTGGTAAGCCAGGTGAAGCGAAAGGCAAGTGGAAAATCCTAAGCAACCTGAACAACCAGGGCATCAAGGATATGCATCCGATGGCTCAAGCCACGATGGATGCTGCAAAAGAGTTGGCAGGTAAGGACAACGCAATGAAAGCGAAGAAAGTCATCACACTGGCGACAGTTCCGCTCAAAGGCGCTGAAGCAAAAGCTCTCAAGAACGTTGCATCGGAGGAGGAAATCATCCTTCCAAAGAACTCCGTATGTCGAAAGAAGACTCGTGGAGGTAGCACTCAGAACAACGAGCGATTGCTTGCTTTGGCCTGTTTGCGAGCCCACCAAGAGCGAACTGGGAAGGTGAACATCGATTGGCCTCAGATGGTTGAAGGCACTGGTTTGACGTTGAAACAAGTCGTCGACGCTGCAAAAGTCGTCATGAAGTACCTCAACCTATGTGAAAAGGCCAAACTCATTGAAGAGCGAGCCGACCGACGAACCGTTCAGTTTGAGTTGCGAAATACCGAAATCGAGAACACCACGGCTCGACTTAAGCAACTTCTTGACGGACTCGATGAATCCCTGAAATCCCAAATCATGGACGATTACAAACAGCGACTGTTTCGCTTAGGTGAGCCAACGTTGGGCGGCTCTCCTTTCTCGCAGGAGAACATCGAAGCAAAGGTGCTCTGTGCAATTCTCTTTCAGATTTCCTGCGAGGCCTTCGGTGTTGAACAAGGTCGACTCGAGAACATCGCCCAAGCAATTGGCCGATGTCGCAACACCATCAAGAATCGACTCAAGGCGCTCCTCAAGAAGGTCGCTTCAGGCGAAATTGTTGACTATGGCGTTCTGCAAAAGGAGTATTGAATCAGACATAGGATTCCCTCATAAGGGGGTTGCCTGTGCGAGAATTCATGTCTCGTATTCCTGCTGTTGCACTGTCAATGATCATCTTGGCATGTCTGATTCCATCTGCAAGCTCTGCTGAGGTTGAAGAGTTGAACTCTGGGCTGCTGCTCGGTGGACTGTATGGTATGGCCAACGAGTCCATCGCAGTGAACAGTTCGTTTGAGGACTTACCCGCAATCGTCGAAGATTACACGGCTACGTGGTGTTCAAACTGCGTGGATGTTGAGGAAGCTATGGAAGAGGTAGCACTGAGTGTCAACATGCAAATCTATGCAGTACATCGAAACATCTACGATCCAGAAGACCCCCTTGGTTCCGAATCTGTTGACCAGTGGTTCCGCGACCGATACGGTGAATTCACCCCTTGGGCGCCACCAATTGCAGGATTCAATGGCCTCCATGCCATCACTGGGAGCAAACCTGTTGGTGACTCTCTCGTTGCTGATTACACCGATTTAGCACAACGTCCAAACGATGCTGGAGATGGGGCGATGTCAATGATTTGGGCACCTACTGGCGCAAACTCAGGAACGATCACGTGGACATTCAACCATTCTACAAACAAAGTCTACAATGTCTCAGTTTGGATGGTTGAGACCGTTGCCTACTTTCCTGAAGGCACAAACAATCAGCAGTACTATCCTCACGTGCTAAGAGAAATTATCGACGTCGGTGTTGTCAATTCTACCGGCTTCTCAACGGGGACGATGGGTGTCACCTATGCGGATGCTTATGATAATCAAGACCTTGAAGTGCATCTCGTTTTCGAAGAATACATCGAACCCGTTCTCATCGAAGAAGACGACCAACCAGAGCCTGATGGAGAAGATACGCCATTCCTTTCGATGTCGTTGACCGTACTTTCACTTCTCGCTGTGGCCTTGCACCGCAACGATCAGTAGAAGTCAACCATGTTGGCATGAAGACGTGCATCAACCTCTGGCATACGATCTGGTGGGCGTCCAACTTCAATGAACCGAAGGACGTAATCATCAATATTGGCGAAGCCAAATTCTTCTGTCATTGGTTCCATCAACTCTCGCAAAGCCTGTCTTGGATCTGCAATTGGGAAATCTCGCCGTATGTAGACTTGGTTCAATTGTCGATACCTGGCATGCCGATATCCAAGAATTTCGAGAATCCGACGTAATGCATCTTCCTCCTGAGCCGACCGGATGGTAAGTCGCAATCGACAGCCCTGCATACGGAACAAGCCACGAATGCCCCCCAACTCGACTTGGTGTCCAATCGGTTGCAATGACAATGCCTCCCAAACAAGTGGCATCGTATGATACCAACGATGAAACTGATCTTCGCCAACATGATGCCTTTCTTCGTCATCATCTCTGCGACCCTCAACGAGGTTACGATACTCAATAACGTTATCACGAAGATTTTGGAAGCGGCGATTCTCTCTTTGAATATAGAAGACGCCTTCCTGGATTCTATCTTCATCAAAGTCGAATTCAAAATCAAACGCCGGATTGAGATGGCCTGGTTGATCGTAACTTGCATCTCGAAGCGGGCGTCTTCTCCAATCTTCAACAATGGCCTCATCATTCATCAGTTCAAGAGATTCTAGGTCAATCCGGTCGGGCTCTTCTTCTTGGTGATAAAAAGCAGGATGGAAAGGGAATCGATATCCACCATCGCGTGCTTTGTAGAACGTGTGTGGGTCGACCCCAGTATCCTTTTGTGGGTTACCAATCGGGGGCTGTGTCATCAAATGCATTTGGAGACTGTTGACGCGTTTTCCTGTGGTAACGTCCGAGAGGAGTGAGAGAACGACGATTGCAATGGTATCGCCAATTGGTATGTCACGGTGATATTTTCCGGTGTGGATGCAAATAGAGTGACGTTGCGTCCTCGTTTTTCCAACACCGTGAATTTTGAAAGGAGCGTTATGAGCCCCTCTGCTGATTCTGATTTCATAAAAGTGCCCAAGCATTCCTCGAACAAGCAAGCGATCCCTGTGAACCCAGGTATCATTCGGAAATTGTTCGAGCACTCCTCTGAGGAATTGCATTGAACGTCGAAAAGGAACATCTGCAGTCTCTGCATTTTCATATGCTGCTGTCCAATTCATCTGTGTAGCAATCAGCCATTCACCTTCTTTGGAAGCATGAGGAGATGAGCCCCACGAAACCAATCCAGCCAGCAAGCCTGGTTTGAATGGAATTGGGGCACGGCGGACGCTTCCATTCTTGGCAAGGGTTCGAAAACAGAGAACACCTTTCGAGTTCACCATGAAGGGGAAACTCACATTCGAATGGCCGGCTTGAAGATTCACTTCAGCCCAGCGTTGAACCCAAGGCCACTTTGAAGGCAGTAGTGTCTTGTTTTCTCCATTACGAATAAAGCGTCGAGCAAACTTGAGCCTCTGGCGAGGGCGGCGTCCTGAGAGACGGCTCATCAATTCATATGAGCACGTTTGTTCAATTGGGAACGTTGATTTCTTCTTCCGGCGTTCGTTTTGATCTAGGAGAAACGAGGTTTGTGCAAAGGCATCAAAGGGCGTCAGAAGCTCACGTTCAATTTGACCAAATAGACGATGGAAACGATGCATGTATCGTTGCGGTCGCCCGTGCAAATCGATTGTTTGATACAACCCGCTGAGTGCTAGGAACAGTTTGGTCAAGTCCCAACCTTTACGCTCATGAACATTCATGAGGAGAAGAAGGTACTGTTCGGTTGGAACTCTCGCCTCATGAGAACGTCCATCAACCCACATTCTTCCATCAACAAAGGAAAGATTTGTTCCATCCGACATGATGAAACCTTCTTCGAGGCGTTCTTTTTCGTATCCAGAAATTCCACTGCCGTTTTCGAGTTTTTCGACAAAGATTCTTTCCTCCTCTTCTGGGAAAGGAGACATTCGGACCGGATCCATTTCTGGGTCATCAAGCCGTGCCCAATCAACATCGGGCGTATGCAACATAAACCGTTCAAGATTTGCCCATCGTTTGCGCAGAGAGCGAACCGGGCCGCCTAAGACGTCAGCCATTCGCTGATGCACTTCCAAAGGCAGCGACGGGGCCCATTTGGTCTCTTCAGTTAACTCAACGCAGCGGATGCATATTGAACAATTTGTTTCGATTTTTTCATTTTGGCAGATGCCGCAGGCTTCCCCAATCATACAAATTTTGTCTGTCGAGGTGTTAAAAAGTTTCAACCAAGGTTCGACAACACTTCGATAACCTTCTTGACATCTTCATCTGTAATATGGAGATGTGTAACAATTCGGCAATGTGTGGGTGAAATATCGAACATATCGATGCCTGCTTTCGACATAATCTGAGAGACTTCATTTGCAGAATGGTTGTCCGAAGAGAAGTAAACCATATTGGTCTGCACTGCATCAATATCAACTGAAACATGATCCATTTCATCAATTGCTTGAGCGATGGTTCTAGCCCTACGGTGATCGTCTTCCATGCGTTGAATGTTGTTTTCAAGAGCATAAATTCCAGCTGCCGCAAGAATACCAGATTGGCGCATTCCACCACCGAACATCTTTCGCCAACGATGAGCTTGTTCGATGAATGCTTCTGAACCGACAAGGACTGAACCTACGGGAGCCCCCAAGCCCTTCGACAAGCAAATGGAAACAGAATCGAAATCACGAGCCATCCGAGAGAGTGGCGTCTTTGTTGCAACTGAAGCATTGAAAATACGAGCCCCATCGATATGCGTTCCACAATTCTTCGCTTTGGAAACCGAGGCAATGGCATCAAGAACTTCCTGTTCGTAACACGTTCCTCCGCCACGGTTTGCTGTGTTCTCTACACATACGAGGCTTCCATCTGGATAATGCGATTGCGAACCTTTCTGTTTTCGAATGGATTGTTCCACAAGGTCAGGAGTAAGTAGCCCATTGACGCCCTGTGGAAGGGCGATACTCGAACCGCATAATGCAGCATATCCTCCACCCTCGTACAAGTAGATGTGACTGTAACGCTCGGTGATAATTTCGTCCCCAGGAACTGTGTGAGTTTTCAATGCCACAGCATTTGACATGGTTCCTGATGGAACAAACAGACCCGCCTCTTTACCACAGAGATCAGCAACCATCGATTCGAGTTGCTGAACAGTAGGATCGTCACCGAGAACGTCATCTCCAACTTCTGCGTTTGCCATGGCTTCTCGCATGCCGATGGTTGGTTGGGTGACAGTATCCGAACGCAAGTCAATCCGATTGGAAGTGATGTCTCGCATGGTTATTCCACCTCGTTTCCCATGTTCAAGGAATCGTCTTAGAGAAGTTTCAATTCTCCCGTCAGAAGATCGAGTTTTTCATTGTCATCGGGACCTAATGCGAGGACGGTTAAGGATCCTGCTGGAATCTGAGTATGACCAGCATCGTGAATCTTTGATGTGAGCACTTGATGCTTCTTCGCTTGCTGTTCGAGTTGCTCCATATGCCGTGCGTCATCTGCCTTCACACAGATTTTTTTCTGGCCGGTAGCAAGCCAAGCATCGAGGAGTTCGGGTCGATGTTCACCAGATTTGAGTGTGGCTTTCACAGCCGCATGGCCGACTTGAGCGGCAATTTTTCCCTTGCCCATTTTCAGGTCATGATTGATGACGAAAACCATCTTCAGTGATTGATCCCGATGGATGTACCGCTCAAATTTTGGCGCAGTTATGCGATGAATGAAACTACGGAAACCCATCGTATTCCTCCTCAGTCGTATGCTTTCAGATTTCGAAACAAAGCATCCATGGTATGTCGCGGACCTGGTCCAACGCCAAGGACGGTGACTGTTCCTGGAGCAACTTCTGTTAGACCGGCATCCTTGATGACAGCGAATGGGAGTGATGCTTCTTGAACACGTTCAAGATAATATTCCAATTCATCTTCATCCTCGACAGCAAGACAAACCTTGCGTGAAGCGGACTCAACCCAACGTTGAACCATTCTCGAATGCGTTTTCTTCGCTTGCTGCAATGAACCTACTGCAGCATGGGCACACTGTACGGCAAGTTTTCCAGGAGTGAGTCGAAGATCTACCCGGCAAAGGAATGCCATTGTTGGTGGATCAGAAAGTGCTGACATGCTCATTCTCCTGTTGGACGAGCCGGTCTTGTGGTTGATTCATCGAAAGGAGTCGTTCAAACCATTGCCCAAACCACATGGCAAAGAAGACATTGCCGAGGAAATGAAGAACATCGTAAAGCAATCCATTGGCGATGTAAAGACCGAACTCGATCATTGACATACCCGAATCGAGTATCGATATGGAAACAATGATGCTGAAGATTGGGACACTCCACAAGGAGGCGAAGGCAAGTCGATTCATCGAGAGGTTACCGTCCACGTCATGGACCTTCACAACCGATGCAACAGCTGCAACTGAGGCCCATCCAATTATCTGGAAGAGGCTCCACCAGCCATGTCCAAGTACCGCATTGCTTGCAAGTGTGACGAGGATAGCGAAGGAAATTCCTCGCTGAACACCAAACTTGGAACCAATCATAACGGCCATGATGGTAACGGGCATCACGTTTGGAATGAAACTCATTGCAATGCGTGAAACGGAAGCGAGTCCAACGAACAAAAACAACGGCCAGAGCCATGTTTCAGACTTCTGTTGTGGTTTCACCAACAACCAAATTGCAACAGCGAAAAGGGCGGCATTCAGTAGCCCCATCGCTATCGGTGAGACGGTAGGACCATGGGTGCCTATTGCGCTCAACATGTTTCCTCCACTTAGCGGCAAGCCTTGAGTGTTACCGCTCAGACTGGTCGCCACTCTACAATTGAGTCAACATTGAGTCGTGCATCTTCCATTCCAATTGGCGCCAAATTTCCATCGATGGTGAACTCCCAACCATCACCAACACTTCCATTGAATGAGACAAGGTAAGCCCCGAGATATTGTTGTTCGATTTCTCTGGTAATGTCCAACGACTCGCACGCCAACTCGGTTAATTCGTAAACGGTATCTTGCCGTTCCAATCCTCCAATCACATGCTCTTTACCATCTATTTCGAACACGATGACTTGCGTTCCTTTCCATTCATCTGGCCACGATGCATCCCATTCCACACTCTGTTCAGATGCTGTCTGTTCAGCGAGTTTTACCGAGAGTTCTGGCACGACCGCTATCGCAACAACGAGGAGAAAGGCGGATCCAATCTTTGCAAATTGTTGCCAATTTTTTATTGCGAAGGAGGAGCATGTGAGGAGGAAAAGCAGGAGAATGGAAACATAATGAAGCAAGCCAACAGCATCGATATCTGATGACTCTGAAGAGGATTCGGCCGTCGCTTGATAGCGAACGGAAAGTATCCCCGCATCATTCCCCAAAGCGATAATTCCAGAACCGAAACCTGGTGCTGCAGTCCCATATGTGTCGAATGCGGTCGCTTCATATCGAACCAATGAGGTTTGATTAAAGACGCCCCAGCCACCATTGGGTGTATTTGATGGCGCCCAAACCTCGACGTTCGAATCAACAATCCGTAGAGCCAATTCACCATTTGAATGAAACGGCTCTATCGAATCAACTGAGCATGATTGGGCGTTGCAAGAAATCGAAATCCATTCATCACTAGTTGCAGCATAAATGCGGTCATTGTGAAAAAGCGGCATGGCTGGCGAAGCGCCCATACTTCCAATGTTTGAGCCATTCAGAAACAATGTGGAACCTTGCGAAGTTTGAAGATGAACGAACAAACCATGCCGGGTATCCAATGGAGCGTGACGAATTTTTCCTTCACCAATGTATGTGCTTGATACGATTCCATTACGATCTACCTGATGCAGATAGCCAATTTCATCACCATAGACATAGCCTCTCTCAGTGATGGTGACTCCGTTCCTCCAACCGATGTTCCCGGTATCAACATCCAGTAATTCAGTTCCATCTGCAAGACAGAAGCTTGAGAGGCCAGTACGCGTTGGAACGATAACTCGATCTTCTTCGTAAGCCATTTTTCCAGTGATGCCAAGAAGTTCGACCTCGGTTTGATTTTGCCAAACAATTGAACCATTTGTTGGTGAATGGGCTGTGATTTTTCCATCCGTCCAACCAACCAGCAGGAGATCGTTCCATGTTCCACAAGTACCAGAGCCTCCTTCGACGAGGAGGAGAGGAGCCATGTCGTGCTGAAGTGATGTTTGTGAGGTATATCTCCACATCTCCTTTCCAGTTTGAACCTCAAAAGCTGCAACAATCGGTCGCTCCTCACCGGTCCAAAATCCAGAGATTCGCACGAAGATTGTGTCCTCCACAATGAGTGGTTGGGTTGAAATGTAACCATACTCAAATTCTTGTGTCCATGACGATTCTGAGGAAGCCTGAGCAAGTGGAGTTATGAGCACTGCAAGGAGAAGAAGGGCGAATCTCATCATGAATGCCTCTGGATCATCGTCCGAAGGACTGCACTCACTTCTTTTCCATCGACACCCGGACAAGCCCCCATAACAACACCCATGAGCGGCCCCATTGCCCCCATCCCTCGTTCCTTGACGAAGTCGATACGCTCCAAGACGATGTTCTCGACAATTGATTCAAGGTCGCCTACGTCGGCTGGCACGAGGTCGTTTTCTTCTGCAAAGGTTAGGATTTCTTCGACTGTGAGATGATGAGCATGAGCAAAGTGCTCAACGACTTGTTCAATACCTTCGCGTGTAATTCCACCTTCCTCGCGAACCGATAGGATTTGAGACAAGACGGCTGGTTGAACAGATTCGTGTTCGAGGAGCAATGTACCCCAGGCCTTGCTCTTCGATTCATGATGATCGAAAAATGCATCATCGAGTTCTCGCGAAAGCAGTTGTTTGCATTGATCCTCTGAAAGTTCTGTCTGAGCAAGTCGCTTCATTCGCTCCTCTTGACGCATTGGCAGATGTTCCATGATGCGCTGCCAGTGCTTTGTATCGATGGGGATTGTTGGTACATCCGTTTCAGGATACATGCGTGCACCACCCGGCAGAGGGCGCATGGGTGTGGTCGTTCCATCATCGGGAGCTCCTTTCTTGACGACCACATTTCGAACCTCCTGAGGTATTCGATGGAACGCCAATCGTGCACGCCGTCCAACCGATTCAAGTGCAAGACGGGCTTGCCATGTTGGAGCAAGACAGAGCACGAACGCATCGCTTGCTTCGAGCCTCAAATCGTTGCGAACCGCCTCGACATGGGCTTGTTCGATGCCATAAGCAGGAAGTTCATCCGAATGAAAAACACCGCGAACGCCCGCAAGTTTTGCCGCTCCTGCTAATTCACGACCAAGGCGAGGGAGTTGAGCGCCATCAACATCAAGTGTTTTAGAACCAATTTTCCCATTGAAGCCATTCAGAGGAAGAGCGAGCATCGTGTAGCTTTTTGCAAGACCTTCCACAACCATCCGACTTTCACATGATTCGAATGAGGAGGTGACATCAGTAAATTCGAGAGGAAGGTGCTTGGCTACAACTTCTGCTACTTTGGCTTCAGTCTGATCATCATGAAGATCTCGATGCGGTGGTAGAGGGGGTAATCCAAGCGACGAACGAAGTTCGTTTGCAAGTCGATACATGTGGACTTGTCGAACCATCTCCAAACGCACGATTCGAGGAATCCATGCAAGATCTTGGCAACCTTTGATTTCAACTCGATCGCCGCATGCAACGCTTACATTCAGATCCTGACGAATAGAGCCTAATCCACGACGTACACGACGAGTATCTCGCAATGTTCGTCCGAGAGCCATAGCCGTCTCTTTCGCGTGTTCTGGTGATTGGATATCTGGTGACGTTGCAATCTCAATCAACGGAACACCGAGGCGGTCGAGATTGTAAATGACCTGTTCGCCGTGGTCGGTTGAAACGCTCTCAAGTTTGCGAGCACTGTCCTCTTCCAAACAAAGAACATCGATTCCAACATCACCTGTTTCAGTTTTGAGTTTGCCATCGGTTGAAATGAGTGAAGTACGCTGGAACCCGCTTGTGTTTGAACCGTCAACAACGGTTTTTCGCATGGTTTGGACTGCCCCGACAGGCTTCGCTTCTAGCATTGCTGAAACTGTAAGAGCCACATCAAGCGCATCGGAATCATGTGGAAGTGGTGGGCTTTCATCCAGTTCAATCAGACCAGAATTCGGCGATTGGATGTAGACAAACGATCGATTTCGTTGCTTTTCAAAACGGGCGGCAACATCGACTTTACCTCCTTCTCCACTCGCAAGGCGAAGTTTGCGGGCATAGCGTGGCCAATCGTTTGGAACAGTATCGATGGTCACATCAAAAAGCATGGACGGTTGGCGCGAATGGAGTTTGCCTGTTGCAAGTTGCTGATGAACTTCAATACCACACATGAATCCCAATTGTTCAGTATCGAAGGTCGATGCATCGGTCACATCACCCTCAGGTTCCTGAAGAGCGACATCTGCCATGAACGCTCCACGCATCACCCCTTCAAGAGATGATTGCTTCGCATCTAGACAATCTGCAATGTATCGTAGCCTGTTGGTCGCATCAACCGGCCGTTTTGATTGAGTTTGTCAATGACCTCTTCGGCCTTATCTCTTGATATGTCAAGGCGTTCTGCTTCATTCAGAACATCAACAAGCTGTGCAAATCCTTCACCATTCGCAGACAGACGCTCAACGATATCAAGGATGGTGCGCTCCGCATGTCGAGCTTTACCTTTCTGATTTGAAGCGATAGCCGTTTCATCGAAGTTCTCTCCCATGAGATCGTAACGCCACGTCTTCGTGAGACGAACGGCTCTCTCTGCATCTTGAATATTGGCTGTTTCAGAAAGTCGAATTCTGGCACTTGCTTCTGCAAGTCTAGCGAGTGCTTCAAGAGCACGTGCAGTAATAGCAACCGAATCTTGGAATTCGCCGGATTGTTTTCTGGTTGAAACATAGTAATCGATGATGTGTTTCTTTGCTTCTTCATCCAGATTCGGATGTACGGTTCTCTTCGCATAAGCGACGTATTTGCGAATGAATTCCCGGTGGAGGTGCCCATCGGTGTGGCTTGGTTTCGTCATCACAGTACTCAGTTTTCGTGGGTCTGGTCTTGACCCTTCATTGACCAGAAGTTCGCTTGTACCGGAGAGTCTGTTATCGACGATGTGTCCTGCAATTTTTGCATCCTTGTCTTCCGATGGTTCGTCGGTTAGCAGCCAGATGACGTCGAAACGTGAGATGAGTGGTGGAGCGAGGTTGATTTGACCTGTAAATGGCACTTCGGATACAGGTTGAAATCGTCCTGCCTTAGGGTTGGCAGCTGCCAAAACGGCGCAACGGGTTCGAAGACTTGCATTGATTCCAGCCTTTGAAATCGAGATTGTCTGTTGTTCCATCGCTTCGTGCATGCTCGACCGATCGGCCTGATTCATCTTATCGAATTCGTCAATCGCAGCAAGTCCTTGATCAGCCAATACGAGAGCACCTGCTTCAAGGGTCCATCTTCCATCAGCACCCGCATCTTGAACGGCTGCTGCAGTCAAACCAGCTGCTGATGCAGACATACCTGAAGTGAAGCGCCCTCGGGGGGAAATGTTCCCCATGTAGGCGAGAAGTTGCGACTTTGCAACCCCTGGATCGCCCATGAGAAGAATGTGGATGTCGCCGCGGTTTCTGGTCCCATCCGGGTTAAGCCGTGCAACGCCTCCAAACAACTGTAGCATCAGCGTTTCCTTGATTTTCTCCATGCCAAAAATCGATGGAGCAATCGATTCCGAGATGCGTTTGTAGACGTCTTGATCCGCAGCAAATGAACGGATTTCGGCTTCTTCCTCGTCACTTACGACAATTTCCTCGAGAGCGAGATTTTGTCGCTCAAGGGATTGAACTCGCATGAAGATATCAAACACGGGTGTATCTTTCCCAAACTTACGTTGGGAACGAATGAACAAGACGCCATTGGCCTTGACGCGATCACCTGGATTGACTTTTCCTGTGAGATCGTGTTCTGCAATGCATGAGATTCGCTCAGGTTGAACGCCACCACGAACCTGCTCTGGTAATTCTTGCAACTCAATGAATTGAGAGTTGGTCAGTGTGGAACGCTCTTGAAGCAATTGGAATCGAGTTTGGCGGTTGGTAAGGCCGCATCCTCCATCGATTTGCGAACATTCCATCGGGTTGATCAATTCCTGTTCATTTGGTTGTTGGATGGTGAGAAGGTGCTCACAAGCTACACATTTGAAGGTTGCAGAATACATCCTTGGACGAACGCCTGAAATTTTCGTAACGACTGCATCAATGGAGATCATCAGACCAATATCATCTGAACGTAACTGTGAAACTGTTCGAACCTGATCGCTTGGAAGATGCACGATTCGAACCCATGGATTCACCGTTCCGAATCCCACATCAGCAAGTAATTCTCTGAGTGCCCGATTTGATGCATCGTCATGAAGATCTGGTTGTTCAAGGATGCTTTGAGCAAATGTCGGATCAAATCCTTCAATCGTTCGATACGAAACCTCAAGACTCTGAACATCTGGCCAGAGTTGGGCAATATTATGCACGTCTTCGGTAAAGTGAGAGTGAAGGAGAGTCGACCATCGCGCTGTCAAATCAAAATCCTGAATCATACTCACATCACACCAAGGAGTTCTACATGGATGGCCACCGTTCTTAATGGTTCCATCCCAACTTCTGCTCCCCTTCATTTCCACTGGAGAAACAGGCGCATTCATGCCATCTTTTGCGTTCTTTTGTTGAGGGAGTGGAAAAGCGCCGAACTCAATAAGTTCATATCGGGATGATGAGAGCAATGCCCATGATTATCTTCGCGCATGGTATGGAAGGTTCGCCCAATGGGAGCAAGATTCGGTCACTTCGTGAAGCGGGATTTGAGGTTCTTGCACCTGATTTCCAAGGAATGCCTCTCGACGAGCGTGTTGACCTTTTGCAAATGATCTGCGAGGAACATCGAGAGAAATCTGTCGTGCTCGCCGGGTCAAGTTACGGTGGGTTGGCTGCGTCAATTGTTGCGATGCGGATGCCTGATGCGTTTCGAGGGCTTCTGCTCTGCGCACCAGCACTTCATCTCGACGAGCCTCCAATCAACGACGAAACCGTTCTTCTTGCTCCAAAGGGAATGAGGACGGTTATCATTCACGGTATTGATGATGACATCGTTCCACTCTCATGCAGCATTGAATACGCTGAACGATCCGGTGAAGACATCGTAGCGTTCCATCAAGTGAAGGATGGACATCGTCTTGCTGAATCGCATGGGGAGATTATTAGCGCAGCTCGATTGTTGATTGACGAGACGATTGATTCATGAGTTGTCTTGTTTTGGGAAAAATATGAGCGACCCAATGGATTACGCCTCGAGCGGTGTTGACATCGATCTTGAGGGTGCTGCTGTCGCTTCGCTCATCGGTTCTCTTTCGCGTTCAACGCGGAAACCGGGGGCGCCCGGAGCTCCTGTCGATCTACCGGGAGGTTTTGGTGGATTGATTGAATTCGGCAATCACCTTCTCGCCATGGCGACCGATGGTGTTGGAAGCAAACTTCAGATTGCTACGGCCGTCAAAAATTGGGACAGTGTAGGTATTGATTGCATGGCAATGAACGTCAACGATTTGTTGTGTGTTGGAGCTGAGCCAATCGCATTTGTTGATTACATCGCTGTCCCAAAACCAGATCCTGAAGTGCATGCAGCCGTTGGAGCATCGCTTGCAAAGGCATGCGAATTAGCCAATGTCACACTTGCTGGTGGAGAGACTGCTTCGTTACCTGGCATTGTTACTGAACTCGACCTCTCGGGTACTGCACTTGGCTTTCTCGACAAGGACTCTGCAATAACAGGCGAACGCTTGGAGTCGGGAGATGTATTGATTGGATTGCCGTCATCCGGTATCCACTCGAACGGATTCTCACTTGTTCGGAACATCGTGAACCGCATGGGTCTTTCATACACGGATGCATGTCCGTTTGATGCGGGATTCCCAGGTCGAGGGATTCCAGGAAATCCAACACTTGCCGACGTTCTCTTGATTCCAACCAAGATTTACTGTTCCCCAATCGTCGAATTACTCAATCATCTCAAATCGACTCAGAACTCGGTACACGCCGTTCATGGAATTGCTCACATCACAGGAGGAGGTTTGTCCAATTTGCTTCGCTTGCATGATGCGCTTGGATGGCATATCGAAACACCTATGCCAATTCCTCCCGAATTCTCATGGCTTCAAAGCCAAGGAAAGGTAACAGATTTGGAGATGCATCGAACATTCAACATGGGGCTTGGAATGGTTCTGGCAGTATCCAAGGATCAGGCCAATTCCATCCTTTCATTCGTTCAACAATACGAACCATTTGCGGCCATTATCGGATATGTTCATGACAATGGCCACAAGGTCACACATTCCAATTCATCAATTTTCTTTGAGCACTATTGAAGCGGTGCGGTCAAGAAGATGAATCATCTCGTCCAACCATGGGCGAATCCTTCTCAGGCGATGAATATCCTGAAGGTTGGCCTGGCCATTTGTGGTGTGAAGGCCGCACCCTTGTCCATCTCAAAGACGACCAGTCTCGCCCTTCTCACATGCCGAGAGGGCCTGCAGCGAAGTCTGGAACTGGTTTCATGAATCCTGCAATGGCGCCAGCACGTACACGTTCAGTGTTGTTGCTGCAAGATGCCTTGGAACACGGATGGGTCAATGGAGATCGGCCACTACGAACTTTGGATGCCCTTTGTGCAACTGGTATTCGTGTTCGACGATGGCGAAACGAAATCAATCCTCAACATCAACACCGACTCCATATTACTGCAAATGATTTGGACACAAATGCCTTGGATTGGGCACTAGCGTCGATGGCATCGGATGCATTTGTTGAAAATATCGCTCCTATCGGTGATGAACAAGTTCAACCTGAATTCATCGAACAAAATGGCATCAAGTTTCAGCAGGCTGATGCGCGAATGGCCATGGTTCAAGGATCGTTCCAGTGGATTGATGTGGATCCATTTGGTTCTCCAATTACGTTCATTGACGGAGCCCTTCAAGCATTGGGGAGAGTTGGCGTTCTCGAAGTGACTGCCACTGATACTGCCGCACTAACAGGGTCGTCGTCAACATCTGGAATGCGGCGATACGGTCACAAAGGCATCGTTGATTTGTACGCACATGATGACGCTGTGCGCGTTTTACTAGGAACAATAGCAACCCGGGCAGCTCAACTTGATCGAGCAATCGAACCAATTCTCGCCTTGTTTGATGGACACCATGTCCGAGTTTCTGTTCGTGTTCGAAAGAGCAAACAAGGTGCAGATCGAAATCGTGAACTGATGGGTTGGAGAGTTCGAACCGAAGGAAAACCGTACATATTCACCAACCATCCAACGCCGGAAGAGTTGGAACAGGCGAGTGGCCCTCTATGGATTGGCCCATTGTGGAATGAAGAAATCTGCTCACGTTTAACAGAAGAATATGCTGTTCAGACCTGCCTTGCAAAGCCATCTGATATCGAACGTGGAATGAGCCACGGTCTTGAATGGACGGATTCGGATCAAGTCTATGCTGAACGAGAAATACGACGTTCCGTTCGCCATATTGCACAGGCTGCACCTTTGTTATCAGGTGAACATCTCTTGCTGGCTTACGACCAGTTACCCCGCATGGCTGAAGTGGGTTCCATGCCAACCATGGAGCGACTCATCGATGCCCTCAACGAAGCAGGACATCGAACCGCGCGTGTTCCAGACTTGCGTCCGTTTCTTGCAACAAAGGCACCCTTCCAAGCGGTGATTGACGCGGTTCGCTCGTTTGAATCAGCCGAATGATGGGTCGTTGATTTCTTCATCAGGTGGAGGTAACAATGGCGTAGCACTTTCGATGATCTCTTGCACAGATTGTTCAATACTTCGAGCATTCTCAAGCATCTTTGAGAGTGGTATTTCCTTTCCAGTCATCTCTGTTATCGCTTCGATGGCAACCGCTGCTGCACGTACATCGGGATACATTGGGCTTGCTTCTGAGAGAAGTGCAGTAATGTCGAGATTGAGACGGTCACCCTCACTGAGAAGGAATCCGGTGATCCCAGAAACAACGCCTCGTTGGATTGTTTGCAAATCGAGTGTTTTCAATCTCGCTCTTGCGGCTTCATTTGCACCGACTGCAAACAATCCCTCTGCATGAATTTGCTTCTCAGGCTTAAGAATCCCATCAATAATAATCAGTTGATCAAAGCCTCCAACTCTGAACCATTCAAGAACGGTTGATCCGAATGCAATATCTTGTTCTTTATCAAATTGGATTTCAGCGGTAAAAACGCCTATCCCATCGCCTTGATACACGCGAACTGGGTGACGAGGCACTTCGTTTTGAATGAGGGCTACGGCTGGAAAGTTTTCATCCATGACGGTTCCCAATTGAGTGAGATTGAGCGATTCAATGATGTGTGAGGCAGCGATAACACCGACCATGCCTGCGGTGGTAAAACCGCAGATTGCAACGCCACCTGTCGTCGGGTCAACCCCCGAACGAAGAACCAGGTCATACGTCCCAAATTGTTGCTTCATGCTCACGCCTCGGTTCGTTGGACGGCTCGTGTTAGAAAAATATCTCGGCACTCACTCATTGTACTCAGACCAGTCTTCGGCACCTTCTTCTCGGTACCACCATTGTCCGACCTCATCCTCGTACCACTCTGTTCCATATTCGTCCACCGAGATGCCATCGTCTTCTTCTGCCTCGGCCTCTGCTTCTTCGACGTCTTCAGATTCAATCACTGGTTCGGATTCTGAATCTTCTTTCACAGACTCTGTTACTTCTGAGATCAATGAATCGCTTGGTCGTTCAATGAATTCAGGTTCGTCACGTATCGTCTTGTCTTCAAATTCATCGAGGGGTTTACTTTGTGGAATCTCAATAGGTTCGTCGACTTCTTCGATGAATTCTTCTTCCTCTTCGTAGAACGATCCATCATCAAAGTCGGCCGATGCACGTCGATAGAGAATGAAACCGACGACAGCAAGAACGACAAGTCCTACACCTCCGCCAATGAGGGCAACATTTGACGAACCCTTTTCTTCCGAGTCAGGCTTTGTTTGGACTTCAACGAAAAGATCGGCAGTCCAAGTAACAACATCGTTTTCCAACACAGGCTCACCTGGAATATCGTAATCAGGTGAACTTGTACGAAGTTGGATTGAAAATTGATTTTCAACACCAGCGTCATTCTGTCGAGCCCAAAGTGGATCCTCGTATTTTGGTGTGAATGCTACTGTCGCAGTTCCATTTGCAGCGATGGTGACTGCGGCAGGCGTCTTGAACAAGGACGGTGATTCTGTTACAGAAACAACAACATCGACTGTAAATGGATTCACATTTTCGACGAGGCATTCAATCGGATCATCAGCCGCTTGCTGATTTGTAAGAATGGTTGAACTCTCACAGGCGATGGTAACGGATTGAATGGAGGTTGGAACCCATTCTGTTTCCGTTTGATTTGTTTCGTTGTTCTGTGTTGGAACGGTGTACTCATTGAGCAACACAGTCAATGATGTTGTTCCGAACATGAGGCGATTTTCAGCATCAACAGAGAATTCAATCATGGTGATGTTCTCAAAGGACGAGGCAATTCGGATTTTACCTCCTGAAATTGTTTCCGAACCACTCATGGAAGCATTCTGAGAAGAATCATTGAATGCTTCCCAAAGGATGGTTGTTCCTTCAAGTGAGGCTTGGTGTGCAGGGTTAACGGAATCGACTGCACTCAACGTGATGTTGATGTCGATAGCATCGTTTGCATCCATATCGACTGGTGATGTCGGGCCTGCAAGCTCAACCGTAATCGCCGTTCCCATCGAATCAGATGCCGTAGCAGAGGCATAGGGTTGAGTATCGACAACTTCAATCGCTTCCATTGAGACATCAATGCTGACAACGCCATCAGGACTTGCAGCATAATCGAGGAGTGTCTGTGGGATGACTGCAGCATGCAGATCATCAACATCAATTGCGAGCCATTGGCCATTACTGTCGCTTTGACCATTGAGAACAAGTGTTTCAGATCCGTACGTCATCGTCATCTCGAGTTGTGCATTTTCAATGGCGACCTCTTGTAGCCCGTCGTCGAGATAGTGCGCATAGACGCTGACGGACAGTGGGCTGTTTGACTCCAATACGTTCTCACTTGCACCAGTAGGCCCAGATGCTACGGTGAGTTCCAATTGACTGTTGATGTACGTGTTGTTGAATGCGGTGGTTGGTCCAGCAAAGGGTAACGGAAGTGTTGCATTATCGTAGGTGTCGATAGCTGCGATGGCTACCCAATATTGTTCGCCGTCCTGAATAGCCTCGGATGCTGTCGTTCCAGATGCGTCGACGTATTCGCTCGTTTCAGAAATTTCTACCTCCGTTGTTGAGGAAGAAACGGTTGCTACTGCAGCATAGGAAATTCCATCCATTGAATAGGCCTTGCTTGGAGTCAATTCGTTGTTTAGACCGCTTGCATCCAAATCGGTTTTTGCGACGTACACGTTATACTCGATGACACCTGAATCGGTGCTTGCATCCCACGACACCTTCATTGGCGCCGATGATGTTTCTGTATCGAGATCGACAAATTGGACATTCGTAACGGCTGCTGGGGCCGGTGGGTTTGGAATCGTGACTTCCAATGGCTGCGATAAGTTGCTTACAATTCCATACGGATGAATCGAACGAACAATGTATCCATACGTGGAACCAATATCAACGTTGGAATCCGAGTAGTAATTCTGTCCAACTACGGTATCGTATGGTGATGAGTAATCGTAGGATGATGTAGGTGACATTCTGAAAACGTGGAATTCTTGTAAGTCGGATCCAAACTCGGAAATTGCCTGCCATTCAATTGTTACACCCAATTCAGTTAACGATTGTACGGTCAAGACTGGCGTTGGCGGGAGTGCAAGGTTTGGTGCTCCAAGGGTGTAATTCATACTCAGATAGGTTGCATCGAACTGACCCGGTTTCGTTGTCTCAACAGGCAACGTAATCGTGAACGTACCGGAACCTGGTAGCATTTGTTGATTGAGCGAGTTGCTCAGGGAACCAATGGTTCCCGCACTTGTTGTGACTCCGAATTCAATATCATAAGCAATCTTGAGATCCGTAAAATTCGCAGTTCCATTCGAATTGCTTGAAATGGACATCATGTTGGTTACCATTTCAATTCCATAACCATCTGAGATACCTGGATATGCAGGCAAGAAAGGAGCAATGGAGTCTTTGATGACGTTGTTTGTATCCGTTAGGGTGAGCACACCGAGATGGGGGATGGTTGTACTGGAGTAACCCTCAGCCCACAAATCGTCGTCGCCATCCACGTCCGTGTCCAGAGTGATGTTATGCCAAGCTCCGATGAAAACACCTTGAGAGCCTTCCCCTGCAAGAACAAAATGTTCCAACAATCCGTCATGATTAATATCAGCAAATTGAATGTCTCGAGGTACGGAATATGGTGTCAATGGGGACATACTTGGCGAGCCGAGCGCTGTTGTTGAAATCGATCGTAGACCGATGTTGCCTTCAATCGTTGAGGAAACTCCGTCACCAAACTGTGGATTCGGTGTAAAGAGAGATGCAACACCATCGTTGTCATGGTCGGCGATGGATGCATTCATTGTTTGAAGCACATCGAATAGAGGAGTTTGCAACCAGCCTGTTCCGTTGTTGATGACGAGCACAGAACCTGATTGTTTTGGGGTAAGGAAGTCGATATCACCATCGCCATCAAAGTCTCCAGGTATTGAATCGGAAGAAAGGTTTCTGAATTTGACGAGGTTTGAATTCAATTGCCGTTGTTGGGGATCATAAGTAATCTCCGTAGCGTCATCGTTAGCATCCGACACGATGATAACAAGTTCACTTCGATTGAAGAAATCATCGATCTGGATCGTCCGCATGCTGGCTCTACCTTGACCGAAATTCCAACGGTAAATCGAAATGTCATCATCTTGACGTACCGCATCTGTTGTCCCATTGAACAACGTTAGAGAGACGAGGCCATTACCCATGAAACCATGAATGGAAACGAAATCTGGGAAGCCATCTTGGTTCATGTCACCAAGTTGAACATCGATCGGACTGCTGGTGATGTTGACAGCAAACCATGCATCGTAAGCCATGGTTGAGGAATTGTAGTAATGGATGCACATCATTGAACTCCCTGCAGAGAAGGTCACAACGTCGTCATACGAATCGTTGTTCATGTCGGCAATGCGCATTTGGTTTGAGCTGGTGCAAGTTGAGGTCCAGTTCCCCAAATTGTATTGCATGGTTGTTTGATTGCTTGCAACCACTGCAAAGGCCGTATTCGCGCTGGTTGTTGCGTGGTCGGTTGAGAAAACGAAGGCGTCAGTGAGATTGTCTGCATTGGAATCGCCGAGCATCATTGTATGAACCGCTCCAACTTGTACATACTGTGCATCGATTTGTGGTGAAAACGTAATGTTGGCATGACTCGATTGAATTGAAGCATTCTTTGGCAGCAAAATTGGTGAAGGCATGCCCGAACTGTTGTTGAGTTGAAGCGTGTCGTAGGTGTATCCTGTTTGGAATGTATTTTGCTGCGATAAGTCACCATATCCCACTCCTGAATATGTCCAAATCGTGTTACCGGTGGTACTGTTGATCCAAACGCTTCCTGGGCTGTCGGCTGCCGACTGACCCTCAACCACAAACGATGCATCTTGGAATGTAACATTTCTTTCAATGTCGAGTTGAAGATCGCTGGATGTATTGTTTCCATCCGAACTCACTGTGATGGAATTTGCGCCTCCTGAAAATGTATTGACCTGCGTCGTACCACTTGCAAAGGATTGTGGAACGAAGAGAACTGGGGTCAGAAACAGCACCACAAGGATGAGCGTTTTTTTGTTAATCCGGGTTTCGTGCATTATGCCACCTGTTCATGGACAACACAAACCTCTACTTCAAATCGATGACGAGATGCCTGACCTAAAGCAATGTTCGTATTTGGGTGGTTTTCATAGTGACTGGTGAATATACAAACATTATCAATGGTAGTAACTTTAGCATGGCTGATACCATGGTTAGCCAATCGAGGTTTGTCGTCACTGCAGGCGACTTAGAGATTGATTTGAGCGGTGCGACCGTTGAAGTTGATGCTCGCCTAATTCAAATGCGACGAGATGACACATGGTCAATCGTTCTTGAACGCCTTCGAGATGCCAGAGATGCCGCTATTGATGCCGCTATCGACGCTGCTCGAGATGTTGGATTACCAGAACGAGGGTCTGCATTCCGAGCGCTCATCGAGAACTGTTCACTCAACAAGAAACCAGATCAAGTTCTCGCTGCCATCCACTACCTCCGAGATGTTGAAGGTGTTTCAGATAGCCCTCCAAGAGTTGTCAATCAATTGTTTTCGGATGCTGGTATCGAGCCACCGGGTAATCTCAGCCTTTACCTCAACCGTCTCAAGGAACGAGGCCTGTTGATGGTTCCTCTCGAACACGGTGATAAGAACCGATTCTCCCTTCTCACCGAGGCAGGTAGGGCACACCTCGATAAACAATCAACATCGTGAGTGCTATATGGTGATGTCAGGCGGCGGGGCAGGTGACCCCCGAGATGACCCGGATGATGCCAAATCCGTCGTCATCGATTGCTCATATCAGAACCACGCAAAGGCTATTTTCAGGAAAGGTCGCCATCGTGGCTCGACCTTTCGACGAGCAATCTTAGACGAGGCGGATTTGACTGAGGGCGATTTCTCTGATTGTGATTTTCGTCGAGCATCAATGGTTGAGGCAGATTTGATGAAATCAGCTTTTGACGGTGCAGATTTCAGAGGCGCGGATCTCCGCAAGGCTCGTTGCAATCTCTCAAATTTTAGGAATTGCAAGTTAGAAGGTGCGGATTTACGAGGTATACGTGGAAAGTATGCGATTTGGCAAGGAAGCGATTGGTGGAATGCTATCCTTAACGAGGATCTTGAAAAAGCACTTGCCAAAAAATGGCCAAGGCCTTCGGATCACTCCGATTCTTCGTGAACCAATTCAAGTTTATTCGCTTCGTCAAAGGCAAGTCTTGCCCTCGCATTGATCAGCGGAAGTAATGCCAATGCAGCAACGAAGAACGTGCAAATACCGCATGCATAACCAAAGTATTCTGCATTATCTCGGATTGTACCATTGAGATGTTGATTTGCTGCATCGTAAAAGACCATATTTCCGATAATGCCTCCTACAAATGCAATCAAGGCACCAGATAATGCAAGTTTACCTCCAATGGGTTTCATCCTGTAAAGAAGGATACCACCAATAATGCCTGTGGCACTTCCGATTGCGAGGGAAATCCCCCTGATATGATAGCCATTGTTGTTGTTTATCTCTTGGTGATAAGATTGGTACTGTTCAAACGAAACGTTGTCACCTTGCTGATTTGGCGTCTCAAGGATTTGCTCCATGTAAGCATCTGAAACCTCTTCAGTATTCGCTAAATCAAGGTCAGCCTTCGCAACAAAACCAAGGAAAATTGAAAACACGATTAACAGGATGCCTACCGTCTTTGGCCCTTTGTGATCGGGTCGAATCGCAAACATATCAGGGGTTTCACTGTTCATCATTCGCCTCATCTCGTTGACAGGTTTCCAGACCTTGACGCAAATCTTCAGGTATGGTGCTTCGTTTCATCGTGTCCATATTCACGCATACGGTGACTTGGGTTGACGTCCAAACCAATTCATCTTTTTGATTGTGAAATTCGTAACACCACGTACAGGATGATTCGCCGAGCGTATCAATCCAGATGGTTGCTGTTATTGTATCGCCATAACGGAGGGGGGCGTGAAAATCGGATTCAACATGAACCACGGGAAATCCTAATTTCCGTTGAAGGAGCAAGTCAGCATAACGAATGTTGCAAATGGGCACCCATGCATCCTCGAAAAAGCGGTGGGCGAGATCAAAAATTCGGGGATAGTAAGCAATGTTTGCTAAATCAACCATCGGGAAATCAACGCCCCGGTTGAGTTGAACTGCCATACCCCATCCAGTGCAACAGGCATCATGAACTCTTGTACGTGTCAACCAATTCCAACCCGTTGTGCTTATATCAAGTCGGTAGGTGGAGCAAATACCCCGGCCCCTTGGGGTAGTTTGGATATCCTTCGACCCTGCGGAGGTTGAGACCCGTGTTCGAATCGCGGAGGGGCCGCCAAATCACGACGTTGCTCGCTCAGCGTTGTCGTTTTCAATTCGCTGAGCAACAGGCGGATGGTGCTTTGCTACCTGCTCCATAAAGTACTCATCCGAAGCATACGGTTCATCCTGAATGAGAACTCTTGGTGAATCTGAAAGCAACTCGAGGATAGAGAGTACGTCATCATAATGGTAGTTGTATTCGAAATTGGATGAATCATCCACGACTTTTGTCCATTTTCGCTGACGTGGCTTCTTGAACCAAATCGTGAAACCATTCACGAGCGGGTTTGCATCCGAGACACGCCAATGCCATCCATGTGTACCTTTGATTTCAATGGCTGATTCCTCAGGTTTGTAATCGCCTCCAGTGGTTGATTTGATCCACGTCTTCATCACTTCTGAAGCTGGGTTGACACTCAAACCATACAACATCAGAATCGCCCTTCGCAAAGGACTGTGTGCCTTTTGTAAAATAAATCGGTCATCGTTCAAGAGCATGAGGAAATATGAATCGAGAACATCACAACCTGGGAGTTCCGAGACGTTCTTGTAATCAGGTTGAATACAAGCATGCGTCTCACGGCCCTTGAGTTCTCCTTTCCGGGTCGTTTTCGTTGCATGAAGACCTCCGCCTCCAACAAAGGGATTCTTGAGTTTGGATACGACTGATTCGACGGGAATGGTGTACGTGGCGAGATTTCCAAGGACGATGATGTTCTCAGCGTCAAAAATAATTCTTTCAGGATTCCTGTTGATGGTTTTCATCAAATACTCCAACGACGTTTGCATCGCAGTGAAGCCTTTCTCAATTTGGTTCTGAAATTGGTCAAGTTTTTTTGTTTGGTAACCCGAATCTGGAGAGGGCGTCTCCTCTTCGTCTTCTGCCAATAGAAATTCTTCGTCCATGGTAGAATTGACTATCCAGACTATATGAACTCACGATGGCCAATGAACAATCTCCCAATTGTTCGTTTGAGCAAATTGTTCCAATGACGATTCGGGATTCACAGCTATCGCATGACCACAGATGCGCATGAACCAGGAATCTGCAAGCGTATTGCCATAGCCATAACACTTCGAGAGATCGTGGCCATGTTTTTCAGCGTCCTGTTCCACAATTGGCACTTTCCCTTTTCGCCTTGGTACAGACCATCCACGTTCGGAACCGGAGAGCCACCCAGTACGAGTTGCTGGCCCACAGCCATAGACTTCATCCATCCCAAGAACCCGAGCCATCGCCTCCGCCATAGGTGCAACGGTTGCCGTGACGAGAACAAGTCGATGCCCTTGGTTTCGATGCCATTCGAGTCGCTCCCAAGCCCCTTGAGAAATCTTCGATTTGAGGTGCATAGTAGCGATTTCTTCTGAGTACTGTTCAAGGAGTCGCCATGAAGCGAGCGAAAGGTGGCCTCGGTTTCGTAAAGCATCGTATGGTGCTTTACCTGTAAGGAGGCCGAAGGTGGTGCCAAGCGTCCACGCAACGGTTGCATGTGGTATTCGCCATGGTCGTCGCTTTGCAAGAAAACCAGTCAACGTCTTTTCGCTCGATGCGTTGAGCAACGTACCATCGAGGTCAAAGTATGCTGCGACCTCTCTTCCCTCGCCCATGTTTCATGCACTTGAAATCGATTCATGAGGTCGTCGGTTCAATTTCACCGAATGTTGAAATCAAGCGATGTTGAGGCTTTGGTCATGCAGCGAATGATGGCGTTGATTCTCGTCGCCACGCTAATCGCTTCGTTTTCCGGATGTTTGGGTGAAAATGAGACCCATTCAGATACAGGAACCTACACGCTTGAGGCAACATGGACAGAACTTCCCATGGAAGTAAAATCGGAATACTACCCCGATGATGAAGAAGTCTCATGGGCATTATCATCCGATCTCGTTCAGCAAGAAATTCAGGATGCGGGAGGGATTATTGTCGGCATCTCAATGATGCTCGATTACCCGAATGAAGACGAATCGCCAAATGTTGGTTTGTGCACAGGTCTTGAAGAGAATGTCCAAGATATCATTTATGGAACCGTAAGCAAGAACGACTGGGCATTGACACAAAACGATGTCAATCCGGGATCCCATACTGTCAATTTGACTTGGCACAATCAATCTCTGCTTGATGCAGAAAATGTTACTGGGATGTCGAAAGACGATATTATGAGCCAGATTGATTTTGGAGAAGATGCGTAC
This sequence comes from Candidatus Poseidoniaceae archaeon, assembly GCA_049438185.1. Taxonomy (GTDB): domain Archaea; phylum Thermoplasmatota; class Poseidoniia; order Poseidoniales; family Poseidoniaceae; genus MGIIa-L2. The sequence goes on from JBMTJI010000003.1 coordinate 75,422, forward strand.
GGTGTCTACGACTTCAGCATCCTCGTCGATGCTGATGCATACGATGGAGGCCTTTGCACACATACGGATAATGGAGAAGAGGTGGCAAGCTCAGTTTCTCTCCTTGTCATTGATTTGGCAATTCTTGGAGAAGATGAGGCAACTGCATTATCCGTTGGCGAGGGTGCAATCTCGCTTGTTCTGTTTTCTCCTTGGTTTATTGGCGTGTTCCTCTTGGTTGGATACCTTGTCAGCAAAAAAGATCGATATCACTTGGGCGTTATTCTCGAAGAGGACTCTGATCTCAACGTAGAAACATCATCGTCTGAAGAGGGTAAAACCTTGGTTGAGAGTTACCGTGCGAGAGTGTTGACACTTTGTGCTCTATACGTGGCTCAAGGAATTCCTTGGGGTTTCATCACGGTGACATTCGTCACATACCTTGCTGTTGAAGGCGTTGCAGCAGGACAGTTAGCGTTTCTCCTTACATTAGGTACGCTACCATGGTCGGTGAAGTTCCTTTGGGGACCTATCATTGATCGTTACCAATTCCCTGAGATGGGTAAGCGAAGGCCTTGGATTCTCATTGCACAAAGTGGGATGATTATCGTTCTCAGTTCAATGCTGTTGATTCCAAACATGTCATCCAATGTCACAGTTGTAGGCATGATGTTCCTTGTTTACAATGTCTTTACCGCTTTGCAAGATGTGAGTACGGATGCACTTGCGGTGGATGTATTAGAGCCTCATGAATTTGAAAAAGTCAACAGTTACATGTTCACATCAAAAGCAGTTGGCGGGATTATTGGGGGAGCAGGTCTTGGAACCATTATCGGATTTGTTGGTATCAAGGGCGCAATTGTACTGCAAATTCCTATTCTCGTCGTCATTATGCTCGTTCCATTGTTCATGACCGAACGACCGGGAGAGAAACTCTATCCATGGAGTGAATCGACAAAAACAGAGGGCAGCAAAGAGGTTGCTGAGCAAAAGAATTTCAAAGAAATTTTTGCGAACATCAAAATCGCATTCTCGTTCCGATCAGCACAACTTGGTATTCTTCTTAGCCTCATCATTTCTCTGTCGTACTTTTTGATACCAATCTTGCCACTCTTGTTTGTACGTGAATTGGGTTGGACTGAAGAACAATTTAACGCAACGAAGGGTGGAATCATTCTCATTGTCACCATGCTTGGTTATGTGGTCGGAGGACAATTGGGCAAACAATTCGGAGGAAAGGCCATCATCATCTATGCAGCTTTCACGACGGCACTCATCACAACATTTTGGGGCATGAACGAAACTTTGTGGAGCAATGGATTGTTCATGATGACGGTTTGGAGTCTTCAGACCTTTGTTTGGGCGATGGTTTCCATCAACATTTACTCGCTCATGATGCGAATTACTTGGACAGAAGTCGGTGGGACTCAGTTTACAGGCTACATGGCCATGATGAATCTTTCAGCAATTATTGGCTACCAATTAACAGCGCCTCTAGCAGCGAGATTTGATTATTCAACACTGTTCTACATCGCTGCCTTGTTGGAAACGGTCGTCATTCTGGGCGCAATGTTCATCGATCCAGAAGAAACGAGAAGAGAAATGGCAAAACCGTAGCCAACGAGAAGAAAATGAAGCAATCACTCCTGAATGAATGCTCAAACTTCGATGACATCTTCACAACTTGGGCATCGAACCTTTCCGGAGAATCCTTCTGGAACTCGAAGCGATTGGTTGCACTTAGTGCAACTAAGTTTCTTTTTTCCTGAATCGTTCGATGGGGTCGAAACGTTGTCAACGATTCGTTGGATGCCCTCAGGCCACCCATCTTTGAGTTCGGACGGAGCCACTAAGAGTGGCATAGCGGTAAGAATCATACAAAATGCTGAGCAGAAAAATGTGTATGCTGGTGCAGTGAAACCATCCAAACCAATTGACAGTGGACTCCACTCGTCATTGAACACGAACGATAACATCCCTGAAAAGACCAATGTACCCAAGACCAAGTACACACCATTTCGATATCCGGCGATGACCATCATGCCACCGAAGACGTAAAGTGAACCAATGAGGAAAGCAAGGATGGATTCAATGATATACTCGTTCATGAAGTCGTCCCAAAACATTCCCAAAAAGAAAACAACACCAATGCGAAAAATCCCGTAGATCATGATGAAGGTTCCCATCGTCGAGGCGAGACCTGAGTTGCTGTCGTTTCCAATGACGACGAATTGGGTGGCTTGCTGTGGGGAGACTGCAATTGCCCCACCTGGTACAACCTGCGGAATTGCAGTGGCTCTAGGAGCCACGCCACCGCCCAAAACCTCGTCGTATTCCATGAGGCGGATGACGACCTCATCCTTTCGACCACCAACTCTTAACCCGCGTTCTTTGCACAGTTTTTTCAAATCTAACAGTGTCATTGAGTCGTAGTCCATGAACAAGACTACAGCAATATTAGATTTAAAGAACGAACCTGCATTAAAGGGTAGTTCAGTCCATTTCTTCGGATTCAAGACAACCATACACGCGCCTACCGGCACGGTGATCTTGCCACCACGTTAATCGATCTGCAAGATGACGAGGAATGAAGAAGCCAATCTTGCGAGGTGTGAGGCCATGATTTCTCATAGTCCGGTCGTGGGCTAGATTTGCAACAATAGATTGGGCAGAACATCCGGGGTTTGCAGTAACAAATCGCATAATTTCTTCTTTCAGTCGTTCAAAACGTGCTTTCTTTTGGGATCCTTTACCCAGTCTTCTTGGGGACATAAACGCATTTCTTAGCGTTTACAGTTATGAAACAAATGGGGGATTTCCCTATTCCATTTTGACCGGTTGAACGGTCTTCCAATTGGCGGTGGCGAGTTTCTTGGCCTTTCCATCAGCAATTATCGGTGCAATTTTGTTGAGGCGCCCATGCATACCATGAACTTGGAATTTGACACGAAGTTCTGCTGTTCGTGATGCTTCAAGTGCTTGCATTTGTTCATCATCCAAATCAATACTTGCAAGGGCTTCCCCAGAGGTAATCGATGAGATTGTGAACGTTTTATCCTTGCATGAGAGTGATGGTCTGAAGTCCATATCATCCGGATGATTCATCCAAACGGAGAGATCAAGCGAAAGCGTGTCTCGGATATTGACTCGACTGATTTCGACTGATTCAACCATGCCACTCAGCCCTTCCACACATCGGCCATTCAAACCCTTTTCGTCCTATCCTACTCGAATGCAATTTCAGTAATCACTGGTTCATGAATGACAATTCGCAGTGTTAACGTCCAATCGTTCCCCGGATCGGGGTCTGGGAGAAGGTCAATCGTTGAGTCGGGATTGGTTTGAATTGCTCGAACAAACAACGCCCATTCACCTTGCCCAAAACTCTGCCCTGGCCGGTCAAGAATCATACGAAGAACCATTTCTTCTGAGTCGGCTTCGATGACTTCATCGAGTCCACGAGAATTCAAATCATTCGCTGTAATGGTCGCTTTCGCATTTTCAGAGCGAGTGATGTTTCCTCCCTCTGTCTCAGCTTCTTCTTTGAAGCCGTCTTCTGGAATCGAAATCATGAGGGAAAAATTGTCGTACGGTTGGAGGATATCGTCTTCGAGTTCAAGGATGGCTTCAAAGGAAAGGATTCTTCCTTGCTGGCCTGGTAGGATTTCTTCTGTCCATTCTTCACCTTCATCCAGGTATTCAGACCAAGACTGTTCAATGACCTTTTCTTTCCATTCGATATTGAATTGTCGTGCTGAAACATTGATTTCAAAAATCTCGGTAACAACACCTCCTTGTCCATCATCAATGGTCAATGAACCAACGTACACGCCACTCGAATTTGTGGCAAGAAGAGTTTGGGAATCGGTAGAATCAACATCGTTTCGTCCATCGCCATCGCCATCTGAATCAACGCCCCAATCCAAATCCCACAGATAGGACAGTTCTGCTGATTCAGGATCGGTTGAACCCGAAGCATCGAGAAGAACCGCATCACCTGCGCGTGGATTCTCAGGGAATACGAGGTCAATGGTCGGTACACCGTTTACGATGATAACTGTGATGGCTTCATCGATCCCACCTTGGTCGTTTTCAACCTCGAGCGAGACAGTGTATGCGCCAAAGACATCGTATGTGTGTGATGTAAAACCAGTTACCGTTTCCGTCGTTTTACCATCTCCAAAGTCCCAGCGGTAGGCGGTGATGATGCCTTCAATCGCATCGGAATCACGAGCGTCAAATGTCACCATTTCTCCTTCTTGAATAAGGAGAGGATATGCCTCAAGGGTGGCTCGGGGCTTAGTTGCTGAATCAAGTGCACCTAAGCAGCCTGCGAGTGAAAAAGAGAGCATCATTGCAATGAGAAACAAACCACGAAATGGTGTTGAATTCCCTTGCATACTTCTTCCTCAATCCCGTCCTATATCTAACCATGTTGTTCTTCTGCACATATTTTGATGGATTCAAAGAACAATTTATTCCTCCGCCTCAAACGAAACCTCATCCGGAACATCACCAACAACGATTGCTGATTCGAGGTGGTTTCCGATGTCTTCAACCGATGCATGCTCGACCGTATTTTTTTCGCTGAAACTCTCCATTTCAAAGTCGGCAAGAACATCGTCAACAGTGGCATCGTGTTCATCGTAATCTGGAGCAGGTAGAACTGTCGATTCCTCGGGTTTGTCCTCCTTACCTTCAAGGATGGATTCAATCGATGAAACATCTTCCTCGATGTCATGTTGATACTGTTCCTTGAGTGTGGATTGCATCCTTTCCTCAACTCGTTCACGTTCTTCAACTTCAGGGCGCTCATCCTGCTTGGAAAAAAAACGTCGAAGAAAACCCATAACCAAAGGGATAGTGAACTGTTCTTTAAGCCCAATGCCGAATTGTTGCAGAACAACATGGTTCAAGCGATAGTTCTTCAACAGCGCTCGATTCGTTATGGATATGGAACTGCTTGAAGGCGAACGTGTTCTCGCTTTCGATTTAGAAACTACCGGGGTGAGCACGTCCCGAGATCGCATCGTCCAGTTAGCGTTGATTGGTTCTGATGAAGATGGGACTGAGATTTCCTACGACCAACTCGTGAATCCACGACGTCCAATTCCTTACGATTCTCAGCGAATCCATGGCATTTCTGATGCAGATGTGCGAGGGCAGCCCGATTTTGCTGAGATCGCAGACCGTGTTGCAGAACTGATTGAAGGTTGTGTGCTCATCGGCCACAATGTGAGGCAATTCGATCTTCCAATGCTACGGAACGAATTCCTTCGAATTGGAGCATTACCTCCTGAACCAAAAGCTGTTCTCGATACGTTGGAAATGGTTCGTCGATTGAAATTACCTCGACCACATCGACTTGGATCGCAATGTAGCCGTCATGGCATCTCACTTGAAAATGCACACACTGCTTCGGCAGATGCTGCTGCATCGTTGCTGTTGCTTTGGAAACTTGGGCTTGACCACCCGAGTTACTTCCGCAAGTCCCTTGAAGAAGTGGAACAGTGGTGTGCGACTGGTTCGACTGCAAAAGTACAATCCGATCTTGGCCCACAACTCGATGACTTGGAACTTGTCGATCCTAACGGGATGGTTCGACGAGACGGGGCGCATATGGTTCTCGCTGTCGGACGACACCGTGGACGGCATATTGAAGAGTTGAATGATCTCGATCCTCGTTACCTCCAGTGGTTGTTGTCACCAAATGGCATCGAAGATGCAAATGCTGTTGAAGAAATCAGGGCGTACCTGAATCAGGAATAGGTGACCAGGGCAGTACATCGCACCATGGTCCAACACGCCAAACATCTCGATTCATCATTGCGCTTCCAAGGAAGATAGGGCCTTGATGCCCATCATCAAGAAGGGTTTCAAGTGATTCTTTTCCGCGTCCATCAAATCGAACCGTTCGCATTTCTCCTGTTGGTTCAACATCGCCAGAATCGTTTCTTGGAATGCACTCTTCGACGGTTGCTGTCGAGCGACCTTCATCGTACTGGTGAAGGATGACGACGCCGTCCGCAAAATCGCCCTTGTGCAAGGACTTGTTTTCATGTCGCCACGTCCACCAATGAGGGCACCATGCCTTCCAATCGCAAAATCCTCCGCAGGAAGATTGGCCTGGGGTAGGGTCAAGTGGCGTTTCAGACGGTTGTGTTGCTTCCCATGCTTCGTAGGCTGCTTCGAGAACGTTTTCACCAACCGCATCCCATTTCGATGATGTATCGGTGTACCAGCCTTGAGCTTGAACAGGTGGCGCTTTTTGATTGTTTGAAAGCAGAATATCTCGATACATTCGCAGTTGTCGATTGACTTCGGGTTTGAGTTTGCCTTGCGGTGGCTTACCAGTTTTCAAATCAGCAACCAACCAACCAGTGAGGTTTCCTGCATCGTCAACGTTTGCCAACAAAAGATCCAATCGCCCCATTAAGTGACCATCGTTCGTCACCAATTCTCCTTCCACGGCAATAACGAGGGATTGAATCTTTTTCCAAAGAGCGATTGTCACCCGTTCGTGAGCCAATCCTTGCACACCGACATGATCCAGAAGCATATTGATGGCTCCTTTTTGTTGCTTTTGTGCTTCACTGTACTTCTCTTCCTTCCAATTTGGATGGCGAGGCGTTTCGTGGAACAATTGTTTTTCCTCCTCCCATCGTTTTCGCAATAAATCGTTACCTTCGTTGATGAGCCAATTGGATTCTGAAGGTTCGCGTCCAGAGAGGTCGATTTGTAGTAAATCTTCAATCGAGGCGTGAACGGCCGTCCCTAAGGATGCTGCCATTCCAGTTTTCTTCGGCAGACCTTGTCGACTTAGCCAATACATGCGTGGGCATGTTTCGTATCGATTCCACGCCGAGGGTGAAAGACTGTGCTTTCGTTCTTCGACCATGTACAACCGCTGTCATCGAAGGACATGAAACCTACCCTTGGAGGCGAAAGTGTTGAATGCCTCCTCGGTAAGTTCGTAGTATGGAAGGAACCCTCGTCAAGATTCGAGCAGATGTTGTCACCGAAGGAGCGCTCGTCATTACCTGTTTTCCAAGTGTAGGAATGGTATCAAGCGTTGTTGGTCATTACTTGATCGATAATTTAGAACTTGAATTCGTCGGTGGCGTCGTCGATCCCCGACTTCCGCCTCTCACGCTTGTTACGGATGGTAAGCCGATGCCCATTATTCGAGCCTATGCAGGAAAGCCTGAGTGCAGTATTGATGGATGCGACAAAATCATCTTGCTCATGAGCGAACTCGTGATCCCAAGCCCACTTGTTCACGACATTGTATGGGCATTGTATGATTGGTCGAAGGGGTCGAAAATACGCATGGGTATTTTGATTGATGCGTTTTCAAAAGAAGGCCTTGGTGGCAATTCAGGTATTGAGGAACCGACCGTAGACTATGAGGATACTGAAGGTATTGATTTGCTTGGGATTGGCGCAACAGACCACGTATGTGACATGCTGAAAGAAATGGATGTGCCTCTCTTGACAGGTGGTGTTATTCGCGGTATCAATGGCGTATTGCTGAGTGAGGCTCGAAGAAGAGCCATTGATGTCATGAGTGTCATGGTGGAAGCAGATCCTCGCTTCCCAGATGCTCGTGCAGCTGCTGCACTTGTCAAGAAGCTCAATGCGATTCTACCAACAACGCCTTTGGATGATGAGCCATTGCTCGAAGAAGCTCAACTGTTGGAAGAGCAACTCAAGTCCCTTCTTAGTCAGGCGGGACCTTCAGAGGCTCCATCTCCGTCATCCATGCTTTATGGCTGATGTCTGTCGAACGATGAGGGCTGCAAGAATCACCAGGATAACGAAGATGCTCATCCATGCTGGAAGTAAGAGCGTATTCTCTTTCACGAAAGGCAGGAATTCGGTGAGTGAATCAGCTCTGGTATAGGTTCCTCCAAGTGATGCGGTAAGGAGCATACATCCTGTTGAGATGGAGCCAAAGGCATTGTGGAGGTGCCGAGACGCATTGTCATTGCCCATCCTCCAGCGTGTGAACAGAACACCTAGAGCAAGTCCTCCTCCTGCCGTCGAAAGGAGCATCTTATTGGCAAGAAGGGGCGATGTATGGGCTCCACTCGGAGATGCTCCAAGGCCCGAGAGAATCGCAAATGGTAAGGCGAGAAGTCCAAACAGCAATGCAATATGCGCAGTTGAATCCATCATTGTGATGAATTGACTCTCCTTGTTTTGGAACGTGAGAAGCGAATGCAAAACAAAACACAGACCTGCGAGAGCAAACGATCCTACAACGAGTTCGGTTGTCATAACATGGAAGGTGGCGGATTCAATCATATGCTCTCCTCCACATACTGCTTGAATTCATCTTCATTTTGTTTGGGCTTTCGAACCAAGAGAACCAACCCAAAGAAGAGGACGAGATGTGCTATCGATTGAAGCAGTAAAGCTGTTTCATCAGCTTCCCATGTAGGTTCAACACTCGCAAGTGAGAACCATGGCGTTGTTTGTTGAGGCCCTTCTCCATCCAATATTGCTCGCCATTCGATCGTTGATGCTGTTAATGCGGATGGTAATTCAGCCTGCCAGCATCCATTGTTTTGTGTTGTCTCAAGTTGAAAGGCTTGCCCAGATGGTTCTCTCCATTCGATGACCACGTCGCTTGCTGCAATCGTTTCGAGGCACAGATTTGTTGATTGGCCGATTTCTCTCGAGGTTGGTGGTTCATAATCTGGATTGATGCGTTGGAGATTTTCTGGAATAGGCTCAACTGTTATCGAGAACGCTTGAGAAACGCCGAAGAAAGGGCTGCCGGCATCGCTTCCTGAGTTGTCTCCATGGTGGACTGAAACATAGAGCGTTTTCTCGCCAATCTGATCTGCTCGAAGAATCCAGGCATGTGTTAATGTCGTTGAATCGATCGATGCGTACTCGATGTAATTGTTTGAACCACCCATGCCATCGGAGAGAATGCTCCATCCATCCGTTGTTGGAATATCTCCATTTGCATTGGTCGAGGAAAGGAGGAAGATTCCAATTTGATCAATATTGTGCGAAGTATCGAAACCTGTAATCTGAACCGTGATTTCAGCAGGCTGTCCAACCCAAACTGTCCCTGATTGTTGCAGACTTAATTGTAAATTTGACGTCGCATTCTGATTCGCATCACCGTGACAGGCTCCTCCACATTGCATATTTTCAAGGCCGTTACCAACGCCACCAGGATTCCCACTAACGTGAAGAGGCACAAGAAGAGATATGGCAAGAAGAAGGACAAGTTTCTGTTTCATCATGCATCACCTCGACGTAACAGATTCGCCACAAACAAGAGAATCCCAACTATGACGTAAACCGAACCTAACCCCAATCCTGCAAGCGAGGATGGTCCTTGCTCAATCTCGACGGATGCCGATTCAATCACAACATCAACGGCTGGGGATTGGCAAGATGATTCCAGGATTCGATCACCGAGAATGGTTTGGATTTGATACGATGAAGTGCCCACCAAACTCGGTGAATCATTGAACGTCGTTTCATTCGTTATCCCGATAACGACCCCATTCCGTGTAAGTTCAAAAGAGGCAGAAACCGGGGAAGTCCATGTCCAATCGAGTTGAACATCGCTACCAGATACGGTTTGTACAAAATTCGGACACGCCAAAGCAGGAAGTGAATCGAGTATTCGAGACGTGGTATTTGTTGCTCCAGATTCATCGGTAACGATGAGCGTTACCTCAGTGGAACCGCTCATTGGCATGAGGAATGAGGCTTCGTGTCCGGATCCAATCCCATCCGTCCAAATCCACTGGTACCGAACAATAGCATTGTCCGGATCCGTTGAATCAAGACCTGAAAGGGTCACTCGCTCTCCAGCATAGAGTGCATCGGTATGGACGGTAATCTGAGCACGTGGTGGAGCGTTCTCGATGATGATTGAGGTTGTGGAAAGAACAGAGGATTCACCATCTGTAGCAACCACTTCGACACTCCATTCTTGTCCAGGACCAAGATATGAGGCCGGTACGTTGGTTGCATCATCGAGTGACCCCTCCCTGAATCCATTTCGGAACCAAGTAATGGATTCAATCTGAGTTGAATCTCCGTCAAGGTCAGAAAGGATAGTCTGAACCGATAAGTCATCTTGAGAGGTCACAGCATCATCAAGGACGAGTGAGAGAACCGGGTCTGAATTGAGAATGGTTGCAGAGAGCGTTTCACTTTGTGGACTCATCGATTCTCCATCATGAGCTTGTACAACTGCAGTCCAAACATCACCCTTCTGGGTCACAGCAGATGGAAGTGTGGCTTGATTGCTGTATTCAGTTTGAATCTCCCCATTCTGGTACCAAACGATGCTCATGGTAAGTGCATCACCATCAACATCACTCATTGTTGAATTCAAGGTAATGTCTTGATCGGTCAAAACCTCTGAGGCACTCATGGATGCGGATTCTAAAACGGGTGGAGTGTTCTCAATCTCGATGCTTGATGAGGCGACCCATGACGACCAGTCTGTGCCGTCATTCACACGAATCTCGACCACCCAATTATCGCCTTTACTCGTCATTGACGATTCAAGTGTAGAGGTTGAACTTGTTGTCAACACTCCATTTTTCCACCAGCGGTATTGCGTGTCTACAATAGGATCCATATCGACATCTGAGGAAGTTGATGATGCGAGAAGCGATTCAGAAGTTTGAGGACTCGCTGGAGAGATTGTTACGCTATCGACCGTTGGTGGGTTGTTCGTCGTTTGTTCTTCAATCAAAATCGTGTTTGAACGAACCCAATCAGAATGCCCTTCTCCGTCAAAGGCTCGAACTTCAACCTCCCAAGAATCACCAGGCCGAGTCGCAATGGACGGAAGCGTTGTAAGGTTCTCCAAACTATTCTGCAATGCTCCATCAAGGTACCATCGGTACTCGAATGTGAGTGCATCATTATCGCCATCTTCGTCTCCAGAATAAGATGCTGTTAGATCATCGTCTGAGGTAGGATTTGCTGGTGATAAAATTGCAGAAGAAATTGATGGAAGTGAATTTGCCACAGTGATTGTGTTCGAACTCACTGTAGTTCCGAAATCTTCCCCGTCACTCGGTCTTACCGATGCCTGCCAATCCTCACCACGGACTGTATCAACGCTTGAAATTGTGAGTAGCCCATCATACTGTGCTTGATGTGCGCCATTTTTTGACCATTGTATCGTCGTTCCAGATTCTGTATCACCGCTGTCCTGATCTGAGAATGTGTAGGTAAGGGAGAGGTCATCGCTTGATGTTGCTCCTGTTGGGGAAATTTGGACGTCGGATGCAACGGGGGGATTGTTGGTCTCGACGACCGTTTCAGTGATTGTTAGTGCTGATGTAGACCAAGCATCTCCACTGTTTCCACTTCCACCGTTTGCAGTTAACCCTGCAATGTTGACTGTGACTGTTCCGCTACCAGCAGAAGGGGCTGTCCAATCGAATGTCCATGAGCGGCTTCCACTGTTTGAATGTGTGATGGATGTTCCACTGACCTTGACAGATGAACTTCCACCTGTCGAGAAGGAGCCTTTGTCGACTACGACATTGAACCCACCTTTGGAATTTGAGATGCTGCTGGAGACTGAGAGTTGAATTGTGTAGGTCTGGCCAGCAGTGTAGGAGGAGGGGAAGTTCTCTGAAATGGATACTGAAGCACCACTTCCATGACAACCACACCCTCCGGATGAATTGTGTTTACCATTCGAGTTCGCTTCGATCATTGGCGAGAGCATCACCATTGCAACAACGGCTGAAAGAAGAATGGCTTTCAATTGCATGATGAAAAATAATGCTATACTCGTTAAGAATGTTCGTTCCTAACGACAGAAAATTTCTCAATAATCAAACAAGGTTGGCTGAGGCGTTGAAGATTTATTTTCAGACGAATTGTCGGAATTTGACAAACGCAGTAAGAGGGTTTCTTCATTCCAAATTTGAACATTCAAGGATTCTGCTTTAGCAAATTTCGAACCAGCATTTTCTCCTGCTACGAGCACGGATAGATTTCCTGAAACGCTACTTACCACTTTACCTCCGGCAGCCTTGATTCGAGCTTGAATACTTTTTCTCGATTCAGAGAGTGTGCCTGTTACACAAAACGTCATCCCTTCGAATGGCCCTCCTGCAACAATCTGAGTTTCCTCGTGGATGTTCAGAAGGGATAGAAGATCGATAACGAAGGCCTTTCGAAGTTGAATTCCATCACGTAATTGCAAGGCGACGATTTCTCCAACTCCATCAATGGTTGTTAATTCGGCCATTCGAGAATCGTCCGAAAGGCTGTCCTCAACCCACTTCAACAGTTGTTCTGGTCGATGGAAATGATTTGAAATGGCTGCTGCAAGTTCCGGCCCAATGCCCGGTAAACCAAGTGCGCTCAGAAATTTGGAGAAGGTCATCGAACGACTCTTCATGATTTCACTCAGAACATTGTCAGCAGATTTTTGTCCCATTCTGTCTAGTGAAAGCAACATACGTTCATCAAGGCGATACAAATCTGGAATGCTCAAAAGATGTCCCGCATCGATGAGTTGTTCGACAAGTTTCTCACCAATACCGTCCATTTCCAATGCGCGACAGTAGTACAGAATGCTTCGTCCCAATCGTGCTGAACACTGAACATCAATGCAGCGAATGAATGCACCTTCAATCTCGATGGCTCCATCGCAAGCAGGGCAGGTTTCTGGTGGAGTAATCGCTCGACGTTGTGGAAGTTCGCCTTGGAATGACACACCATCAGCATGGATTCTTCCTTCAATGTCCTGTTGATTTGCAGCCCCAAGACTTGCTTCAATCTTAGGGATGACGTCGCCTCGACGTACGATTCGAACCCTGTCGCCAATTTGAATGCCAAGTCGCTCAACCTCCCCGAGGTTGTGAAGGGTCGTGTTCTCAACCGTTACGCCGCCAACACGTTGAGGGGCTATTCGAGCAACAGGCGTTATTGTACCGGTTCGTCCTGTTTGCCAGTCAACATCAAGAAGAACAGATGTGGCTTCTTCCGGAGGGAATTTCCATGCAAGAGCCCAACGCGGATGATGTGCTGTCATACCAAGCAAGTCTCGCTTCTCAAGGTCGTCAACTTTGAACACCAGTCCATCGATTTCAAAACCATACGTCTCACGTTCTTGGCTCCATTTTTGAGTCTCTTGACAAAGGGAAGCAATGGATGCAATCTCTGTATCTGAATCATGAACAACCCATGGTGCTGGTTCGACCCCAGCTACGTTGCTCAGCCATTCAAGGATTAAACTGTCAAAGGATTCTGTTGGAGGTGTCTCAGCGTCTGGATGACGATGTACTTCACTCGGAAACTTGGCATCGTATGCAAGGAACACGAGATCGCTTGCATCGGCTTTTCCATCGGCATTTTTCTGACGAAGAGCCCCTGCTGCAAGATTACGAGGATTTGGAGAAATATCACGATACTTTTCTTCAAAGACAGATTTTCTCATCACAACTTCGCCTCGGATATGAACATCGACCTCCCTGCCAAGCATGTTTGGAACGTTCTCAACCTTACGAGCGTTCTTGGTGACATCTTCCCCACGATCTCCACTACCTCGCGTTGATGCTCGAACAAGACGTCCCTTTCTGTATTCCAGAGAAAGGGCTGAACCGTCTAGCTTTGGTTGAGAAAGAAAACGGGTTGATTCAAGTGAGGATTCTTTCACAAAATGAGCGATATCTTCGTCACTTGTACCTTTGTTGAGTGAACGCATTGGGAACATGTGATCGACTTTGACCGTGCCAGGATCGATTTCTGCTCCAACGCGTTGCAGTTGTGGGTGGCCAGGTTCAAGTTGCTTAAGCTCGTCCCATAATGCATCAAATTCAGCGTCTGAGATTTCATTCCTGGCCTGGTTGTAGTACAAATCTGAATGGTATGCAATTTGTTCCGCTAGCCATGCAACGCGGCTCTGGTTGGAAGAGGAATCTTCGCCACTCTGAGCCATGATAAACCACCAGGTTGACCCCATTTAAGGTTCATGATTTTGCAATTTAAGTTCAACAAACTCTCCATCGACCATCGGGCAACGAGTCATGACAATTTTTGACATGATGCGCATATGAATCTCTGCTACGACAAAGACGGTTGCTTCGAACATATGTCCTGATTTTGTTACGAAATCGTCGTCGGCAAATGTGGCATGAAGATGTGTGAAAGCCGAACCATCTTGATGTCGAGCAAGATTGCCTTGAAGCGTAACGAGTTCTGCAGGTTGTTCGAGGGTTCGACGATGATATGTGAACGTGTCATCCATGTAACCAAATGTTGAGTTCATCGTCCGTCCGATTCCACTTGTAATCACTGCCCCGTTGATACCCAGTTCATCCGCAAGTTGACGCAAGGAGGCATGAATCTCTTCGCCAGGTTCAAGGACAACAACAACATCATCTCCACTACGCGCCCATTCCATGGTGTGAACACATCAAGGAATCACTTAGCCATACCTCTCATCATTCCTCTTGGCCGGGATGAAGGATTTCGATGATTCTCTCTGCTGCGATATCAAGGTCGCTGCGATCGCCCCCAAGTGGCAGAGGCCCAAATGGGCCCCAGCCCTTTCGTAGCAACATAATTCGGTGCTTTGGTTGACGTTTAGGAAGCACGAGGCGAGACCACTCGTAACGTTGCCCATCTGCAAAGAGATGAGTTGATGTAACAGCATACCGTTTCGGGACCAATAACGAAATGATGTGCAATCCGAGCAATACATCCCAGAGAATAACGTAGATGATGGGGGTGTTTGAGAATGAAGCGAATCCCCAGGGTAATGCCATCATAGCTGCCATTGAACCTAAATTCGCCCATTGACGAAACATCTCATGGTTCCGTTCACTTTTCCATGCAAAGCCATTGTTGGAAAGATGTCCAAATTGTGGAATATCTCGATGTTGGCGTGTGAGCCACCATGCATCCCATGCGACAATGACGCCGAGAATGAGAACCATAGCGATAGCAACTGGTTCCGCACTCGGTAGCATTCATCCACCTCAAAGCATTCGTTCATCGATTTCGCCCAAAGACTTAGGCCCACCGCCACGAACACGAACAAAGAAGATGATGAGAACGGCGATGAGAATTGAACCGATCAGAATCAATGGTGTTGTCGAATCTTCCGATTCACCAAGGGAGGTTCCCTCGAGTTCGTCAGGGATACCATCTCCATCGTCGTCCTGATCTTCAAAAAGCAAGGTCGATGCCCCGGGTGGGCATTGAATTCGATCAGGTTGGCCGTCCTCATCCGTATCAATCCAAGCGCATGGATCCTTTGGCCAGACATCATTTTCATCAAGACGACCGTCATTATCGTCATCTGGATCGTAAATATCAGGTCCGCATTGCAACCCCTTGGTCGCATCAAACCAGGTTTCTGAACTGCATGTGGAAACCCAATCTCCATCCGTATCGAGTTGGGTAATTTCGATGTCAACTTCCGCAGTTGTCGACAAACCAAGGTCGTCCGTGGCCGTTAATTGAAGAACAAAGAGACCGGTGTCCGATAAGGTGACATTAAATGTCGTCGATGTCGCAACCCCTTCTTTGACAAGTTGATTTTGAGCATCGAAGATCTTCCACGTTAGAACAATGTCAGACAATTCAGTGGTGTCATCCAAAACCGTCATAGCAATCTCAACTGGTATTGTTTCCATATACCTCTGTCCAGAGAAGGGCGATTGAATAGAGAGGGCTGGTGCGGCATTGGCGAGAAGAGAAATCTGTACATTTTGTAGAGAGCCTGGGCCGATAGAAAAGGTATGGTTTGTTGGAAGGCTTTGTGATGAAACGACGTCGACCATTGCTTCTGTGATCGACGAGGAGCCATCAGAGGTTGTTCGTTCATGAAGTAATTCAACATCGACAAACATTCCAGAAAAATCGGTTGGAGAATTCAGCAAAGCCGAGGTCAGTGAGTAAGAAGCATCGACAACTTCACCGTTAAGCAAGGCATGAAGCGAATGCGTTGACCATTCGTTGAGTAAACCGGTTGAATCAATTGTTTCTGCACCAATGATCGTTGAATCAACAATATTAACGGTACTGCTAGCAATCGAAATGTCGCCATTAACCGATGATGATTCAATGCGAGTATCGAAGAATTCCACCGATAAAGCCTCAACGGAATCAATGGAAATGTTTCTCATCATGGCAGGTGCTGGATCTTCGAAATCGTGAGCATGAAGTTTGAGGCCGACCGAATAGCCTGTAATCTGAATTTCTTCGCCAACAACAGGGTCAGATAATCCGTGCCGTATGGTCAAACCAGTACCTGAATTATCTCCCTCTAGAACAATGTCGTTCATCTCGCCTGAAGTCTCGTCAAGATCAATTCCCGGGGCTCCATAGACGGTGAGATTGTTTAGAACAATCCCTTCAGACATGAAGACAAACACGCCTCCAGTGTCCCCAGAATGGATGATTGAGTCTTCGAGTTTGAAACCATCTTCAATGGACTGCATTCGAACCACATAATCGCCATCAAACAATGACGATTGGATACCGGTTACTTGGCCGGAAGTACCTGTTAAATCAATGCCGTCATCGAGTCCTGCTTCGAGGGTGATGCCCTGAATATCAATTGAAGAAAGGCGTGCCCAAAGGCCATCTCCATTGCAATCAGAGAGTGTGATGTCCTGAAGAACAATGGTTGCATCTGGGCTTTGACTTTGGATGCACCTCGAACCTGCATCGCGTAATTCTGAATCGATTAGTGTTAGCGATGATTGAGAAGATGCATAGATGTTGATGAGAGGATCAGCTCCTGCGGAGCGAGCGAATGAAGCCCCTTGTGCACTGACTTCACCACGACCTGCCATGGTGATGAGTGGTGAACCTTCAGCCAGAAGTGTTCCAGACAAATCTATCCTCGAGCCGATGATTCCATCCATCATGAATCCGCCCCACCGGGCTCCGAATCCTGTTGAGGAAATGGTGGCCTCACCTGATTCAAAAACACCTTGTACATCGATAATAGCATTTGATGCGATGCGTAACTCGACGCCATCATTGACTGTCATTCTCGTGTTCGATGCAATAGTCAAATCACTCTCAAGTCGATAGGGGCTCCACGTCTCCTCGAGGATGAGCCACGACGTTATTGTCCCAGTTGGTACCGTGGACGCCATGAACGTGTGCGACGTCGACTGTTGTGCATTCCAGGCATAGAATTCGGTAAACGAGCCTATTTGCATGGTAACGGTTTTTGTTCCCTCTTGGACATCGCCTTGTGAATTGACTGTACGAGCAGTTGTTTGTGCAGTCGCTTGACCCAACGAATCTGTCTGAACAGTCTGACCATCGACAATAATGGTTGCCGCTTCAACCGGATATCCTTTGTCTAAGACTTCAATATCAAGGGTTGATATCAACGAAAATGAAGCGCTTGAACCAACGGATATGGCTTCACTCGCCTGGCCACCAATCATCTCAACTTCACAAAGTGGAGCAAGTGAAATCGTTGACATAAAACGGATGTTCGCGATATTTTGAGCTTGTGAACACGACCATTGTACAGGTGATTGGAGTTCCAACCCTTGCCCTTCTGAAACCAGCGTTGATTGCACGCTCATGGTCAAGGATGAGGCGTTGAGGATTCCATTGTCGCCAGTAAGCGTCCCCGACGCTCCCAAATCGACTGAGGAGGAGGCGTCGACGATGAGCATTGTATCGATCAATTTGAGATGCGAGTTGGAACCAAACGTCAGGTCTCCATTCAATTGGTGTGGTTGGCCGTCTGGACGTGCCCCCAAGACGACCGTGGAAGAAGAAGGAAGATTCCAGTTTCCTTCAGGAAGGGTAATGATTTGAACGGTTTGGCCTTGTTGATTTCCATACAATTCTGTGCTTACACCCTGACCATCATACAACACTTCGACGATTGAACCCGATGAAAGAAGTGGTAGTAAGGCAATGCCATTTGAATCTGCAGTCGATTCGAAGCCATGTGCGAATGATGTTGCCTGAACAGGTTGATTGTTCACGTCAACAAAAGAGATGTACGTCTCATGCAGATAACCGGAGTTTGATGTTGAAACGCTGCTTGTTGTTGGACCCCCGTAGAGGAAGGTGCCATCACCTACGGCATCGCTCGAGCCTTGTGCGGTGTTCAATGGAACGAAATCTCGGGCATGAGCGGTGGATGCATCTTCAACCAGGAGAGGTGTGTTGTGCAAATTGGCCGTCCAATCTTCGACGATGGCGGTCGAGGCGTCACTTAGAACGAGCCCATACTCTTGAGCAGTGGTGGTAAGCGTGCCGATGGATACTGTAGAATCTATGGCATGAAGCCCGCGCAATTTACCGTTGATGAATGCACCAACATCGGCATTGAGGGTTGAGTCTTCAATCTCGACGCCGTAGGCAAAGCCATTGGTTGTTATCGAGGTTGAATGAATCGTCGAATACCACACATCAAGACCCAAGGATTGTGTATCAAGACTGCTGTAAGGTTTTGAAATTTCAACACCGTTCCACTGATGTTCTCCCTCAAGCAAATGAGCAGCAGGACCGGTTCCATC
The DNA here is from genome assembly GCA_049438185.1 of Candidatus Poseidoniaceae archaeon. Lineage (GTDB taxonomy): Archaea > Thermoplasmatota > Poseidoniia > Poseidoniales > Poseidoniaceae > MGIIa-L2. Next base: position 93,919 of record JBMTJI010000003.1, read on the forward strand.
GTGCAATGAGATGGTTGATTGACTGATCTCTGAATCGAGACTTGAGATTGAAACTGCAGTCCCGTTGGCTACAATTGTGGTTGATTCGATAACCAACAATCCAGTGCCTGAAGCGCGTAGACCGATTTGATCGCCATGTATCTCTGAATCTGTAAGTGTGGTTGTTCCTGCTCCGTCAACGTCCATGCCGATATCAGCGTTGTGAATGTAAACGTTCTCAAATGTGCAATCCACAAGACATCGTAAGTCAACAACAGAGCGCCCTGGCTGTTCTTGCGTGAAGTTCATGTCCGACAAAGAAATGCTTTCCATGGAACCCCAAAGTAATCGGTCTCCTGAGATGAGAGCGTTTGAGACTGTCAAATCATCAGCATCAGTTCCATCGACAAGAAGAGCAACGTGCTGCCCATAGATGCTGGTTACCGTCGTTGAGGCACCGGCATCAGAACCAATACCAACACTCACATTTTCAAGTCCTAGACCGCTGATATCCGCAGTCCCTGAAACAATATCAATGGCAACTCCTGTTTCAAAAAACGATAGATCATTGGCTGTCAGAACATTGGTTGAGAGAATACCTGTTGCAGTATCTGTAAACGAACCTGTGTCGATGGACAGGTCACCATGGTTGACAACGGATTGAATCTCGATGGACGACATTGTCGCATTCTCAACATCGAGTGTTCCTGATGAACTAATGTCAAATCCAATGTAACTGTTTGAAATTGAAATTGATTCATGAACAGAAACATCACCATGTACTTCGAGTGCAGATTCGGCTCCTGAAATAGTGAGGTTTGTGAGAACTGCTGAGGCTCCAGATGAGATTACGATACCGCCCCAAAGTCCTGCTCCCGATGAGCCAAGACTCGTTGAGGTCTCACTCGTCATGAATTGTGCATCAGTGGCCTCAAGAGAGCCATCGATCTGCAACCAATACGATTGGGCGTCGACGACGGTTCCGGGTTCAAGAACGAGTGTTGTTGAAGAATCAACTGTGACATTACCATTGAGCGTCACTGTTCCGCTCCATGTGGTACTGCTCGAAATTGTTGAATCTGATGATGCAACTGAAGAGATGGACATTCCCAACATCAGGAGAACCAGAAGAAGTGCACGTGAGCGCATGCGTAATGCTAGCATTCAAGCCATATCAATGCAAGGCTTCCTCGACTATTGGATTGAACAAACTCGTGAGGAGTGGGCCTGCCCAGATTTGAACTGGGGTCTGACGGCCCCCAGCCGCCAAGTATAGGCCAAGCTAACCCACAGGCCCGTGAATCTCCTCACTTGTGCTGAGCGCTGAATGGGACAATCTCACCGATCAAATCGATGTGTCCGACATACATGCGTCGACAACAGTATCGCTCAAGGCCAACTTCGTCGAGTGCTTGATCGACACTGGTGCCTTCAGTTAATTTGTTGTTGAACTCATCCCACTTGTGAGCAATTACGGTACCACAGCTAAAACAACGGATAGGAATAATCATCTCTTGTTCACCTCATCGATACGACTTTTGCTTCTTGCGACGAGCACCACGACCAAGTTGGTGCTTTGGTTCCTTACGACGTGGATCGTTAACCAAGAGGCTACGATCAAATCGCAAGAACTCATCTCGAAGTTCTTCATCAATGCCCTCTGCTCCACCGTTGTAGTGAACGAGTCCACGTGCAATAGCGGTTCGAATGGCGTCTGTTTGACCCATAATTCCACCGCCAGTTGTTGTCAAGTTGATGTCAACTTTGGACAAGCGGTTCATGGCATCTGCAATGACAAGTGGTTCCATAGCCTTGCGTCGTGCAAGGGCAGGTTGGAGAATTTCAATTGGTTCGCTGTTCACGCGAACTCGACCCTTTCCAGCCTTGACAGATGCTCGTGCAATGGCTGTCTTACGCTTTCCTGAACTCTCAACGGATTTCTTCTTACGTGCCATCATTGTTCACCTCCTGTCCATCGGTGCGCAGGCGCACCCAAACTTGCACTGATGTCGCCCAAACTGACGAAACTTTCTGGCAAGGATTTGCGAATGTTGCTTGCATCTCCTGCAACATGACCTTCTGGAAGATCCGATGCAAGGTGCGAAGGACAGCCGATTTCAACGCGGAGATTGCGTAGGGCTCGACGCCCACTGCTCTTTCGTTGGTATGGAAGCATACCACGGACGGTACGCTTGAGAATCATGTCCGGCATACGTGGGAAGTACGGTCCCTTACGAGCGTGATTCAAGGCATACTTGTCATGGTAGTTCTGAAGTACGGAACGTGAACTTCCTGAAACAATGGCTTTCTCTGCATTGATGATGACGACCTTGTCGTCACGATCAGCACGGGCTGCCTTGAGAAGCATGTCTGCTACTGTGGATGCAAGTCGTCCAAGGACGAGACCATCGGCGTCGAAAACGTAGGTGGTTGCTTCATCCAAGAATAATCACCCCGTTCCCGTTTGGATTTTCGTTCATCAATTCACCATAGGTGAGAACTCGCCCACCTGCGGCTTCAATCTTGGCTCGTGCACTGGAACTGACACTGTAAGCGGCGATGGTGCGGTTCCCTGTGACTTCACCAGATCCTAGCAACTTTCCAGGTACGAGAATGGTCGCACCCTCTGGAGCGTAACGGGTTACGCGGCTTAGGTTAGGTTGGGCCCAGTTCTTGCGGCTCTTGGAGAGGCGCTGAGCAACATCTCGCCACAGTGCAGCGCCGGTGTCACGAGACTGGGCTTTCAGTTGGTCGATTAGACCGACCAAATCAGCATTTGTCTTTCGTGTTGGCTTGCTCATATGACTCCCTCGATGCTTTGAGGCAGTCTCGCGACCAGCCAACCCGTTATGAAGGCACCGACGCGAATGCAGCACTTCACTCGAACAGAATCTCGCCCTTTGCATCAAGCAATTCCACGGTTAAGCCAGCGGCTCGGCCTTGAATGATGATCTCATCGTGAAGTGTATCTGAGAAGTCATCGAGGGCTCCGAGAGCTGTAATTCCAGCAACATCGGTCAGTTGATCGATGAGATGATTGAGAACACAAGAGACGCCATAGGCTTGACCTGCGCGGAAGGCATGATCAACACCACCGACTTCTGGATCTTCCGCCTTCATTCGCAGCATGACTTGCTGGGAATAAGCGACTAGCGCCCCATAGAGTGCTTCAATGACTTGAGCGGCTTCAAGATCGCCGAGCAGCATCTGGGTTTGGGCAAGAGCAGAACGTACGGCATCACCGTAGATTTTGTGCGCTTCAATCGTATTGCTTGCTTCCACTTGCATGGCTTGGTCGATGAGTAACTTCCAGTCTTCCATGACCACACGAGAGCGCATCCTACCCTTGAAGGTTGGCTCGTGCCAACTTTCAGTACTCAGGTTTCAACTTCAAATCTTGAAATCTGTGGATTCGCCTTCAACGATTCCAGCCTGTCGTACCGAACCATCCGCAGCGACGAACTCGCCAGCCTTGGTCTGGTTCTCATACAGTCCTGTTGCCTCATAGCGCTTGACTTGGCCTTCCTCTCCGAGTGCACTGGTGATGGACGACGTGATGGCTCCGAGCGTTGAAATCGCTTGGTCACGTTGCATGACACCGATGTTGTGATCGGAATATCGAGCCTCTTCAAAGATGGTTAGGAACGCATCAAGTTGTTGCGGTGGAACCATGTTGAACGCCGTGCGGACAGCTGCTTCAAACTCACGAGTGGTTTCGTAAACCTTCTTCATGAAGCCATACTTTCTGAAATGACGTACAAGGTTCTTGTAACAATCGAAGATGATCTTGATGTATTCATTGCTCGCCTCAAGTTGCATCATCGTATCAGTGAGAATACCTCTGAGTGATTGGACTTGACGTCGACTCATCACACGACGGTAGTAGAGCGCTCCTGCAACAAGCAATGCCATCAAAACAATGCTGAATGCCATGGCATTTTCTGGACTGAAGAAGCCCTTGGCTTCCACTTCACTCGCAGCTCTGTAATCAACTGCAAACGAGATGTTGTTCTGGGATGCTTGGAAGTTTTGACTTCCAGCATAGACTGCAATAACCTGCCATTCACCACTACACTCAACACCGTCACATGAACGCCCATCGAACGACCATTCGAATCGTGCAATACCTTGTTCATTGGTAACCGTCTTGTTGGTAGCAGCGGTCATGGTCACCCAAGCACCCGTTTCATTGCGGTACTGTCGGATGAACTGAACCTCTTCGTTCTCGATAGCAATGTCAAGTCGGTCTCGTAGTAGAGCGACTTCACCGATCACAAGCGTTCCTTCAGGAATTCCTGATTCACCACCGTAATACCAGTTTGTTTCGACTTGCAAATCGACACGTGAACGGACGAGGACTTCCATCTCAACCTCTGAACCGTTCAGAACGTTTTCGACATCTTTGTCGCAACCACCAGGGACGTTGACATCAGGTTCGAAAGCGACCTTTAGGGTTCGGAAACCTTCCTTCTTACCCCCGGTCAACTCGACACCACGTAGAGATGGGTTCTGAAGCGGATCACCGCTAAACCACTCAACGGTTCCGTCAAGATCGTTGGTACGAATCGTTGCAATTGGACGGATGTTCTCCTCTGGATCGAGGTAAATGTTGAGACACTTGCCACCGACCGCTTGTCCATTACTCTGAGTCAACAATGCGTCAATGTGGAAGGATTCCTTCAGGTAAAGAACTGGGTATGGAATTCCTTCGATGCTGTAAGTATCGACGCTGGACTTGAACGGTCCAACCTCAGTGATTGAAAGCGATGAGTTCGAGAACACATCAAATTCCGTCTGAATTGTCTTGTTGTCGTAACGGAATGCATCGTTGTTGTCGTAGGACGAGTACGATACTGTGACCTTGGTCTTGCCAGCGAGAACGTCTGAAAGTGGGCAGACGATGGAGTAGTTTCCATCCGCATCTGTCACTGCAGCGTTACAATTGACTGGTCCGCTTTGGCCGTTGACCATCTCGTAACTGACACGGATGGTTCGTCCGACGAGGACTTCACCAAGTTCGTCAGTGAGTTGTCCTGTAACAACCATTGGCTTCGGTACGACCAATCCGGTGACTGGGTCAACTTCGCTTGTGTAAACAACTTGGTCATCAACAGACAACGAGGTTCGTCCAATGAGGGAGAATCCGTTGGCATTGTATGTCATAACGGTGCGATAGTGGTTGTTTCCAGGAATATTCGCACATGGATCCCATTGACCTTGGAGACCGAGGTAACTTGCATCAAGTGGGGCGCACCCTTCATTTGGCAACGATTCCTCAAATCGGAGGACGACATTGACTGGTCCAAAACCGTCCGGCAAGAAGGACTCAGGATCAGCCCGCAACTTGGTTGGCGATAGTGGGCTAATGTCCGCCTTCAGACAACCAACTGCTTCGAGTCGGTCAAGATTGCCATCTTGATTGAGGTCACGGTCTGCATATCCGTCATCGTTACCGTCGTAGTAACAGAGGTGTGAATTGTCGGGTTGTGTTTCCGGCAAGGAGATGACACCAGCTGATGGCGCAAGTGTTGCAACGACCTGTCGATGTTGAACGTTGTCGAAGTCTGTACCTTCGAAGATAACATCAACCAATCCTCCGTTCGGTGCGGTTTCTCCATCGAGATCGCGTCCACCGGTATCGTATTCCAAGGTCTTGTTATCGTCCTTGACTTGAGCTGTGAAATCCCACAGATCTCCAGATTGTCGTCGATTGCCATCGGTTGAAACAACCGATACATAGGTTCTCGATACGACCCATACATCCTGAACAGCATTGCTTGGTTTGAGGAGAGGTGTTCCCTCATAATCGAACGTGAGCGTAAACAGACCCAAATCGTCTTCTGCTGTGATGTTGAAAGGCATCTCAAAGAATCCGTTTGTGTCGGTATAGCTTGTCTCCGTCCGTCCATCGAATGACCACGTGTAGTTCACTGGTGCTTCTCGTACGGGTTGCAACGAGTTGTCAACAAGTCGTGCCTGAATCGATGTATTCGTGTTTCGATACAGACGAGCGATGGAAGTCAACTCGAACGAGGTTGTTCCAACAACGGTGACGTTGATGTACGCACCTGTCGTTGCGAGTGACGATGAGTTTCCGGTGAAGTAGTATCCCGAATTTGTAAAGTCGATTCGCATACCATACGTTCCAGATGAATACTGACTTTCCCATGTAAAGTTGTAGTCGTATTCTGCCTCAACACCGCCCTTTGTGATGCATTCAGTTTCATCGTCGATGCTCTGCATTGGGATTCGGTTTCCTTGTGTGTCCATACAGTTCGGTTTCTGCGTAAACTGCGTTTCTCCACCACTGCTGAAGATACCGTTTCTATCCTTGTCCAGTTGAACCGCAACCGGTTCGATGGTCCATGGAACGAGTGTTCGGTTGGTGACCGATCCTGTCAATTCGAGGGAGGTTCCGGTATCCATTTCAGGAACGATCTCACAACGAACTGGGCTGTCGGGGTCGCTTGGGTCAATTTGTCCACATGGTGGCAAATCGCTGTCACCGCCATTGACGAGTTTGATGAACCAATGTGTTGCGTTCACATCAACGAAATCAATGATGTTCTCGGCTTCACCGGTCAATGATGCAGGGTTTCCATCCCAAAGCATACTGTAGGCTTTGTAAGCAGAGATATCGTTGTAGTTCAGTCCAGCTGCCGTCAGAGCGGGGCCGTGATAGACGTAGCGCCAATTTCCGAATGTTCCATCACCATTGTTGATGGTTGAATCGAAGAACGTAATTGGATGAATTCCTTCAAAGGTCATCGTTCCATCAATGTTCATTCGATGCATCACACGCATCGAGCGAGCATTGTCATCTTCATCCCCATGCAAATACGGGAACGGATATTCATCGCCAGCAAGTTCGGGTTGAACTCGTCCGATGTAACTGTAATCTCCTTTCGGAAGACTGGTGTTGACTCGGACGTACTTGGTCGAGAAGCCTTGTGTATCTTGGACAACATCGTGCATCTTGGTATTGTTGTTCCAGATGATCTCCTCAAGACCACCTGGTGCCTTACCTGGCCCATTGTCCATTGTTGAATTGAACTGAACCTGCTTCCATACGCCGTTTGCTCCACCCGTTTGTTCAAAGGAGACTGAAGTGAGTCCGAATGAATTGGCGCGGTATCCATTTCCATCGAAGTTTGTAAAGTTCGTTGGGTGAGTGAGGTTACCGAACAATCCGCCGTAGAACGAGAAGGTTACTGGCGCATATGGAATCGGATTGGAGTAGATACCTCGTTCATAGTCTGCAGCGTAATAGGAATAAAATTCCAACCAGAGTTGTTGCTCATCACTACGGAAGTAGTCCCAGTTGTTGCTGCTTGGGTCAATCGTCATGTTTGCTTCAACACCAACGAGGTAATCTGAGGATGTTGCTCCATTGAAAGCAAACATCTCCGTTACGACTGCGTACACCTTGTACGTCGTGTTGTCACCAACGATAATGTCCTCTGGATAGAGGAATTGACCAACTGAGAAGCGGCCATTTTGGTCGGAAAGAATGTTGGTCGTTTCGACCGCGGTTGTACCATTGTTCGCCCATTCAATGTGAATTTGAACGGGGAGTCCACTGGCGTTTTCACGGAGTCCTGAAATTGGGTTGATCCATTCGACAAGGCCGCTGAAAATTGCTGGGCTTCGGGCATCGAGCCACAAGTTACCAGGGAGATCCAATGTGATGAACGTTAGAGCCTTGTCGTCCTCATCGAGAACACAGTCGTTGTCGTGATCCCAATCTGAAGACTGAGCGCCTTGGTAACATGGATCTGCTGTGAAGCCCTCTTCGAGATGGTCAAAGTCCAAATCGTCTCGTGTATCATTGTCATCATCGGTGTCGTTCACGTCAGGACCGGTTGTCAAATCGTTTGGATTTGCAAGTGCTTCTCCGTCCCCGAAGTCATCGTGATCCCAGGGATTCGTTGAATTGCGGTTGAAGCGCTCAGGCCAGAGCATGACTTCATCGATATCGTGCATACCATCTTGGTCATCATCGACGTCGATATCATCACGATCACCATCATTGTCGTGGTCGAATGCCTGCGTGAGAGAGATTGCAAGTTCGACGGTGTTTGAGATACCGTCGCCGTCCCAATCATCATCAGCCCAGTTCACGATTCCATCGTTGTCGTGATCCCAAGTGGATTGTTCCTCGCCCCAGAAACATCCAGGGAGCTTTTCTTGGTCACCATCAAGGATCCCGTTGTTGTCATCGTCTGGATCTTCACCATCTGGTACACCGTCGTTGTCGTTGTCAACGTCGTAGACTTTGGGTTGCTGCAGACCAAGGGTCATGATTCCACGATCCCAAACGGCTTGGTAGAAACCATCGCCGTCTGCGTCTGCATCATTTCCGTCGTCATCGTTGTCGATACAGTTGGTACCTGAGAAGAAGTTGCCATTGTTCTGGCCGGTGTCATCATCAAGGTCATCGTTTGTATCCACTTCGAAGTAATCCCAAAGGCCGTCATTATCATCATCAACGTCAAACCAATCGAAAATCGAGTCATAGTCATCGTCAAGATCGATGGTATTGTTGAAGAAATCTCCATCGATGTCTCCATCGACATCGTTCTTGTCAAGGTCGGCTCCCAATTCATCTGGGAAGTCCGCTTCAGGACCATTGTCCGAGTTCCATTGCCAAATTCCTGTTGTCAAACCAATCCACGTCACGAAAGCGTCGCGGTTGTCTTGCATTTGGGTGTAGGAAACCGCTGAGTCGATGACACCATCGCCACCGAAATCGTAGTGCCAGCAGCCGCCTTGTGCACCTGGCGTACAAGACCAATTGCCAGATTGGCCACCGGCTGTTGCGCCTTGATCGATAGCAGCGTCAGGGCGTGTCGAATACGGTAGACCGAATTGTGCAGTAACACCGTTCAGCGGCATTTGATAGGCAATCGCATAAGCGTATCCACAAACGAAGCCTTGTCCAAGGTTTCCAACCGTGTGACCGCAAACGCTCATGTTGAAGCTACCACCCATCTTGACATCGTTAACGTCCATAATTCCGTCGTTTCCTTCGTCTTGATCCCACCAGTCAGGTAGACCATCAGCATCCTGGTCAACGTCGAGTCCGTTCACAAGCGAGTCTCCATCGCTATCGATATCCCACTCGTTACCTCCGTTGTAAGAGGACCAACGAGCGAAGAGGAACCAGTAAAACTCAGGAACGTTTCCTGGTGTTGGAGGGTTGGTCGTTCCATCGTATCCGTTGTAATCGATCATCATGTCGGAGAATGGGTTGTGCCAGAAGACCATTGCCCAGTACGAGTCGGCGTTGGTGGTGTAATCTTGGTTGTCACCACTACCGTCAAGTGGCCCAAGGTCACCAACTGGGTAGAATGGGGTCGAGAAGGCGTCGTTCAAGTCTGGGTCGACTGTTCCACAATTTCCGTCGTCTGGATCGTAGAGGTCAGAGAGACCATCGTTATCGTCATCCCAATCGATGTCGTTTTCCAAACCATCACCATCGATATCAGAATCGACTGCGTTTGGCCCATCATCACGATACAAAGCACCGTTGATGGCGTGGAGATCTCCGTCGTTGTCAAGGTCACAATCCCAATCGATATCGAGGATGTCGATGATTCCGTCGTTGTCGTCATCGATGTCTTCCCAGTTGAGGACACCGTCTCCATCCCAGTCATTAAATTGCGAGAAGGAGGCGCGTCGTGTTTGACAGCGTGGGTCTGGATTGACGGGGTTTGGATTGGCTGCAGTTGGACAGTTCCATGCGATAACATCGGCTGCCTTGTCAAGTGGGAAACTGTCGTTCTCGTTGTCGATGTTATCGTCATCGAGATCGTATTCAAAGTTGGTTGCATCTCCGCTCACCAACACGTTTCCAAGATTGTCTGGGCTGGTTGTTCCACCAAGTTCTGGATCCAACCAGTCGTAAATCCCGTTGTAGTTTTGGTCGAATGGGCGTAGTCGATCGTCATCGAGATCTTGATCGTAATCGATTTCACAATCGAGTCCTGTTTTCGAATCGGTGTCGCCACCAGGTGTTTGGTAAGGAGCATCGTTTGTTCGAGTGTAATCGCCCAGGCCATCGCCGTTGTTGTCGATGTTGACGCATGTGTCAGGGATTCCGTCGTTGTCATCATCAGGGTCAAACATATCGAGGATTCCGTCGTTGTCGTCATCCGTGTCGGCAGAGTCTGGCGTGCCGTCGTTATCGTTGTCAGGATCGATGAAGTTCGGTATGCCGTCACCATCAAGATCGCCGTCAACGATGTCTGTGAATGCAGGTGTACCTTGTGCACCTTGTGCGCCTGGTCCTTGACCATCAGCGCTGACTCGCGCTGCTTCCCATGTGACGTAGTTGACGCCACCAGAGTAGTCTCGATAGTCAATGAAATCCCAAACGACCGGTGCATCGAAGAGATTGCCGGCTGCAACGTTGCTCGTTGTGATGGTTGCATCATATGGGTGGGAATCATCAACGTCAGCGACGTTGTCGTTGTCATCGTCTGGGTCGAAGTAATCCATGATTCCATCCGAATCGTAGTCGCACGGCCAAGTAAATTGGTCGATTCGTCCGTCATTGTCATCGTCTTCATCGAAACGACCTGCTCCAGAACCATCGTTGTCTTCGTCGGTTACACCGTCGTTGTCGTGGTCAAATGGATGCTGGTCTGCGAGATAGAATGCACCAACTGCAACGTTCGCCCAAGGGTGGATTGTGGTTGCTGTAACGAATCGGTCGGTCGATACATTTCGAGGGTCGAATCCTTGTGCTTCAAGTGCATCGTAGTCGATTGGTCCTTCGAGGATACCGTCGTTGTCATCGTCCCAATCATCAATATCGAGGACACCGTCGTTGTCGTGGTCGAATGGGTCTGTGCCGTAACATCCGTCAAAACGCTCGATGAGATCGTAAATTCCATCGTTGTCATCGTCAAGGTCGTACAAGTCACTGATTCCATCGTTATCGTGGTCGTTTCGGTTGGATTCTTCGACAAGGAAATTGTTCGAGGCCATCACAGCTTCGACAGCGGCTAGATCGCTGATAATACCCGATGAGACGCCAACATCTGCCCACATGATGTCACGGAGAGAGGGGTGGACATCATCGGAATGGAAAACCGTCGAGCCTTCATATTGACCTTGGCCGGCTTGATCCATGGATTGCAGGGCAGGACTGCTTTGCATTGAGCGGTATTTGACATCAATGCCTGTTTCTTCCTGGTCCCACTCAGATGGAACCATCATAGCAAGTGTTGTACTCATCACCATCAAGAACACAAGAAGAAGCGACTTGAAAGCGTTCGGTCGTCGGTTGATTTTGTTTCGGTTTTCTAGCATAACAGCCCCTCTAAACAAATCGCTGAACAAGGAACTGTATATGAAAACAATGGGTGATTGAGAGGCGAAAGTATCACCCGGATAAGAAGGATATCAAAAGAAAAGGAGCCCCAGGGGAGCGGACTCCCCTGAGGCCCGGCCATCCGTTCTCAAAGAGAACAGAGTTACGACTTGATTCTCAACCAAACCTGACTCAGTTTTCGAGGGAATCGAGGATTCCATCGTTGTCATCGTCGTCATCGAGTTGGTTCTCGATTCCGTCGTTGTCGGAGTCAAATTGACCTGTGAGATCGTTTCCATCGTTGATTTCGAACCAGTCGCTTAGACCGTCGTTGTCGTCATCGGTGTCACTGAGATCCCAAATTCCGTCGTTGTCGTGATCGTAGCGGTAGTTACCGAAGTCACCATCTGCTTCATCGACATCAAGAATGTTGTCGTTGTCGTCATCAGGATCTACACCATCATCCATGCCATCGTTGTCGTGGTCACGGGAGAGGTCTTCGCCGTTCTCGCCTACGTCGTTCCAGTTGTCAACGCCATCGTTGTCGATGTCGAAGTCGACAGCATCGCTGATACCATCGTTGTCGTGATCGTAAATGTTCGTGTTCGGATCATTGTCGTTCACTTCTTCTTCGTCGTCGATTCCGTCGCCATCGTCGTCGCTGTCTTCAGCGTCATCGATGCCATCGTTGTCATGGTCTTGTGGGCTGGCATCAAGATCGTCAGGAATTCCGTCGTTGTCGTCATCGTTGTCGAGGTTATCTGGGATACCATCGCCATCGTTGTCGGTTTCACCGTTTTGTTCCTGGTTGTCGAGCTGTTGACCTTGTTGTTGGTCGGTTTGCTGACCTTGCTGACCTTGCTGACCGTTTTGGGTCTGGCCTTGCTGCTGTTGGTTCTGACCGTTTTGGTTGTCACCGTTTTGGTTTCCAGCTTGCTGATCGCCTTGTTGGCCACCTTGCTCTCCACCTTGTTGCTGCTGACCTTGTCCATTGTCCTGCTGCTGGCCTTGTTGACCTTGCTGGCCTTGTTGACCTTGCTGGCCTTGTTGACCTTGCTGGCCTTGCTGACCTTGCTGGCCTTGCTGACCTTGCTGCTGACCTTGTCCTTGACCCTGTCCCTGACCTTGTCCCTGACCTTGTCCCTGACCTTGTCCCTGACCTTGTCCTTGACCCTGTCCTTGACCCTGTCCTTGACCTTGTCCTTGACCTTGTCCTTGACCTTGTCCTTGACCCTGTCCTTGACCTTGTCCTTGATCGTTGGATTCGCCACCGCCTTCAGTGCCACCATCTCCAGCGCCCGCCTGAGACTCCTGGAAGTCTGGGTCGTATGCGTCTGGGATGCCATCACCGTCGGAATCGGAGTATTCACCATCGTTCGGATCGGTTGGGAACGAATCGACGTTGTCGTTCTTGCCGTCGCCGTCGGTGTCAGCATTGTTTGGGTTGGTACCCATTTGGTACTCTTGTGCGTTGGTTAGACCATCGTTGTCAGAGTCCGCATTGCCGTCACCGCCGTTGGTTGGGTTGAGGCCGTTAGCAACCTCCCATCCATCAGGCAGACCGTCGCCATCGCTGTCTGCGTTGTTCATGTTCGTACCTTCAGCTTGTTCTTCAGCGTTGGTTAGACCATCGCCGTCCCAATCTGCACCACCGTCGTTGGGGTCCAGAGGGTCAGATCCATCACCGCTTACAGCAGAGGCTGCTGATAGAGCGAGAAGGAAAGCCAAAAGCATGCTCATTGTCTTTGTCTTCGTATTCGTGTTCATTTTTCTTCACTTCCAATTTTTTTGTTGTGTTTACACAGAGAACCCGCTGTTCTCTCTTTCCGAACCAAAGGTACCTGACTCGGTACAGTCGATCTCGGGAGAGATGCAGAGCATACGCTCTGCTTGTGTTGAGAGGAGGAGGTGGTGAACAACTTCAAACTCTTGCTGGCGCACACTTGTTAGGGCGCTGTGCATCGAAATTGTTCTGTCAGTTTGGTTGACTATTTCCTCCAAATTCATCGTTTTTCACGGGGGTGTTCTTAGGGAACCCAACGTTCCCTCTACCATTGACAAAAGCCCGAGACTATATGAAACCAACGCTCTCAGACGTCAAAGACTACGGGGCGGTGGTAAAAGAACAGATGCAGAATGAGACAGAACAAACCGTTCAATTGTTTCAGCGAGCTTGGCACTCGACATTCTGTGAACCCGCTCCACTCCGTGACCAGACGCTGGCGAGAAGAGATCAGACCCGTTGTCCTTAGCCAAACGAGCGAGTGCGATTTTCGCTGCCCTGATAACGTTTGATCCTTTTATTCGTACATCCCCGGAACCAAGTCCTAGCCTGTGAACGAGCGCTCCTTGATATTCTCCTTTTTCTCTACCCATGGCGATCATCCCGAGAATGATGAATTGATTTCGAATCGATGCATCCCACTGGTTAAAATCTTCAGGAAATCGTGATTGAAGTGATTCAAGGAGGTCTTTTGTGGCTCCACTGTACATTTTTATGTCAAATGCATCAGATTCTATGCGCTTTGAAAAATTCGCATCGTCGGGAATAATTTCTCCAAACGGTTTCCACATCATATCATAAGAAAGCCATGAATTTAATTTGGTTGAGAAAAATGGATCTGGCCCTCTCCAGTAATGTGCACACCTCTGCAGTAGTTCTGGTGCGATTTCGGAAAACGATTCGGGGTCTTGATCACTCAATGTTTTGAGCGCCTCAAGGAAACGTTCGTTCTTTTTTTTCGTGGAAAGGCCCTCAGCGTTCATTTCCATCTTATTGTCCTCCTTCTCAATATTATAATAAGAATCCTTCTTGTTTGTTTCTCTTTCCTGCTTCATCGCAGTCACCCATCAATATTCGAAGCAGTCCACTGTTAGTAAAGGTGAGAGAGTCAAAATTCCTTCATCATGGAACGATGTGGGCCCACATTTGGTATGGAGTACGGTGCGTCGATGATAATCCACCCTTGCGATTGATAAAATGGAATGGCGATCTCGCGAGCCTGCAAAAAACCGCACACTGCTCCAAATTGTTTGACCGACGCTTTCTCCAGAGCCTCAAGAACATCGGCTGCTAGTCCTTGCCTTCGATGAGTGTCAAGCGTCCCCATTTGTCGAATTTGGAAAGCTGGTCTGTTTTCTGATTTAAGAGGAGAAAAGGGCGGAGTCTTCGGCCCTGATTGGCCTGGAAAATCGGATTGTGAACCATCACTGAACTGTGGAATAAGATGGCTGCGTCCAACTGCTACGATTTTCTGATCCCGTTCAATGTAGGCATGAATGGCATCGACATCGTCTTGCAAAATTTCAGCTCCTGGCTCAAATCCCAATGGTTTGCGAAGGACAGCATATCTGCAGCGATAGTATGCATCTGACGGTTCCCAATTTGGTCCCGCTATGTGAAGCATGATGCTTGCCTGCACACGGTTTCTGATAAGCATGATTGATGAGGCGCGTTGAAATACATCGTGTTGGTCGCACAAATAACCGCACGGGTGTCAGAGTGGCTATGAGCGGGACTGCAGATCCTGAGACCGGAGTTCGAATCTCCGCCCGTGCTCCAAAAATTCAACATATCCCACAACATTTGGAAAGTCTTGAAGAAGAATAGCGAATTCGTCACGATAGAGAGCGGTGAAATTATGCCAAGAATTCGTCCAACGTTTTCAGAGATTGGCCGGGGTTTTGCTGCTTATCTCGCACCTCCTTCTCCAGATGTTATTCGGTTTACTGTTGGTCAACCCGATTTCGATACGCCTGAACCTGTTGTCCAATCAGCTGTCGATGCACTCCACCAAGGAGAGACTGCTTACACTCGTTCTCAAGGAAGTGTTTCGCTATGCGAAGCAGTTTCGAAGCATTTGAAAAGCCTGAACATCGATTCAAACCCTGACGATGTTGTTGTCACTCCTGGCTGCAAACAGGCTTTGCTCTATGCTTTGATGACGACAATTTCTCCAGGAGATGAAGTCCTTCTGTTGGCGCCAGCTTGGCCTTCGTATGATGGAATGATTCGAATCTTTGGCGGGGTGCCTGTCCATGTTCCAGTATCTCGACCCTCTTATCATCCAGATTTTGAAGCGCTTGAATCAAGTGTAACAGAACGTACAAAAGCGATTATGTTGAATTCACCCAATAATCCGACTGGGGCTGTTTACACTCCAGAGGAAATTGCAAAAATGGCTTCCTTTGCGGAAAAGCATGATCTTTGGATCATCGATGACATGATTTATTCAACGCTCGTTTGGACTGATCATGACTACACATCTCCTATCAACCATCCTGGGGGGGAAAATCGAACCATCACCATTGGAGGATGGTCAAAAGGTTGGGCAATGACTGGTTGGAGAATGGGTTGGATCACTGGGCCGACCGAATTTATGGAGGCGGTCAAGACATGTCAAACATCGGCTGCAACACATATTCCTACCTTCCTTATGAATGCAGGAGAAGTCGCTCTTGAATTAAAGGAAGAAACGCAGCTAATGGCTGATTCATTTGCGAATCGCCGTATGGTCATGCATGCAGGACTCAACAGTCTCCCGGGTGTAAAAGCACCCGAACCCGAAGGGGCGTTTTACATCCTAGCCGATGTTTCAGGAACCGGAATGTCAGATATTGAATTCGCAGATCGTGCCCTCGCCGAGGCGCGCGTCCAATTGATCCCTGGGTCGCTCATGCAAGGTGGGGCAGGTTTAGTACGTCTTTCGTACGCAACTTCACTTGAGAATATCCACGAGGGGATTAAGCGACTCAATGAGTGGCTTTCTTCAGTTATGTAACATGAATACGATGTTATGCATTTTGGATTGCTGCAGTAATTTTGTACAACTTTCCATTTGAGCCAAACACTGCAAAGTACAGATCTCCATTCGGGTGAAATGTGATGGGAAGAGGCGTCCCCACGTCCTCAGCGAAAACTGATGTTGTTCCAACAACCTTTCCATTTGATGAATCAAGGTCAATTCGAACGATTTCGTGCCCTTGCGGCAGGATTGTGTTCCAAGAGCCGTACACTGTTGCGTAAATTGTAGAGTTGCCGCCTGGTAATGGAGAATTTGCTGGGCGAACTGCAACGCCATTCATTGAAGTGTGAGGTGTCCACGTTGCAATTGGACCAATGCTTCCTGCTGGAACAGGATTGGAGGGGTCATCGTCTGGCCAGCCGTAATCTCCCCCTTCAACAAGAAGGTTGAGTTCTTCATCGGGATGGTCGCCTTCCCAATCGCGTCCGTTATCCGTAAACACATATCCAATGTCAGCGACCCATGCCCCATCAAATGAGTTGCGAACACCGCTTGCAAGAATCCCATGTTCGCCTGTTGATCCATTCACCCATAGCAGTGCGCCGTTGCGAGGATCGTCCTCAACACAGATGTTGCAGGTTGAACCGCTGTGCCACACAAGTGTCCCATTGGGTAGAATGTTGACCGCATTTGTTTGGTGATTGCCCGTTGGAACATTCGAGATGAGTGTCGTCTTGTTTTCGATCTCACCAAGTTGTCCGTCGTGAACATATCGACTCAGTTTCCCAGCTTCACTCACAAAAAGATTCGAGTCTGTAATGGCAACGTCATGAGGGCGATCAAGACCATCGATGAGTACGGTCTTGCTCATGTTCATATCAAAGGCGTATATTTGTCCCCCATCGCGATCGCAAACAATGAGTGTCGATTCATCAAACCATTCAAGGCATGTCGGCCCACCAAGATTTGTAGCGACGACGCTTATCTCAAACCCATCATCAACCGTTGGTGTGTTGAACGATGAATAAGGGTAGATTTGTCGAGCAACAAGAAGAAAAACGAGGATGGAGGCTATTGGCGGGAGGTGGCGCAACATACAATCCCCAACCGTTCTCTTGTGTCATGATGTATTTTCAGTTTTCACTGCAACCATTTCGTACGTGATGTGGATGTCCATTGTGCAATTTTCGCCGCAGATGTCGATGTCCTGTTCTCGCAGCGTAATCGACTCCGATGCGTTCCATTGTGATGATGTGCCGGTTGTTTCAATCAAACACGGCGATGGAACAACAAGCTCGGGATTGAGTATAGCAGGATGTTCTTCAGGCGTTAGAGCTGATGTGAGCATCGAAATGTATCGACTCTCGTCGTTCTCGTTGTAGTAACTCAGAAACTGCATCTTGTACAGCACACCTTCTTGCGAAAGAATGTATGTACCATCATTCGGTGTTATTCTGTGTGCTGCGAGATCGTAGGTGTACCATTCGAGGCGATCGCTGGTCGAATTCGACATCTCAGATTCGTTGACTGTATTAACATCTCGAAAGTCAGTTCCTTGGAGATATACCCATTGGGTTCCTTCACTAAAGAAAATGTCCGTTTTCGATGCGCGAATGGTGTAATTGGATTCGTTACCCTCGCCCTGCATTGGGATTGAAACATACGTGAAGACGTCCTCAGAGGTTGCATCGATGGTGGTGGAGAACGTTACACCATCGGATGACAACCGTGAGATGACCTTTGCCTCCTCATCCACCGCAACAGATTGACTGCCAAAGGAACACATGTAGGATTCCTCATCAACGACGACTTCAATCATCATCGAAGCCCAATCGAGATCTTCAGCACCATCCTGGAACGAGAGTGTTGCGAGGATATCAGTTGAACCGTTTGAGGTTGCGCTACGATCGATAGCTACAATGTTGTCCGTACCGAGAGGTGAGTCATACGACACGACCAGGTACGTCCATACACCAAGTACGATGGTGGCCACCAGAGCGGTGGCCACCATCCATCGCTTGTAGTTCAACGTATCACGTCATCAGAGGCTTCGTCGGCGGCTCATAAAGAGGACTGCACCGAGGATTGCAACGACCATGCTCGAGATGATGAAGCCTGGAGCATCTTCAGATTCCTTCTTGTCTGAAGTAGGCTCGACGCCACCGTCACCAACAATGATTTCACCGTGCATCTTCATTGAGACGTGAGGTTCACATGCGTAGTAAAACGTCTGGTTCTCAGTGAAGGTGTGGTGGAATGCTACGGTTGTTGCAGGTGTACCAGAAGTTACACCTCCATCGACATACGTGCTGGATTGGAAACCGTCAACTTGCTTGACATTGTGTGCCATAGTAGAATCAGTCCATGACCAACATACCGTTTGTCCAACATCGATGGTCACGGATGAAGGAGTAAATCCGTATCCGTCGGATGTAAGACCAATGGTTGCCGCACAATCAACGCCCTCGAATGGATCGTCTGCTGGTGGGGTCAAGACCTTGTCAATAACGTGAATGACTCCGTTGGAGGCCGGGACGTCTGCGAGTGTGACGACTGCTCCATCGGCACCGACTGCGACTCCAGTGTCTGAGACGGTGATGGTCAACTCATCACCATTCGCTGCAGTGACCGTGTTTGCGCCAGCAGCCAAATCCGTGGAGAGAGTCGTTCCTGCAACAACGTGGTAGAGTAGAATGTCCGCTAGGATTGCAATCTCTTCGTCGGTGTCGAATGTGTCGAGATCGATTCCAGCTGCTGCGAATGCATCATCACTTGGTGCGAAAACCGTGTATTCAGTTTCTCCGCTGAGTGTTGTAACAAGGTCTGCTGCGCTGAGAGCAGCGACAAGTGCTGTGTGGATGGTTGTTGCCTGAGCAGTCGTGGCGATGTTGACGGCTGGCGTCCACATGTAGGCGCCACACTGGGCAGCGCTGATGTTTGAGACTTGGTGGGTAACCATGTTGTAACAACCCGTAATCGTTTGACCGCCCATTGTGTAATTCTCAACAAACATATAGGAGTTGCAAATTAAGTTGGTTGCTCCCGGTACAATGGTGTGAGAAATAACGTTGTAACAGATGTCGCCTGGCGGTGGCATGAGAACCTTGTCAATAACGTGAATAATCCCGTTGCTGGCTTCAACATCCGCCGTTGTGACGGTTGCGGCACCGATCATGACACTGTCGTTGCTCACAGTGAAGGAGGCTTTGTCTCCGTTGGCCATGACGACGGAAAGTCCATCAGTAACCTGGGAGGAATTGACGTTTCCAGCGAGAACGTGGTACAGCAGAATGTCTGCAAGTGTTTCGTTTTCTTCTGGCGTGTCAAAGGTTGAAAGGTCAATGCCCGCATCGGCGAAAGCCTGGTCGCTCGGTGCAAAGACAGTGAATGGTCCGTCACCTTGCAGCGTGGCTACAAGACCAGCATGGGTGAGTGCGGCCACGAGAGAATCGTGGACGCCCGTCCCTGCTGCATTGGTTGGGATATCTTCTGTTGCATCAGCAGCGACTGAGTAAGGCGTTGCGGCTAATAGAAGGCAGGCTACGATAGTACAAACGGTTGATTTGCGCATGATCTTTGGCGTGAAACCTCACTTATAACCCACTGTATGCGTGCATAAACAATTGTTAGAAAGGGGAGTGATAATCTCTCACATCTTCCGATATTCGGAGTAATTGGTTGTATTTTGACACTCTATCGGAACGTGCTGGAGCCCCAGTTTTGATCTGTCCCGCTCGCGTTCCTACGGCAAGATCTGCGATTGTTGTATCTTCTGTTTCACCGCTGCGATGAGAGACAACATTTCGGTAACCGTTTGACGTGGCTAAATCCATTGCCTCGAGTGTTTCCGTTACAGTTCCGACTTGATTGACCTTCACCAACATGGCATTGGCTGCCCCGATGTCGATGCCTTGGGCAAGTCGCTCAGACTGTGTGACAAACAAATCGTCGCCAACAATCTGAACTCGATGGCCTTCTTGTTTTGTCATTGCAGTCCATCCAGTCCAATCGTTTTCGCCCAAACCATCCTCAATGGACAAAATAGGGTACGCATCAAGCCACTCGCTGTACATGTCAACCATTTGCTCCGACGAAAGCACCCTTCCGTCCATGTGATATCCATCGGATTTCTCAAATTCGGTAGCAGCAACATCGAGCGCTATCCCAATATCATCGGTCGAATAACCGGCTCCTTCGATGGCGCGTACCATGTACTTCAGACCGTCTTCATTTGCTCCAAGGTTTGGTGCAAACCCACCTTCATCGCCTACGCCTCCAAGAAGTCCGTCGTTTTTCAGTTCGTGCTTGAGTTGATGGTAGATTTCCACTCCAGCCCGCAGTCCCTCCTTGAACGAGTCGAAACCATGGGGCATGACCATGAACTCTTGGACATCAACGTTGGATGCTGCATGCGCACCGCCGTTGAGGATGTTGAGCATCGGAACGGGCATTTGTCCGCCGGCAACACCTCCGATGTACTTCCAAAGAGGGAGTTCATGGGATGCTGCTCCCGCATGAAGACAGGCCAGTGATGCACCCAGCATTGCATTGGCTCCAAGGTTGGATTTGTTCGGGGTTCCATCAAGTTCAATCATAGCTTCATCGATCAAGCGTTGTTCGTCGACGGACATTCCGACAAGAGCCTCAGAGATGGATTGCCGCACATTGTCAACGGCTACATCAACACCTCTTCCAAGCCATTTATTGTTATCACCATCTCGCATTTCAAGAGCTTCGTGCTGACCTGTTGATGCGCCTGAAGGTACCATTGCGCGGCCTGCTAATCGACCATTGACATAACAATCAACCTCAATGGTTGGGTTACCGCGACTATCCAATACCATTCGAGCATCCAGGCCTGAGATGTAATCTGACATGTCTCTCATCTCTCCCAAGTAAAGGCGCTCTTTGAACTCAACGGGCTAAATTGAGTTGAGGGTGGTTGTCGTCAGGTTCTGTTTGCCGACGTGAAATTGCCGGAATATGTCGTATAATCAGTTATTCTTGTCAGATTACGGTTTCAAAAGGTTTGATATACCGATATGTGGAGCGGCGACCATGCCCCGAATCGCAGAAATTGATCGAGCAATCCTTGCCCAACTTCGAAAGAATGGTCGAATGTCCTTTGTCGACCTTGCAAAGGAAGTGGGTGCTAGCGAGCGTACCGTTCGCACCCACATCCGAACGATGGAAGAAAATGGTACAATTCGTGGCTATACTGTCCGGGAAAGTGGAATTGGTCTAACTGCTCTTATCCGAATCAAAGTATCCCCTGGTGTTGAAATTGGATCATTCGCTTCCGAAGTAACCGGTTGGGAAGGTGTCGAAATCATCTACGAAGTATCCGGTGAAGCAGACCTTGTCGCTCTCGTTCATGTTGATGATACCGTCGCCCTTCGTTCACTTCTGGACAAGATGTGGATGGCAGCAGACAACGAAATTGCTTCAACGACCACCGAACTTGTTCTCGAACAGTATTGATTCAATCAAACTGATATCGCCCCGCTGGGTGGAAAAGCAGCGTTCCTACGCATCCAGCAAGCGTGATGAAGAGTAAGAATCCGAAGATTGGGAATGGCTCGGAATAGGTTTCCACACATTCTCCCGTCCAGAGATCAATCTCTGCACAACCGTCTTCAGAAACGAACCAACCAAGAACTTGGATGATTGTCAATAAGATTGACAGAACAAAACTCGTGATCAATGCCCACATCTTTCCCTTTGCGGTCATGACGCCGACAAAAATCCCAAATCCTCCTATGGCGAAGAAAAAGAGACCTGTCAGAATGAGAAAACCGCCGAAACCACCTGCACCTAAATCGGAGAAAAGAAGCCCCAAGAGAACCGGTCCAATTCCAATAAAAATCCCAAGGATGCCGAATACGCTCGCAACTGTTACTCCAACTGCTATTCGTGTTGCTGGGTGTGACAAAAAGTGTTCGTGATTCTTGGAAGCGTATTCTCGCATGACGTTTGACGACGACTCCTCCTCCCCCCACTCAAATTCTCCTTCGCAGTGTGGACATGCAAACAATCCAACCGCATCGTCTTCCAATTCAATATGTTCCTCACAATGCGGACATTCAATCAAGACCATGAATGCAAAGAATTATCCGACAATATAGGTGTTCTGCCGACGGCAGTTTCACAGTTCGTTTGGAACCGGCGTTTGATCCATGTGCAAGAAGGCATAAACAGCCCACCATGTCACAATATCCCATGAATGGACAAGGTTGTTGATTCCAGTTGAATTGTCTGTGGCCATGTACTCAATCATTGTCTCCATCGTATCACATTCACGGTGATAACAAGGATAACCGTCGACAAGCCCGTTCCAACCAAGCGTTGCAACGCCGATATTTTGGAATGAATCGTGATCGCTTCGCGCTGTTGGTGATTCGTAAATCGCTACAGTATCTTCGTAAATGTCGCCCCAAAGTGGACTCTCTCCTCCATCAAGCCAAGCTTCTCTTCCACGCTCCATTTCATAGCCAAGATCGAGTGCATCTCCACCAATCCATTCTGCCAAGTGAAACATTCCTGCTTGGTCAATTGCTTCCTGCGTGCCATCAGGACCAAGATAAACAGAGAGTGCGTAATCACCTGGATAATTCACTCCAGCCATGTCGAGATTGAGATAATTACTCACGGTGACACCATCTGGTAAGTCATTTGCAAAGGAGCGGGATCCCCACAAGCCTTCTTCCTCTGAAGACCACAAGCAGAAAACCATCGTTCGTCGGGCATCAAAGTCAGCAAGAACACTTGCCGTGGTAAGAACCATGCTTGAACCCGCCGCATTATCGTACGCCCCTTGTCTTGTACCGTAACCTGGAATGCCGATTTCAGCACCAGGTGTGTAGGCAATGGGTGGGGCAATATCAAAATGGGCTCCGAACACAAGCCACTCATCTGGATAGACTGTTCCCGTTTTGTAGCCACAAATGTTGACTGCCCAAGCTGTATTGGATTGGAAGCGATGTACCTCTACATCCAAGCCATAACCTAACATGACACCTTCAAAGTATGTGATGGCATGCTCATAGGATGGATTGGCGTTCCCGATCCAACGATCCAGATAGCCGACTGCGCCGTCTGGTCCACAGGTTGCGCAGGGGGTATCGTCAGTGATGAAATCGACCCAATCGTAGACGTCCCTTCCATTGACCCATCCATCACTTGCACCGACACCATTCTCTTCACTCAAATCTGCTCGGAACGGTCGGCTCGTTTCCATCACTACGGAGATTGCAGGATTGCCTGTTTCATTTCCGGGAACAAGCCACGGCCATAGTCCACCCGTGTCTTGATTTTCAACGGCTTGTACCGCCGAACCTGAGGTTGGGTTCTCAAGCCACGCTGACCATGACTGGTCGGGTTCACGAATCGGCCATTCTACTCGACCGATGTCTCCCAAAAAGAAGACGATTTCCTCGTTTCGAGGTGGGAAAAGAATGTTCATACTCACCTTTTCACCCGACTTTAAATCAAGAACTGTTCCGTTTTGTGCACGCATTGAACCTGGATCTTGAACGAAATATGGAACAAATACAGCGAGGTCATCGTTTGCTTCCAGTGTGATGGTTTGCCACATACCGGCTTGTAAGGCATCTGAATCAGAAACAGAAAGAGATGATGCATCAAGCGAAGGAGTTTCATTCTCGCCAATGCATCCAGAAAGCGGGGCTAGAATCATCAAAAACATGAGTCCAACAGCCTGAATTGGAATGCGCATGCGGTTTCCCAATCGTAACTTATGTTTGAAATCAGTGGTCTTTAGCGCATTTTAACCCCTCGCCAAGGATTAAATGACGATGGTTCGCCGGCCAACTATGGCTACTGTCCGTACGGATCAGAAGCAACGTGTCCTCATGAGGGCCGTTCCTCAATCCTTCTCGAAGGCAATAGCCAAGTATTTTGGCTCAGGACCAACCGATATTAAGTTGGCAAAATCGCAACATGCAGCCTATGTGCAAGCATTGCTTGATATCGGGCTTGAGGTCACAATTCTCCCTGCAGACAACAATCATCCAGATTGCATCTTTGTCGAAGATCAAGCTATTGTCATCGACGGGCACGTCCTGTTACCTGTTCCAGGCCATCCCTCTCGAGTCGCTGAACAACCACCAATTGCAGACTTCCTCTCGCGCCAACTCAATGGATTCCAAGTATGTGGCATGTTTGGTGATGCCAGGATGGACGGCGGCGATATTCTTCGTCTTGGAGATATTTTCTTTGTCGGACTTTCCGATCGAACGAATCAAGAGGGAATTGAAACCTTACGAAATCTCCTCAACCATCTTGGACACGAATTGCGTATCGTCGACATTCCAACAGATAAGGCGCTCCACCTTACCTCGATTTCCTCAACACCAACCGACAACATCATTCTCACAGCCGAGGGTTACCTCACACCGGAGGACTTTGGTGACCTTCCAGAAGGCTGTGAAGTTATACTCATGCCTGAAGAAGAAGTCTATGGGTGCAATACGATCGGCTTCGAGAACGGTAAAGTTCTGGTTGCAGAAGGCTATCCAACCATTCTCAAAACGCTCATGGAGAAAGGTTTGGATCCAATCGTTCTCGATATGGGCCAGATTCGCGAGGCAGATGGTTCCATTACTTGTTGTTCGATTTTTTACTAATGACTCCATATTCTATAGTAAAAAAAACTCGGACTTAAATATCTCAATAGATGAAAACATGTGTCAGCAGTGCTCACGCTGACGCAATGGGTGTGGGATTTTGACGGATAAGAATCATAAATTAGCGATTGACCAAGGTTTGTTGATTGCTGTTGAAGGTATGGATGGTAGTGGAAAATCCACGCAAGCCATGCTCTTATTCAACTGGATTCGGGCACTTGGACTCCCAGTGCATCACACTGAATGGAACTCAAGTCCAGTCGTAGCCGCGGCAACGAAAGCTGGTAAGGACTCAAAACGACTCAAACCTCAAACATTCCACCTTATTCACGCCGCGGATTTTGCTGACCGGTGGAGCAAGCAAATAGAGCCGATGCTGGAAGTAGGTGGCATTGTCATCTGCGATCGATACAAGTTCACGGCCATGGCAAGGGATGGTGCACGAGGCGTGGATAGAGAAACCATCGAATCGAATTACTCATTTGCCAAAGAACCCGACATTACATTGTACTTTGATATCCCTCCCGAAATCGGTTACGACCGGATTGTCAAAGGAAGACCGACATTGAAGTATTACGAGGCTGGTTTGGACATGGGATGGACATTCGATCCATTTGAATCGTACAAAATTCTGCAGTCAAAAATAAAAGAAATTTATGATGGTTTGGTGGATGATGAACGCATCGTCCGTGTGGATGCACAAGGAACTGTGACAGAGGTTCAGTCCCGTGTCAGAGCACTCATCAAACAATATGTCAACATCGACAAGATTCAGCCAATCGATGAAAACGATCGTATGGCGGAAATGATACGAATGTCATCGTTTGACTGGAGTTCACTGGAGGAAGGACAATGAGTTCTGAAGGAAAACTCATCGTTATCGAAGGGCCTGACCATGTTGGTCGTTCCATGCACGCAAGATTGCTCAGTGAACGTCTTGAAGCACATGGTGTTGCAGTAAAGGTTGTTGGATTGGCGCGTTCAAGCCTCCTAGGGGAAATCATCAAAACATCCAACTCAGATATCCATAACCTCAATTGGAGGACGCGGGCTCTGTTGTATGCTACGGATTTGTACGATCAGTACATCCATGATATCCAGCCTTTACTTGATGCTGGTTTCGTCGTCATTGCAGATCGATTCACGTTGACACCATTGATTCGAGAATCAATCCGTGGAGGGGATTCTGACTGGATCCGTACATTGTACAAAAAACTTCCAGAACCAACTGCTACAGTGATTTTGCAAGCTGGAGGGCGACGATTGCTCAACCGGATGATGTACAATGACTCTCTAACAAAATTAAACCACTATGAGGCAGGAGCGGATATGGCACTTTCACCTTCGATTACGAGATCGTTTTTGCAGTACCAGAAGTTGCTCCGAGAAGCGTTTATGCTACATGCTGAAGAAAAGAACTACCCAATCGTTCACACCCGTCACGCTGTTTCTGAGGTTCACAATTCAGTTTGGAATCACATCAAACCATTTGTTTCGGATATGCTTCAAACGATTCGAGAATGAGTTCAACTCACCAAGAACAGTTACAAATCATCCATAGGATGAGGGCCCTAAGGTTGAACATCGTCAGTTTGCAGAAGCCCGTTCGTGTGTTGTACGGAGAGCAAGTTCTTGGCTTTGATCAGATTCAGCTGTCTGGCCTTCCAAATCGTCCAAGAAAGTATCAATGATTAGAACAGCCTGCGAACGGCCGTTTTGTATGGTCGAAGTCATCGACTCCTTTTGACACCTTTCAAGCA
The DNA here is from genome assembly GCA_049438185.1 of Candidatus Poseidoniaceae archaeon. Taxonomy (GTDB): domain Archaea; phylum Thermoplasmatota; class Poseidoniia; order Poseidoniales; family Poseidoniaceae; genus MGIIa-L2. The sequence goes on from JBMTJI010000003.1 coordinate 120,365, forward strand.
CTCCATTCAACGCTTGAATGGATGTTGATTTTGGATGAAGAATGTTCACGTTTGGGAACGCTTTTTGAGCAAGAATGGCATTGATCTCCTGCTCGACTTGTCCCGGTTCAGGAATGCACATGGACGGAATAGAAATCGTGCCAACTTCTCCTAAGAGCTGAGTGCCTGCAGTTTGGACAATCCAATTTGCTGTCAAAAGATCGTGAATAAATCCGTCGTTCGATATTGGTCGAATCTCGACATTGTCGGGGACGTTTTGCGGATAATGTCCATACAACTTGAGAGAAAGTCCATGCGATTTGGCATGCTCAGCGATGGCTGGGAGGTGCTGAAGAACGCTTGTTCGAAGATAGGCAATTACGTGCGTGTCGGTTGGTCTCCATGCCCCAGGGAAGAATTCTGGCCTTAGCATTGGCCCGAGAATATGTGCAGTTGGTTTGTTTGGTTTCAGATTGAAACCTTTTGAAACCAAACTTAGTTGTGGATTAGGAGCAAAAAACCGACAAAGGATTTTAATCGGAAGGAGTTTCAAATGCTGACGAAATGTCAGCAAATCATCCAGCTTTGCATCCAGCGAAAACCGTTGAGAATTAAAGGAAATGAATGGAAGTTTCAACTGACGAGCAACTCTTGGAAACGTTGGTTCAAAATCAGAAATGATGGCTTCTATGTTCAACGAACGTAGCGTTCTTGCAAACTTTTTTTTCCTTCGTCGTTGCTTGCTAAAGAAGCGAATTGAGGCCAAACCTGTTCGGAGAATTGACACTCGATTTTTGACGATAACAAATCGGGGAGTTTCAAGATCATGAACTGAGTTATGACCGAATGTCTCTCGAAGCAATTCCAAGGCGTCGCCGCATGTGAAGAATTCAACTTCATGACCCCGTTCAATGAGGCCTTTTCCAAGCGATATCGCTCTTACTGCATGCCCGCGCCCTTCTCCGGCTAGTGCGTAGGCGATTTTCAAGACGCCACCTCTTCCAAAAGTTCGGGAATCGGGAGGAGGTTGTTGGTCGAGTGCTTCGATTCTCGCATTGAAGCACGCTGGCACAATGCCCGAATGGTGTCAGATGGCGGTTGGTAGCGGAGGATATGCATTGTTCCATCCATTGACTCAACGGTTGCAGTACACGAGTCGACCCAATCGCCATCATTCCAGTATTCTACTCCGTTGATACGTTTGAATTCTGCCTTGTGGATATGACCACAAACAACACCATCGTAACCAAGTCTCATCGCCTCCTCGGTAACGGTTGCTGAAAATCTTCGGTACGTCTTACTGCTTCCTTGAAAAGCACGCCTCGCCATAATTGCAAGGGACCATGGTTTCAACCCGACTTTCTTACGAAACCAGGCCACGGGACGGTTCATTTTCATCAGCAATTGAACAATAGAATGACCTAGACTCGCTAGAAGTCTGCCGTGTCTCATGAATAAATCAAATTTATCACCGTGCAAAATCCAAAGTCTGCGGCCATCAGCGGTTATATGAACGGCCTCTTTTTGGATTTTGATTCCGTTGATGGAAGTATTTGCCCAGGCTCTGAAAGCATCGTCATGGTTCCCGGGAATGTAAATGATGTTCGTGCCGCGCTCTGCTTTTTCCAAAAGGTTCCGCAAGATGTTGTCGCAATCCGTGTTCCAAGACCACTTCCTTCCGAGAACCCATTGATCAACAATATCACCGATCAAGTAAATGGTTTCAGCGTCGTGGGATTCTAGAAACGCAAGAAGTTCGGATGACTTGATGCCTCTCATACCAAGATGCCAATCAGAAAGGAACATTGTGCGATAATGTACCTTTCCATCCATGAACAGGGCCTCGGATTTAGCTACACAACCAATTTAGATAGCCCAATCCTTTGGATTCTCCAATGTTCTATTGAGTACTATTGACCATGATGAGTACGAATGATGTCATTTGAACGCGTCGTGGTTTTGATATACGCGAGTGTGGCCGTTGAGTTTGTTGCAGGGGTCGCCCAGCTTGGTCAAAGGCGCTGGGATGAGGTCCCAGTCCGTAACGGTTCGCAGGTTCGAATCCTGCCCTCTGCACCACTTCTTCCAACAAGTTCACAGTCTCGATTGTTATCGGAGGCATGAGTGCCATGGCAGATGATGCTCCAAACGTTGACGATATTCGCGATACGGTCATCACACAAATCGTCGAAGGAGGCTACGTTACCGCCATTCCTATTGTCGTTTTATCTCTCTATTTGTTTGTTCAAGGTTATCGACGGCTGAGTCTGATCACAGCCATTGCAGGTGCAGCCATTGGATATCTTTCCGCAAGCACGCTCTATCCATTCGTACTCGAACTTGGTCTTGCAATCACACTCGACCGATTCCAACTCTTCTCAGCCATGGCTTTTGCAATCATTGCCGTTATGATTACCTCAATGTCGATTCGATTGCTTGCTACAGGGTTTGTTTTCATTGTCATTTCTAATGGTATTCAATTGTTGAAGAATTATGGGATCAACCCGGAACGTGGAGAATTGCTTCCGGGAATTACGGCGATAATTGCCTTCTTTGTGGGAATGTCCTTCCGCCACATCTTGCCACCAATCGTAGCAGCACTACTCGCTTCGATTGGATTGTACGTAGGTGGATGCATCATTCTTGATTTGCCAATGGAATACCTCAACCTTGAGTCTTCTCTCGCACCACTTCTTGTCATTCCTAGCGTCATTGCGAGTCTCCTCGTACAACGATGGCACAAGAAAAGAAACAATCCTGATGATATCGCAACGAATGAAGTTCAGCAGCAGCGCCAAGCAGTGCGACGATCCCATTACCATCCGGAATTGGAAGTTGATACACAATGGGCACGGGGCGGGATTCGAAAGTAATCAGTCCTCGAAAAAAACTGCAATTTCTTCTAACGACTTTCGTTGTAAATCAGGTACTTTCGCATCTTCAGCAGGATAGCCAACTGGAAGTACCAGCATTGCATGTTCGTAAGCAGGCCGTTCCAGAATGTCTCGTAAGAATCCCATTGGTGACGGTGTGTGTGTTAACGTTACCAAACCCATATTGTGAATGGCATGAATGAACATACCTGCTGCAATACCGCAGCTTTCGCTACTGTAGTAGGTTGGACCCCATTCGCCATTCGGACGCAACCGTTTCGATTGACGGAAAAGAACGACAACCCATGGCGCATCCGTAAGATGCTCTTTGACAGCATCCGTTCCAAGAGGTTGAAGGACTTCCCTCCAAGCATCAGGCATTCGATCTTGGTAGGTTTTCCGTTCTTCTGCCTCGGCAGCTTCACGAATCTTTTGTTTCAATTCTTGGGATGAAATTGCTACAAAGGTCCAGGGCTGGAGATGGGCTCCACTTGGCGCAGTACCGCCACAAAGTATGGCCCTCTCTATCATATGCTTTGGCACGTCACGAGACGAAAAATGGCGTGTTGTACGCCGTTTCCTCATTTCAGTAAGCAGCGATTCAGAACGTTTTTCCATCTCATCTACGGAAACCTCCGTCCAATCAAGCGGGATGAATGCGTCGTCGACCATACCTTCACGTGAAGGCCTGTGGTTATCAGTATTCATCACGCAAACATTGGCTGGAGAACAACGACTGTACCGCTTACTTCGTGTGCAACGACGAGCATTGGTGCTCCATTCGGACTGTCTGCTGCCGAGATGAAGTCAAGTCCCTCAGGACTGACGTGCTCTGACAAGTAGATGTACTGATCAAATACGGGGTTGTTAACATCAGTAACGTCGTAAACAAGAATGCCCCCAGACCGCTCCAATCCAACGAAGACGTAGGTTTTGCCATACATCTCGCCAGCAACGACACCTTCAGGTTCTGCACCCTTGTCATCGTTACGATTCTGAGTGTATCCGTTGATCCATTCTCCTTGTGAGACCATGAGATGGCTAATTGCATCGCCACTGTCCCACACGAGCGCTCCGTTGCTGTCCCAAATCGTGAAAGAACGTGCACCGTAACTGCAGATGAAGTCAAGGTCGCCATCACCGTCTGTGTCGCCACAACCGTTGGCCGTTGTCGTCTTCAATCGGCCGAGTTGAGTCTTGTGAAGGAGATCGGATTCTGTTGGGAAAACCGTGTCATCTAGATCCAAGTCATCGAGGCGGACCTCTTCGCTGTAGGCGAGACAGCCGTCGTCCTCGTCGTACTCGAGTCCGCCAGCAGCCAAGCAAGATGTTTCATCTGCTGCATCAAACCAGTAATCACGCGCATCGCCTTCGTTAGCAGTTACATAGTACGAACTTCCACCGATTGTGAATGTCGACAATGCATCCGGCATGTACATGCCTCGAACGTTCTGGTATGTTGCAAAGTTGACACCATCATCCTTGTCAGAGAAGTCGTACATGCCTTGTGAGTAATCCTTGAATCCAAGGGCTACAACGTCTGTAATCGTTGGGGGCGAAGTTGTCAAATCGATCTTTGCAAATGCGTTGTTCTCCTGAAGAACAACCATTGCAGAGGTACCATCAGCACTAACTGCGATGTATTCTGGTTCCAAATCCTGACTCAAGTTTGCATTTGGTCCGAACACTCGAACGCCCTCAGTTTGCAATGTTGCAAGCTGGGATTCAAACGAGTAGAAGTTCAGTTGCGTTACGTCGGATTGAGCAACATTGGCTGCTCCTCCACTCAGATCGATGTAGGAAACCGATCCAACTGGGTCAATTGTATACATATCGTTTGGCTCACCTTCGTTCGCTACAAGCACTGAGTTGCCGTCTGGCGTAAATGTAAGCATGTCAGGTAGAGCGCCGGCGCTTACCATAGAAATTGCGTTTCCATCAGTATCCATGAACAGAACATACCCTGGGTCTTGCTTGCTCATTCCACTTCCTTCACTGCCGTCTCCTGCGATGGCGATGGCAACGACGCCGTCGTGAACGTCAACGCTGTTTGGTTCACCGTTTGTGACGCTAACTCGGTGAACGAGGTAAGGGTCACTTGGGTTTGATACGTCCAAGATGTCGATGGATCCTGTAACAGCATTAACAACAAAACTGCGATGTGTACCTGCATCGTATGCTGAAATCTCACTTGCACCTTCACCGAGGCCGCTGTCGTATTCACCAACGACCATCCAATGAACATCGGAATCGCCCATGACGTTCAATTGATTACCGCAATCAACTGCAAGATGAGCGCCTGTGTCGGTTGCCAAGCACGGTTGATTCTCAGATTGTTCGACTGGAACGCTTTGGTGTACTGGGCTAACAATGGCGATGGTTCCTGAGACCTCATTGGCAACCAACAACAGAGGTTGGTTTGTTGGGCTATCTGCTGCGGAAACGAACGTTAGACCTTCTGGGCTAACGTGGTTCGAGAACGTAACGTATTGGTCAAACATTGCACGGGATGGGTTCGTAAGGTCGTAGACCATGACTCCACCTGCTCGTTCGAGGCCGAGGAATGCGTAATCTGTGCCTCCGTAGGATCCTGTTGTAACGCCTTCAGGTTCAGCACCTTTGTCGTCGTTACGTGAAGCGGTGTAACTGTTGATGTATTCTCCGTACGTTTGCGTCAAGTGAGAGATTTGGTCACCGGTATCGAACACCAGTTCTCCATTTGAATTCCAGATGGACATCGAACGTGCACCGTATCCAACGATTTCTTCGTGTTGTCCATCACCATCATGATCACCATCTGCGATGCTGACTTTGAGACGGCCGAGGTTCTCGTCCAATTGCAATTCTGCCTGAGCGGCTGCGTCGTAGCCGCGCTCTTCCCAATACGTCTCGTTCAGGTTCAAGTCGTCAGCACGGTCTTCGTCAGTATAGCCTGGCGTTCCTTCGTATTCTCGACCATCACCTTCGTTGGCAGATACGATGTAATCGTTACCGCCTGATTCAAACAAAGCAATTGCATCTGGCATATACATGGACAATACAGGTTGTCCACATGCGAATTCAACACCACCGTCGCGGTCACTAAAGTCGTAGCAACCTTCTGAGTAATCTTTTGTTCCGAGTGCAACGATGGAGTCGAGTTCCATATCAACGAGGTCAATGATTCCGAGAGCGTTGTTCTCTTGGAAAGCAACGTAAGCGGTCGAATCATCTGTTGAAACGACGATGTATTCAGGTTCAAGATCTTGGGCAACTGTTGAAGAGCCTGGGTTTGCGTACAATCGAACTCCTGAATCAATGAGCGAATTGCGCTGACTGTTGAACTGCGTAAATGTGATTTGTGTCACCGTACCTGTTGCGACCTCTACGACTGTTACCGATCCTTCAGGATCTACGTCGTAGTTGTCGTTCGGCTGACCTTCGTTAGCAGACAGGATGTAATCGCCACCGTGAGTGAAGGTCACCATGTCTGGGAGTACACCCGCATCGTATGCGTTGAGGAATACGCCCGCAGTGGAATAAGTGAGAATGTGTCCATTGCTCATATCGTCGGTTCCATTTGCTACAGCCATTGCAACGAGGCCATTGCTGATTGCAATGCTGTTTGGTTCGCCGTATGTTGAGACGTCAATCGTTTGTACGTGTGTAGGGTTGTGTGGGTCTGCAAGAGAAATCATGTCAACTGAGGAATCAACTGCATTCACGTAGAAGGCCGTGTTGGAAGCAGAATCATATGTTACAATCTCTGCGTATCCTTCACATTCGTCTTCGCCCATGTCACAGTCTTCAGGAGAAGCCTGGAAGCTTCCAATTTCGACCCATGTCAGAGAAGAAGAATCTTCGTGGCGGAAGGTTACTGAGTTTCCACAATCAACCACGTTGGAATATTGTGAATCGTGCATTGCTCGATCCCAGCAAGCGTATGCATCAGCACCGTCGGCGCCATCAGCACCGTCAGCACCGTCAGCACCATTGGAGCCATCAGCACCGTCGGCGCCATCAGCACCGTCAGCACCGTCAGCACCGTCAGCACCATTGGAGCCATCAGCACCGTCAGCGCCATTGGAACCATCTGCACCATTGCATGCGTGGAACGTTGTGTCACGCTCATCTGTCTCGAGGACACCATCGTTGTCGTCATCAAGACCTGTGTAGATGGTTGTCCCACCATCAGGGCAATCTGTTGTTGTTGCTTGTGTTAGGTCGATCAGTGTGACTGAGAGATCGTCATCGCCTCCATCATCGTTTCCAACACAACCAGCTAGGCCAACGCTCGCCATGAGCGCAATCATCAATAATGCCACCATTTTGTTCAAGTACATACTATCACTGAACTCCGCATGACTACAAAATAATTACAAGGTTGCAAAGTATTCTATTGATGATACAATAGAATCGGTATCAGTGGTATTAGTCCAACATCACTTTTCCACGTAACGTTTACGTGCTCTTAACCAACCTTCACTGAAGAAAATTAATGCGTAGAGTGAAGCGAGCCAAAGATGAACATTTGCCATTTCATTCAGCCAAGAAGGTGCTGTATCAAATGGAACTGCAAAAGCAATAAGCATGGAAAGCCAAACGACGGTTAGTCCATGGAGAATCCATCGGAAGACGCCCAAAATCTGAGTTGAATTTGCCCTCATTTCAGACATCTGTGAATCGGTTAGTATTGCTGTTAAACCCATGACTTTGTCCAGGGCACTCCCGCCATTCCATCGGATTCTGCCAAGACGGAATCGATTGATGAAGTCAATGCATGTGAAGACTGTTACCCAAACAACGACCACTTCGAGAAATGAATCAAGGCCCATTAAATCCAGAGAGCCCCAGGTTGACCAAGAGAACAATATCCAGATCCAAGCAACGAGGAACAATTGGAACAGGCGCGCAAACCTTGCCAATTTTCTGAGCAAAACCAAATCATGGGAAAGGATGAACTCAAGCGAAATAAAGAGGCCGACTGTAAGCGTAATGATGCCGCTAGAAGCAAGTCCGAACCATCCAATATCGCCAATGCGCCATGCTTCCAATAAAGCCACAAACGCCCAGGCAAGAGCGATAACAGAGGCGCCATTAACTGCAGCTTGCATCGTGTACAATGGATCTCTTCCGTCTTTGAGAACGGACAATCCTCCCATAAGTCGTACTTCGAATCCTGATTCGTCAACGATGCCGCGACTGGCTGCAGTCATACCTCCAATGGCCTGAATCCGTGCGGCTTCAACAATGCTCTCAGATTCATCCTCGTCGCTTCCGTTGGACCAATTTGAACCTCGGCTAGCTGCATGCGCTGCTCCCGTTCCACGGCCCTTTCGACCAGCTGAACGCGACTTTGCCCAAGCCCGTATCTCAGGAGAAATGATGTCCTCAACTTGATCTTCATTGAGCGGTGCGCCGTGATCGGTGTACAGCCAACGACATTGGATTGGAACAGGGGCCGGATCAACATCGGGAGCAACCATTTGGAATTGTCCGGGGCCGAGGGTTGGCAATTGTGCGACCAAATCTTGGTCACCTCCGCTCTCTTTCAGAAGATGGCGAACTTTCTCAACATCCTGCGGTTGAGTGAATCGTCCAATGAAGGTCGTATTGGCTTGAGCGAGAATCTTGTAGTCGACATCGGAAACGTTCTGTGTCGCTAAGACACATGCAACACCGTATTTTCGTGCCTGTTTGAAAATGAGTTTAATGAGATCTTTTGCTGGAGGATTACGAGGGTGTGGTGGAAGATAGGGCGCAACTTCATCCATGAAGAACAGGAGTTTCAATTCCCCATCAGCAGGTTGTTGTGTCAGCATCCAATCGTACAATTCTCGAGAGAGTTCTTGGACAAAATACTGCTTTTGGGCTTCATCTTGGATTGTGTTCAGGTACACGATGTTGAGTGGTATCTTTCCGGGAATCGCAGGCTCAACAAATGAATCAATGTCAATTGGAACACCATTGGAGAAGAGAAGTTGATTCACGCCACTGGAAAAGGCTGCGAGTCGTCGCGCCAAATCGTTACGAGTGGTTTTTGGCAACCGTTCTTCGAAATCCGTCAGTCGGTGTTCGAACATGACCTCGTCCCAACTTGGAACATCGGGTTTCTCTCCCTCATCGTCCTCTATGAAACAATGAGGATAGAGAAATCGCGTGAATTCATGATGCGGTTCCCGAACCACACGCGCAAGCGATTGGAAGTCACCTACATCAAGGCCGCAACGCGTTCCCTCGACGAGAATCTCGTACAGGAATGGTTTGACGACTTTCCCTTGAGCCTTCTCAACATCGTATCCAGCAAGGCTTGTGAAACCAGCTGCAACCATGTCCCATGCGGTGATAGCTTCCTCGGGATCAAGGTCTGCAGGTGGTGACCGGAATGGATCGATACAAAGCGGTAGACCTTTGCTTCGCAGTGGCGTCCAAATTCTCACCTCGCTGTTTTCGAGCAACTTGCGCTTTCGATCGACGTCACCATCTCGCTCCACAAGTTCAGATTCATCAATCCCGAGAGCGAGACGAGCGAGATCGCCTTGTGGATCAATAATGAGGGCTGGAATTCCTGCAATGGCTGCTTCCTCAATCAGGGCCTTTGCCATGACCGTCTTACCAGAACCTGTAGAACCGAGCATGGCTGCGTGACGAGCCAAAACTTGGGAAGGAATATCGATTGGCGCCCCTGAATCTCTTCGTTCTCCGAGAAAGAGGCCTTTCGGTTTGAATTTCTTTTTTGGACCGGCAGAAACGGCCGGATCAAGAATATCGTTGACCAATGAAGCGAATTCCGATGGAGAGGGTTGCTCTTCATCAGACACCATAGCCGAGCAGAGACGCTTGAGGTCTTGAAGTACGCGACGCGGAGATGGGTCAAAGCGCATGCTCTTGAAGGTCGATTCGTTCGCCGAAACATGCCTGAACGTATTCCATTGGCTCGGCCATCATGGACAGACGAAATGCGCGAGGCTGCCATCAATACGTTGGATTCTGGTCGTTGGGTCAAAGGCCCACAAGGTCGTGCCTTCGCTGAAGAGTTTGCTGAGTATTGTGGGGTTGAATTCGCATCTCCATGCAACAGTGGCTCTGGTGCCCTCATTGCTGCACTCCGTCTTCTTGGAATCGGCCCAGGTGACGAAGTAATTGTTCCCTCATTGACGTTTATCGCTACAGCAACATCGGTTTCCATGACCGGAGCAACACCAATTTTTGCTGAAGTTGAACCTGATTATTGGTGCCTCGATGTTGAAGATGTGAAACAGCGCATCACTTCGAAGACAAAGGGTGTCATCGGCGTCCATTTGTTCGGCCAGTGTTATGGAACTGATCTCATCGATTTGTGCGAAGAACACAACCTTGCCTTGATCGAAGATGCTGCTCAGGCCCACGGTGCGTCCATTGTTTACAATGGAGCATCAATCATGGCTGGTGCGCTTGGAACCATTTCCTGTTTCTCATTCTTCCCTTCAAAGAACGTAGCTGTTGGTGGGGAGGGAGGGATGATTACGTCCGCTGATCCGGTCATTGGAGCCAGAATCAAATCCATTGTTGATCATGGTCGAGATGGTTCATTGCAGTCTCAGGAAGTTGGAACCAACATGCGTATGTCAGAAGTATTCGCAGCCATTGGTCGTGTGCAATTGAATCACCTTGACGATTGGCTTGCTCGTCGTCGGTCAAATGCTGCAATGCTCAGCGAGACGATTGGTTCACATCCAAAGTTGCACGCACCTCAAGTCCGCCCATATTCTGAGCATGCATGGCACCAGTATTGTCTACAAACAGAAGATGTTGAAGCATTTCTACAACACATGGCTACCCATGTCATTGACGCACGCAGAATTTACCCGGTGCCTTGTCATCAGCATCCAGTGTACAAAGACCATCGACAAGCGAACGATGAGTTCTCAGTTACATCTCAGCTTTCTCTACAACTCGTCTCCATACCAATACATCACGGACTTACCGAGGTTGAATTGAATCGCATTGTTGAGGCAATCAACAGTTATTGACGAGTAAGCATTCGAGCCAATGAAGCATTTGACCAGCCACGTAAGTAGGTCAATTCCATACCAGCCCATGATGGGATTTCAACCGTAGCGTCTTCATCTTCAAGTTCAACTTCAGCAATGATCAGCCCAGCAAGATTGCTTTCGAACTCATCAATTTCCCAAACAAATCCATCAGTATTTGTCCAGAGATAGCG
>JBMTJI010000004.1:0-80657 GCA_049438185.1 Candidatus Poseidoniaceae archaeon
AACACATGGGTTATTAAAGGAAACGTCGATGATTCAGGTTATGCGAAATGAAGATGAGAAGGTTGCGATAGAGTTGACAGAGGAAGGTTGTACTTTTTCGAATGAAACAAAACAGATGCTTGCCTCAATACACTTGGGTCATCGTGAAGGATGGACATTCACTTCCGTTAAGATTCCTGAAACCTGGTGTGAAGTTGATGTCCTACATGGGTTCCTTGCGTTTGAAGAGGAAGATTTGATGGTTGGATTGTATGCTGAAGTTTCAATTCGTTCCGTGCACGTGTACTCTGCACGCAATTTTCACATTGCACGCACAACCGAACGTATCAATATCTTTGAGACAACGTTGCAAGTCTCTATTCTCGTAGTAAAGGATTCATTGCGATTAAGCGAACATCATCATCTGAACCATATCATTGAGGCTTACGAAGACGGTGAACTCGTCAACAATACTCGAATCTCAGAGAAGCAATACTTGTGTGCCCTTTTCGAACGAGCACGGCTTGAAGGCGTTCCAGATGACATCGTGCTCAAAATTGAAAAAGATGGAGGCTACGATATACTCGAATGTTTGCACGAACGAGAAATATACTGGAAACATGCAGTCGAGGAAAATTTTGAAGCTCCAGAATGGTGCAGCACGCTTCTTTGGCCGTTCATTGATGAAGATCCGTTCAATCTTCAAAAACCCTCGATATCGAGAGATACCGCTATGACTCGAATTGAAGAAATCAGGAGGATGCTCGAATGATGCGTTGCCGAAGATGCAGTGCTCCCACAACGAGTGGATATTGCATGATATGCCAATCCATGCGAGAGGACATTTGCAAGCATTGTGGACGTCGTATCCATGATGGGATTCGAACAGGTGAGCGATTTCTTTGTCGAAATTGCAAGTGAAAGAACATGAAAAGACGTTTCGTTGCTAAAGGTCAATGTTCGAATTGCTATCATCGATTTCATTCTCAAGAATTGTCATTGCCAATTCATACCGTTGTGCACGTATCAGGGAAGCAACAGCGGTGAAGATTTCGAGATGTTCGCAAGCATGTGCGACTCCCCAGCGCCCACTCCCCCTTTTTGACCTCGCAGTCAACGGGTTTTGTTGTCAAAATACACGACGCCGCTGGGTCACTCTTGTTTTTTGTTGACAATCGACAACTGAGCTATCGCATGGGTGGCGAGTGATTTGACCCACTGGGAGAGGGCGGTGAAGATTCTTGCGAAGGCATAACCTACAAGAAGACTGAAACATTCCGGGTAAACGATGGACATCGAAACAGCAGCGAACGTTGGCGAGGCAGTCAGCGGTATTGCTATTCTGTTTACGCTGTTGTTCAGTCTTCGACAAATGAAGCACTGGAATGAAAATCGGCGCTACGAAATAGGTCGTGATCTTGCTGCCCACATGAACAATCCTCTGGTTCATCGCGGCTTTTCTGTGAGCACCGTAAAACTCCATGATGAGCTCACTCCGCAAGAGTTAGCCGCACTATCCCGTGAGGAAAAGGATGCAATGAATGCATTGATGATCGGTATGAACAACATTGGTGTTCTTGCTAAAAACGGTCACCTTTCCATGGATTTGGTTGATGATTTCTGTGGTGTTTACGTCCGTATGTTCGCCAGTCGCTGGCGTCGCGTCATTCAGATCTTCATGATGGTCAATATTTCAAAGGCAGACGAACCAACCGAAGGCGTATGGTCTGGATTGTTTTGGTTACTCGAACGCTACGATCCAATCAATGATTCCGGCTCATCGCAATGAAGTCTAAAACCCAAGTTTGTGTAACTCTGATGGCGATAAGTATTTGATGCAACTTGAATAAAAGTTCGCTATGGCCATTCACTTGCAGGAGAGCCGAACAGCCCGATTTGGAACACTTTGCAGCCTCTATTTTTCCCAAGGTGTGCCTTGGGCCTTCATTGCAGTAGCCTTTGTTGCTTACTTGGTTGGGCATGACACGTACGATATCTCGGACGATGAAGTAGCAGCATTGACCTTGATGGGCACATTGCCATGGATGTTCGGAAAACTGGTTTTAGGCCCGATGATCGATCGCTATCAATCCTCGACAATGGGACGTCGTCGGCCATGGATTCTCTTCTCTCAATTCGGAATGATCGTCACGATGGCTGCATTCTTGACAGTCGATAGTCCAGAGACAGACCTTGCAGCAATTGGTATGTTTTTCTTGATTCACAACATCTTTGCAGCCCTTCAAGATGTTAGTTCAGATGCCTTAGCAGTTGATGTGTTAAAGGAGGAAGAAATTGCTCTGGCGAACGGTTTGATGTTTGTTTCCAAAGGATTTGGCTTCATGTTCGCTGCACTTGTCCTTGGTACAGTTCTCATTGACGATGGATTCCAGGCAGCATTAACGATTCAAATCCCACTGTTGTTCGTTTTGATGTTCATTCCTTTCTTCATCCGTGAACGAGAAGGCGATTCGCTCTTCCTCGGTGGAATGAGAGAAGAAGGTCACGAAGAACATGCATCAATGAACTTCAGAGAATTGAAAGATGCATTATCGGGCGTTCTCAAGGAATCCTCAACACGATGGGCTCTCTTGCTCGCTGCAATCGTATGGATTGGAGGCGGAATGGGCGGTGGAATGGGCATCATCGATATGCAGTTCCCATTCGTCTTTGTCGAGGACTTGGGTTGGGATGAAGAAGAGTATCTGGCTCTGAAAGGTGCAACCATCTTCATGATGACGATGGCTGGTTTTCTCGTTGGCGGTTTCCTGGGTAAGAAATTTGGTTCTCACAAAGTCATGATGTACGCTGTTGGTGTTGGGACGCTTATGACTGTCGGTTGGTCTGCGTTGCGAGGAAATTGGAGCGATGACTCCTTCATGCGACTAAGTTGGATGGTCTGGACCTTCGTATGGGGTATCGTTGGTGCAAATCTCATTGCACTGTTGATGAGTTTGACCACGAGTGAACTTGGAGGGACACAATTCTCGTTGTACATGACGGCGATCAACATCGGAGCGATCTCAGGTACGATGATTTCACCCAAATTGCTCGGACTCCTTGGAGACAGTTATCCAAATTTGTTTATTGTAGGTGCCGTCTTCCAAGCACTTGTCTTTGTCGTACTCATGATGATGCGCCCAAGCCTTGAATCGACGGAGCTTTCGGCGCCAGCAAGTGCCATTATCGAAGCTGAGTGATTGAGAACTATGAATCTCGAATCAGCAGCAAACCTTGGCGAGGCACTTAGTGGACTTGCCATCATGTTCACACTTCTCTTTGGTATTCGCCAAGTTATGGAAGTGAATCGAAATCGACGCTATGAGATTTCCCAAACCATTGCACAATCGCTCGAAAACCCACTGGTTCAACGAGGCTTTGCTACGTTTGGTGCTATCATCAAACAGAATTCAACACCTGAAGAGCTAATGGCTCTAACGAGGGAACAAAAGGATGCATCGAATGCCGTCATTGTGTTGATGGCGAACCATGCTGTCATGACGTATCACCGGAATCTCTCGTTTGATCTTGTCTACTCCTTCTATAATGGGTATCTCTCCTTGATCGCCCCAAGTATGCGACGAATGATGCAGGTGGCCGAGATGGGTTATATCATGCATGAGGAAAGCGGCGTCACTGAAGAAGACGGCATGGGTACATTCCATTGGGTATTGTGGCTCCTCGATCGATTGGAAGAACATCACAAAGCTGACGAATACAAGCCCCATCTCAATCAGAAAGATTGGAAGCCTTAGGCTTACGGGATTTGCTTGGAATCCATTCCACAAATTACAGCACATCAACAAGGGTTTCCAAACCATGGGACATTGTGGGATTTTAGGGTATGAAGTTAAGTCCTCTGTTCAAATACTAACTTTATGAAGGGTGATTGGAAGACAGGACATCCTCTTCGATGGAGAATTCTGGCGCTCATGAGCATCAGCCTCGTTGTGGTCATGTTGAACAATGTCACGCTCAACGTTGCTTTGCCGGAACTCTCTGTCGATCTTGATGCAGATAACACAGAACTTCAATGGATACTTGACGCGTATGCACTCGTCTTTGGTGGTGCCCTTCTAACGATGGGAGCCATTGGTGATCGATTTGGTCGTCGCTCTGCTTTGCAAATCGGCCTGCTCATTGTTGGTGCTTCCTCGGCTTGGACTGCTATGTATGCTGAAACCAGTGGCCAGGTGATTGCTGCTCGTGCAGTGATGGGGCTTGGTGCTGCGATGATTATGCCATCAACACTGTCGATTGTTGTCACCGTTTTCCCGCCTGAAGAGCGGCCAAAAGCCATTGGCATATGGGCAGCAATGGCAGGGGTAGGTGCTCCAATAGGACTCTTTGTTGGCGGATGGGCCGTCCAAACCTTCGATTGGTCCATGGTCTTCTGGATTAATGTTCCAGTTGCATTCGTTTGTATCCTTTTTTGCGCAATCATCGTTCCAGAATCGAAAGATGGAAAACAATCGAAATTGGACCCTGTCGGGTCGCTTCTATCGATTGCGGCCTTGGGCACATTCTTGTTTACGATTATTGAGGCGCCGAATCTTGGATGGACTTCGAATGAGACACTCATGCTCACTGGATTGGCTGCGATTCTGATCTTCCTCTTCGCAATGTGGGAGCGACGCGTGGAACATCCAATGCTGCCAATGTCCTTCTTCAAAGAGCCCGGATTTGTCACTGGATTGATTGCTGTTAGCCTTGCCTTCTTCGTCATGTTTTCGTTCATGTTCACGCAGATGCTCCACTTCCAACTGGTTCGAGGTCATGAAGCACTGAATGCAGCACTCCATCTCCTTCCGCTTCCTCTCGGTCTGATGCCTGCTGCAGCGAACAGCGATCGCCTTGTCGACAAGTTTGGTCGTCATCGAGTTGTTTCTGCTGGGCTGTTTCTCCTCACGATAGGCATGCTCCTCTTTGCCACGCAAGTGACGATCGAATCGGATTACGTTGTCATGATGGCGGTGTTCTTTATTCTGGGAATAGGGATGGGGCTTACCATGGCTCCATCAACGAGCCTCATCATGGAAGCGATACCTGGGGACAAAGCAGGCGTCGGTAGTGCAACCAACGACGCGAGTCGAGAAATTGGTGGTGCGATGGGTATTGCTATCGGTGGCTCATTGTTGAATGAATTCTATCGCGATTCATTTGTCCTGCCAGAGAGTATTGATGCGAGTACGCTTGCGGCAGATCCGAGCGTTTCTTTCCCTGCAGCTATTCGAATAGGGGAGCAACTTCGTGATATGGGCGCCCCAGGTGGTCAAGAATTAATCGATGTTGGACGTGAAGCATTCATGGTTGGCATGACGTCTTCTGCAGCAGGGTCTGCTGTAATCTCTCTCACTGCAGCCATCATTGTACTGTTCTGGATGCCGAAGACAAAACGAATCCTCGAGGAAGAGTAATCAATCAGCCTCAATATGTTCGGGATGTTTTGGCGGGAATGCGATTACTCTTCTTCTTCGAGAGCTGCGGTCAGTTTTGCGAGGTCAATTCGATTGTCTTCGTTGGCATCCAGTGCCTTGATGATCATCGAAACCTGACCTGGGGACAATGCGTCACCAAGATGTTCGAGAAGACCTTTGTACAATTCAGGGCCATTGATTTCACCGTCATCGTTTGCATCGATCGATGAAAAGCTTCCACATACCACGCAGACCCTTCGAAATTTCCGGACGACATGGTGTCAATCAGCGTAACCACACAGATCTCATCGGATTAGCCAAAGATTGAGCACATCCTTGAGATTCGATCTGCGTATGCTATGACCAAAGCCCCGTCCGATGCACTTTGTGATGGAATCGACAGAGTTCGGAAAGTTCAATTGTCTTCCTTGGAGAGGATGGAATGATGAAACGTGACCTCGTATGGATTGTGCTGGTACTGATTCTTGGAGGAAGTGTTCTTGTTCTGCTTAACTCCGGGGAGGATACGGATTCGAACTTGAATGAGGTTGAACGCATTACCTGTCCAGAAGGCGAGGCTCTTGTTGAAAACTCATCAGATTCAGATGGATACCATTGCGTCCTCATCGATCCACACGATAAAGTGCATACGCATCCTGCTCCAACATTGACGATTACGAATGTTGTCGATAATGGTTCCACCATTGCCATTGACGGGGTTGTTGCACACTTGCATCCATCCGAAGTCGTCGTAACTGTATCCGTGAATTCTGGTACTGAACAGAGTGTTTCAGTCAATGATCAAGCGGAATGGTCAGTTTTTCTTCAGTCTGATGCAGAAGGCATTGTAACCATTTCAGTTACTGCAAGCCATACAACAGAGAATACCGTTTCAGAAGTGACAACGATTGAGGTTGACCGCACGCCTCCAGTCAACGATGATATTGGTGATGATACGAACAATACAACGAACGAAACAGTCGACCAAGGAAACAATACATCCAATCAAACCGATGATGGTCAAAATGGTAACACAACAGATAACACAAACAATACGGATGATGGTGGAAACGAGACAGTGGAGCCAGAGGAACCGACTAACCCAGTGTACAATTCCTCGGATATGGGTCAATTTTGGATGGATGTCTTCCGATGTCAGCCTGGACAAAACGTCGTTCCAGTTGATGATCTTACGACCACAGAAACGGAAGCGTTGGAATGTTCTGTGAGTATTACGATGAATGAAACACACATTACCATCACGAGCAATGGACTTCCGGATCATGATTTCGAGTCAACCCTGGCCTGTTCGCAAGCGAACGATTGTGCACGGGCTCAAAACTATGAATGGACGATTCCACGTTCTCCAGTCAACGATACGACCGGTGGGCATGATGCAGCAAACTGCCCTGAAGCGCAGGGTGATTACGAGTGTGCTGCAGCTCTGGGCGAGGTAGCTATTGCCATCAATGGTGTACCCTTCTATGGTCCTGAGGATGGCCCTGGAGGTGATGCAGTTGCCAGCCACCATGGTGTCTATCTTGAAGACCGACAACCGATTGAACTCGGTGTTTGTCATGCTCATGCTGGTCAAGGTGGAACCTACCACTATCATGCAGATGCAAATTGTTTGCATTGGCATCCTGAAGAAGGCGAAGATATGCATGATTACGACATCAGTACGCCTAATGTCGTGGCCAACAATACGTACGATGGAAATCATTCACAGGTCATCGGGGTGGCAATGGACGGGTATCCAATTTACGGTTTCTGGGGCTATGATGATGACATGAACATCGTCGAGATGACCAGTTCATATCGTTTGAAGCCTGGTGAAACTGGCTACAATGGTATCGATGATTACGAATATGTTCCGGGATTAGGCCATCTTGATGTCTGCAATGGCCACTATGGGCCAACTCCTGATTTTCCTGAAGGCATTTATCATTACCATTCGACCATTGTCAATGGAGAAGGTGAAATGGGCTTCCCTTACTTTTTGATCTGCTACCATGGAGAGGCAGAACTTGATGCCGATGGTGGCGGTGGAGCAGATTGTTCTGGGCATGGTGTCACATGGGGGCCAGGTATTGGGCCACCACCTCCTGGCTGTGAGGGTGGTCCTGGGGCTCAATTGGAAGACGTAGAGAACGCATCACGAACGGTTGTGTCGCCTTATGCGATGATTTGGTTGCTGTTGTTTGCCTTCGCTATGTTGGTGCGTCGTCGAACATAGAATGCCTACTTCATGGAATTGAGCCAATAGGCTGTGTTGATGAGGCCTGCAAAGGAAACCCAAGCGATGTATGGCCACATCAACCGAGATGCGAATGGCGCCGTTTCGTGAATCAGAAAAACGTACCATAGGGAAAAGACGACCATCCCAATGATCATCAATAATGAGATGAGATATTGTTCTGAATTAAACACAGAAGGCCATGCAAGATTGAGAGCGAGTTGAATGAGGAAACAGGCAACGATGAGGTTGAATTGTTGCAAATCCTCTTGTTTACTGAGAATCGATGTAAAACTGATGGCAAGCATGGTGTAAAGAACTGCCCAAACAGGGCCAATAATCCAACCAGGTGGTTCAAAGAACGGTTCGTACTCTGAATCAAACGTCACTTGATTCGCCTAACCGAGAATCACTCATCGAGGTGAGGATCGATATCGATTGGGATGAGTTCGTTGTCGTACTCATAGACAGCAATCTTGAGTGGGTCGAGAACGAAGCGAACGCTCGCTTCTTCAAGTCCGTAGAGGGAAATGAGTTCAGCCTTGAACTCTTCACGGAGTTCGTCTTCCTTGGCATACAATGGGGCGCCCATTCCGATTTGGAGTGCACGTGCACCAATGATTCGAGCTCGTTCAAAACGTGTGTGGAGTCGTGCTGGCTTGACCATTTTTTCACCCAACGACGTAACCGTCGCAGTGTTTCGACTGAGGTCCTGTTCTTCAACCCATCGGAAGGTTCTCATTCGGATTCATCGACAGGACGCCCTTGCTTACGAACCGTTTGAACGTACATGATGAACGCTGGAATGATGGCTGCAAGCATGAGTCCGAACACTGCAATGGCCAAATCCGATTCACCGCCTTGTTTTGATTGTTCAGGGAAGAAGTCGTTTGGCCCCTCGTCTACTAAATCATAGCCTTGTGAACTCAAAGAAGACGCTCGAGTCAACGGAATACGACCTGGTGTTTCAAGCGTCACGACGATGCTTGTGACGTTCTCATCCAACAAATCGGAGATGTTCATTGAACTCGTGTAGATGTGATAGGGCATCTCCGTTTCATTGGTAGCGTTTGTGGTGTTGAACACTTCATCGGTGACGTTGGCATAGGCATGATTGGTGACAACAAGGGGTTGATCGACAAGTGTATATTCGTGTGGTCGATTCTTAGTAATCCAAACATGCACAACGTGTCCATCATCTGCTTCCCAGTGAAGTGTTCCATTGGTCATGTTCAATTCGATGAAACCATCCCATTCACGTGTAAAATTATCCAATGTTGCTGCAAGTTCATTCGATTGAGAGGGGCCAACGAGGAGGCCTTCTCCATTGAGAACCACGTCAGGAACGCCCCAGAAGCCATACGTTTCGTACAGTCGTATGTTTGAATCCGAGTAGAAGTGAAGATCTGCAGGAGAAGGATGATGCTGAATGATGGTGGTATCTGTCCGATTCAATTCCTTAAGTTCCTGTGAAACAAGTTCACAAGGTTCACACCAATCTGCCGAGAAGTATTCGATGAAGTGGGTCGTTTCTTGGGATGCACATGTCTCGTTACCAAGGACACAATCGACATCAAACGTGCGTACATCGTACATTTTTGCAGGCGCATATTCGCCGAAATGTCCGATATGTGCTACGGACTGAGAAGAGAGAATCACAGCAAGGAAAAGCGCTGTCAGCAACGATACTGCCTTCCTCATGGTACGTGGACACAGGGTCTTGTTAAAAGAGGGCCGCCCTCACGGCTTGACATGGACAAGCCTTGGTGGAAGCGACCATCGACGCTTCCTCTCGCTCTGGTGGTGATGGCACTGCTCATCATCGTGGTTGGAGGAACCATTCGCATTCATGATGCTGGAGAATCCTGTCCTGATTGGCCACAGTGTTTCGGAACATGGGGCTTCATGGTCGATGAAGCCGAGCAAGAGGCCTATTGGGATGCCAATCCTGACCAAATTGATAGCCGCGGAGCCGATCATCGGTACACCATCTTCGAGATTTTTGTTGAATGGTTCCATCGTCTCCTCGTTGGAATCATAGCCATTCCAATTCTCATCAATGCTGTCATGGCTCATAAACTCAAATCCGAGTACGGAGAAGGGTTGCGTAACCTTGCAGTCGTTTCGGCAATCCTCTTGGTCGTACAGGCGATTGCTGGTGCAATCACTGTCTACTTTGATAATGCTGATTGGACTGTTGCAATGCACCTTTCGCTTGCAAGCATCTTCACCTCTCTTCTCGTTTGGCAATACATTGCCATGCGAGCACATGAAGGTGCAAAATGGGCGTTTCTATCCACATCACGATCGTTTTTGAATCGACAGAAGAATCGACTCATCAACATCACAGCGTCTGTATTCATCCTGCTTATCCTCGGAGCATGGGTGTCGAGTACTGCTGGAGGAAATTACAACCAAGCTTGTAACATCGGCTTCCCAAATGGCTGGCCAAAATGCCAGGGTTCTATTCTTCCAAGTCTTGATGGGCCGGGAATCCTCGTCCAGATGGTGCATCGATTCGGTGCTGCCATTGTCGGATTAGTGTTGATTCTCACCTCTGCAAAAATTCGAGTCGATGCAAGAGATTCTGGAGAAGGTGAAGGTTTCTCGAGGGCTGCTGAAGTCGTTACAGGTTTCTGGATTCTCAACGTCTTTGTTGGAGGCATGTACATCGTCCTTGCTGACCCACAAGAATTCCCTGAATTCATTTCATTGCTTCACCTTGTTTTCGGTGTTACATCGTTCATTGCTGCTGCTGTAACGTTGATGATGTTGAGGCTTGCTTATCTTCGTAATTCCGTTCTTGGTGAGAGTGAATGAGTGAAGGTCAGCCATCCCTCATCTCGCTTTTCATCAAACTGATGAAATTACGAGTCATTGTTCTTCTCCAAATCACGGCCATCTGCGCCATTTTGGTTCATGATTCACTCGCACGCTACGATTTAATCGATGTTGAACGCTCGTGGTTCGACACACTATGGACGTCGTTCATCACATTGATTGGTGGCACGTTGTCTGCAGGCGGTTCCAATGCCATCAACATGTGGTACGACCGTGACATCGACACCAAAATGCGACGAACGCAACATCGACCGCTTCCGATGGGGCAACTTCAACCATCGACAGTACTCTTGTTTGGTGTGTTCATATCGATTGCAGGCTCCTCACTGTTCTTCTTGCTCCACTGGAAGGCTGCATTCTGGTCGTTCTTTTCAGTTGGATTCTATGTGTTCATCTACACCATGTGGTTGAAGCGAAGGACACCACAAAACATCGTGATTGGTGGGGCTGCAGGAGCTACACCTCCGCTTATCGGGTGGGCTGGTGCAGCAGCAGATTCCATCAATTCAATGAATCCTTTTGATCTCGGTTCGCCGATTCCATGGATGTTGTTTGCATTGATTTTCTTCTGGACGCCTCCACACTTCTGGGCACTTGCGTTGTATCGTTCGGGTGAATATGCCAAAGCGAACGTTCCAATGATGAACGAAGTGAAAGGTGCCAAACGTACGGTCACAGAATCAAAATTCTACTGTGGAGGCTTGTTCCTGCTGGGTTCAGTCCCATGTTTTTGGCCAGAATCTGGCCTGCCATTGTTGTGGGCTTTCGTCGCAGGTGGGTTGACCATTTGGTATGCTCAATCCGTATGGCAGATTGATGTCAATGAACCACTTGATGAAAACGGGCGAATGCCAAAAGCTGCGAAGTCGTTTTTCCGATCTCTTGCGTATCTTGGCGCTATGTTCTTCTCGCTCGTTTTGATTTCATTCATCCCACCAACATGGTTGGGACTCCTCGGTCCATTAACGTAAGTGGCGCGGTGAGGGAGATTCGAACTCCCGAGGGACTTAACCCACTGGATTAGCAATCCAGCGCAATGGCCAGGCTATGCGATCACCGCAGCGAAGCGAGCCACCAACAGTTTAGTCATGAATATGACGGTGCTCTCTTCCACCCAATCATTCAAAGAATTCTTCGAATTCATCGGCCATGTTTCGTGTCGCTTGATTGCGCTTTCGTGCAGAAATGACGCGCTTCAGACGAGCACGACGCTTGATCGTGATTGGAATGAACAATGCGTTGAGGACGACGAGGATCAGAACAGCAATACCTGCAGTTTGGAATTCTCCAACCTTGGTGTAATCCATGACATCTTGGAACCATGGCACGCCGAGTGGAGGCTCTGGTGGAGCAGGTTCTTCTGGGATCAAATGTTGATTGTAGTCCCACCATTGGTCTTCAATAGTCACTTTGAGAATGTTCTCATTCGGTAGACCAAGGGTGTTTTCATTTCCTTTGGAATCAACAGGAGCAAGCACGTAGTAGTACGTTCTTAGAGGCCGAATTCCATCGACTTCAAGTCCTGATTGGTTATAGGAACCTTGCTCGCCTTGGATTCCTGTGAGGCCGGTCACAAGAGGCGTTGCAAATCGGAGATCGATATCGGTTGGTTGCACGTCCATTCGATACATATTCCAGGTCACGCCACCATCTTCCTCATTCGCTGGCCATGTCCATGTCATGTTCAGTTCGTAACAAGCATTCCAATCTTGTTGCATGTTGAAACATTCTGTTGAATTGGTAAACCGATAGGTGTAACTGAATGACGAAACAGCGCTTGTTGGAGGAAGAGCATCACCGCATAGGCGTGAATTGTCGGATTCTCCCATCACGACATTAATTCTCGAAGTATCTGGTATTCCTGCGCGATTGGTTGGTAGAACTGCATAGGATGCACAGGTTCCAGTTTCAAGCGGTACTGGATCGAGCCAACCTTCCGATTCCATTGAAACCAGTGCAACACCGCTGTCGGCCAACAATTCGTTCCATACGTTGAGGTTCGTCTCAACGGATGGGTCTGGGAAGATGGTTCCAACAGATTCGTCGACAGTGAGTCTGTAGACCTGCCAACCGCCTAGATATGGGTTCAAAACATCACCTTGTGGCGTCCAAGTGAGTTCGATGGTTCCTCCAACCAGTTTATTGTGGGAGAGGTTTGTAAGCGATACATTTGGCTCAGGCAGTGATCCAATCACAAGGATTGCAGTATTCGAATGGAGACTGAGGCTGATGTTTTCCAAACCATCGTAACTAAAGAAGTCGGGTGCTTCGAGGTAGTCCCAGTAGGTGTCATCCAACGATGCAAGTTCCAAGAATTCGACTGAGTCATGTGGAATGGAATCAGGAAGGAGCGCTGACAGATTGATGTCAAGATTGAGTGATTGAAGTTGTGCAGGCTGGAGTTCATTTTCGAGTTGCATAACGTTGAAGTCCATGATCATCAAAGGTTCTTTTCCACCAGCAATGTTGTAGTTAAATCCTTCAATCGGAAGGACAACGTCGTAAATAAATTGAGCTTTGTCCAACGATACGGCTGATCCAGTCATCAAAGGTTCCTCTTCGATCAACACCTCGTCAATGATTGAAATCGTTGCATGTGCTTCATCATCAAATCCAAGAGCGTCTTCGACGAAGAGTCCGATATCGTAATCTTTCAATGGGAAGGAAGATGCATTTACTGTTATTGATTGGCCATATCCGATCAGAATCGCAGTATCGAGATACCAAGTGTAATTCAGAGGTGCAGCAGCAACGCTGTTTGTAATTGCAGTTAATTCAATCGTATCGGCAGTGGTGTATGTCCCGGACACAGAATTCATTGTGATAATTGGTACAATGTCGCCCGCAAGAATTGAGGTGAACTCAATCATTGTGTTGTCTGAAGGGGCGGTATCTGGGCGTCCGTTGAATGTTGTGGGCATGTATATTCGAAGTTCCTTTCCTTCACCGACCTTCGTAAGATTGAACCTGCATGTTGATGATTCAGCAGGAGCGAGTTTGTCGATCGAACACGTTTGGAGATATTCGGATTCACCAACCGCATCAAACATTTCGAAGGTAATGGAAATGTCTTCAACGGTGAAATTTCCAATGTTCTCGACATCGATTGAGAGCATGTCCTCTCCATAGTAGTAATTCGGAGATGAAGGATTGTGCGATGGATACATGCTTGCAATTCGTAGGTCAAGTGTGTTATCGAGAACGATTTCAACTTGAGCAAGGTCGTTGTAATCGTTTAGGTCTCCATCAAATGCGCTTGCACTATCGATCAGGCCAAATTCGAAGATGTATCTTCCAGGAATCGAGTAGTTGAGAGCAGGTAAGGCTACTGTGTATGGTTGTTCATATCCGCCAGCAGGGAGTGTCGACACACTTCGGTTCGCTGTAGCAACAAGTGTTCCGTCAAGTTCTCGAAGGTTCCATCCCATGTAGGCAATCAGCCCACATTGGCCACATGTGTTGGCGGTTCCAGATACACTCATGATGTAGTCCTGTTCCGTGTTCAAAACAACCTCGCCATTGTATGTGTGAAGTCCTGAAAGTGTATCGCGAGGATCTTGGTCTTGGTCAACCGAGACATCACTGTACTCAGCGGTGATGTTCATGTTGTACACAAGCACATCATCACTCGAGTCGACATCAGCAAAGGTAAACTTGAACACGACTGTGAACGTTCCACTGGCTCCATTTGGATACCATTGCGTTGAATCACTGAAGTTTCCTTTGTCACCTTTCAGAAGGCCGTTGATGTTGATTTGTCCACTTCCTGCATCATTGGAAATACACTGCGTCACCGTTTTGAATCCCTCACAAATGTACCACTCCATTGCGCGTGCAGACGTTTGCGGGCCCAGCGCTTGGTTTTCGACCTCTGCAGAGAATGTAATCGAGTCGGATGAAGAGTAAAATCGATCCTCAACAGGACTTTGACCACGCAAAATGGCAAGGTCGACTTGTTCAATTGCAGCAACAGTTGGAACGGTGAGAATCGCCGAAAAGAGCGATACAAGCATCAACGAAACCAAGCCAAGGCTCGTTTTTTTCTTCGCAACAGCCATTCGCTCCGCTCCTGTCATCATACCATGGTCGCATGGATGATTCAAAGACTCATCGCATAAATCAGAGCAAAATCAATCGATTGGAAACGCCAATTTGATTGGCAACGTTCATGACATCCCTTGTTGTGGTCATCGCATGGGAGGGGGCGATTGGTCACAACTTCGTGATGACGAGGATGGCTTGACTGCCGTTATCGAATTTCTTTCCGCCTTCACCTTGTTCCTGATGATCCTCACAGCCTTCATGTCGTTGGCTCAACTTGAAATGGGATCGAACGACACGGAAATTGACCAAGTCGACCAAGCCGCCGTGTCAGGTCTTGATCGATTGACAAGTGGATCAGGATGGTTCGTACCGAGTGATGGCGATGATGGTCTCGATTACGCCAACTCAACGGAGGATTGGCACCTGCAAAGCGCTGAAATGCTTGAAAAAGGACGTGTTCAAACAGGATTGATGAGCGATAATCAACTCGATATGAATCGGGTGTCTGCTCTATCCAATGTGACACTCAAAGGGTTTTCACTAGGCCTGGGATTGGATGAGGATCTAACTGCGTTCTTGAGAATTTCAATCCAATCATCGAGCAATGAATCACGTATTGGGGTACATTTGTTTGAAGGTGGTGCAAACCTCAACGCAGCTCGGATGGCCTCAACGGCATCAAGCACGGTTCGCATGGGTGCAGAGTTGGTTCTTATCACCCTTGAAGTCCATGATGCGAGTCGAGCAAACGAAAATCTGGTGTTGACCGAAGTCATGACCAGGCCAATTAGCGGTGGTCCTGAATGGATTGAGGTCTTCAATGACAATGCTTTCGCGACCAGTTTGTATGGATGGTCGGTGAACGTCACTTCCGGTTCGAGTTCGAATGAGGTCTTGCTCCAGAGCGGTGTGATCAGCGGACATTCAGTCGCCCTGTTCACGGGTTCTTTAGCGTCACAAGAACAAGGTAATGCTTCACAAGTGTTTGATCTCGGCCAGTATGGTTTACTCGGGACTGGGTCGATGAATCTCCTCGACGACGGTTCAGGTACGATTGAGTTGCGATTCACTCGTCCAGGCCAGGTCAACCCAATTGCGAATTCGATGGCTGAGTGGGGGCCACAAGCAGGATTGCCCATTGGGCTCAATCAGGTCATCGTTTGGGACGGTAGTAATTCGATGTCCTCCGCGGCATGGTCTGTTCAATCTGATGCTACGCCCGGAGATGTGTTCTTTGAACCATCAAATGCTTCATGAACTCGATTGGGCTGGGAGAAGCGATAGCCGTGCAAGCCGCATCCACATATTCCCGAGACCGCTGTGTGACCGGTATTCACGGTCTCGATGAAATTCTCCGAGGAGGTATCCCTTACGGGTCGACTGTTTTGGCCTCAGGAACCTGTGGTTCTGGAAAGACGACACTCGGCATGGAATTCCTTGTTCGCGGTGCTCTTGCTGGGGAAGCATGCGCTCATTTCACCGCAACCGAGCCTTCGGTGAAGTTGCTCGAAAACATTCGTCAATACGCTTTCTTTGATATGAATATGGTCGACACAGGATTGATCAACGTCTTCGACATGGACGTTCTGTATTCTTGGCTTGGTCTTGACAAATCAACCTTCGATTTGGATGACGTTCACGCTCTCATCAAGTCCATTACTGACATTGTTAACACCATTGGTGTAACGCGACTTGTCATCGACTCTGTAACAACGCTTTGTTACAAAATTAAGTCTGAGCAGTTGATTCGAGATTTCCTTTTCACGCTCGGAAAGAAACTCGCTACGCTCGGTTGCACGACCATTCTCATCTCAGAAATCACCTCCGCAACAGAGAATGCTCATTGGTCCTCCTTCGGTGTTGAAGAAGCGATTGCAGATGGCATCGTTGTCATGGGTGACGTTGAACGAATGGGTCACTTACTACGATTTCTCCAAGTCGTCAAAATGCGTGGGACTTCGCATAGTCGTGCGAAACATGCGATTGAACTCACGCCCTTGGGCGTCATGCTCACGCCGATGTTGAAATGGGGCGCACAAAGCGATAAAGCGTCCAGATGGGGTGCTTGATGATGTTTGAACTCGACCAACGAATCGCAGAGCAACTCTCGACCATTTCACTCAACAGTTCGGTTCAGGTGCGCTGTGGTAACTCCAATGCATTCATGGTCACTGCCAGCACCATGTTACCGTTGATGCAGATGTTCGAAATGGGTGGAGTTTACATCTCAGCAAGCAGAGGTGCCGTTGAAATCATCCAAGCCTTCGAATCGATTGGTGTGGATGTCTCAAACATTCAATTCATTGATCTTGTTTCATCTGGTATTCTCGGTGGTACCGATGTTACGTATCCAAACATTCACTTCGTCGATAGCCCAATTATGCTTGAATCCGTCTTGCTTCGCACACTCTATATCTTGCGAACCACGCAAACGCAACGAAACTTCGTCTTCCTCGATAGCGTCAATGCGCTTGCAATCTACAACGAGGATCGAATGCTTGCTGAATATCTCCACACGTTCATCAACACCTTCCGGCAACGAGAAGTTCTCTCTGTAATTCTCAATGTCCCTGACCAAACTCCACCATTGGTTCTCTCAAATCTTGATTTGTACTGTACGGATTTGGTCGATCGTGGCCAGGTGGTTATTCACTGAGGGATGAATCATGAGAAAGAACATTACATTCGACGCAGAAGATGAAGAGTTCTTCGGCCAAGTTGGGTCTTTTGGCGTACCTAAATTCGACAATGAAATGCACGGAGGCGTACCTCGTGGCTTCACAATGGTCGCCTTTACAGAGACAGGATCGGGAGCAGAATTGTTTGCGAAGCAATTTGTTTCACCTGCTGAAGAATCCGAAAACACCCTCTACATCTCAACCAATGAGGCGCAGCCAGAAATCGTCCGTGTGTTTAACAAGTACAGGTGGCCACTTGATGTGAACGTTCGCACCATTGGTGAAGAATACAACGCCAACGTTCTCGAGAAGGAACTCCTCGCAAGCAGGTACAGACTGGAAGGTTTCCGTTTGGAAGATATTCAGCGACTTGCTCAGACACGATTCGTCGAAGATTCAACGCAAGACTACCTTACCGAAGTTACCAACGAAATTATGGCGCTCGGTCCCTATTTCCGAGCTGGAATTGACAGTCTTGATTTCTTCCTTCAGCGTGATGATCCAGGCCGGGTTATTGCGATGATTCGTATGCTTCAAGCCCATACGCAAATGTATCGTGGTTTGCTTCTGATTATGGTTTCAGTGAATGGTTTGTCGGCATCCGTCCGTCAAGAACTGTCGAGTATCGCTGACATGGTGTTGACATTTGGTGTTCGAACCATTGGTTCAGATTTCGAAACATCGATGATCGTTTCCAAGTTTAGAAACGCTCCTGAAAATCTCAAGATGCTTGTTTTCCGTGTAACGCCAGAAGAAGGTATTACGCCAGAAACTGTCGAGCGTATCGCTTGATTGGCTTCATGGGCCAAGCGACACCTCCAAAGAGGGCAGAGGTTGCGGTATAATCATGTCCAAGCGTGCGGCGACCGGCGGTTACGACCCGTCAGGCATCGATCTTGATGCTTGGACGGAACTTGAGGAACAACTCGAGGCAACCATTCCAAATTACGACCGCGTCAACCGTTTGATGACCTTTGGCCAAGACAAGCGCTGGCGTCGAAATGTACGCAATCATGCAACGGCTGGCATGAAAGTGCTTGAGGTTGGATGTGGGCCTGGAAGTTTTGCTGAAGACCTCGTCGGATTGGATGTAACTTGTTTGGATCCATCCGAAGCCATGCTCAAGGTGGCGAAGAAGCGAGTTGATGGTGCACGCAAAGCACGAGGTGAGCGTCCAGCAACCTACGTCCAGGCACTTGCAGAAGATATTCCTCTTGATGACAATTCGTTTGACATGGTCTTCTGTTTGTTTTCGTTCCGAGATTTTCAAGACAAAAAGAAAGGTCTGGAAGAGATCTACCGTGTTCTGAAACCAGGTGGTCAATTGGTCATGTGTGATGCAGGTAAAGCCAATTATTTGCATGGACTTGCAGGCCGTATATGGATGAGCACGGTCGTTCAGTGGATGGCTCGATGGGTGACAAAGTCGAAGGATCATCCTTGGAAAGGTCTAGCACGCTCATACACGCATTACGGGACGAACAGATATTATCGTACAATGATGAAGGACGTAGGTTTTCAAGAAATTTCGGGTCGACTCCTTTACCCGTTCCTTATGTCGAGTCGATTTCGAGGAAGAAAACCGCAATAGGGCGCTTTGTTCCTTAGAACGGAGGACTCCATTAGCCTCATAAACCCCCTTCCAGTCGGAATTTCATAGTGGTTGTTATGGGAATGGAAAAAGTCCTTCAAAGCATCAAAAAAGCCGAGCAGGCTGCGGAACAGACACTTTCCGATGCGCAATCAGAATCCAGCCGCATCCTCAGCGATGCTCGCCGTGATGCCGCTGATCTCGTTGCCAAGGCAACCGAAGAAGCGCAAACATCCATCCAATCCACGCTTGATGCAGCGAAAGATGCCGCCATGAAGAACGTAAAGAGTGTTCAAAAGGAAGGTGCCAAAGCAGTTGAATCCGTCGAATCAGATGCAGGTTCCAAGCAAGATGCTGCCGTTGCGCTTATTGTCGAAAAATTGCTCAACCAATGAGGTGATACGATGTTCTCGACGGTTCCAATGTCACGAATGACGTTAGCAGCACCTGTTGACGCCATGGCAGACATTGTCCGTGCATGTTCTGACCTTGGATGCGTCCACATCGAGGACTATACGCAATTCGAGGAAGGAATCGGTGTTGGACGTGCAATTCAAGGCGAAGATGCAGACAACGTCAGCGCTCTTCTTCTCAAAGTTCGAGCCGTCCGCAGCAATGTTTCAGTCTTCAATGCTAAAGGGACTATGTCTGCCTCGGCAGCCAAAGCCATGACCGAGGATCTTGAATCTGAAGTCGACAAGGCTCTTTCATACATTGAGGCTATTCGAGAAGCGGAAGCTGAAATCGCCACCCTTGAAGATCAAGTTCGAATCTTTGAGAAACTCGCTCCTTTGAACATTTCACTCGACCTTTTGAGTGGCTACTCGGGTGTCGAAGTTTACGTCGCTGAAACAGCGAATTCATCCAAGGCCGCCAAGGTCTTTGCTGACCTTCGAAACGACGTCGAATTCTTGGCTCCTGCAGGTCTTGTGGCTGTTGCTTGTGCTCCGAGCAAGGCTGCAGAGGTACAAATGGCTCTCGCAGAATTGAATGCGAAAGCCATCCAACTTCCAACGGGTGAAGGAAAGCCTGCTCAGCGAGCAAGCGATGCTCGCAAGGCTATCGCAGATGCCGAGTCCAAAATGGAATCGAATCAGAAGAATCTTGACGACTGGGCTGGAAAGCATGGTTCAGATCTCGTCATTGCAGAGGAATATCTCCGACGAGAGGATGCCATCTTTACTTCTCCGACATCGCTTGCAGTCTCGAACCAGGCCTTTGCCCTCGATGCTTGGGTTCCAACCAACAACGCAGAAAACGCACGTTCGAAACTCAAGGACTTGGTTTCACATCTTGAGATCGAAGAGCATGTGGATGACCATCACCATCACGGCGATCACGACCATCATCACGCAGAACCTGAACCGCCTATTGCCTACCAAAACGGTGGAACCGCTGAACCGTTCGAACTCGTCGTCGACCTTGTCGGCCGACCAAAGTACGGCACCTTTGAACCAACATCGTTGATTATGATCACGCTTCCTCTCCTTTACGGTTTGATTCTCGGAGACTTTGGCTACGGATTTGTCATCGTTCTTCTCGCTCTCTGGCTTCGATCTCTACCTTTTGCCAAGGAGCCTATGGGCAAGAACGCAACAACCGTCCTACTATGGATGGGAATTTGGTGTATGTTCTGGGGTCTTGTGTTTGCTGAAGGATTCGGATTCATATGGGATGGTACAGGGAAAGTCATGGGTGACGCATCGCCTCTCATTCCATTGTATGATTGGACGTACGACATGACCTCGTCCTTCAAGAAGAGCGATATCGGCAAGGCACTCGGCCTTACGCACACCTATGTTCCATTCCACCGAGCGGACAGCGCTCTAACCGACTACGTTCTCGTTTCTGTTTACGTCGGCGTCTTCCACCTCTTCCTAGGATTCATCATTGGATTCTTCAACGTCATGAAGGGCCACGGTATTGTCGCAGCCTTCTTCGAAAAGGGAAGTTGGATGATGATTCTTGGTGGTGGATTTTTCCACATCTACGGATTCATGAAGGGCAACAATGAGTTGCTTGCTGGTACGATTCCTGGTTTCTTTGTTGTTGCCGGTGTATTGATCTTGATCGTAGCCCTCGCAGTCTTCGAAGGGTTTGGATGGGCTGGAGGCGTTATCATGGGGCCAATCGAAACGTTTGGCCTTCTGGCGAACACTCTCTCGTATCTGCGAATCATGGCAGTTGGTGTCGCAGGCGTCAAGATTGCTGAAATCAGCAACGACATGGGCTTCGCATCCATGCGAGATGCGATTACAGCGGGCGATTACCTCTTCGTCCCAATCTTCTTCCTCCTATGGATAGGAATCCAAGTGTTCGCTATTGCGCTTGGTCTCCTCTCACCTACAATTCACGCAGCCCGTCTCCACTTTGTGGAATGGATGGGCAAGTTTTACGATGGCTCCGGCAGGGTCTTTTCCCCGCTCGGTGGCCAACCTCTCCACGTGGAGGGGAAAGCATAGTCCACTGGACATAAAATGGAGGTAGAAAAAATGAACAAGAATACCCTAAAAACAAGCCTACGAATGATGATTGTACTTGGCGCACTCGTCCTGATCGCTCAGGGCGCAGCTGCCGCAAACGTCGACGCCGACGGTGCCTACGATGACTGGGGCAAGTACATGGGAGCAGGTATTGCTCTCGGACTTGCTGCAGTTGGTGCTGGAATTTCCCAGGCCGCTATCGGTAGCGCTGCTGTCGGAATGATTGCAGAAGACGGATCCAAGTTTGGTCCTGCACTCATCTTCACGGCTCTTCCTGAGTCGATTGTTATTCTCGGTGCATTGCCACTCTTCCTCTGAAGATTGGCTCCGAAACAGACTCGTTCTGTTTGACTGAAGGAGACGATACTATGACACTTGAAACACTTGCGAAGGACATTGCAGCATCTGCGGAAGCGCAGGCGAAAGCGATGGTCAAAGAAGCGAAAGCGGAAGCAAAGACAATTGTCGGAGATGCAGAAGCCAAGGCAGCATCCATTCGTGATGAAGCCCAGACCCGTGCCGAGCGTGAAGCCAACCAAATCTCTCAGGAGATGGTCGCTAGCGCCCGCCAAGGCAACCAGAAAGAATTGCTCATCGCTCGTCGTGGCGTCCTCGATGCCACCTATGATGCAGCAAAGTCACAACTCGCTGACCCAGGGATGAAGGGACGTGCTACGCTCCTCAAGTCCTTGCTCAAGCGTGCGGATGATGTTTCAGGTAAGGACTTCGTAATTCGACCAGTATCTGTTGATGCTGCTGCGCTGAAGAAAGAAGCAGGTTCTCGAACCATTGGTGATGAAATCGATGGCTTGGGCGGATTTATGATGGAAGCAGCGGACGGATCGGTCTCTTTTGATTTCCGATTTGACTCACTTCTTGACCGCACCTGGACTGAAGAACGTGCTGCGATTAACGAAACACTGTTTGGATGAGGGATGAGATATGTTTTCGGGTAACGTACCATATGTAGCGTCACGAGCCAAAGCTCGTCGACAGGCATTGATGGACAAAGCCCGATTGCGCCAACTCATCAATCAATCACCAGAGCAGTTGACGAACACGGTAGCTGAGAGCGGATACCAAAACGAAATCAACCTCTATGCGTCTCGATACACAGGAGGCGATCTCGTTGAGGCTGCGCTTACACACAACCTTGAGAATGAACTTGACAACATGCTTTCGCATTGTCGAGGTAAGGTTCGAAAGATTGTCGAAATTTACTCGAGCCGATATGAATACCAAAACGCAAAGGCCGTTCTACGTGCCGTTGCGAATGGAATTGAAGCAGAGAAACTCAGCAAAGACATCCTTCCGGATTTGAACGATATCAACACACCTTGGATCAAGATTCTGGAAAGTTCAGATGACCTACGTTCTGCGGCTCAACAAATGCGTCGCAAGTCGTTTGGATCAGCACTCACAAACCTTCCTGAAGATGCTCGCCTTGCCCACTACGAGGATGCATTGGATCGCCACTACTTCGCCGCCTCACTGAGAGCGCTCGGGCACAGTGGTAACGATTCACGCTATCTGCGAAACGTACTGGCAACGGAAATCGACCATCGAAACATCTTGAACGTCCTTGAGGCATCAGCCTTCGGAATTGAAGGAAACGACCTCTATGAGGAATTGATTCCGGGTGGACGCTTGATGCCACAGCGTTCTCTTTCATCCATCGCCAATGGTGGACGAAGCGCCATGATGGATGTCCTGAGAGGCAATGCAAAGTTCGATATCGCCGGATTTGAAGAAGCACTTCAAACGTCAGAAAAGGAACGATCGCTCGATGCGGTCGTTACTTGGCTTCACGCAAGAGAATACGCACAGATGCAAAAGATGAGCTACCTCCATCCTGTATCTGCGCTACCTATCGTATACTACATCGCCATGAAGGTCAAGGAGGTTACCGATCTCCGAATGATCGTTCGTGGTCGATTCGCAGGTTTGCCGCCTGAAATCCTAGAGGCTCACATTCTATGAGGTGAAAACATGGAAATTGCAGTCGTAGGAACACCTGAATTTACCCTCGGATTCCAGCTTGCTGGAATTTCGAATCTCTACAATCCAGAAGGTGAAGAGGAACGCATCAAAGTGTTCCGTGACCTTCTCAACTCAAAGGATGTTGGAATTGTTGTTGTTGACTCCGCAGTTCTCGCATCCTTGCCAGATCGATTGCGCTCGCAATTGTCTGGTTCTGTCTCGCCGACGGTTCTTGGAATCGGAACGG
The DNA here is from genome assembly GCA_049438185.1 of Candidatus Poseidoniaceae archaeon. Classification (GTDB taxonomy): domain Archaea; phylum Thermoplasmatota; class Poseidoniia; order Poseidoniales; family Poseidoniaceae; genus MGIIa-L2. Next base: position 23,497 of record JBMTJI010000004.1, read on the forward strand.
ATGAAGACAACACGCTCCGAGAAACCATTCGACGAGCAATCGGAGTCGACCTATGGAAATGATGTTCCAAAATGGAGGAAAAGAACATGAGCAAAGAAGGAGTAATCTACCGAATTTCGGGACCTGTGGTCACCGCAACGGGAATGAGCGCAGGAATGTATGACGTTGTCCGTGTGGGCAATGAAGGATTGATGGGAGAAGTCATCGAATTACACGGTGAAAAGGCTGTCATCCAAGTTTACGAAGATACGTCAGGTATTCGACCTGGTGAACCGGTTATCAACACGGGTGAAACCCTCTCGGTTTCACTTGGACCTGGTTTGCTGACCCAGATTTATGACGGTATCCAGCGACCGCTTCCAACCTTGGAAGAAGTCATGGGTGTGTTCATTACTCGTGGTGTCGATGCAGATGCATTTGACCTAGAGAAGAAGTGGACGTTTGAAGCCGTCATCGAGAAGGGCGCTGCTGTTGAAGGCGGTCAAGTCATTGGCCACGTTCAAGAGACCGAAACCATCGTCCACAAGATCATGGTTCCTCCAACCATGAGTGGTGTTGTCAAGGACATCAAGTCTGGAGACTTCAACGTAACAGAAACCGTTTGTACACTTGAGGATGGCTCAGAAATTCAGATGATGCAAAAGTGGCCTGTTCGAACACCTCGTCCTTACCGACAGAAGTACGCACCAGATACGCCATTGATCACAGGTATGCGTATTCTCGACTTCCTGTTCCCACTTGCAAAGGGTGGTGCAGCAGGTATTCCAGGCCCATTCGGATCTGGAAAGACCGTTACGCAACAATCGCTTGCAAAGTACTCCGACGCTCAAATCGTTGTCTACATCGGTTGCGGTGAGCGTGGAAACGAGATGACAGAAGTACTGGATGAGTTCCCTCACTTGATTGACCCGAACACCGGTAAGCCTCTCATGAACCGAACGGTCATGATCGCCAACACATCCAACATGCCTGTAGCTGCTCGTGAAGCATCTGTGTACACTGGAATTACCATTGCTGAGTACTTCCGTGACATGGGCTACGACGTTGCTTTGATGGCAGACTCGACCTCTCGATGGGCTGAAGCAATGCGTGAGATTTCCTCCCGTCTTGAAGAGATGCCTGGTGAAGAAGGATATCCTGCTTACCTCTCATCCCGAATTGCAGAGTTCTACGAACGTGCTGGCCGTGTTGAAACCAAGAATGGTGATGACGGATCGGTTACCGTTATCGGTGCTGTAAGCCCACCTGGTGGTGACATTTCCGAACCTGTTTCACAGGGTACGCTCCGAATTGTCAAGGTTTTCTGGGGATTGGATGCAGGTCTTGCACGACAACGTCACTTCCCTGCAATCAACTGGCTCAACTCGTACTCTCTGTACCCGCAGAGCCTCAACCAGTGGTTCCGTGACAACATTGCACAAGACTTCCCTGAGATTCGAACTCAGATCAGTGGTTTGTTGCAAATTGAAGCCGAGTTGCAAGAGATTGTCCAACTTGTTGGTTCTGACGCACTACCGGTCGATCAACAACTTACATTGGAAGTCGCACGTATGATTCGTGAATTCTTCTTGCAACAAAATGGATTCCACGATGTTGACGCATACTGTGACATCCACTTGCAATACTCCATGTCCAAGGCCATTCTCAGTTTCCAAGAAGCTGCAAAGAATGCTATGGCTGCTGGGGCACAACTCAACGATGTTGTCAACGTTCCAGCACGAACCGCACTCATGCGTGGCCGGTTCGAAAAGGGATACATCGATACCATCGATGACATGGTCAAATCCATGGTCGATGAAATCGCTGCTACTGTGGAGGACAACTAGGACGTGATATCATGACAGGAAAAGAATACCGAACCATTACCGACGTCAAGGGACCACTGGTTTTCTTGAACAAGACCGAACCAGTTGCTTTTGGTGAAATCGTTACCATCCGTCTCGCTGATGGATCCATCAAGAACGGGCAAGTTCTCGACACCTCGGACGACCTTGTTATCGTCCAAGTTTTCGAAGGAACTGCAAAGATTGACCGAACTGCTGGCGTCACCTTCATGGGCGATGTTTTCAAGCTCCCTGTAAGCAAGGACCTCGTTGGTCGAATTCTTGACGGTGCAGGACGACCTCGTGACGGTGGACCTGATATCGTCGCTGAAGAAAACGCTGACATCATCGGTGCTGCTATCAACCCATACAGCCGACAGAGCCCTCACGATTTCATTCAAACTGGAATTTCTGCTATCGATTGCTGTACAACACTCGTTCGTGGACAAAAGTTGCCAATTTTCTCGGCTTCTGGTCTTCCACACAACGATATTGCACTGCAGATCGCTCGTCAAGCCAAGTTGAAGGGAAGCGATGAGCAATTCATCGTCGTTTTCTGTGCCATGGGTATCACCGCTGAAGAATACAACTTCTTCCGTTCCGACTTGGAGCGAACCGGTGCGCTTGAGAACGCTGCTTTGTTCGTTAATCTCGCTGACGACCCTGCAGTCGAGCGAATTATTACGCCTCGTCTTGCATTGACTGCTGCTGAGTACCTCGCATTCGAGCACGACTACCACGTTCTCGTTATCTACACGGACATGACCAACTACTGTGACGCACTTCGACAAATCGGTGCTGCACGTGAAGAAGTTCCTGGACGACGTGGTTACCCTGGTTACATGTACACTGACCTTGCTATGCTCTACGAGCGTGCTGGAATTGTAAAGGGCAAGAAGGGATCGATTACACAATTCCCAATTCTGACCATGCCTGGTGACGATATCACGCACCCAATTCCTGACCTGTCTGGTTACATCACTGAAGGTCAGATTGTTATCTCTCGTGAACTTCACCAACAAGGTATCTATCCGCCGATCAACGTTCTTCCATCACTCTCTCGATTGATGGGTTCCTGTATTGGTTCTGAAACAACCCGTGAAGATCACAAGTCTGTATCCGACCAGATGTATGCTGCATATGCCCAAGGCCGTGAACTCCGTGGACTTGTTGCTATCGTCGGTGAAGATGCATTGAACGAGCGTGACAAGCAATTGCTCGATTTCTCAGGTGTCTTCGAAGACCGCTTCCTACGTCAGTCTCGTGATGAGGATCGTTCCATCGATGAAACGCTCGACTTGTGCTGGGAATTGATGTCATCCATCGATACCAAGTATCTTGTTCGTCTCGACCAAAAGTGGATTGAGAAGTACCATCCAGACAACAAGGCTTGAATCCTGAGGTGAAACCATGGCGCTTGACATCAAACCAACCCGAAGTGAGTTGATTAAACTCAAGGGGCGCATCAAGCAAACCAAGAACGGTTACAAACTTCTCAAAATGAAGCGTGACGGTCTCTTCCATGAGTTCCGACAACTTCTCGCAGAAATGATTGAAGCAAAGCGTGAGATTACTGAAGCGTTCCGATTGGCTAAGCAACGAATCGATCTTGCCAATGCAATTGAGGGTGGACTCGCCGTTCGAGCAGCAGCCATTGCCAACAGTGCACATCCTGAAGTTGAAGTTGAACGACGAAACATCATGGGTGTCGTTGTTCCAAGTGTTAGTGGAACGAACCTCAAATCGACTTTTGCAGAACGTGGTGTTGGTTTCATTGGTTCTTCTCCGTACATTGATGAGGCGAGCGACAGTTTCAGCGAATTGATCGAGAAGATCGTCAAGGCAGCCGAAATGGAAGCGACATTGAAGCGACTTCTCGAAGAAATTGAAGCGACCAAGCGACGTGTTAACGCTCTTGAGTTCAAGGTCATTCCAGAATTGGAAGAAGCGAAGGTCTTCATCCAACTTCGACTTGAAGAAATGGAACGTGAAGAGACATTCCGTCTTAAGCGATTCAAGAACAAGTGAGTTTTCGCATCGCTCTGAAAAAAGGGCATGATTGATGTGGGAGTGGTGTCCAGTTCTACCTAGGGGGCTTGATTGACATGTCTGATTTGGATGATGCAACGTTGAGTCCAATCCCCGTTCATAAGAACGCTTGGAACCAGAAAGACATGCTTGAGGGCATCGTTCAGAGATACGTTACAATTCGCTCACATACTGGAGGATTGTGGCCAACTTGGGAAATTGAATCAGACCAACTTGAAGAAAAATTTGACGAATTGAATGCCTATCTTGAGCACTTGGGGTGGATGGCACGTCTTCGCCGAGGTGATACGACCATACTCACGACCCTTCCACTTCCGCATCGTCAGTTCCCAGGGTCACGAATTCACGTCTACATGTGGACGGCTTCTATCATTACGTTACTTCTGTCTGCTGTTCGATGGATGGACAGTGGTCGGCCAACGGGTGGATGGTTTGTTGAATCGATCTATCTCGATGGTTTGATTGGATTTGTTCTCCCTATTCTTGGAACATTGCTTCTTGCGTCCTTTGTTCAAACTAGAATCTCAGCAGCGTTTGGTGTACGTAGTGGGCATATTCTCCCCATTCCAGACCCATCGGTCTTGTTATGGTTGTTTTCTGGCTTATCGACTTCTTACTTTATTTGGCCGTTTGGGATTTTCTTCATTCCAACGTTGCCACGAATGGATGCACGACCATGGCCAAATCGTCAATCGCTGGCATGGACGTCCGTATCGGTTCCTGTTGTGATGCTTGTTTCTGGATTTGTTTTCTGGACGCTTGGGTTGGTGTTTACAACCGACCCTTACACGCTGTCAAGTGAACCTTTCCGTGCGAATCCTCCCTTCTTGATCCAACTGTTCAGCTCTGGATTTGATTTCTCTTACCAAGCCACGCTTGACTGGGGGCACCCGTTCTTATTTGCTGCGAGTTTCCTCACATTGGTTGGCTGGTTGTTGATGTTACCAATTCCAACCTTCCCAGGTGGTCGATTGCTCGTAGCGAGGATGGGTATTGAGGAAGCTCGAAGTTCAGGAACTCAGATTTTGATGTTCATGCTTCTCATCACTTCTGCCTTTTTCATCTTCGATGCATTTAATGGATTTACAATCTGGATACCTGTACTCTCTGTCGTCATTCCACTTCTCATGTTCATGGGCGGTGACCCTCGAATCCCAGTCATAATGGATGGAGATCGCCCTCTATCTGAGGACAACCATCGACGGCTTGGGATTGTTCTTTTTGTTGCCATCCTGTTTGCCATTCCAGCGCAGTTTCCCATTGAACAAGTTGAACGATGGGATGCGGAGGCAACGGTGTCCATCGTAGTGGATGAATTCGCAGAACGCTCAGAATCCTGGGATGCGTCAATCATGATTGAGATTAACAATCCATCCATGCAAGACCGATCATACAGTGTTTCAGGAACGATTCTTGGAACATCCCTTTGGAATTCGAATCTCTCCTGTGAGGTACAATCCTGTGAAGGCGTCTTGGAACCAGGCGAATCAATGTCCATCGAATTCAGAGTGATGCATCAAAATACAACACATCAACCAACTTTTGTCGCCTACCAAATTGATGTCATCTTTGATGAATCTGATTCGATGATAGAGTTCGGCACCATCTATCCTCTTCTCGACGCATCTGTAGCGTCTGAATGGCGCTACCTTCGCAACAATGACATGGTTCTTACCTGCCTTGATATCTTCATGGAAGAAGGTCATACTGCAAACCTATCGTTACCCGAATTGGATGATGAATGGTTACCATTCCTTTGGCTTGAAGGTCAAGCGGGTCTCACACAAACACTTTCTTCACAAGATTCGGAAATTTGCTTGAACGGAGTCGACCAAGCCCTTCCATTCGGTGTTCAATCTATGATTGAGCATGTGATGATCGGAAACACGTCGTTCATGGTAGGGTTCGATACAACCTGGCCTCACATCGTTTCAGCCTCTGAGGAGGGGTGGCTCATCGATGAACACCATCCATGGGGTACACCGTTTGATGTTGGAGGTACGTTGTATCAAGAAAATGCTTCTTCATGCACAGGAAATGAATTCTTGACCACACCTCCACGCTCCAATACAACAAATTGGTCGTGGGACTTAGGCATCCGGCCGAAGCAAGCTTTGCCTTCGGTTGAAGCGGGTGAACGGCTTTATCTGAAACTACCATCGGATTCCTACGTTCACTGCAACCAGCAAGACATCGAAACAACAGAGTTCATTGTTCAACGTGGTCCAGATTTGGTTCTTCATCAGGACAACCAAACCACTCGCCTCTGGGATTCGCCGAGGACAGTAAACGCCTCTCAATTGGAGCTCGCTCTCTACAATAGCAATGATGTAGATGTCGTTTTGCGACATTCCACGTTTGGAGATGTTGATTGGGATCTGAGTGCTTTCCCAAGTCAACTTTCCTCTGGTTGGAACAACATCACACTCGATGTTCCTGAAGCACTGATCAAGACGTACAAAATCACCCACCAAGACGGGGCTATCCTGATAACGTTCGGAGCTTATTTGGGGGCTGAATCTTGAGAATAGGCATCGTTGGTGCAGGTTCGATTGGTTCTCTCATCGCAGGTTGCCTCACATCAACACCATGCGATCTTCTTTTGTATGGGCGTGGACTTCACGCAGCGCATCTTACCGTCGATGGGTTGAAGATTTCAGGTGCGAAGGAAGAAGCGATTTCCTCACAACGTTGGGAGGTTCTCCTTGAAGAACAAGATCTGCCAGATTCAGTTCAATCGTCGTGTGATGTTGTCCTTCTGACTGGAAAAGCCTCGGCCTTTGAACAGCATGTCGAGGTTGCAAAACATCTTCTTCGTCGAGAAGGAATTGTTTGCACACTTGCGAATGGATTAGGACATGAAGAGCGTTTGGTTCTCGAATTTGGGGCACATCGTGTTCTTGCTGCGACAACGACGCATGGTGCTTATCGACCAGCATCAGGCAACGTCCATTGGGCTGGAATTGGTGAAGTACACCTTGGCCCATTCATGCATCACCACACGGAACACTCGGTTCAAACCTTCCTAAAACACCTCGATGATGCAGGACTTCAACCACGTTGGGAGGAAAATGGACGAGCCATGCTTTGGAACAAAATGTTGCTCAATATCGCTATCAATCCGATTGCAGGATTATTGGGCAAAGAGAATGGTGCTTTGCTTGAACCGGCGTTGTTTGAATCTGCGGTCGGCGTTCTTCTTGAAGGCTCAATGATTGCTCGTGCAGAAGGTGTAGAACTCGAAGATGATGAACTTCTCATCGATCGTTTGAGGCAGGTTTTGGAAACAACCAGTAGCAATTTTTGCTCAATGTTGCAGGACATTCGTTCAGGACGTGAAACAGAAATCAATTCACTGAATGTAGAAATCTGTCGACGTGGTGAAATGTTGGGTATTCCGACACCGCTCAACCAAGCGCTCTCATCCATCATTCGACATCTTCGTTGAGATCTTTATTGAAGTGAAGACCTCTGTTCTCGGTACGCCTGATGGCATCTTCAGCAACGAGAATCCCTACGAGAATCATGTTCCTCAATTCAACGATTTCACGAGATGGTAGACTCGATTTCCAGATGACATCGATTTCTTTTTCGAAAAGACGTAATCGACGAATGGCTCTTTCCAAACGTGAAAAACGCCTTGATACGCCTACTTCAAAACGCATGGTTTGGTTGAGCGCAACTCGGTCGTGAGCGATTGGGCCATGCTCTTGGAGTTCATCCAAACCATCCGAGCGCCACCCGGGAGGTGAGCAATTCATTTCCTTCAGTTCTTGTTGGATGAGATGAGATGAACATCGGTGTGCGAATACAACTGCTTCAAGGAGGCTATTGGAGGCAAGTCTGTTTGCTCCATGCATCCCGGTACAAGCAACTTCTCCAATAGCAAACAATCCTGGAATAGGTTCTCTGGAATCACCGCTGAGTGCTGAACCAACTTCGTCCACTTCGATACCGCCGACGATGTAATGGGCTGCTGGGGCAACGGGAAGAGGGTCGATTCCGAGTTCAAGACCATACTTTTGCAATCGCTTTGAAATCATTGGAAAGCGTTCATTCAAGTGCGCTTTGTCCAAATGTTCCGTGACCAGGTACACATACGAAGCGCCTGATTCTGCACAACGCTGGTCAATGGATCTGGCCACAACATCTCGGGTTGCCATTGAACCAAGTGGAGAGGCTTGAAGTGTAAATGAAAACGCTCCAGGTTCTGATTCTCCACTTCTTTTCCAATCTTCATAACCGCTCTCATCGAGGAGAACTGCGCCTTCACCTCTCAAGGCTTCAGTGATCAAAAATGGCCGTTCACCCTCGACGACAAGTGCTGTTGGATGGAACTGCACAAATGCCATGTTGATGATGGAGGCGCCTGTTCTATAGGCCATAGCGATACCGTCTCCGGTGGATACAGATGGATTTGTCGTCTTCTCCCAAAGTTGACCTGCTCCACCAGTTGCCAAAATCACAGCATCACCCTCAATGGTCATGACTTGGTTTGTACTTTGATCGAGTGCCCAAACACCGCATACGCCCTTACTCGGGTGTTTATGTTGGCGTTGAATGAGATCGATTGCAAGTGTATTCGGCCGCATGGTAATGTGTTGATGTTCTTGAGCGGCTGTGGTGAGTGCACGTTCAATTTCTTTCCCTGTAGCATCCTTTGCGTGAAGGATGCGCCTTGATGAATGGCCGCCTTCTTGTGCAAGTTGAAAATCACCTTGCTTGTTCCGTTCAAATTCGACACCAATGGAAAGCAAATCCATGATTCTCTCGCCAGCCTCTTCGACGACCATACGAACCACTCTTTCATCGCACAAACCATCACCTGCATTGAGCGTATCTTTGATGTGACCCTCAATTTCTTGCAGATTGGTCTTGTCGAGAATGGCTGCAATTCCTCCCTGAGCCCAATTCGTTGACGAATCCTTTGGCCTTTGTTTGGTGATGATTTCGACTTCGAAACCTTCGTTCGCAAGACGCAAGGCTGCAAAAAGCCCAGCAATGCCTGTGCCGATGATAAGAACACGAGGCATGTACCTCGCAAAGGTTGTTTGTTCTTGATGACATCGGTTGTCCCAGCGATAGGGCTATGTGTTGCGGATTCTAGCGGGCATCATGTTGCGGAGGCTCATTGGCTTACTGGGGCTTGCAACAATTGTGTTCGTTATTGCGAATGCTCATTTTGGAATGGTTGCAGAAAACGTCGTAGAAGGCGCCGGTACTGCGCGCCTTGATGTGCTCCGTCTCGCAGATCCAGGTTGCACCATTCCTGAAATGGAAAAAGAAATTCAAGAAACTGGAACAGCTTTCTGCCTCAGTGAAAAAGGAACATGGGGGACTGCAGATATCCTCCTTCTCTTCTGGGGCATTTTGATTGTAACAGCAGGACGTTTCCGTATGCCGTCCGACCCCCGTCTTGCAAAACGCATCCGACGCGTCATGTTCACTTCGGGGGCTGTGTTGTTCGGACTTGCAATTCTCGATCGCCTTCAGTGGCTTCCAACCTCTGCGAATTCCGAGAGTATTGCAGATGTCATTCCCTTGCCATTTGATCCTTGGATGGTACAAATCCTCTTCGCAGTTGTTGGTACGCTATTAATGCGTGGTCCGAAATATGAAATCTCCGAGTTTGAGGAAAATTATCAACGGTTGGAACACAGCCGTGAACAGGAACGCCGTGTACAAGAGGTGTTCAATGAAAAAGCACGATCCATGTCCGCTTCAAGAGAAGGCCTCGCACGCCGTAGTCGCCTGCTTGACCGTGATGCACATTTGGTTCCATTCCGTACTCGTAACTCGCCGAAGGTTCGAGCAACTTGCCCATTCTGCAAAGGCGGGGGTTGCAAAGAGTGCCGAATGAGTGGTGTTGTTTGAGTAAAACGGCGTTCATTTGAGACCCGAAAAACGAGTTGCTCCGACGCATAATCAACCGATTGTTTAAATGTCCTCGATGTCCGGTGTTTGACCTAAGGTCAATATCGACCAAATGGGGATTGGGATGTTTCTAAAAGCGTTGGAGATGGAGAACTTCAAATCATTTCGCGGGGAAGTCGTCATTCCTCTTGATCGTGGTTTTTCTGCAATCACTGGACCGAACGGTTCTGGGAAGTCAAATTGCGGGGATGCTATCCAATTCGTTCTCGGTCCAAAATCAACTCGCACCATTCGTGCACAAAACACCAAGCAATTGATTTTCAATGGAGCAGAGGGCTACAAACCTGCTCGAGGTTGCACTGTAACACTCGTCTTTGGAAACCCCGTCCTTTCCAATGGTCGTCGCCGATTGCCCATTGAAAGCGATGAGGTGCGCATGACGCGTTCAATCCGCCTCACAGCCTCAGATAATGTTGTTTCCAGTTACTTGCTTGATGGGGACGAATCCTCTCAGAAATCCTTCCACCGCCTACTCAATGCTGCAAATGCACGCCCAGATGGGTACAACATTGTTCTCCAAGGTGACGTAACTGGCCTTGCCCGAATGACACCAATCGAACGCCGCAAGGTTCTCGATGGAGTGGCTGGGGTCACCTCATACGATGATGAAATCCGGAAAGCGAAGAAGCAAAAGGAAAGCGTTGACTCGTACATTGAGCGTATTGGGATGCTTGAAGAAGAGCAACAAACCCGTCTCAAAGAACTTGAAGAAGAAAGGAAAGTCGCTATGAAGGCTCAGTCCATCACAGACGAACTTCTTCTTTCACGGTCACAGCGCTATCAAGCCATGTTTGCAAGTTTGGGCATGGAATTGGAACATCAAATTGCAGAACAATTGCGTTTTGTTGAGGAAGCAACCCACTTGGAAGAACAGGTCAAATCTGGAAGCCGAAAACTGGTTGAACTCGATGATCGAATCGGAGAGATTCAGAAACAAATCGACGCCTTACTTGGCGATGAGGGGGATGGTCTTTCACAGGCAATTCATGATTTAAGAGTCCAAATCGATCGAGACAAAGACCGAATCGAAGACGCCTCGCAAGCAAACATCGATGATGCTCAAGAACGTGAACAAGTCCTTGAACGCTACCAAGAGGCTGAAACAGCATTAACTGCATTGCTTGAAGAAGTGCAGTCAAGCCAGAGCCAAATGGAAGAAGCGCAACGAATGCTGGATGAAGCACAGTCTGAAGAAGACAACGTGCGTAGGCTTCTCGAGGGCTCTGGCAAGAATCACGCTGAACTCAACCGAGCCTTGAGTGATGCGATCAAAACTCTTGAGAAAGCAAAAGAAGCGGTAGCAGCAGCTCAATCTGAAGTTGATCGGACTGCCGCTCAAGCCGAACTTGTTGAAGCAAATCTCGCAAAAGCCCAGGAAACTGCAGAGGAATCACGTCTTGAACTCGAAGAAAAAGAAGCAGAATTCAAAGAGGCTTCAGCCGGTAAGACGGTTGACCGCTCATCTCTGACACAGGAAATACTCGATGCAGAGCGTTCTGAATCCCGTCTCCTTGAGGAATCAGCAGCCGTTGAGAAGAAGATGACCGAAACTGAGCGGCAATTGCGCTCTGCTCGAGCCGAATTGGAGAACAAATCCAATTCGAAGGGTATGGCAGGAGGTGCAGCAGCAATCCTTGGTGCGCGAGACCGTGGTGAAATCAAAGGTATCATCGGTACGATTGCCGAATTGTGTGCTCCGATTGATTCCGAGCATGAAACGGCTCTTGCAACAGCATTTGGAGGGGCAATGACATCGGTCGTTGTTGACTCAGATGAGGTTGCTGCGGAAGCCATTCGATGGCTTGCGCAACGAAAAGCAGGACGTGCAACTTTCCTACCACTCAACAAACTCTCGACCAGCAGAGCTGGTGGAAAGGCTATGATGGTTGCACGAAAGCCAGGCGTCATCGGTTTTGCTTACGAATTGCTTGAGTATGACCCGCGTATTGATACGGCGATAAAATTCGCATTGCGTAACACGCTCATCGTCCAAAACATGGACATTGCTCGTCAAAATATGGGCGGTGTTCGACTTGTCACAATGCGAGGAGATGTCACTGAAGCTGGCGGTGCAATGGTTGGCGGATCCCGTCAACGAATGTCGGTGAGTTTTGGAGGCGGTATCGCTGGAGCCAAAGAAGTTGAACGCTTGAGTGCCGAACTTGATCGGCTGCGCTTGATGTCCGATACTGTTTCTGCAGCCCTCGCCGACGTTCGCAAAGAACAGCAATCTTTGCGTCAACAGATCAACGAACTTGCGAACGAAGATGGTGCAATTCGAAGGGAAACGCTCCGTTCAGAGGTTGCAACATACAAGAAAGCACATTCCAAGAACATCGGTGAAGTGCAAGCCCTAAAGGAAGATTTGAATCGACTTGAAGGATTAGCGAGCACACAATTGGAGTCACTCGATGAGGCCGAATCAAAGGTTGCTGATGGAGAAGTACTCCGTGCAAGCGCCCAATCTGCACTCGAGGATGCAAGTCCTCAACACCTCAAAGATCGACTTCACGAATGCACTGTGAAGCGCACACAAGCAGAAGGTATGCGCTCGAACGCAGAAGTTTCACTCCGCTCTATCTCAGAGCGTAAGTCATTGCTTACTTCAACAGTAGCAAGCGAAAAAGAGCGCTTGAGTCAAATTGATCGAGCCGTATCTGAACGCACTGAGAACGTTGCTGTATTGAAGCGAAATGTTGAGCAGAACGAATCCGTTCTTGCAGAGAAAGAAGCCGAACGAGCACAATTCCTTGAAGAGAACAAGGGCCTCGAGGATGAACGTATCGAGTTGGTTGAAGAACGAGCAAGTCTGAACTCGACATTGACACAAAAAGCCAATCAAGCACGGAGCCATCGAACACTTTCAACAGAATTGGAACGAACGATTCAAGCAAAACGGAAGGAATTGTTCGATGTTGAAATGGAAATGGGCTCCATTGGAATCCAGGCAGCAGAGGATGGAGCCGTTTTGGATTCAGTCGCAGATATCGATCGGCGAATCCGCCGCTTGGAACGCCGGCTCGAGGAATTTGGTGCTGTCAATATGCGGGCTATCGAACAATACGATGCTGTTGAACAACGCCTCGCTGAAATGGAAGGTGACTTCAAGAAACTCCAAGAACGAAAGAAGCATTTGATCGATGTCGCTGAACGACTTGAGGAGCAACGTAAGGTTCGCTTACTCGACGTTCTTGAAAAGGTCAATGAGAATTTCAAGAAAGTCTACAAATCACTCAGCAATGGTGGTCGCGGAGAACTCTATCTCGAGAACAAGGAAGATCCATTCAAGGGTGGTTTGGAACTATGGGCGCAACCAAAAGGAAAGTCCTCGAATGTTACCCGCCACCAATTGTCTGGTGGAGAGCAATCTGTGGCAGCACTCGCCCTTATCTTTGCTATTCAGGATTATGACCCAAGTCCATTCTACTACTTTGATGAAGTCGATCAGAACCTTGACAGTGTCAATGCTGAATGCATCGCTAAGATGTGCAGGGAACGAAGCAAAGCTGCACAGTTCATTATGGTCACATTGCGAAAGGTCTCCCTACAGTTGGCCGATCACCACATTGGGATTACGCATGGGGGTGATGGATGCAGCCGTCGAATCATTGACTTTGACCAGGAACAAGCCATCGCACTTGGTGAGCAAGCACTCAAGGAAGCAGAATCTGCAGCAGCGAAGAACGAACAACGTGCAAAGGAAGAGCGAGAAACACTTGCAGAGATGCCTCGTGTACCCGATGCCCTCCCAGCACCGCAAAGCCTTGGCGGGCTTCTCAAGCACATGCAAGAAGATGAAAGCATGACTGCATTGGCTGAGCGAACGGCTGAGACCAATGAGGATATTGAGGAGCGTTCTGCACTCGCAAGTGCGGTTTCTGAATTGAACGCTGAGATGGATGTTGAACAAGAAGAATCCATCGAACTGGACGAATGAGGTGGTCGGAATGATTCAGCAAGGACTCGATCAGTGGTTTTTGCGCCAGGATGTAATCGATCAACTCTTGCAAAGTGGAGACGATGACCTTGAGGGAATCAATGCCTATGCCGACAGGATTCTCATGATCGCTCAAACTGAGGAAGCTGAGCATCAAACCCTTGACGATCCATTCGATCGAAGTGTTGCGCTCGTTCTATCGCTCGTAAGTAGTGAAGGTTTGGATGCATGGAACATTGACCTGACCTCGTTCCTTCGCCAATTCATGAAGCGCGTGAAATCCCAAGCTAGCGATCTCGATTTGCCTGCTTGTGGCCGTCTGATTCGGATGGCATGGGAGGTTCTCAATTACCAAGCAGCGCACCTCTTTGACCGTATTCAATACCAGGGCGACGGTGATGATTGGGATGCGAGCTTCGACTTTGGATGGGAAGCAGAATACGATGACCATGAGTTCCATTTCACCAACACAGTTCTACAAGGTGGCGCAGATGATGTCCTCGAGACTCTCTTTGATGAACGTGTCCGACGAGAAGAGGGGCGACCAGTGACGCTAGGTGAACTGCTTTCAGCCCTCAAAGATGCTGCGGATGATGCTGATGCACTCAAGTTGCGAGAAAAGAATCGGATTGCACATGCAATCGAAGTTGAGGAAATGATTTCCAACGTGGGCGGCCGAATGCACAATGAAGACCTTGATGGGGATATTGAACGATGTTGGAATGCGTTACGGCAGACAACACAAGCCATGGAATCAAACAACGTGCCTCTCAAATCCGTTATCTCAACCCTGGTTCCAATTCTTGAATCTACATTTGGATCCATTCCTGAAGGTTATGATGACGATGCACGCGTGAGTTCGTTCATCGCTGGATTGTTCCTTACCCACAAAGGTTTGGCATCGATTACACAAGGAAACAATCTTGATGATGTCATCATGATCGAAGATTTGTGGCCTCACTTGGCAAGCTTCGAGGATGTACTTGCAGCAACGCTTGAGGCCGACGAAGAGGCTCAGGTAGCACGTGAAGAATCCAAGACAGGCTCCGTTTTGCATGCAGAGCGCTTGCAAGAGCGCGCAGAGAAGGCACGCCTTGCTGAAGAAAAAGCAAAACAAAAACTTGAGCAGGAACAGGAAGAAACATCTCCTGATTTCGATGAGCATGAGTGGTTGGTTGAGTAGGTGATTGCATGTCGGAACTGGGATTAGAAACGCTTCTTGAAGCAATATTGTTTGGTTCAGGCAAGTCACTTTCAGTCAAGGAACTCTCAGAATCACTCGGTTACGATGAAGAAGAAGTCTCTGAGGGATTGACATCTTTGCAAGGAACCCTCAAACGACGACGTGGTGGTGCTTTGCGAATTGTTGAGATCGGTGGGAAATGGGCGATGGAAGTACGGCCGAATGTAGCCGAACATCTTCCAAAAGAAACGAAGACAGAAATGCCGAAGAAACTCCTCAAAGCGGCTGCCCTGATTGCTTATCACCAGCCAATGCCTCAATCACGTTTGGTTGAACTTCTTGGGCAGAAAGCCTATGATTACGTCCGTGAACTTTCTCAATATGGCATGATTATGCGTCGACGTGATGGAAACACGAGACGTTTGACGACAACAAGACGATTTTCCGAAGCTTTTGGTTGCCCACATACGGACTTGAGAAAAGTGCGTAAATGGTTTAGAGAACAAGTGACTGAAGCAGGCCTATTCGATGGAATGGATTCGGATGCACTGAAAGAAATTGGCGAGGATGGTCTTGTTCAAGCCACATTGCCCCTTGAAGAAGAATGATTACTTCCTCAACTCTTCAAGAATTTCAGCAACTCTCGTTTGTGTTTTTGGACCTTCTTCAGAGATCAATTGTTGAGCAACACGTTCGATTTCATCTCCGATTGCACCCGCACTTACTGCCATGTTCTTTGCATGCAATCGCATGTGCCCTTTCTGAATACCACTTGTAGCGAGTGCACGCAATGCGCCTAGATTCTGTGCAAGGCCTGCAGCAGCCATGACAGAGGCTAATTCTTGGGCGGATTCAACACCGAGAATCTCAAGATTTGCTCGTGCTACGGGATGAACTTTTGATGCGCCTCCAACAATGCCAACTGCCATTGGTGTCTCGATGGTGCCAACAAGGTTGCCTTTTGCGTCCTTCTCCCAATGTGTCATTGAACCGTATCGTCCTTGATGGTACGCAACGTAGGCATGGCAACCTGCCTCAACTGCACGCCAATCCTGGCCACAGGCGACAGCAACGGCCGAAATACCGTTCATCACGCCCTTGTTGTGTGTAGCCGCTCTGTATGGATCTGCCATAGCAAAGTGATGCGCTTCAAGTATGCCTTCGATAATGGAAACTCCATCGATTCGATCCCCTGAATTGCTCATCTCTTCTGGGGTAAATGTGGCAGAAACTCGAGCAAGTCGTTGCGTTGCTAGGTTTGACAGAATTCTCAACAAGGAACGTCCTGATGTGATGGTTTCCAACTCAGGTGCAAGGAGTTCTGCCATTGTGTTCACTGCATTTGCGCCCATAGCATCTCGACAGTCAACGTGGATGTGAACGATGAGCATCGGCCCTGAAAGTGTCTCAAGTGAGCGAGTTGTTATGTTCTTACATCCTCCTCCAAGCCGAATCATGGTCGATGGCAGACTGTTTGCTAAATCCATCAATTCTCTTTTTTTATGCTCAATCTGTTCGATGGCTCGTGTATGGTCGTCAACATCAAGGAGTTGAATTTGGGCAATCATCATTGGTGCATCATTGTTGGAAGTAAATCCGCCCATTGCATGACAACGTTTCGCCATATTCGATGCAGCAGCAACAACGCTCGATTCTTCAAGGCAAAAGGGGATGACGTAGTGCTTTTCATCGATAATGAAGTTCGTAGCCACGCCAACCGGGAGGGACATGGTTCCAATGACATTCTCAATCATTCGATCTGCTGAGGCATCGTTTAACTCTCCATTCGCCGCTAACGCAGCGATATGTTCCTCGCTTAGGCTTGCAAGTTCTGCAATCATCTGCCTACGCTCTTCGACATCGAGCTTGTAGAAGCCTTTCAGCCGGCTATTGTCCACGGGCATGCTGTCTCCTCACTCCTAGCGAGGAATATGGGTTCCATGAAACAATCGGAACAAATTAACGGATTTAACGCTTTAACTAACGCGTTATTTTTGCGTTAATGACGTGTTAATACGACCGTATTCTGTCTTATGGCACTTTGATTAACGTCTCATAACACGTTTGCAAAACACCGTTCCTCCGTGAAATATCATATACTTGGTCAAAGTTGCTCGGTCATGCATGGAAATACTGTCGACTTTGGCTTTCCATCACTGAGTGAAGATCCTTTTTCCTCCAGTCCACTTGAGAAGGATGAATTCGATCTGTTGGTAGGTAGGCATTCGATGTTTGACGAACTCGAACGTAAAATCACGTTCAAATCGGCAAACAGGATATTGCTTGTTGGCGAATTTGGATCAGGAAAAACCTCCTTCATGCAATGCTTGAGTACCAGAACGAATTTGCATTTGAACATCAATCGGATTGCATTCTCGGAACCTGGAGTCGAGTTACTGAAAGACATGTACGCACAATTGATCGATAATTCACCACCTCATGACTACCAGAAACTGAGTAAGGAATTACGACGAATGATTCACGATTCACGCCAGATGCTTCCACTCATCACTATCGATGCTGATATGGCTGATTTCACCTCATTGGAAACGTGCCTTCGTTCGTCACTCCACTTTTTCGAGAGTCTACCTGCGCTGATCATTATCGCAATCAATCCACAACAGCAATCATTGATTTCGGAACAATTGCTCCAGCGTTTCGAAGTACGAACCATGCCAGAGTTGGATCAGGATGGCATCAAAGCCCTCGTTGAGCGTCGTATTGGCAAGGCTTCTTCACAACCCTATGAGCTTTCGACGGAAGATGCGAACCGTCTTCTTCAATTGAGTCAAAGTGGACAGCCAGGTTCACTGATTCGAGTTCTTCGCAATGCAGTCTCAGGAACCTATGTTGCGCCAAGTTCGCCTGTCCAACAACCAGAATTCACGCCTGAGGAGACGAGGCTGAGTACCGAGACGATTACGGAGTCTGAAGAATCGATACTCAAAGCAGACCCCAGCGATGTACTCTCTACAATCGACGAGGAAGAGTCCATCGAAGAGGCGTGGGAGGCGACTCCAGGGATGACCGAAATATCCGGTTTTGACCTTGATCTAGAAACACTCGATGAACCGATGGAGGAGCCAGTAGTGGCTCCAACAGAAGAAATGGAAGAACTCGACGAGGAGAACGGGGAAGAGATTCTTGACAATTCCTATATCACCGAAGGAAGCCTTCCATTCGCAGGTCCGTTTGGTGGATTACGACATCGGAACATCGAATCGAATAGAACACCAACTCCCACGCTTGAAGGTCAATTCAGAGAAAGCGAGATGGGTACTGCGTTTTGGTCGGTTAACGAACCTGTGCCACTTCTTGACGATGTGATTGCAGTCGATGGAGAAGTGGAGGCACACGATCTTGAATCCTTGATCGAAGAACTTCCTGAAATCGAAATGGAGGAGATTCCAGCACCTGAGAACAATCGTTTCGATTCCAACACAATTGAAGCGTTCACACGGTTGCTGACACAAGTCCTCCAGCCCTCAAATGCTGCATTGAATGGTGATCAAAACCTCATCGAGCAGTTGCGAGCATTATCTCGGCCACGATTGACACAAAAAGAAGAGCATGTCTTGAGTGTTGCAGTTCTTAGTTCACTCACATCCTCCGAAGCAGTTGTTGTTGCGGAGGCAAAAGGACGTTCCATTTCACCATCAGACAAGGCCTTACTGGCACAATTGTCGATCAAACGTGCACGCTTGTCACAAATTTGCAATCGTTTGCATAAAGCAGGAATTTTACACGCCCGAATGGTTGGCCGCACGAGAATGTTTGGCCTAACGAGAAGTGCATTGGCTCAATTGATTGCATGGGGTCTTGTAGGAGGTGATGAGTGATGTCTTGGTCGGTAAGCTGGTCGTGGCAATCGCCTTCAAGAATAAGCGCTGTTGAATCCGTAAATGGTCATCTGTGCGTTGCTTATGGACTTGAATTGGTTCTCTTTAATAATGCAAATGAAATACAATGGCAACGAAGTATGCCATTCAAGGTGCATGCTATTTGCAATGCTGATGGGCGAATTGGTGTCCTTGCAGCTCATGCCTTCTACCTTCTCAACACGGTTGATGGATCATTGGTTCACGAAGGAAGGTCAAGTCCTGGCGGATTTTTGCAACTCCTCAACCGTCCTGGAGGGGGATGGGTCTTGTCAGGTCGAGATGGAAATCTCCACCTCTTCGATGCAAATGGCGTGGGAATACGCCGAATGCAATCGGGTCTGGTGCGTCGTCTCATCGGATGGTTGGATCGTGAACATCTCCTCTGGCAAGATGAAAGTGGAGTTGTTTATTGTGGCCAAATCGCTCAACAAGACAAACGCCGAGTTGTCGATACGGCGGTATGGAGTTGGGTATCTCCACTCATTGAAGGACGCATGCTTTTGCAATCCGCTGATGGTAAGTTATGGGATGGTATCCCTCATCCGTATGGTTGGGATGCCATCGAGCGAATTGAAATTGAATCGCTTGAGCCACTTGTAGCAACCCGTGCTGGAGATGGTTGGTGGGTACTCGGCATCGAAGGTCACCTTGATCACATGAGTGCCCAGAGCGGTGAAGTGAGAATTGGAGAAGGGATGAACCTAGGAGATATGTTGGTTCAACTTGGAAGAAACTCGATGGTCACATGCCGACGTGATGGTTTGGTTCGTCGCTGGGTCGCTCCACACCTTGCAGAGGAGCAACGCCGACATCGACAGAAAGAGGCAGCGGATGCTAAGTTGGCTCGATCTTGGGATGAACGTCGCCAACTGTTCCAGCGAGCCCTAACAGCCGAAGATGAAGGACGCTTATCGAGAGCGATTGAACTCTATGAGGCACTCGGAAGGAAAGAAGACGTTCAACGACTTCTCAGGCGGCAGAAAGGCGGTGATTAGAATGAATCCGGATCATACTCTAACCGTGGAACGTGTACAACACTATCTTTCGATTACACAAAAAGCGAGAGAAAAGGCGACTCCAATGGCTTCAACGCCTGATGAGGAGACGATGCTCAAGACATTGCTTTCAATGGCGGACGATTACGCAAACGATGCACAGTATTTCCTCGAACAAGGTGATTTCATACGAGCGTTTGGAGCCATCAACTATGCTCATGCATGGATTGATGCAGGCGTCAAACTTCGTTTACTCGATGGGCACGGAGACGATGTCTTATTCACGCTGCCGTAAACTCATGATGTTGATTTGGTTCGACTTTTGAAACGAGCTCGTTGATCGCTTCAACCTCGTTCAGAATCTCTTTTGCACGTTTTCTGGCACGATTGACGAAGGGTTGAATCGATTGTTCAAGGCTCATCCGAAGCCTGTAAATGTGGGCTGGACGCCCACGAGAAGTCTCTGATTTCGGAGAAAAATGAACAAGATTCATCTCTCTTAATTCAGAGATAGCCATGCTGACATCAGGTTGCCGAATATTGCAATGGCATTGCAAATCCTTTGAGGTTGATGCACCATGGTGGTGGAGGCAAAGAAGCACACTTGCAGTATTCTCATTTGCACCGAGTTCGACAAGTTTGTCACGGAGAGTACGCTGTTCACCACTCATCTGAGAGCCTATGCCACCTTTCATTGTTTGAAGGGAAAGGTGAGGATATTTAACAACATCACCGACGTTTTATTGAGAGTATAGAATTTAATTTAATAACTTGAGTTTGTTAATTTAATATCATGACTCTTTGTTATCTATAGACCATTGACAAGTCTGATATTCTTGCCTTTAACAATCTCAAGAATTCCAATCCCTTGTTCAAGAGCCCTACGCTTAAGATTTGCATCGACGGTGAGGATTGGAATCTTTGATTCGAGAGCAACTTCAATCAAAGCATCATCTGGATGCATGTCCGGATGGTCGATGATGGATGAGCGCTGAAGTAAGAGCTCAAGCATCAATTTCTTTCCACGTGGGCGACTTGCCTCAAGATCTTCAAGTTCATCAAGAATCAAATCGATGAGAACAAACTGTGGTGGTCCTATTAGTTTCGATAATGCGATATCGATGTTAAACGAACCATCGATAAGAGCGACCCACCCACATGCATCAATGAGCACGTCGCCCATGGTTGTCACCTCACTGAATGGTTCCATGGCCGATAAGGCGCCATCGTGCACCAACACGACGGGAAAGTGAAACACGTTGTCCCTGATCAGCACAAATTGGAAGACGCAACTGCAAACTTGCCTTGTTCTTTTCAACACCCTTCACGATACCAACCGAAGTTGAAGTAGCGACGTTGACCATCAACATCTCATTGTTGCGTAGTGGATGAATCATGTCGGGTTGTTCACCGTCTCCTGCTACCATGGTCTTCATCAGGTTAACTTCAATCGAACATTCGGTTCGAATTTCTGGCAATTCACCTTTCTTGGCAAGAACCTGTCCAGAAAGATTGTCAGCCGTTGTGATGGAAGGATCGAGGAGTGTTCCGAACCCACACAACCCGCCTGCAGTCATCTGGTCTCGCTTTCCACCACCACCTTGCATGCTGGTAATGGTGGTCTCAATTGGTTCCCAATGCGATTTGTTTCCATTCTCAATTTTACGACCTGGGCCGATGATGATTTGATCACCTTCTCTGAAGGTACCTTCGACAATTGAACCTCCGATAACTCCGCCAGTCAATTTTGTCGGGCGAGTACCTGGTCTGTTCACGTCAAATGAGCGAGCAATGTGCATGACTGCTCGCTCGTCGGCATCGCGATTCGGCGTAGGAATGGTCTTTTCAATCGCTTCAATGAGAATGTCGAGGTTGACGTCATGGTGAGCTGAAACAGGTATGATTGGTGCTTCTTCAGCAATGGTGCCTTTGAGGAAGGTCTTGATCTCGTTGTAGGATTCCATGGCCCGCTCTCGTGAGACCAAGTCAATCTTGTTCTGAACGATGACGATGTTCTTGATTCCTGCGATTTCAAGTGCCATCAAATGTTCACGAGTTTGAGGCTGTGGACAGGTTTCGTTGGCAGCCACCATGAGCATAGCACCATCCATGATGGATGCGCCAGTGATCATAATGGCCATGAGTGTCTCGTGACCAGGTGCATCAACGAAGGAAACGACTCTCTGAAGGTCGGAATCAACGTCTTTCCCACCTTCTGGGTGTCGTCCAGTGGCATAATACTGTCCTGAATCAGTCTTGTAAAACGCTGTATCAGCATAACCAAGTTTGATTGAGATTCCACGTCGACGTTCTTCGGAATGCGTGTCGGTCCAAACACCGGAAAGCGCTTGTGTAAGAGTTGTTTTTCCGTGGTCGACGTGGCCTACAAGGCCAATGTTGACTTCAGGTTGAGATGGAAGCGTTCGTGCCATGCTTCCATTCCTCCTTGTTCACCGATTCAACCCTCTCGGGTTTCACTCCGCTGCAGCTTCTTCCTCACCGAGCAACTTGTCAAGACCGATGTTTCCGGCATCAACAACTTTGAGATTGATTTGACGTGTGTCTTGTGTGATGGTGTTTCCACGGAAAACACGTCGCTTGCGCATACCTTCAGGCTTGTATCGGAATCGCTTCTTCTCACCCTTCTTGGTCTTGGAAACGAGGTTGTGTCCCTTGAAACCAGTCGAAGCAGTGACGAGAATCGCTTGTCGGGAACCGCCTTCAAGATCTCGGCGCATTGGTGTTCCGGTCTTATCAGAGCCACCTGTGATTTCGAGTTTGTATCCTGTCAGGAGGGATTCGCCTTCGCCAACGAAAACACCTTCGATCACGTCACCGATTTTCTTTCCAAGCAATTGTGCATGGTTTGCACCAGAAATCACCGTCTTGTAGGATGGGGAATAGGTCTTCTCCTTACCATTCTTTGTGGTACGAGTCAACTTGGTTGTGGTATCGTTGACCACTGCAACAAATGAGTTTCCATCAGCCATGAAGCATTCCTCTAGCAACCTAGCGACAAACGACCCCTATTTAGCCTCACCGCATGCTATTTGTTCATCATCGTTTCAGTTTCAGAGCAACTCTTCCTTCAATTCGAGCAGCAACATCGACCGGGAGAGCATGTGGCATGGATATGTGGGTTGTCCGACCTCGACCTTCTCCAACCGTGTCAACTCGAGTGGCAATGATGTTCAAACTCTCAATGTGTTTGAGGAATTTCCAGACGGTCGTATGGCTTCGAGGCTTGACTTCATACTCCTCGCACACTACTGCGTAGATGGATTCAACGTCTTTGCTGGTCATGAATTCGGCCTTCCGCAGCCTTCGGCAGATACCGAGTAGTACAAGCATCGAATGACCCGATAGTTCATCGAGAACATCTTCAGGCATGACTTGCGGAACCTTGCGTGCCTTGGTCTGGACATGCTCGGGAAGGATACTCTTCTGACCTTCGGATTCAGCGTGTTCAACAGCAGCACCGAGCAGTTCGATAACTTGCCGCGCATCACCTGAAGGCGCAGCAGACGTTGCGATGAGTTTCAGAAGTTCGTCGTCCCATGCCCTTGGGTTGAGTGCAGCCTCTGCACGTTGACGCACAATCGCATGAAGTCCTTTCATGTCGTATGGCGGAATAGGCAAGTGATTCGTATGGCCAAATCTGGAAATAACTGCGTTCTCGAGAACATCGAGGACTTGCTCTTGGCTGATGAGGATGAGGGATAAGGTGCCGCTTCCTTCTTGATCCTCATCGATACGAAGCAATTGGTAGATGAGGTCGTTCCCCGATTTACGCAACAAGTGGTCAACTTCGTCGAGGACGATAATCAAATGCCTACCATTATTCCTCAACAACTTTCTCAGGCTACTCAACAATTCACCCATCGAGAGACCACGATCTGGATGACCAGGATCCAAGGACTGAACGATACGCTGGGCAACTCGTACGTTGGTTGTAGCATTGCGGCAGTTGATGTGAACGCTTCGAAGCGGTCTTCTCTTTCGGAGGTGGTATTCGATGTCTCGGCAAAACGTTCGAGCAAGGAGTGTTTTTCCACTTCCAACTGGGCCGGTGATGACAACGTTGGCACTTCCATTTGGATGGGCAATGGAATGAAATTTACCAGCAAGCGACTCTTGAATATCTTCACGTCCTACCATGACTTCTGGAATGTAATCAAAATCCAAAGGGTCAGGGTTCAGAAGGATGAGTCCTGAACCGATTCGGTCGAGATAGTCGCTCATGCTGGTTGCATCTTGATGCCAACCGTTCTTGAACACTCGCTCTTTACCAAACGAAAAATCAACGTTGTTCAAGGAATTTCATCGAATTGATAACCAAGTTCCCATTTCTTTTCGCCGAGGGCTACTTCGAGCTCAAACGGTGTGATGAGGGGTTTTGCATACTTGACCGCATCATCGATGGCAATACGAGGGCATGCTGTGTTGACGAAAGCATCAACAGGATAGAAATCGATCAACTCAGGTCCGACATGTTCGAGTGCGAGAAGGTAGCCTTTCTTTCCATGCTTCTCCAACAACCGCTTCATTCGAAGTGCGAGTGTTCTTCGCATTTGGCCGGGTTTTTCACCGATAAGAATTCCAAACTTTTCAGCATCCATGGACGACATAATCAGACCAAAACGCTGACGTAAAATCCGTTCAATACGTTCAAACGACATTTCGATGGCATCGCCAGAATATGGGTCGAGCATAGCGAGCGGTTTTCCAGTGTGGAGTACCAATCCAATTGGGTGAAAGTCACCGCTACCAAGGAAGAGGTAATGCCCAATGGTGTCATCATCGCCTGAATAGTTGCAACCCAACACCTGTCCTGGGAAGGTGAGTCGTGCACCACCCATTGGAATTGTGACATCAAAGCCCGCTTTCTCGAGACGGTCATGGAATTCCGGTAAGAGGTGCAAGTGTTGGATGCTTCCAACCAACCCCAATTTTGTGTCTTTTAGCGGTGTCATACGACCAACAGCATCCATGAAACGTTCTTTCGCTTCTTCTTCTGTCAACGCAGAAGTCGATTGTTCAGCCATTCTCTTTTTCGCGATTTCCAAATGTGCGTTGAGCATGGGAATGACAGGTGCGAGTTCAGGATCACCGTCGTATGTGACATCGATAAATTGTGTAGGCATACCTGAGTCGATGTTCATCTGAGAATGTCCCATGTGGGCAACAAGTTCGACACCCATCATCTTCATTTTATCATGAACCAAATCACACGCCCCATAGCATGGATCGGCAGCTAAAACGACTTTCGCTCCAGAACCAGATTCAATCTCATCCATCATTTCAAGCGCTTGCATCTTTAGCCCTTCTGGGACTTGAAGTGCCACAAGTCGATTGTCGTTTTTCTGAATGCGCTGAATAAGTTCTTCCAACTGGAAGTCGTGCCTATCTAAATCCATCAAATCACCTCATCAAGTAGGACAACCTTTCCTTCATCCATTTCGAGTCGAACGATTGATAAAATTTCAATGTGCGGATATTTTTCTTGCAGTTGCGCCAACCCTGGTCCCTTTTCAACGACAACGACAACAGATGCAATTACTGCACCTAAGGATTCGACACCTTGGATGATCGCATCGAGTGTTCCGCCTGTAGACAAGACATCATCGACAATGAGAATTCGCTCTCCCTTGTTGATGTCGTTTAGGAACATTGAGCCTTTGGAATAACCGGTGGATTGATCGATTGCCAGTTCTCCTTCGAGTCCATAAGACCGCTTACGCACAACAACTTGAGGGCGATTGTTTCTCATCGAAAGTGGGCTGGTCAGAGGAAGCCCCATCGCTTCAATCCCCAAAACGAGGTCGATTGAATTCCATTTTACAGCGTCCTCAATCAGTTCAACAACTGCAGTGAGTACGGAGGGATCAAGACGAGGTACGCCATCGGTTAGTGGGTGGATGAAGTACGGATAATCGCCCTTCCAGATGATGGGTGCAGCCAGAAGTGATTCCTTCAATCGCTGCAATGGATTTGACATGGTTCCACTTCATCGAATCAAAGTTCGGAGAGGTACTCGACGTATTCGTCAGGTTCAAGCAGATTCTCCATGTCGAACTGGAATGGTTGTAGTACCAAAATCCAGCCGAGATCGTAAGCAGATTCGTTCACGAGATCTGGGTTGATTTCAACCTCTCCGTTAACTTCAGTAATCGTTCCTGAGAACGGTGCCGTGAAAGCGATTTTTTCCTCATCTGTCCAAAGAGAAAACATGTCCTGGCCTTCGTCGACCATGGTTTCGGCCTGAGGGAGAATGACTCGAAGGACTTCTCCAATCTCAACACCCATGAATTCACTGATACCGACCATTATCTTCTCATCATCTTTTTCTTGATACCAGAGATGATCAATTGAGTACTTTCGATTGTGTGCGATGTTAAATTCTACGACCTCTTCTTCCAAGCCATATCACCTGTACGCGGCTCAAACAACTCCTATATGAACCATCGCTATACTCGTGGTGATGTGGTCGTAACACATCCATTAAGTGAAAGCCCTTGTTAGGGTTATTTGGTGAGCCTATGGACTTCAAAGCGACCGATGAACAGGACATGATTCGAGAGATGGTTCGCGATTTTGCGGAATCGGTACTTACCCCCACAGTTGAACATCGAGACCAAACTCAGACGCCTCCAGCAGAGGAATGGCAACAATTCCTTGAGTTGGGCCTCCAAAGCGTCACCGTACCAGAACAGTACGGTGGAATGCCAGTTGATGACATCTCTGAATCGATTATCGTTGAGGAACTTGCTCGGGTTGATCCTTCATTCTCAGTCATGTTCTGTGTTCACGTTGGACTTTGTGCCAAAACAATTGCCCTTCATGGCGACGAATACCAGAAGGAAACATATCTCCCTCGCCTCGCTGAAGGCGAAGTAGGTGCCTACTCACTTTCTGAAGCGGGTGCCGGTACAGATGCCGCAGCCATGACCTGCAAAGCAAAACTCTCCGACGACGGAAAGCACTACATCCTCAACGGGGAGAAGATGTGGGTTACCAACGGAGCACAGGCCAAAATCATCGTTCTTTTCGCAAAGGACGTCGATCATCCAGACTACGGTGTGAAGAAACACGGCGGTACGACAGCGTTCATTGTTGATTCATCGTTTGAAGGGTTCTCAGTCGGCAAAAAGGAAGACAAGCTTGGCATTCGTTCCTCAGATACGTGCACGCTTGTGCTGAAGGATTGCAAGGTACCTGTTGAGAATGTCATCAAAGGAGCAGGGAATGGATTCCCAATCGCCATGAACGCTCTTGACAACTCACGTATTGGAATCGCTGCACAAGCCCTTGGTATTGCCCAAGGTGCATACGAGGCGTCGCTCAAGTACGCCCATGAGCGTGAGGCATTCGGCAAACCGATTGCACATCATCAAATGATCATGGGTATTCTCGCTGACATGGCTACACGAATTGATGCTGCCCGGCACCTTGTTTACAAGGCTTCATGGGCGAAACAGCAGCATTACGAACACGATGGACCTCGCCATACGAAAGAAGCCAGTATGGCAAAACTCTACGCAGGCGATACGGCAATGTGGGTATCAGAACGCGCTATTCAAGTGCATGGTGGATACGGATACACAAAGGAATTCCCGGTTGAACGATTCTTCCGTGATGCAAAAATCACCCAAATATACGAAGGTACTCAAGAGGTTCAACGCATTGTTGTCGCTCGAAGTTTACTATAGGTATTCGAAGGTCGAAGCGATGAAGACTGGTCGTTGGCGTCCAACATTCCAGTCACAGATTTGGGCATCTGCCTCAATCGTATGCTTTGATTGAAACAACATGACGTCTTCGTTTGCTTCGGACGGGAGACGAAGTTCCACTTCGATGTCACTGTTTTCTGACAACGTTCCAATAATGGTCATACCATTTTTTAATGGACCTTGGCCGATGAGCGTCTTTTCAATCGATGATATTTGAATTTGACAAGATTGTGTTGGTGATTGAGCAATGGCTTGTTGGCGTTCGCTACGAAGTTTCATTCCCTGAAGAATCTCGATAAATCGCACATGGCTGATAGGCGTTCCATTTTCTTCGATAAGGATCGGCTCTGGCTTCTGTTGCACTTCCTCCGCCTCTCTCTCCGCTTTCTCTTGTGCTTCTCGTTCAGCGGCTTCTCTTGCCTGTTCTTCTTCCAACAGGCGTTGCTTCTCTTCTTCTTGCTGACGAATGATTTCTTCCGCCTGCCTCCTTGCTTCTTCTTCGAGTTCTTGATTGAGCTCTTCAAATTCATCTTCTTCGGGCTCAGGTTCTTCTTCAATACCGCTTGGTAAGCCAATGGCTTCGAAATAGGTGTGTAGATCTGCAACGGTTACATTTCCATCTTTGTCCATATCGAGAACGGACATCAAACCGTTGATGACCCAACCAGGAGGCTGAGTGCCGGTTGTTTTTTCAAGTGCATCAGAAAGTTCAACCGGTTGAATGATCGCATCCATGTTTGAATCAATCATTTGGATAATTTCTGCACCTGTCAAGCCCGAACCAAGAAGCCAACTTGTGAACTGTGTGTTTAATTGACCAATCATAGGGTTCGTTGCGACCATCTCTTTGATGTGTTGTTCCATTTTTGCTTGTAGTGCTTGCTTGACAGACATCGATTCACGTCCTAAAACCACTTGCGTGTGGTTGGACTATCAAGTTAGGGGAATTGAAGTTTTGGCCAACGCGCGGTATCCTCAGTTTGCCAAGAAAGTGTACACAACAACCTGTCCATCTCCTCAAGCGTTTGAAGATGGCGAGCGACTTGTTCATAGTAGAGCCAAGCTTTCAATGCTCCAAGTTTAGGTCCTTGTTGGATTCCGGTTCGTTGCATAATAAATTCACCAGAAGCCAATGGAACAACGTTGAAATCGATCTTAAGACTTGACAATCGATCAATTCGTTGCTGGACATCCTCCTCGGTGAAACCGGGCAGAGAATCAAATCGAGCAAACAATTGCTCGATCTTCAAATGCTGTTGGCTCCAAGACCCCATCGCCACAGCATAAACTCGTATTGACGAATCCATGTTTTCTGGTAGACACCCTTGTTTCGAATGACGGAACAAGAGGTTCTTCTTTTCTCGACCACTCAATCGAAGTTTTGCCGACAACATTTCACAATCCTCGGCGCTGAAATCTCGTAACAACACAACCAATCGGTCAAGAACATCGTCGCTTCGAATTTCATCAAGGAGTTTGATGCGAAGATCGTCTTGCATCCAATCCAGATTTGAAATTTGTTTCAAAACACCATCGTCTGCCATGCGTTGAACGATTTCAGAGGCATGTTGGCCGAGCAAGATTCGCTTGAATTCAGACCATATTCGCTCGGAAGCAATTCGGTCGAGCATAGGCCTTGTTTTTCGCAAGGCGTTTGCCAGTTGTTGATCAGGCCACCAAATGCCAGCAGCACCTTGATCGATAAATCGATAGGTGCGCAAAATACGCAAGGCATCCTCAGAGAGCCGTTTTGTTGCTTCTCCAACAGAACGAAGACGTCCATTCTTCAAATCATCACATCCATCGAACGGGTCGTAAAATGCTTGCTTGATAGGGTCTAATGCCATTGCATTCATGGTTAAATCCCGCCGAGAGAGATCAACGAGTAATGAATCACCCCATTCAACTTCATCTGGTCTGCGTCCATCGTTGTATCCAGATTCAGTTCGAAGTGTTGTCACCTCGTAGGTGTCGCCGTTGTTCCGAAAGGTGATTGTACCGTAACGTTCACCCGTCGGAAGCGTATCTCGATACGATTTCATTTCGTTCGGAGTCATGGTTGTTGCAAGATCAAATTCGACGACCTTCGTGCCCAACATTGTGTTGCGTAGGGCTCCGCCAACTATCCAAACATGGGCGTCGTTTTCTTGGAACCACGCAATGACTTCTGTCAATGATTTAGGCAGATGTTGAACCATTGCAGAGAGAGATGGAGAAAGGGGCAACTCCTCCATTCCGCGCGCTGGTTCCATGTCTGACATCCATCCTTGCGTGTTCATACAAGACAAAGCATTATCCTGTGGATTCTTTTGGTTAATGCATGTCTTGGAGTGAGGATGATGTGCGACTTGTCCCCGTTGAGTGGCTCAAGGCCCATGAAGAAATCAAACCAAAGAACATGGAAAAGCTTCTTGAAATGACCTTGAAATGGGATGGTTTCACAAAACCCCTCATCGCTGACAAGGCGACGGGAACCATTCTTGATGGACATCACCGTTATGCTGTTGCTCAACGGTTAGAACTTGCTCGAATCCCTGTCGTATGCATCGATTATTTGGAGGATGCGTCGGTGGAGTTGGAACTTTGGCCTGCTTCCAAACTTGAATCAATTTCAAAACAAGACGTCATTGATATGGCACTTTCACCAAACCTGTATCCTCCGAAAACGACACGTCACCGAATTTCAGATCATCTTCCGCCGATTCACGTTTCTTTGAAGCGATTGTCCCTGCTTACGCCGAGTCAGCCTGACGAGAACGAATCGTAGTTTTCCATAAACGGTTGCCGTCGCTCGTAGAAACGGTTGGATAATTTGGCTCGAGCGAGACGTTGAGCAACCCCTCATGCATCACTGAATTTCGAGCATACATCACTCGAACAGTGGTTCCTACCTTGCCTTTGAGATTTGACTTAAGTTGATCCGCATTGACAACTCGAACGCCATCGACGGCAACGATCTCATCTCCAACTTGCAATTGTTCGCGAACTGGAGAATCTTGCATGTGACTGGTGACTTTGAGTTTGTTTCCTTGTGAACGAACATGGACGCCAAGCCATCCTTGGGAAAATTGTTCCCAAACGACGGTTTCAGTCCCTTCTTTTCGTTTCGGCTCATCCGATGGTTTGTAATCCAATCCGAAAAGAGAGAATGCTTTGGCGAGGTCAAGATTCCCCGCTTCCTTTGTGATGTCATCGAGGAATGAACCGAGGCGACGACCGCCTGAGAGAGACGTGAGTGCCTTGCGAATATCGTTGTACTGAACGCCTCTCATCGACGAATCTTCAACGTGAATGTTGTGTTTTTCATACAACAATTTCATCAAATCGCAAACGCCGTTCTCTCCTTTTGATCGCTTTCGTAGTTCTGCATCGAGTGCGAACATCGTTAATTCACCTTCGAGGTAGTATGAGATTTGCGTCTCTCGTGAGTAGGCATGGCTTCTATAGAGGTGAATCCATGCTTCATGACTCGCTTCACAGAGCGCTTGACAAGATGAACCACTTCGAGTATGATGTCGCTTGAGTTTACGCTTCATATCTGCAAAGTAGTCTTCTGAGCTCCAGGCGCCAGAACGCAGGCACATAATGTCTCCAATCCATGAGGTTGCTCCTTCAAACCACCACAACAAATCCGTGTTGACCTCTCGTTGCAGATCGTAATCAATGAATCGTTTAGGCCGAAGTCGTTTGACATTCCACTGATGGACATATTCATGACTGAACAGGCTGACTAGGTCACGATAGTCTTCAACATGACCCGGTTGGAGTGATGTTCTTGGTACCATTGAGGTCTGCGAATTTGTATGTTCAAGACCGCCGCGACCACCATCGGTCAAATGGAGGATGGTATGGTATGGGTCATCAAGTGGGCCAAACAAGGCATGGTGTTCGGAAATGATGTTCTTCATGTCCTGAATAAATCGCTCCAGCATGATTTGGTTTGGAGTATTTCCGCCAGCATCCCAATAGTGGAGCGAGTGGTCACGTCCTCCAACCTTGAATCGATGGATTTCGTTTGCATTGCATTCAGCAATTCCGTCAAGCAATGCGTCTCTATGTTCCGCTGTGTATGTATGACGTTTTGCTGAGTCATGGGATGTTGTTTGCTGATGCTTCAATTGAGTCGAAACATTCCAGTTCGATGGCAAAATGAATTCAACGGTATGGGCTGAATCCATTCGGGATGCCTCGATTCCAGACGTCGGAAGAAACCATGTGAACGGGGGCATCATGTGCAAATGGGATTCATCCAAATGGTTTGATCGGACTGTGTTTTCAACGCAAAGAAGTTTGTAACATATCCGTACTTTCGATACGGAAGCGAGATCTCGAATCACAATTGAGTCAACATTTCGTCGTACAACGTTGAGCGAATTGCCTTGTTCATCAAAAGCTTCCAAATGTGAAACGTGTTGAATTGGTTCGCGTAGAAAGTAAGATCCTGGCACCCATCGTGGGAAGGAGAGCTTCAGTGCAGAGGATGTGAAAGGCGCACTCACTTCAATTTCAACAAACAAACGCTGGTCGCCAGCATCGGTCGCATCCACACGGAAAACCACGTTCGAACTCGTCATGTGGAAAACGCTGTTCTATGCAGTGTATAGGTTCTGTGCTGCACTCAGGACAAGTTCATCCGTTGATTCAGAAATCAATTTTGAGGCGAGTTCCTGAATTTCAGGTTCATCTTGCCGATGGAGCAAACGCTCGAGCAATCTCGACTTATCGATACTGTCAACGTGTTCATGGAATAACATCTCCGCCCTCAAAGCATCGCTTTTGACATCGTTCCGGCCTACAAGCCATCGGGCGACAATCGAGGTACAATCACCGTCAATGAGGGTACGCAATCGAGAATCGTCCGCCTCATCAACAGCATCTTTCAAGGCCTCAACGAGAAATTTACGTTGGCTATTTCCTTTCGCTCTCATCAATTCAACGAGATTTGGTAAATGGCGTTCAAGGGCAATAGGAATGGCGAGTTTCCATAATGCATCATCGTTTTCGATGGCATACTGTAGCGCATCGTTCTGTTCGGAATTCAATTCGATACGGAAGAGCGAAGACGCTGCTTGCCGGCGAACATCTGGATGTGAATCGTTCAGAGATTTCAGGAGTTCACTCACATCATTGCTGACTTCTGTTGCGTACATTCGCACGACGTGATCGTCTGAACCTTGGAACGCGTTCAATTCAGATTCTGATGCTTCGTTGCTCGAAATCAGCTGATGAACTGCCCGACGAACGATCACATCATCATCGCAGTCCAACAGGAGCCGAGATAGTCTTGCGGCTTGCGTATTGTCTAGAATCGATTCAAGGACGTTTGCAACACATCGCAGACCATCGAGTTCGCCGCCTCGAGCGAGTTGTTCAAGGAGGTGTGGCGCATGCTTTGGGGCCCATCGACGGTACGCTTCAATTGCTTTGTTACGAAACCAAATGTCCTTGTCTTCGAGGAGTGGAGAAAACGCTTCAACACTCTCGTACGCATCTGCATCGAAGAGAATCCGAACGGCTCTTCGGCGTTGCCGAACATCTTTGTGTTTGAGTTTAGCAATGGCGGAATGAATGTTTGCGACCATGGTTCAACCTCATGGTTTGAATTCATCAAAGAAAAAGCCTGAGTCATCGTCTTGATTCACATCGCCAGGACGTGCTAGGGTTGGTGCAAACATGAGTTGAATCATTGGCCAGAGTTGAACAAAATCTTGCATATGGGCCGTGATGAATGCTTCCAAATCACCTTCTTCGGCATCCATCATCGTTCGCAACTCATCAGCAATGACTCCAAGCCGTTGGAGTTCCTCGGCCTCACAGAGTTCCATTTCGTGACATGTTTCAATCAACGTTTCAATCAAATCGGCGATTTCCAACGCAGTCAGTGGCTGAGGTTCACTTTCCACAATATCGACTGGTCCGAAGGAAACAGGTCCGAGTGACGTAGGATGCAACACATCAAGCTGGCGTTCGTTTTTCATCAATTCTTGTGAATGATGATCACCGATTGGTGCAATGACAAACCCACCTTCAACAATACGCTCTTCCATCCAAGAAGGAACAACTGGGACGCTGCCCGTAATCAAAACCCGACTGAGTTCACCCGGCAATTCGATAGGAGCAACGTCAATGGATTCGACATGACGGAGGTCAATTGTCGGCCATCCAACCAATGCATTTGCTGTGTGTTTGACAATTTCTTCTGAGGGGTCGATGACGATGACCTTTCCTTCCTCTCCAACAATGGTTGCGACGAGGGCTGCCAAATATCCTCCTTTCGAGCCAACGAGAAGCACTTCCTGCCCGGGCATTAACTCGAGGTGATGAAGGAGTGTAACGATCATATGAGGTGCTGATATTGTTTTAACGCCACCATTTTCGGTTTCCATAAAGACAACTGGACGATCGTGGAAGAAACCATCAAAATCATACGTTGTAAATTGTTCAAGATGGAGCTGGCACATAGCTTCTCTGACAGGTTGAGGCACTTCGATTCCGGAATCAGAAATCCGGTCAAGAAGTTGTCTCATCTCCTCCATGAGATTCACAAAACATTGACTCATAAAAACATGAGCGAATTAAGAGATGTCATCTTGGATGCGCTTGAGAATTTCTTCGGGATGTTCACTCGCATCAAGTTCAGGTATGTTTTCGGCATCAGCGGGCAATTCATCAGCGATACTGTCTTTGATTCGTTTTACAAGTCCAGTAAACGATTCGGTCTGATATTCCTCAGATTGTTCCATATCTGCTTCCATCGTTTCAACGATGGTTCTTGCCTGTTCTACAGTAAGTCGAACATCCGTCATTGATGAGAACATATCGTCCATGAGAATTCCTTCGATTTTCGTAAGGTGTTCAGAAATCGTCGCCCTTGCTAAGCCGAGTTGTTCAGCAAGTTCCGTGATCTTGATACGCTTGGGTAAATCATAGTAGCCTCGGTCGTAAGCAAACTTTGCAAGTTTGAGTTGTTTTTCTGTCAAAACCGTATCTCGATTCTGAGGCGTAAGTTTGAGTGTTCTTGCACTCGTTCGATCGGGTTTGGCCATCAAGCGTAAAACACCGGACAGGAGGCGCAATTTCATGGATGACCCTTGCAAGATGTATGTGAGTCCCTCATCGTCCAATTTGGAGCCAGCAACGGCATATGTGCCGTTGGTTCTAGCATTGAGAATTGGAAGGGGGTGAATCACTCGACAAATCACGAGATGTCCCTCGTCAGGGTTTTCCGCCTCTTGAACGACTTCAAGAATTTCCAACGATTCGATACTTTGTAAATCATCGATACCCTGTCCCTCATGAAGGTGAAATTTGAACAGACATCGTATATCTTTGGGGACACGCTTGATGTAGGACAAGAATTCAATTCGCTTTGCAATATCCAAAATCTGTTCGAGCCCGATAGCGTCGAGGCGGTCAATTTTCCAAAAGAAAGAGACCTCCCGCATATACAGGACTCCGATGTTCTTCAAAATAAGTGAATCTACCTATTGATTACCTCATTTCCAACCATCCAAGGAAGGTTGCGATGGGTAAGAAAATGGCGAGAAGCATATTGACCCTTTTGCGTTGATTGCGGAGACGTTCAGGCAACTCGGGTGCAATTTCAATGGCAGATGTGTATCTTGATTGCCTCGTCTTTGGGAATTGCTGATCGAGAATGGAGAGAACTTTTGCCCTCAATTCAGGTTGACGACTGCTACTAATACCGCGGCCAACCATGAAACGAACTGGAAATTCATTGGTGAGTGGTGTTGCACGAGTAAGAATCTCTTCGACTCGACTTGAATCATGAAGATCGATTCGAACGGTTCGTCCATCACTGCGAACATGACTGAGAATCCTCCACTTACCTTGCCCCTCATCCATCCCTTCAAGGGCAGACATCGTTCTTTGGATTGGAGCTATATCTGACGCGACCGGGCGTTCACGTTTTGAGAGAAACGGCCCCAAAAGGATTCCACCGACCAATGGGAAAATGGTGATGAGATAGACGATTCGCATCAATTCCTCTGGGCTGGTTAAAGCAGAGACAAGAGCAAGACTGAAGCCGAAATATAGGCCGAGAAAAGCACCTGCTTGAAGACCAAGCCACAACCCAACTGGTTCGGTTGAGGGTTCTCCCATAGACCTCCGATGAAGCATGATAAAATGAATCCGTCGCTATGTCAATGATTAAATGAGGCAATTGTAAGCCTTGGGCATGGAACGCAATGGGCTTGAGTCAAGAACTCGAGACCAGAAGGTCGGCCTCTGGATTGGTGGAATCAGTTTCTTCTTTCTAGCGTCCTTCTTTCTCGCACCACTATTTGTCGAATCAGGCACGATTGTCGAACTTTCTGGTCGAGCAAACATGTTTGACTATCACAAAGAGAACGATCAAAATTTCACATGGACGGAACTCAACCCATACAGCGCAGCAATCTATGCGTTTGGCGACCTCAATTGCCACAACAAACACGAGCGATCATGGTCAATCAATGGGAATCAAATGCCTGTTTGCGTCCGTGATATTGGCATCTTTGCCGGACTGGCACTTGGAGGATTCGTTTATTCTCGTCGTGGCGTTAATCGATGGACGATTCGTGACACGTTCTTGTCGATTCTACCCGATGAGACGTTGCAACCCATCTACAGGAAAAACCGTAGAACTCTGTTGTTTGTAACGATTGGAATCATCTGCGTTGTTCCCATGGCGGTGGATGGTTTCACACAACTCCTGATGGATAGAGAATCAACAACATTTCTTCGATTGGTAACTGGCATTCCATTCGGAATTGGTTTGGGACTCTTCTTTGCAGCGGCTTACAGTGCCCGACCAAACAAATTCAGCAAGCCATCGCAAGTCAAACTCCCAGGAAACGTTCGATTCCAGCGCCCGCCTCAGGAAGAGGAATGATCAGGTGGTGGCATTGACCACCAAACCAGCAATTGCTCAGCATTTTCAGGAACTGGACAATTCTCATGGCCGCTTGTCAAAATTCGCAAGCGTTCGATTGTGTTCTCAACCGCTTTGTTGAATTGAGGGTTGGGTTGTTGTAAAATTTCTTCAAGAGATTTTTCCCAAGCCGAATCGGGATTGTTCTTTCTCCAGGTTGAAAGTGCAACTCGAAACGGCCACATGGCCAAGGTCAAGCGAGCAAAACCAATCCATGCGTCTCGAAGTTTGAACACCTGCCCTTCTGCAAATGGTATGTGATGTTGTTGACGATGAATCCAGTTCGCTTCTTCAAGCCATTTGACGAGACGTTGCGTGTGGCGTTGTGTGACCATCCGATGTGGCCCAAGTGATTTATGCAAACGAGGAATCTCACACGATCCTGCCATAAGTGAAAGTGTTCCGAGAATCGACCAACTCGAGCGAGCGAGAGGATTACTCGGAACATCAGATTGCCGTGCTTGGCTTGAATCCCACTCATTTTCTGCACTTTGCATCCATTGTGCAGGAGACCTACCACCCAGCCATCCAATGTGAACAGATGTACGTTCCATAGGCGCACCTGGAAGTCGGGTTTGTTGCTGAACATCATGGGCGAGTTTGTTAAGTAAGTATCTGTCTACTTTATCTGGGTCGACATTTAGAGGAATGGGTCTTCGATTGAAGAATTGACGCAATTCTCGACGTAACTTCTGTCGCAGCTCATCCAAACCACCTTCGTTCAAAATCGGCCCGACAATGCAACATTTGTCGAAAGGTGGAGTGACCTGAATTGCACCTGTGAAGAGGTCATTGAACCCTTGGCGAATGGTTTTTTGAATTTCAGGCGTTTCGAAATACTCTTGCTTATCGCTGCTCATTCGTAGTGTTGCATGCTTGATTCGTTCAATCGCCCTGTCCGGATCGCAATCGATCCAAACCACGAGGTCTGGAATCATTGAGGCTGAATTGACTTGACAAACCGTGTCGATACCAAGTTCACCAACAACACCTTGGTAGATGATGGAGGAGTGAATGTTTCGATCGGAAACAACAACTTCACCTCGTTCAAGTCGTGGCTTTATCCAAGTATGGGAGTGGTCAAGACGGTCTGCTGCGAACAATCCTGCTTCCTGAAGGGGCGTTTTATCACCGATTTTAACAGCTTCAAGGGCGAGTTTGCCTAGGTCACTGTGCCGACGAGGTTCATGGGTTCGATGGACTTCATGAAATGGATAGTTCGAGAGAAGTTCGGTCAGGATTCGCACAGCCTCGCCTTTGCCAGAACCATCTCCACCTTCAACGGTGATGAGATACATCACTCCACCTCAGGATGTTGAAATTCGTCCTTGGCCAGGATCATCAATCCCATACCGCAGAGAATGAGGAAGGGTCCGAAAATAATGAACCCTCGACTGAACAAAGCGAATCCAGCAAGGTATTGTGTTCTGCGATAGTTGCTTGCCTTGCGTGAATCAACGGCTGCTTTGATTCCAACCATACCTGCAAGAATGGTGACCAATGCAATTCCAGTTGAGAGTGCTATTGCGTTTTCCAGAGACCATCCTGAGTTGGTTTGTGTGAAATCTTCCTCGACAGTTCCGTTTCCTTGACTAAGCGTGAAGGGAGTTTGTGTGGCGGTGTTTGGCGTGAACGTTCGTTCAATCGTCACAAACCCTTCAGATGAAACGCGAAGAATATGGGATGAAGAAACCACATTCTCAAATTGATAATAGCCATACGAGTTGGTTTCAGTGGACTGTATGACCTCCTTCGTGTCTTCATCGATCAGTTCAATCAAGACGTCTTCCATCGATTCGCCCGATTCAGCAACGAGAACAATTCCATAGACATCGACGACACCCTCCCGATCCAAAGTATCGTTCAACAATTCTGCAGGATTTCCTTGCAAAAGCAATATTCCGGTGATGATTCCAAGAACACTACCAATAAAGATGAGCGACGATGCAAGCGCAAGAAGGCCATTTGTTTCTTCAATGAGGAGAAGATCTTCACCCTCCGTTGTCGCAGCTATTACTTCAGTCTCTTGGACAACGAGTTCCTCCGTTTCAGGTTCTTCTCCTGAAAGTTTCTCACGAACACGTGCACGGAGTGCTTCACGTCGTTCGTTGATGTCCATATTCAGTCCTCGATGACGGCTGGTGCGCGATAAACAAGTTTTCCCAGTGTATCCGCGCACGTAGACCTACCGTTTCAAACGCACGCTTTCATGAAGACCAAGAAATGCCACGAAAATAAGTGCGATCACGGCAAAAACTGTACCAGTAACCATCGGGCTGTAGGTCGATGGTTGGTCTTCTTCAATCGAAGCAGGCGTTGAATCGTTTTGATTGGGCTCAACATTCAACCATGCGCCTACTCTGAGGCCAAGTTCAAGCAAACGTCCAATGTGAGCGAGCGATTCTGCAGACACCTTGTCCGGAGTATCGTCGTGCGTATGCCAATAGCCTTGCCATGCGGTTGCGTTCTCGCCGTACCGGATATCAATGAAATCGATGGCAGGGATGCCTACATTGAGCATAGGAACGTGATCATCGATCACACCATCGGTTGTTGACAAATTAACGATATCTAACCCAGGGTTGCCGTTACAATCTGTGATGTTGTCCAATAATCCAAGAGGCCCGGAAAGTGTCTCGACCGCATTCCACAGTCTATCACCCTCCTCGTCCCCAATGTACGGTGGGAACGTGCGATAAATCTTCAAATCCGCATCACCAATCATATCGACAAGGAGAAACGCTTCAATTCTTGAAATGTCTTCATCAGTTCGGTTCTCTGCCCATGCTTTTGCACCGAGCATCGAAGGAGTCTGGCCTTGATCTTCGGCGTCGGTGAGAAGAATCCACACTTCATGGCTGAGGTTCATGGAGGGGATGATGCGAGCAAGTTCCCAAAGCACGGCCACGCCACTTCCTCCATCATTTGCCCCAGGAATCGGAACGTCGACCATGCTTTGGTTCGGATCCCGTTCTGCACGATCTCTTGAGTCATAATGTGCAGCAAGAACAACAACCGAGCCGGTCTCTTGGGCGTTTTCAGGAACCAACCTTCCTTCGAGATTTGTGAGATTGTATCCATCTCTCGAATGAGGATCCAACGTCCAGTCAAAAGCAGGTCTTGTCTCCATGAACCAATCTCTAAGTTCCTTTGAAGCGTTGCTACCTGGCAATCTTGCACCAAATTCGACTTGCGTGGTGACGCTTTCATTTGCACTTTGGCCATCGAATTCAAGTTCGTTAATGGATGCGCAAAGGTCTGTTGATGCTGAAACAGGAGCTGCTAAGGAAGCCAAAATGAGGGCGGTAAAAACTACTGAAATCTTCAACCGAGAGTCCTCCAATGTATTGATGCTAAAGACGCGGGGTATTAAATACCTCATTTCCACACAATGAATTGTGATACAGCATCACATTTTCCAGAGGATTTCATATGTCTGAACGACGCTCTACTCAAGCCCTGTTCCTTGTCTTCCTTATGTTGACCTCCGTTATGGGTCAAGTGGCAGCGAATGAAGCAGAGAACGAGGTCGAAGAGATCGTCGACGATATTGGTGTTGTGTACGGTGATTTGACGAATTTCGATGTCGCTACTGGCTCTCAATATTTGTTGATCGAAGAAGAACAACCCGTCGTCTCAGCGACCTCGTTCATCAAACAAGCATGGATTGACGAAGGTCGGCCGGGTGTTGATGAGATTCGATATCAACCCTCGATGGCACGATCGACGTGTTCC
The DNA here is from genome assembly GCA_049438185.1 of Candidatus Poseidoniaceae archaeon. Taxonomy (GTDB): domain Archaea; phylum Thermoplasmatota; class Poseidoniia; order Poseidoniales; family Poseidoniaceae; genus MGIIa-L2. Next base: position 63,699 of record JBMTJI010000004.1, read on the forward strand.
CAGCATGTCGTTGGTGATACATTGACGGTTCCGATTTCTGGCGGTTCAACAAATGTGTACGTGGCGAAGACAACGGCTACAGTCGCTTTCCTCGTCCAATCTGGACGCACGCTTTCATCCACTGTTCTGCAAAATTTGGCCTCGACATGGGATCAAACAATTTATCCAACGATGACAACATATTTCGGCAAGGATTACCAAGATGGGCGTGGCCTAGCCCCTCCTGACAACGACAACAACTGTCAAGTTGAAATTGTCATTTACGACATCGATGGTGCCTTCAATATCGGAGGCTACTTCTCCCCAGGAACCGCTGCAACTCGAGAAGTTGTGTACGTTGATTTTGCGGACATCACGCTTTCGTGGGGCAAGTCAATTATTGCTCACGAACTCCAACATCTCCTGCACAATGCTCAGGATCCTTACGAAAATCTCTGGCTGGACGAAGGAAACGCTGACGTTGCAATCTACCTTTGCTTTGGAGCCGATGGAACCCTTGCAGGGCATCTTAATGGTTGGACACAGCAGTCCGATTTGAGCGTACGTTGGTGGAATCAACGAAACGCAGATTACGGTGCAGGTTTCATCTTTACAATGTATTTGGCTGATCATCTTGGTGGTGGGCCAGCCGTTCGACAACTCGTTCAAGATTCCGCAACCGGTGGACGGGGTGTGGAAAATCTAGCATTGTCACCGGTTTCTGGTCAATCAGGTAAAATTGGTCGAACAATGGGCGAAATTTTTGCAAATTTCTCCATAGCTGCAACCATAGACTCGGATCAGGGCATCTATGGTTTTTCAAATCTTGATCTCAATCCTTCCTGCGGTGGTTCGACATTCTGTCGAATCACTCCTGCAGATACGAATTCTGATTGGTCAACACCGTGGAGTTCCACAGGACACACAATGGAAGGTTGGGGAATTCGCTCGTTCAAGTTCACACCAGGTTCTGCTTCGCCTGCGCCTCTCACCTTGAGGGTCACATCCGATGTCTCGAACTTTGACGGCGTTTTGGTTTACAAATCGACTGCTGATGGACTTTGGTCCACGCAGGATTTGGATTTCAACAACAACGTTGCGACAGGATTGATTCAAGGATTCGGAAACCTCACCGATGAAGTCTACGCCATCGTGTGGTATGCAAGTACGGTTGCTGATTGCGATTACACCTCCTGCGGCCCATCCTATCCGCAAGGAACCATCGACATCGAAGCTGCCCGAATTACCTCTCCTGCGACCATGATGCTGAATGGAACAACCCTAGGCGACAGAGATGGCGATGGTTCGCCGGACACCGTTCAAGTCAATTATTCCATTTTATCGAACGCCTTCTTCGAAGATCTCGATGTTGACGCCTTGGTCCGGGACAGCAACGGTACGGTTGTCGATTCCATCTCAACGCGCATTCAAGCAGGAGGAGGAGTTCATGTCCCGAACAGTGTCTATTTCACCGCCAACAAGGACGATCAATACACGGTCAGGTTTACGATGAAAAACATGCTCGGGGCTGTACTTGACTCCGAAACGACCTCGCCTCAGGCATTGACAAACATGGCTCCAGTTGCCAATGCTTCCGTTTCAAGTAACTTCAGTCAGACCTATGAAAAGATTCAGTTCACGGGGGACGGATTCGATGCTTGGGGGCTCTCCTTGGACAACAACACGCTCCCATACTTCGATCAGCCAATAGCCTACACATGGAACTTCGACGATAACATGACGTCTGGATTGCGATCGCCTTTGCGCTCCTTTGCACAGTCTGGTTTGTACAACACAACACTTCGAGTCATGGATGTAGGAGGTACGTGGTCGGATGTGAGCATTAATCAAATCAACATCACGGATGACACAGAACCGATTCCAATCATCACGGTCAACAACAATATTGTTGTAGACCGACTTGAAATTCTTACGAATCAACGCATCATTTTCTCTGCCTATCAAACCGCCGATAACGTACCGCTCGAGTACTTGGATTTCGAATGGGATTGGGGCGATGGTTCGCCTGTAACGTCTGGGACGGGATTGTACACAGCCAATCATGAATGGGGTGACGTGATTGGTCCGAACCAAACGTACATTCTTACACTGACTGTTTCAGACGGCGTCAATACTGGTCAGAAAACGATTGAGATTATTGTCAACAATCGATTGCCATACCAGATTTTCTCGGATGAACTTACGACGTATACCTACACGCCATTGCTCATGCCCGATGTCTTCACGGACGATGATGGAGAGAACCTCTCACTGGGATGGGTGTTTGAGGGTGGAGTCAATCTGGATGGGGTCGAAGTCGATCGAAACGATGAGTTCTCCTCAACATCGTCTGCTGCACTCTATCCTGCCCCTGCGTGGGACACACCAGGCATCAAGAACATCACCGTTACCGTTACCGATGAAGATGGAGGCATCTCCATTGCTGAACTACGTGTAAACGTCATCAACCAACTGCCTGTTGCGAATTACATCGTCAAGGAATCTGGAGCGACGGGTGCTCCACAAATCGATTTCCTCACCACTGAAGCGCAAGTCAATGTACCGTACACATTCGACGGACGAACCAGTTTCGATGTCGATGGAACAACCGGCACGTACAACGATTTAACCTTCAATTGGACATTCCCCGATGGAACATTTAGCAACAAAACACTGCCAGCGTACTCCTTCCTTGAGCCAGGAGAACAGATTATTCAACTCGTTGTCACGGATGAGAATGGAGAGCAAAGCAGTCCAAAGGTCATCGTTGTGGTTGTAGCCAACCCACTTCCGATTATACAGTTGCAAATTCTCGATGCATGGGTTGATGGGATGTTGCTCATGGATACGGATGTCTTCCCGGAGAATGGCTTGCCGGATCAATGGTCGAGAACCTTTGATGAAAACGGTGTGAATGTGGCCATACCAGGCGCAATGTTGTATTTTGATTCAAGTGGAACTCGAGATGGTGATCAAAAGTTCGAAGGCAAGTATGTGCCTCTTGAGCAGGAATCGCCAGATTGGAACGGATTGCTCGAATACACCTGGGATTTTGGTGACGCAACGCCAATCGTTCACGATCCAATGCCCTGGCACTCCTATGAACGACCGGGATTGTATACTGTTAAACTCACCGTTCGAGATGCCTTTGGGACGGGTGATGTGACAAGAGCTGAATTCAATGTTCATGTGGATTCACCTCCAGAGATCCAAGGAATTGATGTACCGGACGAGATATACGAGGACTTCTCAACGGCGGTCATCGTCAATGTATCTGATGCTGAATCACTCGCAGATCTTGTGTTCTATAGAGACCTTGACGTTCTCGATGGTTCCAACTCTGATAGGGATGAAACCATCAGCAATGATTTGATTGTTGAATGGGAGCAAGACATCCTAACCGATGCTGATGGCGATGAAGTCCTTGACAATGATTGGTTCACTTCGACAAATACCCTCGTCACGCTCGCCACCGTGGTTTGGGACGACCCCAAAGACGTGATTATCCGAGTGAGGGTTTGCGATGGGATGGGGCTTTGTGATGAAGCTGAAACGGATGTTACAGTCCTCCCCGAACAAGACGCTGACCCCTCCCTCTCAGACTTCAGTATGGATGAGTGGAAGTCGTGGATGTCCGATGCTGGAAGTGACGCTCTCGGATTTATTGCCTTGATTTTGGCCGCTCTTATCCTCGGTTGGCTCGTTATGCGTCAACCGAATGAAATCGAAGAAGAAGCAAAACAGAATGCAGAAACGTACGATGTTGAGCATGCTGATGATGGTGGATTGCTTGGAATGGATCATCACACGCCACCTCCGGCTCCAAAGATTCTATCGAAACAGGAACGTAGAAACGATGAGAGTGGGTATGTTCGTCCGCTACGTCGACGTGAGTGAACGAATGCCTCAAGAACCTCGTCGTCAACCTCGACACAAGGGGTGATTCGATGTTCCAGCGAAAAGCGGTTCTTCTTCTATCGATTTTCCTCGTACCCCTTTTGAGTGGCGCATTTGCTCCTTCGTATGGTAACGTCTCCGCAGCTATTGATGATTGCAAAGGAGATTTATCGCCAATCGTTTGGAATGAAACCATCTCTCGACACGCCGAAGTTCCACACAATAACATGTGGTGGGACTCGTTTTTTGAAGATGATTGGGATGATGATCGACAGCGTGGTAAGAATTCGCCACCTCCGGAGAGCGATTCAAGTAGTGAATCCTACGATCCTCTTCTTTCCCCCGAAGAGTCATGGATGTACCAGAACTATCACTCTGCTACTCCGGTGGAGACATTGACCACGAACATTGCAACAACAATGTTGGTTGGTAACGATAGTGTTGGTACACTACGGGTCAACCTCTCGAGTGCACATCGAACAACAATTTGTGTTGAAATCCAAGGTCTTGTTGGCAATTCAACGGTACCTGCAAAAGCGGATATTTACCTGATGACCACCTCTCAATATGAGAATTATGAGTGGTCATACGATCGAATGCACAGTGAGGATTTCGAATTTTGGTTTGAGCGTGAAAGTCTGAGCGATGACGAGTTTGTTACGGAAGTTTCTCCAGAATGGGCTGCCTTCGATGTAACAGGATGGAAGACATACAGAGATGCCCATGCCTATGAAAATACAGATTCAGTCGTCATGAGCGTTTCATTGGATGGTCCTGAGGTTCACTCGTCGTTGTTTTCTCAACCAACGTATCAGGAATTTTTCATTGTTGTCGATGCTTGGGACAACTCCAGACGAGGCGATGCAGGCGTACAAAACAAAATTGTTGTAGCAGACGTTGCCATCTCGACAGTTGAACGTTCAATCGTTTTGCCGAACTGGACAGTTTCGATTGTCTTCTTCGTTTTCTTTGCTTCGATCATGATGGCGCCTCTCATTATCAACAGGCGCTACATGAAGGCTGGATTGGAACCATCGATTGAAAAAGAGAAACAATTGATGCCTTCACTGAATCAGTAAACGGTCTGGATTCAGTATTCAAGAAGCGTCCAAGCATCTCGCAAGTCTCGAACGTTGATGAGTCCCTTGTCGCTGATTCGATGCTCCATCGAGAGGGTTGCATAGACCATGGAAACGCCGAGTACCGGGGCGTGAATGCGCGCCCAGTCGCCCCCGCTGTTAACGGCCATGACGCTGTAATCGATGCCTTCGCCTTTAAGTTCAATCGCTGCATCAACGATTTGTAGAGCGTCCAGATGGGAGTGAGCTGTTGAGCAGAACTTCACCAAATCTGCTTTGTCGCTGTTCTCACGAACGAAGGATGCGATATCTTCAGAATTTGGTGTTCCGTTGATATCGTGGCTTGAGTAAACGATCTTACAACCCTTCTTCTTTGCAGCAGCCAAGAGGCTTCCAAGCGCTTCTTCAGAGGTTGAGGATTCAAGGTCGATCCATGTCACACCAGAATCGATGGCATGTTGGAGAATGGTGATTCGTTCCTCCTCTGTACCTGGGAAAAATCCACCTTCACGTGGAGGTCGGAGGGTGAAGATGACTGGGACTGCAATCGAATCCTTCAGTTTCTGAATGGTTTCTTGAGCATCCAAAGAAGATGCATCAGAAATAGGCCATTCTGCTTCCGGTGGCATGACGCTCTTCGGTTCACCCTCCTCTTGTTCAACCATGACAGGATCGGGCTTTGTAAGGTAAAGTCGGTCAAACCGAACTTCAACAAGGTCAGCACCTGCTGTTGAGGCGCGTGCAGCCTCATCGACCATGTCATCAAGGTTCGTAGAGTCGAGGGCTACACAGATGGTCGGTTCAGGCATGACTCAACCGACCTTCGTCTTCTTCTTAACGCTCACGGAAGGGAATCGATGGATTTGAACATGAAAATACCTCAATTTGGGGGGGTGTTTGAACTGGCAAAAACGGCTTACAGAAGACTGTTCAGGAGGTACCTTTACATACCCTCGTCGGGCATGTTTAACAGTTAGAAGGAAGGGGCCAAACGACCCGATGCAAATCGGCCGACAGCGACGACATTTTGACTGGATTTGATGATACTATGACCGATGATTATGATGCAGGGAGCATCCAAGTTCTCGAAGGACTTGAAGCTGTTCGAAAAAGACCAGGAATGTACCTTGGAGACCCTCACGATGGGTCTGCCCTGCACCATTGCATTTGGGAAGTGGTTGACAATTCCGTCGACGAGCACCTCGCAGGCCATACAAAACAGATTGACATCGTTCTCAACGACGATCATTCGCTCTCTGTTCGCGATTATGGTCGTGGCATCCCGGTCGGCATCCATGAAGAGTTCGGTATTTCCGCCGCAGAGGTGATCATGACAAAACTCCACGCTGGCGGAAAATTCGATAACAGTTCGTACAAAGTGTCGGGAGGTCTCCACGGCGTAGGTGTTTCAGCCGTCAATGCTGTTTCAGAATGGATGGAGATGACCATTCACCGTGATGGAATTGTATACTTCCAGCGTTATGAAACGGGCATCCCAGTTGAAGACTTGAAAGAAATCGGAACCTGCGATGAAAACGATACAGGAACGCATATTTCCTTCAAGCCGGATTTGACCATTTTCACGAATGTTACCGAATTCAATCTGGAAGAAATCGAAACACGTGTGAGCGAAACGGCTTTCCTCAATGCAGGACTTAAGATTACAATTCTTGACAATCGGGGTGAAGAACCTCATCAAGCCGAGCACCTCTACGAAGGTGGTCTTGCAGAATATGTCGGTCAACTCAACGAACGCAGAGAAGTACTGCATGCTGATGTCATCACAATTGTGGGCGATAAAGACATCGAGAAAGGCCTGGTTGAGGTTGAGGTTGCTTTGCAATGGTCGGACGCATTTAGCGAGTCAATTCGCTGTTACACGAACATCATTCGAAACAAGGATGGTGGAACACACATGTCTGGGCTTCGGACTGCACTCACCAGTTCTGTCAACGCTTATGCGAAGAAGAAAAATCTCCTCAAAGGCGATTCACTTTCTGGGGATGACGTGCGAGAAGGCCTCGCAGCGGTTGTTAGCGTGAAGCATCCGGATCCTTCTTTCTCTTCTCAGACCAAGGACAAACTTGTGAGCAGCGAAGTGACAGGAATCGTTCAAACGATTGTCTACGATAAGTTGGGCGAATTCTTCGAAGAAAATCCTGCCGTCGCCAAGCAAATTGTGGAAAAGGCGCTTTTAGCTTCTAAAGCACGAGAAGCTGCTCGAAAAGCCCGTGATCTGACTCGTCGCAAGGGTGTTCTCGAAGGAGGTGGTCTGCCTGGTAAACTTGCAGATTGCCAATCAAGAGATCCGAGTGAGTGCGAGGTTTACCTTGTGGAAGGTGATTCTGCAGGTGGTTCAGCGAAAACTGGCCGAGATCGACGCATACAGGCCATTTTACCATTGCGTGGTAAGATTTTGAATGTGGAACGACAAAAACACAACGCTGCAAAGGTATTCCAAAATCAAGAAATTCAAACGATGATACGTGCGCTAGGAGCTGGAGTTGGAAACAACAGCGAAGATGAGGGCAGTTTCGATCCAGAAAAATTGCGCTACAGCAAGATCATCATTATGACGGATGCCGACGTTGATGGCGCTCACATTCGTACTCTGATGTTGACGTTCCTCTGGCGGTTCATGCGACCCGCCATTGACAAGGGGCATGTCTACATCGCCCAACCTCCATTGTTTCAACTCACCAAAGGTCGAGTGAGCAAATACGCCTTTACTGATGAGGAACGAGACGTAATCCTCGAAGAACTCCGTGGCGATAATCCGAATGCGAAGATTGGCGTTCAACGATACAAGGGTCTCGGTGAAATGAATCCCGAGCAATTGTGGGAGACGACCATGAACCCAGAAACGAGAACCATGCTCAAAGTCACGGTCAAGGATGCAGAGGAAAGCGACCGCATGTTTGAGATTCTCATGGGTGAGGATGTGCCCGACAGAAGAGCGTTCATCGAGCGCCATGCAAAGGAGGTGACCAATCTTGACATCTGAAGAAGAAACAAACGAGACTGGCGATGCTGTTGAGTCTGGCACCGTTTTGAATCGTTCCCTCAACGACGAAATGAAGACCTCGTACATCAATTACGCTATGTCTGTCATCATTGGCCGAGCATTGCCCGATGCTCGAGACGGGCTGAAACCCGTCCATCGGCGTGTCCTCTATGGTATGCATGAAGGTGGACACACGGCGGATAAAAAATTCAGCAAATCAGCCCGTTCTGTTGGTGAAGTCATGGGTAAGTACCACCCGCATGGCGATCAATCCATCTACGACACAATGGTTCGAATGGCTCAAGAATTCTCACTCCGTTACCCTCTGGTCGATGGTCAAGGGAACTTCGGTTCAATCGATGGTGATCCTCCTGCAGCAATGCGATATACGGAAAGCAGGCTCGACCGTATCTCAAAGCACATGCTTGAAGATATTGAAAAGAAGACCGTTGATTTCCAACCGAATTTCGATGACTCTGAAATGGAACCAACGGTACTTCCAGCACGTCTTCCGAATCTCCTCCTCAATGGTTCAGATGGTATTGCTGTAGGTATGGCGACTCGCATTCCACCTCACAATTTAACCGAAGTTGCAGGTGCCATCAACCTCCATGTCCAACGCATTCTTGAAGAGGGTGAAGAGAACACAGGCAAGCCCCACATCTCAATTGATGAGTACATGGAACACATCAAGGGCCCCGATTTCCCAACGGGCGCAACCATTCACGGGATTGATGGCATCATCGATATGTACACCACCGGAAAAGGACGGTTCCATGTTCGTTCACGTTGTGATGTTATCGATGATTCGACTGGAAAGCGCATAATCGTCCATGAGATTCCTTACCAAGTCAAGAAATCGGACATGCTCGTTCACATCGCTGATCTTGTTTCCAAGGGTTCGGTCATAGGTATTCGAGACATTCGGGATGAGTCATCAAAAGAAGGAATTCGTGTCGTCATTGAGGTCAAAAACAATGCAGATCCCCACGCTGTCTTGAATCAGCTATTCAAATCCAGCCGACTTCAAGAATCCTATTCGGCCAATATGATGGGAATTCTTGATGGACGCCCAGTCTTGCTGACGCTCCCGACCATGCTCCATACCTATGTTGAGCACCGAGAATCCGTGATCGAACGTCGTGCGAAGTTTGAGTTGGAAAAAGCCGAAGCCCGTGCGCACATTTTGGAAGGTCTTGTCAAGGCACAAGATCGAATCGATGACGTCATCGCTGTTGGTAAAGCAAGTTCAAGTCGAGAACAATTTGAGGCAGTGCTTCAAGGAACAGAGATTATGCCAGGCATTGCTGCCTTTGATTTCACAGAACCTCAAGCCAAGGCTATCGCTGAGCGACGCTTGTATCAATTGAGCCGTCTTGATGTTGAGAAGGTGCAGAACGACTATGATGAGTTGAAAATTAAAATCGCTGACTTGAAGGACATCATTGCCTCTCGCGTTCGTCGATTAAACATCCTGATCAAAGAGCTTGATGAAATGGTTGAACGACACGGCGATGAACGTCGTTCTGAAATCAATAAGATGCCTCTCTCGATGGATCGAGAAGACCTCATTGAAGAGCGAGCGATTGCGATTACGCTGACCGATGACAACTACATCCGCCACGTACCTGTGGAGACGTTCCGTGTCCAAAACCGAGGTGGAAAAGGACTCAAAGGGGTGACGACGAAAGACGAAGACTCGCCACAATCCATCATTACGTGCTTTAGCAAAGACCGTCTGTTGATTTTCACCGATCTTGGCCGAGTTTATGGCCTCAAGGCGTGGGAGATTCCGCAAGGGAGTCGCCACAGTCGTGGGACACATATACGAAACTTGCTTGAAAATTTGCAAGAGGAAGAAAACATTGTCAGTATTCTTCCAATTTCAAAGGAATTGGTCGATGAGGTGAGCGAGAAGTGTCTCAAGGTTAAACTTGAGGACGGTGAAAAGCGCCCTCCATCTGGATATTTCCTTCTCTTTGCAACCAAGTTGGGACTCATCAAGAAGACCGATTTGCATGAGTATGTACGAATCAACCGAAATGGAAAGTACGCACTTCGATTTAAACTTGAAAATGATTCGTTGGTAAATGTCCAACAAAGTATTGACAGTGACGATGTTGTCATGATTTCAACGACAGGGTATGCAAGTCGCTTCAAGTGTGAATCCATTCGAACATCGGGTCGCGTCTCTGGTGGAGTCTATGGGATCAAAGTCGCCGATAGAAAAGGTTCTGGCGGCGGATTCGTGGCTGGAATGCTTGCGATGAGCGATCACGATTCACAAATTCTCACGATTTCAAAATACGGCATGGCAAAGCGAAGCCGACTAGGTACGGCAGACCGAGTGCCAGACCTCGATCGAGATGGAAATGAGCGTTTTGGTGATGATGGTAATCTTAAGATGATGACCGACGGTTATCGCTCCACAAATCCAGGCGCAAAGGGTGTACGCACGATGAAATTGGATGAGGAATTTTCTGACGAGCTCGTCAGTGTACGTCGAATCCCTGATTTGAAGGACAATCTGTTTGTGCTCACGAAGAAAGGTATGATGATTCGACTAGCCGTCGATCAAACGAAAGAAACCTCCGGAAAATCGACCAAAGGTACTCGAATCATGGAATTGCGATCAAAAGACAAAACGTCGCACGATGATGAAATCATCTTTACTGCACGTTTGCCTGCAGAATTGATCGAAGAGGATGAATTTGATGCAATGGATACCGATGGCGACGGGGTTGTCTCACGAGAGGAATATGAGGCTGCGCAAGCCGCAAAATCCGATGAAAATCTCGAAGAGGAATGACACGACCCTATCGACGAGTTCAAACATGATTCATGACTGGTCTGTATGTGCGGGGGTTTTCCTCGTGGGTGAATTGTTATGGATGAGCGTTCATTGATTTACGATTGGAATACGATTGAATACGACTTTAACAGGAATCCAAACAACCACCCGCATGGTGTTTGGTTTGATGATGAAACCTTGCGTGATGGCCTCCAAAGCCCATCTGCAAGGAACCCCACGATTGAACAGAAAATAGAACTGCTCGATTACATGGAGAAACTCGGTATTCAGAAGGTCGATCTTGGTCTTCCAGGCGCAGGACCATTCCATGTCGAGCACATTGATGCAATGCTCACACACATTACTGAGAACGATTACAACATTCGTCCTGGTGCTGCAGTACGAACACTGATGCACGATATCGAACCTCTCGTCGAACTTCAAGAAAAGCACGGCATTCCAATCCAAGCATCAGCCTTCCTCGGAACAAGCCCAATTCGTCAATATGCCGAAGGTTGGACGATGGACAAGCTCCTTTCAACAATGGAAACTGCAGTCTCCTTTGCAGTCGAAAACGATGTGCCTGTGATGTTTGTTACAGAAGATACGACTCGCTCCAATCCTGAAGATATCAAGAAAATCTATCAGCGTGCCATGGAACTTGGTGTTCGTCGAATCTGCGTCTGCGATACCTGTGGCCACGTTACACCAAACGGCGTCAAGAAATTACTCAATTTTATTGATGAAGAGGTCATCAAAGACGGAGGCTATGACCGTCGAGATATCGAAGTCAACTGGCATGGTCATCAAGATCGTGGGTTGGGTGTTGCGAACAACATTGCTGCCGTTGAAGCAGGTGCAGATGTCGTCCATGGTACAGCACTTGGTCTAGGCGAGCGAGCAGGAAATGCACCACTCGATCAAACCTTGGTCAATCTCAAACTTATGGGAGCCATTGATAACGATCTTTCCGTACTTGGTGAATACATGCAAAAGGCGCATGAGTACACTGAGGTTCCTCTCCCACGAAACTATCCTGTGTTTGGTCAAGACGCATTTGAAACAGGAACTGGTGTTCACGCCTCAGCCGTCATTAAGGCCATGAAGAAAGGCGACCATTGGCTTGCTGATCGCGTTTATTCCGGCGTTCCAGCAGGAGAATTCGGTCTTGAACAAGTCATTCGAATTGGTCATATGGCCGGCCGCTCAAACATCATCTGGTGGCTTCAACAACGGAATTATGAGGTCTCTGATGAACTTGTAGCGCATCTCTTTGAAGTTGCAAAATCACAACGAAGATTGATGGACGATTCCGAAGTTGTTGAAGCGATTGAAGCCTTTAATGGTCAATGACTCACTTACTCTTCCTCAATATTGTTGGCCATCATCAAGGCAACTGGTCGAGTTTTCTCATTCTCATCGAGAATGAGTCGTGCGATAATGATGATTGGAGCACCAATGATTGCTCCAGCAATTCCCCATACCTGAGAAAACAACATCACTGTCAACAGCAAAACGAACGGAGAGATTCCAATCTTTGAACCTGAGAGATTTGGTTCAACAAACGATCCAAACACTTGTTGATTTCCAATAAGGAGGGCAATCATAAGCAGAGCCATTCCTGGTTCGAGCAAGATTACTCCGATGATGACTGGAGGAATTGTAGCAAAAAGAGCACCCAAGATTGGAATGAAATCCAACAAAAAGCACAAAATTCCAAACAAAAACCAACCAGGGATGTCAAAGCCATAGAGGATAATGGCCATGACGAGAGCTTGTCCTGCACTGCAGGTCACTTTTGAGACAACATACGCTTGGATTGATTCCGTAGATTCGCTGACAATTTTCTTCGCTCTATCGTACGAATTTGGAAACGCTGCTCCGAATCGTTGTGCGATTGTGTGCTCTTCCAAGACAATGAACAAAAGGAAAATCAAAACGGTAATCATCGTGCCAAAGAATCCGCTTAAAGTGCCTAAGATGCCGAGTACAAATGCCTCGATATTACTCGGCGATGCAACACTGGCAAGAAGTTCAGCATCTGAAAAAATGACCTCAAGTCCGTAAAGATTCGAATCTGCTAAGTTCGCTCTCTTTTCCTCAAATGCTTCCGTGATCCTTGGTACTTCTCCGATAAAGTCTGAAAGATTGTCGTACAGAAACAGCGACGTGAAGTAGACTGTAACGATAAACGTCAGAAGAACTGTACCATACGAAACAAACCGATTCCCAACCTTCTCATAGATGAATTGTTCAGGTGGCTTAATCATAAAGAAAAGCAAGACTGCAATGGCTAATGGCATTAAAATGGATTGCAAATGGATCATTGCGAGATAGACAACCAAACCAACGATAGCAACACTCGCAGCCGTCGTTCGCTTCGAATCGATACCAACCTTCGATAATTCTTCCATGACGGTATTTCTGATAGTATCCATCTAAGGTTTGTCCCGAATCATCTGTTCAAATGTTGATTTTTGGAAGGATTTCCATTCTACGGCCTGTGAATCAGTGGGTTTGTGCAATGGCCCTCTGATTCAAGGAAAAATTTAATGAAATTTCATTCCTCTTCGTGCTTATTAGGTGTCAACGAGAGTGTTTTACAGCGACGTACGTTGACTACAGATTCATTGCTACTTGAAATCTGAACAATAACATCTAGAACATCTCCTTTCTTGGCACCGAAATTCAGTCCTGAGTATGTGATTCCATCATGCATTAACGTCGTGTGGATTCGTATCGAAGTTCCACTTATCATCTGCGAAGCACCTGGGCCTCCGCCGTAGCCATAACGTTCTCCTTCATCGTAATATGAGGAATATGTGGACACAGTTTCAGTCCAAGTGTATTCTTCTTTCTTTACGTCACTAACTTGAGCTCCATTCAAGAACAGGAAGTCGCCTGATTTTAGATTGTTACTGAAATTCTCATGAATTGGCTTTCCTATTTTCGAATCTTTTTGATGAACCTTAGCAAGTATACCTATTCCTCCCGCAGAAACATATCTTGGCTCAATATCAATCAGACTTCCATTGAGTGCCTGTTTTGCAGTTAAAATCCGTTGGTGGGTAAATGCAAACATGATGAGGAGATTGAACAAACCACATACGAAGGGTAAGAAATAAAAATTTTCATACAAAAATGCTAGTATGTTGTTGGAATGAGAAGCATTGGGATAGGGATCTGTGATTATATCTAACAGCAGCATTTCTGGGAGTATGAAGAATATACTGAAGTATAAATCTGATTTTCTTGAAGCCCTTTCTTCGTAAAACTTTAGATGGTTCGAATGAAACTCGAGCACAGACTTCCCAAAAGGTGAGCCAATATGAAGTAATCGAAAGGCAAGATGGCAAATGGACATCACCTGATCAGAGGGTTCCTCCGCTTCGACACACAATCACAGGGTACCCATGCGCTCATTTTGAGCGTGAAGGGGCCCATGCGATTGCTCAGGAAAGGTATCGTTAGGGGCTCACTCTTCTTTACTATAAATTACAGAATAGACTGACACTATTAGATTTAAAGTACCCCAATTCCCATCGGTTTTGACATAGTTCAATTTTCTCAATATCATAATTATGATCCCTGAAATAACGCAAAGAATAGGAGGCAGAAATAGGACTAGCATTACGCCTATAGTGTATATGAACCTAAAGATACCATATCCATAAATTACTGAGATTATCGCAATTATTCCGAACAATGCAAGGAAAATCGTCCCTATTAATTCGGTAATTTCATCTAATTTCAATACCTTCAGTTCTTTTTCTTCCACGAATGCCGTATTCTATACTCACATTTCTTATTTCCCATGGTAATTCATACAGTTATACAGTGAAGCAGAGGATTTCGCCATAACACCCTCGCGCTCAAAAGGACTGAATCAATGGGCTCGCAGTGGGCTTCTCGCCTCGCTACCCTATGGTTTGACATACTCGTCATGACTAACCAATTACAAGCCCCTTTGGAACAATTTGCCCATCATTTCGAAATTCGATTCCAGTGCAAAGAGCTATTTGTTTAGCTTTGTCATGGTCAGCACCATCCATGACTTTTGAGATTTCTATTTTCCAATCAACGCCCGATGTATTAAATCCGTGAATGTGATACTTGTGGTAAGTCGTACCACTGCTGTTTGTCACAGTTGTGTTGCCGATTACTGGCCCTTTGCTGCGAAACGCTGTTTTGCGGTGAATTGCTTTTGTGTCATGGTCAGTTCTCACAATGATATAATAATGGTAACTCAAGACTTTTGCCTCGGAAACCGATCTTCGAATTCTCTTCCAGACCTTACCTTGGAATGCTCGTTCAACAACGATAGAATCTTGACTGTGCTCTACTCGAAGTCGTAGAGTAGAATATTTGCGCAGGAACGATCGAATTAAGAAAAATGGAATCGCAAAAAACGGGGCACCGAACACCACTGTAAACGAGAATCCTTCAAAGTACACAGATAAAAGAACAATTGCTCCAACGAACAAACAAAAAAATGAAAACCCTGCAACGATAAGCATTCCAACCACAACAGGGCCAGTGTCTGGTTCTTTTGAAGTAATGTAGAAATCTTGCAGGGGTCCCGACTCACCTACCATGCTGGGTGGGCTTGGGACACTATCAATTAACATTTCAGTCGTTATCATAGAATAATTAAGATATAATCATTGATCAGTGTTAATTCTAACGAATCAAAGGGTCTATGCACAAACCCAATGATTCGTTTTGATATAATTAGAGGGGTCGCAGTGGGCTTTGTCATAGCCTATCCTATAATTGGGCATTCAATCAAAGGACGCCCACTGATTAATATTCAAATTCAGTATTACTATTTTTCTTTTATCCGATTAGCTCAAGAGTCTTCAAAGAACGAGGATCAATAATCTGTTGATAAAATATCACTGAGCAAAAATTAATTATTGTATTGAAATACAAAACAACGTAATATGTTAAAAAAGGCGGATATTCAGGAAATTGTAAAACGAAATATTGTGATATGTCTGTTTACCAATTTAATTGGGAAAAAGGAACTTTCTCCTCACCTTGTTATTGACAGATTGTGGTCTAACGAAGGAAGAAAAGGATCAGTCCTTCACGGGTTGCGAACTTCACTTGGATATTGCTGGGAGAAGATTGCAAATGAATTGGCTCAAAAAAATGGTTTTGATATTTCCTCTAAACACCTCAAGCCAAAAGAGCCTCCCGAAAAATTGCAAACTCTAATGGATAAATGGAAAAAAAATAGAATCGACAAAAACAAAGCCAATACCCCAATAAAACTCACTGATTATCGTAAAAAACTCAACGATATGTTCTCTGAAGAAAATCTCCTCAGCGACGATGAATGTCAAAAATTCCCAAAGGGAAAGGGAAGTGATTTATTCTGGAAAAAAGGCGGGAAATATTACATTTTTGACACTAAAACCGTCCAGATTAACGCTGATAGTGGCAATAAATTCGACGCAAACGTCATCGAATGGCTCGGTTTGCAGAAATGTAGACTTGGAAAAACAGTTAAGGCAGAGAATATAATTGTCAGATATGTATTTCCATATAATTCTCATGATTGGAAAAACGATTCGAATTGGTATATTCATTTTCTGGATAGGGCTGCGCCAATGACGAAAGAGGAGATCCGTGTGGGAAACGAGTTTTGGAAGTGGGTCACTGACAACGATAAGGCACTCGAAATAATTGTGCAAACGATTGATTCGATTAAAGCGGATAATGATACTATGGAGAGATTAATTAAATGTGTAAAAAACATTGCTGATGCGACTACTGAAGCCCAACTAAAGATGGCTAAATTGAAGAATCAAGTTCTGTTTATTCAACAATTTGCAAGCAAAAAAATCACCCTTAAATCTCCTGAACCGTTAGATGGTCATGGAAAGAATGCAAAAGGAGTGACGAATGGTACAAAAAAAGATGGAACAGGGGTTGGGCCATATTCTAAGTGGGAATATAATAAAAGTTGTATTTTTTATGAAAAATCAACGACATTAGTAAATAACATAGTTACCGGTTATCCCTGCCCTAAATGCAAAAAGACTCTCTGAGAATGAAAATACCTACTAACCCGAACAACTGAATGAGGATACTTTCAGATTGTTGATTGAGTAGTTTTCAGGAAAATCAGTGGGTTTGTACATTGACCCTTTGATTTGTTTTGACCCAATCGTAGGGTTCGCAATCGGTCTTTTCAATGCCTA
>JBMTJI010000005.1:0-79400 GCA_049438185.1 Candidatus Poseidoniaceae archaeon
GTCGAAATAGGGCTGAGGGCGAAGGCGATCTCATGAACTGCGAACAATGCTGCAACATCGACAGGGATAGTACTCTCATCCTCAAGATCAATTTCAGCACCATCGTTTTCAGCGGCTTCCAGGAGTTCAACCGCTTCAACCGTTAAATCATACATTCCGGTTGGGGAAAGAGCGAGGCAAATGGATGCTCCATCTTCCATCCCTTCATCGACAAGAACAAGCATTCCGTACCCATCCGCTGCGAGATAAGCGTTTGCTACAGTTTCCGTGGAGGTCTGGATATCATCCTCTGCTCCAGCTGCTTCATCCTCACCGTTACTGCAGTCATCGTATCCATCGTTGACCACTTCAGTCTCATACTCAGAGCCGTCATCACAAACAAAGTATCCTGTCGATTCGGACAAAATGATGCTTAGGGTCGGTACATTGGATGAAGCATCCAAAGTTCCAATGTAGGACAACTCATCGTCCGCATCAACATGCGTTTCTTCAGCAACACATACTTCATCCACGACGACATACATTGTAGATGAAGACGCATCAGCATCATCGTTCATATCGACCACGTCGGTCTGCGCTTCATTAGCGGTTTCGTGGCAATACATGACCTGCATTACGTAGAGATCGTAGGTATCACCTGTGTGCATATCGACACGCATCGATAGCATCATTCCGTGATAGATCCCATCCAAATCCTGAGTTGTATACGTAGCGTCGAGATCATCGACGAGTTCCTCAAGTTCTGTACATCCGGCAAGCATCATGGATAGAGCAAGTAAAATTGCAATCTTCTTCATGTTTTTGTACTAAGAGATGGCGAATGAAAGTTCTTTCGCATTGAATGAAACTAATCATTGAGATGAACGACGGACACTTCCAGTCGATCGTGCGTTGGATGAACTTCTACCATCTGGACTGGGATTGAAAGCACCTCTGCAAGTTCTTCAGCAACACTCAGTGGCAATTCGATGCGACGGTTCGTTGCGTCATAACGAAGCCAAGATGGACTGATTTGCAACGTTTCTTGCAATTCCATCATATCATCTCGAGCATCTTCAGGCTCGGTCGGAATGGCGCCGAAAAGAATTGTATCGTCTTCCGAGAGAATCTCGTATGGTCGAAGGGTTGCCTCTGCCCTTCGTCGGAATCGGGCTCGTAATTGTCCAGCATCTTTGTAGGAGGCCGTACAGAATTTGAGATGGAAGGACTTGTCTTTGGCTGCTTCCTTGAGTCGAACACCCAATTCAAACGAACCTTCCGCAGCTGCTGAAAGGCCACTTGAAAGATTGAATCCTCGAACATCCATGTTCTCTTGATTTCCTGTCGTAATCTCCAACTCGTTGAGATTAAGGAATTGAATCGGTAACGTATCCAATTGATCGAGTAAGGCGAACAGTGATTTTTCTTTGTCAGGTTCACATGGTAATTCAATTCCAACATTGATGCCTGAATCGCTCGCTGCCTTGATGACGTCTTCATACTGCTTTGTTGTTCCATCAAGAAGGTGGAATCGAAGCTCATCCAATCCAGCAGTTGCGAGTTTATCGACCCATTCAAGTTTGAATGGAATCGACGTGTAGAGGTGGATATGATGCTCTTGGCCGAAGGCATGTTTGAGTTGCTTGATGGCTTCAACGGATCGCTCAGGATCGAGCATCGGATCACCACCTGTAATCCCTGTGCCAGTTGCTTTCATGGCATGCCCTTCTTCGATGACCTCTTCCCATGTTGAACACCTCCGTTCGTTGGCAAACATATCTGGCGACTCACGTCGATTCTCGGACAGTGGACAATAATCACAACCCCAGTGACACTTACCCGTCACAAAGAGAACCAGTTTGCGTCCTTCTTGGCATTGAACACAACCTTCCGCTTCGCCCTCTTCTGGTGGAAGAATCTCCGTATGCATCGGAAGATGGACGACCATGAGCAGAACCCCTGAACACTCCTTGTTCAATCCGTCGGTGAAAGGGCAGCGATTTCGTTCAATAACCATGCATGGAAACGACGGTCATTGGTGAGTTCAGGATGGAACGTCACTGCACATTTTGAGCCATCACGAACACCGACAATTTCTTCTCCAAGCCGTGCAATCACTTCGCACTTTAGACCATCCGATTCAAAACGTGGTGCACGAATGAAGACGCCTGGAAATGCGTCATCCCCTTGAGTTCCATCAACATCACCGACGACCAAAGGCGTATGTCCAAAGACATCAGCTGTTCGTTGAATGGAAACACCGCTTGTTTCCAAACGTTCCATTTCAACGTCAATGTCTGCTTCAAAGGATTGACGTTGTCGACCCCATGCATTTCTTGAGATGTTGACGTTGATGTAGGGCTTTCGATCGTTGCTCGGCATTGCGAGAAGTATAGCGCCTGCACAAGTACCGAGGACTGGGCGATTTGGATGTTCGTTCATCCAATTGTAAATGGAATCAAGAAGGCCTTCTGAACGAGAAGCAATCCGCATTGTTGTCGATTCCCCTCCTGGTAGAATGAGTCCCTGAATTGTGGAGTCAACATCTTCTCCTTTACGCAATTGGACGACTTCAACGTCATGGTTGAGGTCTCTTGCAATCGAAAGAATGGCCTCTTCATGCTCATGTCGGGCACCTTGCACCATTGCAAGACCCACTCGCATCATGGTTGCTCCTAAACCTCCATGTCTTTAGCACATAGCATCGAGTCAAACGAAGATTTTGAGCATGCTTGAGAGTCGCTATTCAAAAACCGTGCGCGCTACGATTGAATCATGGCACACGAAGGTGACTGCTTTCTCGTCCCGGGCCCAGTACGAATGAGTGAGGCATGTCTTCAGGCCATGGCAACACCAGTCATGACTGCACGTGGCTCGGAATTTCGAGATGTAATGGCAGACCTCAATGCAGGACTTCGGACTGCATTCAATCTAACGCCCTCTACCCGAGAACGCGGAACGGAGTCTTGGTCTGGCTCGGATGGCTACAAGGTCGTCGCCGTATCAGGAAGTGGTACTGCGGCTATGGAAATGGTCATTGCAAACCGATTCAGACCCAATGACCGGGTTCTCGTTCCGACCAACGGAAAATTCGGAGAACGCGTCGCTGATATTTGCAAACAATATTGCCAGGTCAAGCACATCGCATACGAGTGGGGCCGCAGTTTCGATATCATGGAACTTGAGGAACAACTCGGTCGTGGAACCTTCGAAGCACTCCTGATTTGCCACAATGAAACGAGTACAGGAATTACGCAGGATGCTGAAGCACTTGCACAATTGTGCGAAGAACACGGCGTGGCTTTCATTCTTGATGGAATCACATCCGTAGGAGGTTTACCAGTTCACCCAACAAAATGGAATGCAGAAGCGGTGGTGATGGGGGCACAGAAGTGCACTGCTGGACCAAGTGGGATTGCTGCGATTGCCATCAATGAACATTTCATTGAACGCGTCCAAACTATTCGTCAGCAGGGAGATTCAAATCCAGTGTATTACCTCGATTTGATCTCTGCCCTCAAGAAAGGAAACGATGACCAAACGCCATGGACACCAGCGATCAATCTTGCTATGGGATGGGCAGTCTCACTTCGTGAACTCGAGGAAGAAGGACTCGAGAATCGTTGGGAACGATGCACAACACTTGCCGATGGTGTTCGTCGCCTCTTTTCCGACCTCGGATTCATGTTGCTTGCTGATGCTGGTCAACAAAGCGATACAGTAACGGCCATCATGTACCCGGAAGGAATCGATGATTCTTGGCGCAGCAAGCTCAAAGAGGATTATCAGACGCAAGTAATCGGAGCACAAGACCACCTCAAAGGAAAGATGTTCAGAGTCGGAAGCATGGGGACGACAACAATCGATGAGATGATTGAGGGGTGCAACCGCATGATTGCATGTTTCAATGAAATGGGACACACACTTCCAAACGTTGATGTTGCATCCTACTTTGCGTGAATCATGGGCAAAGGAATCGTATTAGGTCGGTTCCAACCGTTTCACAACGGCCATGCGTACTTGGTTGAACAGGCACTCATTCGATTTGAGGAAGTAACCATTGCGATTGGCTCCTCGCAGGACGAATGGACGGTGGACAACCCGTTTTCGTTCGAGGAGCGAAAGGACATGATCCAGCAATGGATTGGCGCCAGCGAACATCAAAGTAAGGTAAGCATTGTTGGAATTGAAGACATCAATGATCCACCGAATTGGGTCGAACATGCATCGAAGCATCACGGGACTGGTACGCTAGTTACATCTGACGAGGCCACGAAAACACTCTACGAAGAATCTGGATTTGATGTGCATTGGGTCGATTTACACGAACGTCAACGGTTCGAAGGCTGGAGAATTCGCCAAACCTGCATGATGCTCTCAACAGTCTATGACGATGAGGCAACTCGGATGGTTTTGGCTCCAAGCGTTCCAGCCCCAGTGACCGACTGGCTCATTGAACAAGACGGATTGTATCGCTTTTCACAGATTAACAACAGCCCGCACGCAGGCTAATCACTCGGTTGCAACAACAACACGAGCAGCTCTCAGAACACGTTCCTTGTACATGTAGCCGGGTTCGAGAACGTCAATCACTTGGCCTGCAGGAAATTGTTCAGAGGCTGGAAGTGTCGTGATGGCTTCCATCGTTGCTGGATTGAACTCCTGTCCTTTCGCCTCGATCGATTTGATACCATCAGCCTCGAGTTCTCTCCATAACTTGTTTCGCAACAATCGCAAGCCTTGAGCCACAGGTGATTCGTCACCATCCTCAACTTGACTCAATGCTCTGTCAACATCGTTAAGGATTGGAATCATTCTTCGGGCAAGACCCATCCCCCCATACTGAATCAACGAAGACTTTTCCGCCATCAATCGTTTTCGTACGTTTTGAATTTCAGCGTCCTTGTAGGCGATTTCTTTCTCAGCTTTTTCTGCTCGCTGAATCGCTTCTTCAAGGGGGTCAACAGGTTCGACGTGTTCCGATAAATCCATCTGTTCGTCGACTTCTTCGAAAACGGGTGTTTCATCATCGTGAGCGTCTTCGGTTTCGTCCAAAGGGACGTCTTTGTTCTCCTCTGACATGATTCCACCGAAACGGATGTGGTCTTTCAACCCGACGCTGTTGTTTCATCAGGAAGTTCATTCGCAAGAATGGTTGAGAGATTCCAAGAAGAAGTTCCCCATTTCCTTGCTTCAAGGTGGTCACGACCGATAATCGCAACCAGATTTTCTTCGTTCATCCACCGCTTCATGGTATGGACAAGAGCCTTTGCAGCACGGTCATGCGCTTCAAAAGTTGGAACGATTCGTGGATCTTCTTTCTCATCCATCGTCTCCCCTAACTCTTTGCGACGTTCCATCCAATCCAAGCACACACGCTCGGCGTACTCTTGCTCAGGAATGTTCCATAGAGTTTGACAGACGGCATCCCAGGTCTCGCCACCGTAGAGTTCTTCTTCGCCTTCGATCGTCTTTGTCAAGGCAACGTCGAGGTACATGTAGGCTCGGCCTTCCCATGCTTCCCATGCTCCAGGACTTGCCCATTTCATCGCTAAAAGAAGCCCCTTTTCGCCATCAGCCGAGTCTTGCAAACATGACCAGAAGCTCGCTTCGTCAGATCGTTCACGACGTTGCGTATCCATCCAATCGAGCAATTCTGCTTCAGCGTCAATGTCGAAATGTACTTTCAGACGAGAATCTTGCACTGGCCGATTTGAACGCATGGTGCGCTTTTCTAAGCCAAAATAAAGGTCACACCATTGAGTTGTGACAAGCTGACGCAAACTTGGGACATCAACGAGAAGAACAACGATTTCCAGTCCCATGTGACAATCCAAACGTGGTCTAGATTTCATGGCATCGGCCCAATGAAAAAACAACAAATTGAGTCACAATGCTGTAACTTTATGTTTATACAATTCAAGATGAACGGAATTCTATGCGAATTACCGTACTAACCATCCTACTGCTTGCTGCACTTCACCCAATGATAGGTACAAACAGCCTTGAAGAACTCTCTGTGCCGAGTCTTAGTAGTTCTGACGGTGTTGAATTGATCATCGAATCAGAGCCGAACGACTCAAACACAACCGGTCAGGAAGTCTACCCCGGTGATGTTGTACGCGGTACTGTTGACATGTGGTCTGACCAACAAGATTGGTATTCTGTCTGGTTGGAGCCAGGTCAAACACTCCTCCTAACGCTCTCACACGCTTCAGGCGATGGCGTCTCCATGTCCGTTTGGGATGAAGAAAACACCAACTATGGTGCAAGCAACCCTGCAAAGACACGCGATACGTTGTTCCTTGGCGAAGATGAAACTTCAGTTGGAGGCGTTTACAGCGTAGCCATCAATGCCACGATGACGGAAGCAGGAGGTGGTGCTTACGTCCTTGAAATCGATGCAGGATATGTTGTGAACTGGTATGCTCCTGAGGTCGGTTGGAATGTGGCTTCTGATATGTACGATGCAAAGGGGAACATCATGTACGCCTCCGTTCTTGATTCCTACCAATTCGCTCAAGCATCGTCCACAGATACGCAATCTGCTCCCGTCTGGACCAACGGTGATTTCTGGAACTTTTCCGTTTCAATGCCTTCGATGTTCGGCGTGAGTTACGAAGAGTATCACCAAATGACTGTGACAGGAACTGACACAGTTTCGGGTAAAGAGTGTTACACCGTTAGCGTTGTCGGAAAAGCAACATTGGAAATGAGTTTACCAGGCTTGGATACCAAAACAGTTGATGAAGAAAATGGTGTAGCATGCTATGCCAAGGACACGCTTGCTTTGGTCCACGAAAACATCACATTTACCTCCAAAATTGAAACGGATTCCAGCTTTGAAATGATGAGCACATCTGGCCGAAGTTGTACGGATGATTGGGGCGATCCTGACGAGGACTGTGACGGCGTATCCGACGATTGGGACGACTGCCCAGGTACAGCCAACGGTGCTGAAGTGGATGGATTTGGTTGCTCTGATGCGCAAAATAACGGTGGTGGCGGAGGTGGTTCCGAGGATACCGACGGCGATGGAATTCCTGATTCGAACGATGCTTGCCCGAACGAATATGCCGATGCCCAAAATGACGCTGATAACGATGGCTGCCCGGATGAAAACGGCGGTGGCAACAACGGAGGTGGTACAGGGACATCTGATGCAGATGGTGATGGCGTCGATGACGCTGATGATGAGTGTCCAAACACACCTTCCGGTGAAAGTGTCGATTTCTTTGGATGCAGTGACAGCCAGAATGGTGGAGGCAACAACGGCGGCGGCAATGGCGACGGAGGCTTCGGTGGAGGCGGTTCAGGAGGCGGAGGATACATCGATGAAGGATGCATTCCGAGTGGTTTTGACATGAATGAAGAAACCGTGATTCGCTCTGATTTAACCTATGCAAACGGCTTGGATGCATTCAACTTCCCGCTCACAGAAGGCAAGGTCTGGAGTGACGCTGCTGTTGGAACTGGAACGCTCGAACTTTCAATCGAAATCGGAGGATGCATCCTCTTGGACATGGCCCTCGATGCCTCTGATGCCCTTCCACTCAATTATCGCCACATTGGCACTGAATCGTTCACAGTGGGTTCTTCAACAGTCACTGCAAACGGTGTGCAAGTGTTCGCTGGTCGAGAAGGAAACAACGACTGGGCTACACCTGATTTCACAATTCTTCCAAGCGTACCCGATGACGTGGCACGAATGGGTCTACCATTCGCTGCTTGGATCAATGTCGTTGGATTCAATGAATTTGACGAGACCGTTTCCATTAGTGCAACTGTGAATGCTGAGAATGCACCGCTCATGTACGACAATCAGGAACTCTCCATCGATGAATTAGGTGCTGTCGTTGTCGATACCATGAACATGTCAAGCGGGGACTACGTTCTCTCAATTATGGGGACCCACGAAGGCTTTGAGCGGTCTGTTGATGTTGCTTTCACAGTTGACAACGACCCTGATTTCGAGATCATTGCATTCGATCCATGGCTCGTCGTGCCGGGCGGCGTACCCTGGGAACTTCCAACACCAATCTTCATTGAACCACTCAATGGATTTGGAGCGGATGTTACTGTGAGTGTAACCCTGCCGAGTGACACCAACATCTCTGGAACGCTCGACTTTGCCTCGGGTACGACACCATTCATGCCCGTTTTGACACTCTCCGTGCCTGAAAATCTTCCAGCAGGCGATTATACGATTATCGTCACCGGGACGTCTGGTTCGACCGTCAAATCCGATGAAATCACCCTTAGCATTACGTCATTGCCAGAATTTACACTCGACATCGATAATCGTGAACAACTTCTCACCACTGAAGAGACCATGGTGATCAGCGGAGCAATCAATGCACACAACGGTCTTGACTTGACGCTTGGCGGCGCACTCGATATCATCATCGAACCGTACAATCAGAAGTTACTGGATAGTGCCGTCATCACGTGGGGTGCTATTGATGCAAACGGAGATTTGACTTTTGAAGTGAGCTTCATGCTCGATGAGGAGATTCCACTGCACAATTACAACATCCAATTGAATGTTGTAACGCTTGATGGTGGTATCGCCCACGCTGCATCTGTGGCGTTCGTAACGGAATCATCAACAATCTCTGGAACTGCGACCGCAGCAGGCACTTCATCTGTATCTTCAGGCAATACGGAGGAACACGATGGTACCGATTCTTCAGCTCAAAACATTGTCGAGGAAGGTGAAGAACAGAACGACGCAAGCGGTGATTCTGAAACAAATTCTGAATCTGAGTCCAAATCATCCAACACACTGGTGATTGTGGGCTCCTCCGTCGCTGTGATTGCCATCGCAGCAGTTGTTGGCTTCCTTGTCATGCGAGGCCGATCAACAGGAATTGAATCGAAGGATTTCAATCAGCAACTTTGGAATCAAGAACCCGCAGCTGCACAGCCTGCACAACCTATGAACACGCAACAAATGGGTGCGATTCCTATGCAATCACAACCAATTCAACAAGCGCCTGTGGTCCAACAACCGGTTGCTCCTGCAATTGCTCCAGCTCCACCACAGGCGATGGCAACGGCGCCACCACCACCTGCTCAACCAGACCGAGTCGCCGATTACACTGGCCTACCACCCGGTGGACAGTACGATCAATCGACTGGGCAGACCATCTACATTGGACCTGACCAGAGCCGATGGCAGATGATGCCAGATGGTAGTTTCAACCGTATCGGATGAAGATGCAAAGCGATGAATCCTCCAAGGTTCTTACAACAGCCTTGAAGAACAGGGTCTGTTCCAAAAGGACAGGGGGGTTCGTATGGCGACGATTAAAGAGCAAATCGAAATGATTCGCGCTGAGATCGACAAAACGCAAAAGAACAAGGCTACCAATGCCCACATTGGGAAGTTGAAGGCCAAGATTGCCCAACTGAAACTCAAGGAAGAGAAAGCTGCTGCACACTCGAAAGCGAGTGGTGGTGGCAAAGGCTTCGAAGTCAAGAAGTCTGGGGATGCGACAGTTTCGCTGGTCGGATTTCCATCAGTAGGAAAATCAACACTCATTTCCAAAGTCACTGATGCTCACTCGGAGGCAGGAGGATATGCGTTTACCACGTTGACATGTATCCCTGGTGTCATGGAACATCGAGGTGCAAAAATACAGATTCTTGACTTGCCTGGTTTGATCAAGGGTGCTGCTGAAGGAAAAGGCAGAGGAAAAGAAATTCTCAATGTCATCCGCTCTTCGGACATGGTTCTCTACATCGTTGATCCTTTCCAGGACGGGCATTTTAATGTCCTTCATCGAGAACTGCATAATTCTGGACTCCGATTGAATCAACAAAAGCCTCCCGTCTTCATCAAGCGTGTCGATAAGGGTGGAATTGATGTTCGAACAACGGTTGAACAAACACATCTTACTCCTGAAGAAATGGGTGATATCATCCGATCGTTCGGATACACATCCGCCATTGTTACTCTAAGGCAAGATACGACAGCAGAACAAATTGTTGACTGTTTGGCAGGGAACATCGTCTACGAAAAGGCTGTTATCGCTATCAACAAAATTGACATCGCAACCCCTGAAGACATTGAGAGGGCAAAGTCAGGTCTTCCAAACGATTGGCCAATCATGGAAATTTCTGCGTTCAAAGACATCGGTTTAACCGAATTGAAAGACTTCATCTACGACAACCTTGGTTTTATGCGGGTTTTCCTCAAACCACAAGGCCAAGAAGCTGATTTGGAGGAACCTCTCATCGTCAAGGATGATTCAACGGTTGAAACAATATGCAACAAATTGCATCGGGACTTCGTACGAAAATTCAGATTCGCTCGAATCAAAGGCCCCTCAGCAAAATTTGATTGGCAACGTGTCGGATTGGATCACCAACTCAAAGATGGTGACCTCCTTACCATCGTGGTGAAGCGATGAAGCATTTGTGGCCTTACCACAAAGATGCACTTGCATTGGGATTGGGTGCTTTTTTCATCTACGTTGGTATTCTTCATTTTACGGATGTTGAATGGTTCACACCGATCGTTCCTGAAGCCCTTCCACTCAGTGCAGAGTTCTGGGTCATCATCAGCGGCATACCTGAAGTTCTTTGTGGATTAGGGCTCATTCTACGACCTACTCGAGTCGTTGCTGGAAAAGCAACGGTTGTACTTCTCATCGTTCTTTATTGGGCGAACCTCAACATGTGGATCAACGATATTCCACTGAATGGAAACACGTTCCCATTGTGGGCACACATTCTTCGAGCCTTTGCACAACTCGGTATGATCGCTGTAGCAGCGTATCTCAGTGATTGGATTCCAGAACTGAAATTGGGGGATGACTAAACCCACTTATCGTCACCATCTTCTCCATTTCGCACACGGATGAAGGCGATGAGCAAAACCAAGACTGTAATGAGTATTCCAATTTGTACCACACCACCCGATAGCGCTGACGACTGTTCTTCCTCATCGATTGTACCTGTGGAATCATTCGGTGAATTCGGACTTGGGTTGTTGTTGTCTATATCCAAATCGATGGTAACTGAGATGCTACTCTCATTCAGATTACCTGAAGCATCAGCGCTCTTGACCACGATTGTGTAATCACCATTGGCATATGCTTCTGTAATGATTTCATGATTCTTCTTTGTTGCGAACGCATCCTCGTGGATGGTCGCCCCACCTATTGAGACAAGTTCTGTAGCACTCTCGGATGTGTACCACGATATTCGCACACGGCCATCATCGAGGACTTCTGCATCCAAATTCAATAACTCAGGAGCGGTTTCATCGATGACATTGCTGGTGTTGAAGTAAAGAACAACATCGGCTGTATCGTTTGCACGAATGAACACCCAATACGAAGTTCCAACCTCAAGATCGGTTAGGGTCACAGCGTGGTCGGTTCCTGAATCCGTTTCAAAAAGATTCGTTGTTTCATCAACTGGTTGTTGATCTGCCAATACGTATTGAATCGAAGTCACATCGGAAACAGTGGTCGACCAAGTAAGAACTGCGCTGGAAGAGGTGACGGTTTCAACAGAGGCTCCAAAGATTTGTTGTGGAATCTCTGGCATTTCAAAACCGGTTAGGGTCGCATAGATGTGCCCATCTACATCGTAGGATGACAACATTTGTTCTTGTCCTGTTCCCTCTAGAATCATGTCAATGATGTTTGGATCGTAATCAATTCCATCATCTGCAGCAGGATTTGATCCTCCACCAAGAGTCCATGTTGAAGGTGTCTCATCCACATCTCTCCATTTTCCTGTACCGAAACCATCCTGACTTCCAATCACGATGATGTATCGGTAGTTGGGGATGTCATCACCAATGACGTCTTTGCTGATCGTGAATGTGATGGTTTTCGCATCAATGTCTCCCGACACATCAATACCGCGAGAGGACGTACTCCCTGTCTCGGATTGGACTGCGAAGACTGCACCAGGTTCCCCTGTACCACTGATGGCAACTTCCCATGCCCATGCACTATCGATACGGGCATTCGCCCCATCAAGCATCGCTGTTGAGCCATAGGTCGTCTCGCCCTGATCGACGTAAATTTGGACGATCTGATGGCTAAATCCGTTGCTCAGACCCCAGATATCGGTCATCTCATCCATCTCAATAATGAATTGAGCATTCCAAGCGCTTTGGCGAATGGTCAGTTTCTTCGCATCCCACAAACCTCCATTGTTGGGCGTGGCGAAATCAGAAGCAAGTGGATAGATGTAATCACCGTCTCCGGTTTCATCACCAATCGCATCATCGAGTTCAAGCAAGGTCACCCACTCCTCAAGATCTGGAAGGACGACTTCTGCAGGTGCAGGTGGCGCCATTTCTTTGTCCTCTCCGTCACCATAAGCGAGCGAGTCTGCGAGGGCTGCAACCACCTTGATTCGTGTCGAATAACGAGGTGCAAGTCCAATCTCCGACCAAGGGATGACAAACTCGTAGACATCTTGAACAGCACATCCGCCAAGTGCTGAACTACCGCTCAAAACCCATTGCTCCTGGTCTCCAGTCTTCCCTTTTGCAGTGAAAAGATTCCATTTGGCACGACCATCGTCCCGTAGCGTATCGAAATCGAATGCGACCATGTATTTTGAAGGGAAACTCAGAATCTGATTGCCATAGTAGGTACGGAAATTTGTTTCTGCTTCATTGAAATTCACAGCATTTGGTTGCATGAAATAGAGTGCTAAGTCAGGGGATTTTCCACCGAGTGACATGTTCTCAAGTTCGGTAATTGTTGTGGCATCCACTCGCACAAAAACATTCGACGCATCGTAGCCGACATAGAATTCCTCGATGTTAAATGGGGCTCCTTCGACTGGTGCATCATAGCGAGCTGCACCATCCCATTCACCCGGTAATGCGACACCGTCAACCATCGGTTCAATGATCGAAGAGGCTGCTGGCGAAGGTACTGCAGGGTTTGTCCATAGATCTTGCAAATATGGAGGAAGATCGAGATTGACCGCTCGATAAATATTGGAGAGATGAACCTTAAAGAGAACGTCCCAGTTCTCGTCGTAACCGCTGTCTTGATCAAGACCATACCACCAGAACCAATCACTACCCTCGGCAATGTACAACGATTCCCAAGCGGCTTCGAGACCTGGATCGTTTGGATTCTCTTCCTCGAAGGCTACGAGTTGTTGTCGTGCCTCTACCAGCCGTTGCCACGCAAGGGATTCCTCTTCTTCACCAGCCCATGTACGAAGTGTTCCATCAATCCATGACCCTGTTCCAATGGTTTGAATCACTGGCAACGTCGGTTCGGATTCAAGGAATTCAGAAGGCGTCGTTGTTACAATTGTGGGGTGGGTTGCCAAACGACTGTACCACTCCGCCATGAAGGGGCGAGCGTTATCCTGGTGCTGGAATTCAGACATGAACATCCAATTCTCGCCGTCGAGTGCAACAGTGAGAAGATGCTCCGATGGGTCTTCGCCCGCATCGAGAAGCTGTTGCCGTATGTTATCGAGATATGCAATAAAATCTGAAACTGCAGCCTCTGGAGTCATCGTTCCGTATTGGAAAGCAATGCGGTCAGAGATGACACGATCACGGAAAATGACGGCAACTTCACCGCCATCCGCTCCAGTGACCTTCCATGGTGTTGCAAGGTTTGTAACATCCTCAACGTCGATGTAGTCTCCGTTTTGATTGGTGGATTGTTTGAGAATCTCTTCATCCGTTACCATCCATTCAATTCCTACATCCGTGACGGGTTGAACCATGGCTGGAGAGACGGCTTCTTCACTCGGCCACATTCCTGTTGGCCGGAATCCAAGTTCATCCTCGAACAAATCCATACCGGTAATCAGATGGTTTTGAACATCCTCTGGCCAAGCTTCCTTGTTCACGCGAATACCGTCTTCCATTGTCCATCCTTCCATCATCAACAACGGCATAATGGGGTGGTAATATGGTGTGGTTGTGAGTTCAATTTGTCCGTTTGCAGCAAGTTCACTGTACATAGGCAAAACGTTCCCCATGTGGGCGTGTTGAGCATCAAGCACGTAGTTCAAATCAGCAAGTTCGTAGTTCCCATTTTGCATGAACAAATCGATGAGCCCTTGATCACGGTGGCTTGAATTGTATGAGCCAAGGACGTAATCTGGTGAGAATTGATAAAGATACCAAAGAACCTGCAAGTCGAGGAAATCCTGTGGAGGAAGCAAGTCATCGTCCATGATGGTTGCTGGTTTGAGGTTGTGAAGCGTGTTGTCGTAGAGTTCTTTGTAGCGTGCACTCGAAGGATGGAGCCATCCAAGTTTCGGGTCGTCTACAGACACATTGTAAATCCAGCCACTGTTCCAAAACGACTGGAATTGCATCGTGTGGAGTTCAAGATCGGTTGCGTTCGGATATCCTCCCGTCGCCCAAGAGCGTTTGGCGATGTCCGTATGCACGTCAAGTGTTTCTTGTTCGTGATAGTCCACGAGTTGTTCAATAAATGATGGCACAAGGTTGTACGTCACCTTCGTATCCGTATCTGCAAGGATTCCAGGCGAATCCACGTATTCGGTCATTGCATGGACTCGAACCCAAGGCATCTCGTACATGCCAGTGAGTTTATTCTTGTAATACGGCTGATGTTGATGGAAAACGATGGCGAGATTGAGAGCATCATCCACTTTACCCGCTGCCGCTGGTTGAATCACTGGAAGTTGGTTTGGAGAGGTCGCATTGTTGACGTTCTCGATGTGCCATGCATGGGTGAACGTTTCGGCTCCGTTGTTGCTTGCCGGATTCTGTTGTGGAAACGATGCCCAAACATTCCCTTCGTCTTGCCATTGAGCATACACAACGACGTCCAACGAGGTTGGAGAGCCGAGTTCAGACCACGGTAGAGCAAACTCTGTCACCATATTACCTTCCCATCCCGCATAGAGTTCGACAACATGAGCGCTGTCAACCCATGCACTTCCATCATAGGATACGAGTCGGAAGTAGGTGTCATCCTCGAGAACAAATCCGTAATCTGCAGCGAATGGAAGGGTGTGGGAAAAGCCCCAATCCTTACTCAACACAGAACCTTGTGTTGAGGTGTTAAAGTAAATGAAGAGATCTGCTCCTTCTGAGGTTGATTTCCAATCGGTACCATCCCAGCCGATGTAAAGGTTGGATGCATCCCACGTCAAGTGCAAATCAACGTTGGTGCTCGACATCAACTCATCCGGATTCCAATCCGATAAATCACCATCAACAGTGATTGTTGTAGGCGTTTGTGAAAGAGCGAAACCACCCATTGTTGATGTAATGAAAAGCAGGGACAATATTACAGCACTTCTCCGCATTGCATAACCGTATAAATGATAATTTGAAAGGCTTTGCAAAGGACTGATGGAGTCTCGACACGAAAGTGGAATCCTCTGTCATCTGACATCATTACCAGAACAAAAGTTATCAGAAGGCTATCGTTTTGTCGACTGGCTTCATCAAAACGGATTTTCCTATTGGCAAATGCTGCCCCTTACACCTCCTGACAAATATCGTTCGCCATATGCCTCACCATCGGCCTTTGCAGGATGGACGGATCTCACGGACTCGAATCAGGAACATCAAATGGAGGAAGATGCGTATTGGTTGAACGATTGGGCGTTGTTTTGCGCCATCAAAGAAGACCAAGATGGCAAGCCTTGGTACGAGTGGCCAGACCCTCTCAAGAACCGACATCCTGAGGCGTTGGCTGCGTTTGCGGGCTCGATTGAACCCTTCATTGCAAAACAACAAACGTTCACAGCAGAGTGGACGGCACTAAGATTCTATGCGAACAAGAATGGTATCAAAATGATCGGCGATGTTCCAATCTTTATCGCTCACGACTCAGCTGATGTTTGGGCGCATCGCGATTTATTCCAACTCGATGAGGAGGGCTACCCCACATACATTGCTGGCGTTCCACCAGATTACTTTAGCGAAACTGGACAAGTCTGGGAAACGGTTCTTTACAACTGGGATGCGCATGAACAGGAAGATTGGAGATGGTGGGAAGAACGCATGAAGCGAATGTTTCGCATGTACGATGTCGTACGTATTGATCATTTCCGTGGGTTTCATTCCAATTGGGCCATACCTTACCCCGAAGAGACAGCAACGAACGGTCATTGGCAAGATGGCCCTGGAGACATGTTGTTTGACCATATCATGTCACTGGTCTCATCTCCAGACCAAATCATCGCGGAAGATCTGGGCATCATTCCAGAAGCGGTCATTGAATTCAGGCAACGTCACAACCTACGTGGCATGAGTGTTCTTCAATTCGGATTTTCGGACGAAATTGAAACAAACCCACATCACCCACAAAACATCAGAGAAGACCAGATTGTCTACACCGGCACACACGACAACAACACTGCGGAGGGATGGTTCGTTTCTGCGACGAATGAGGAGCAGAAAGAGGTACGTTCACTTGCAATTCCGGGCGAAACCGTTTCCCAGACTTTGATTCGCTTAGCACAATCAACACAGTCACCAATTTCCATCATTCCTCTCCAAGATTACCTTGGTTTAGGCGCGGAAGCACGAATGAATGTTCCCGGTCAAAAAGGTAGGAATTGGTCATGGAAATTTACTTGGCAGGAACTTGTCGGCTGAGGCAAGTTACAAAGAACTCATAACCTGATTAGACGAGCATACGCCATGTCTGTGGTGGGGTATTTCACAGCCGAGATTGGCCTTTGGTCAGACCTTCACACGTATTCTGGTGGATTAGGGGTTCTCGCTGGAGATCACGTCAAATCCGCTGCTGATGCTGGCGTCCCACTTGTCGGAGTTACGCTTCTGTATCATCAAGGCTATGCTCGTCAGCACATTGATGGAGATGGAGTCCAAACAGAGACGTTCCCAGAATTTGATCCTGGCCATCACCTAACGAAAACCGACATTACCATCAAACTCCAATTGGATGACCAAACCCTTCTCGCACATGTTTGGAAAACAGAGATTACTGGTCAGAGCGGCCACATCGTTCCAGTCTATTTTATCGATACACGTCATGAATCAAATTCACCAGAGCATCAACGACTCTCTTCACGACTTTACGGAGGTGGGGATGAAGTACGAATCCGCCAAGAATACGTTCTCGGTGTTGGAGGTGTCCAATTGTTCGATTACCTCGATGTGGAACTTCGAGGACTGCATCTTAACGAAGGCCACTGCACCTTTGCCATGCTCGAATTGTTGAATCGTGGATGGAGCAGAGAAGAATTGGCACAACGAAGCCTGTTCACAACGCACACCCCCGTTCCTGCAGGTCATGACCGATTTGAGTGGTCTTTGGTAAGGCAGGTTGTTGGTAAGATTCTGCCAGATGATGCTCAAGACCTGGTCAGGAGCGCTGGTGATTCTGAACAAGGTGCTCGATGTTCGATGTCACATCTCGCAGTGGCTCTTTCAACATCGGTCAACGCTGTTTCTAAGCTCAATGCTGAGGTTGC
The DNA here is from genome assembly GCA_049438185.1 of Candidatus Poseidoniaceae archaeon. Classification (GTDB taxonomy): domain Archaea; phylum Thermoplasmatota; class Poseidoniia; order Poseidoniales; family Poseidoniaceae; genus MGIIa-L2. The sequence continues at coordinate 17,413 of JBMTJI010000005.1, forward strand.
GATGACCATGTTCGAAGAACAACTGATTCAACCAATCACCAATGGAGTCCATCACATCACTTGGACATCCCCTGTCATGTCATCCCTCTTTGATGAGCATATGGCTGGATGGAGAATTCAGCCTGAATCCATCTCAAATGCTGATGCATTGCCAACGAAAGATCTCAATGACGCACGTGCAAAGACTCGAAAACAACTCCATGATTACGTCAAATCAACAACCGGGGTCGAATTATTCTCAGACCGATTAACCATCGGTTTTGCACGCCGATTTGCAACCTACAAACGAGCAAACTTGGTCTTCAAAGATTTGCAACGACTTCGGGCAATTGGTGCAGGAAAGATTCAATTCGTTTTCTCTGGAAAAGCACATCCAAGAGACAAAGGTGGCAAACAATTGATTCGTGACATCTTTGAATCTGCACATCAAATCGCCGACGAAATCCCAGTTGCGTTCATCGAGAATTACGACATGCATACCGGATTGATGATGACCAGTGGCGTAGACATTTGGCTGAACAATCCGATTCGTCCTATGGAAGCATCGGGTACGTCGGGTATGAAGGCTGCAATGAATGGTGTTCCAAACTGTTCGATCCTCGACGGATGGTGGCCTGAGGCTTGCATTCATGGTGTGAATGGATGGGCGATTGGGAATGCGGAAGATGACCGTAATGATGACAGAGATGCAGAAAACATCTACAACGTACTGGAACATGATGTTCTCCCTTTGTGGGAACGAGAAGACAATGGTTGGTCGGATATGATGAAAGCAAGCATCGTAGCATCAGCTGGATTTACTGGTCAGAGAATGATTCAAGATTATCTTGAATTCTACGATCAATTCTCTTGATCGTCCCAATTGATTTCAACCGATTCATCCACTTGCAATCCCTTCTTTCTTCCAGTTAAACCAAGGAAGAGGGCTGCGAGGATTACGGCTCCAATTAACAAAGATCGTGTTATCGTGTGCGTTGAAGATTTGGAATCAGAGATTCCTTCTGAGTCACATGGAGCACAATTGACCATTGGACATGGTTCATCAGCTGCAACCTCGAATACATTCCCACAACACCCTTCGCACGTTTTCATTTCATTCGAAGTCGATGAATGCCCATCCGTCTCATTGCTCGGATTTGGCAATTGAGTTTCATTGGTTGAACTTGTTTGGTTCGTCGATTCATTGGTTTGAGTTGTGGTGTTTGTTTGGTTGTTTCCGCTCGGCTCCTGACAACTTGGGCAACATTCCCCTTCCTCTGCTGGCACTGTTATCCAACCAGCAGGACACGCATCACAGAGTACATCGGCGCATGGGTCAACAGGATCGGTCTCATACTGACAACTTCCATCGTCTTGGGTTGCCTCAACGTCAAAGTTCGTTGCAGTGTTATCCATACAGCCAAAGATTGGTACAGGAGGGTATTCACATGACCCATCATCTTCAGTAGCGGATGGGTCAAAGTTTGTTGCTGATGAGTCCGTACAGCCGTAATCAGGAATCTCGACGACATCAGCATCAAGTTCGATTACGGTCACGGAATGTGCCCCTACGGAGAGTGTACCATCGAGCATTGATGAGTCACCAAAACGAACGACATCGTTGTTGGCAAAACCAGCAACCGTCGTCGGAGCACCACGATTGAGAACGATGGACATGACCTGATCATCGTGCGTCATGTTGTAAACGAGAAGATTCGACATTGCCAGTCGTGTGCTGTATTCGCCACGTTGTAATGCAATCGATTCTGATCGTAATTTACCAAGTTCTGAGATGTTCTCAAACAATTCAGATTCCATGGTACTCCACGAACTCTCATTTCGGTACATGTGACGATTATCGGGGTCTGCTCCTCCGTATTCGCCATATTCATCCCCGTAGTAAAGCAGTGGAGCACCCGGCGTGGTCAAGAGCCATCCATAAGCCTGCAGAGCAGCATTGTAAGCGGACGCATCACCAGGCTGACCAGGAAGACCGTCCTCAACCCATTGATTGAACGCATCATTGGTTCCACTATCTGCTCGACTGGTCAATCGAGGCACATCGTGACTACCAACATAGGGCACCATGATGGAACCGTCGAGGTATTGATCTTGACTTCGGTTAGTCCAATAATCAAGATGCATGTAGTTCTCATTGCCAGAAACGAAGACGTTGTCAACAACTGCATGATAGAGCACAAAGTCAGCTTGTCCATCCAATCCATCCGGACCCATGTACGCGTTGATGGTTCCATATTGTTCCTGATTGTCTATGAGTGAGTGACCCGCCCAACCCATGGCTGTCTCGCCTTTGAGATAGTAATCGGTTCCAACCGTCTCAAAGCGTTCATTGACTTGAGCAACCAAGTTTCTTGTTGCTAAATCTTCAACATGCTTGACAGCATCAATACGAAGACCATCGAGATCGTAGGTTTCCAACCACCACAAAGCATCATCAATGAATTGCTCAGAAGCATCTCGAATCTTCCAATTGACATCGGGCATGTAGGACGTAAATTGGCAATCCAAACGGTGCTCGGTCCAGTCGCAGTTGGAAGTCCCACAGATACAACCCGCATTGAACCATTCAGGATTGTCTTGATAGTATGTGTGCTGTTCATGAACGTGGTTCACGACAAAATCCATCATGACGCGAATGTCGTGGCCATGGGCTGCTTCAATCAATGCATGAAGTTCTTCTTCGGTACCCAACTTCGGTTCAATTCCTCTTGGTTCCGTTGGCCAGTAACCATGGAAGGCAGAAACATCATGGATCCCATCTGCGGCTTTGCCCGTTCCATTCGCTGCCGTATTGAACGGAGAAAGCCAGAGCGCTCCGACCCCTAACTCATCAAAATAGCCAGATTCAATCATTTGGGTGACGCCTGCAAAGTCGCCACCTTGCCAATCAGCCCCTTGTGCTGCACCAACCATGGGCCCATCGTTTGATGTATTGCCATTGACGAATCGATCGGTCATGACCATGTAGATGAGCGCGTCTTGCCATTCAAAATCAGCAGATGGGCCAGTCCAGAACGGGACGAGTAAGTCGTATGCTGGATTACCATCGACATCGAATCCATCGATTTTGAGCGTATGCTTACCATCATCCAATCCACTCACATCAAAAGTCCAAGTGAGGAGTTGCGAATCCCAGACAGCACCAGAAAGAGCAGAAGGGGTTCCACTGAAGGCAGCTCCTGAAGAACCGGGATGATACGTTACAACGAGGGATTGAGCAACGAGTTCAGCACTGAAATGAGGGCGAGTGTGATCACGAACACGGACAAGTGAATTTTCGATATCGCCACAATACGAACGTTCTGGATTCATCGGGTCGAAGAGATACTGGCCATCAACAATGAACTTGTAACAATACAGACCTTCTTGCAATTCAATCTCAGCAGTCCAAACACCGTTTTGTTCAACCATGGGAACAGGATCGCTCCAGTTCCATTCACCAACCACGGCTACTTCTGTTGCAAAAGCCTTGAACGAAAATGAAGTCATGGTTGTCGAAGTAGGATGGGATGATGCTTGCACATCGTTGGAAGAGAGAGGTGAGAACACGACGAGAACCATCAATAGGATCAAACATCGAGCAATATTTTTCATTCCTCACCCTCCATATCTTCTGGCTGCTTAAACAATGAATTCGCCGTATCGACCAAATCATCGATGTGTTTGCACAAGAATGAACGTACGAAATCATTGGCAGGGTTGTGGTAAGCTTCCAACGGCGCACAATGTTGTTGCAATTCACCCTTTTCGAGGATTGCAATTCGATCAGCAAGCGTCATTGCTTCGATTTGATCGTGGGTTACATAGATCGTTGTAGTACCAAGTTCGTCGTGCAGACGTCGAATCTCTTGTCGCATTTGATGCCGTAACTCTGCGTCCAAATTTGAGAGAGGTTCGTCCATGAGGAGAACCTTCGGTCGTCGTACCAATGCTCGTCCAAGCGCAACTCTCTGACGCTGACCTCCACTGAGTTCCTTCGGTTTCTTCCCAAGATGTTCACTGAGTTCAAGGAGGGTTGAAATCTCATCGACACGGGACGATATTTCATCCTCAGGCAACTTGTTTTCTCCTTTCATCATCCTTAGCCCGAAGGAGAGATTGTCGCGAATCGACATGTGAGGATACAATGCATAGGATTGGAACACCATACCCAAACCTCGAGCGCCAGCGGGGAGATGATTGACTTTCATTCCATCGATAAGGATACTACCCCCTGTCACTTCTTCCAGGCCTGCAAGCATTCGAAGTGTGGTTGACTTACCACAACCTGATGGTCCCAAGAGAACCAAGAATTCCTTGTCCTTGATGTCAAGATTCAGATTTCTGACAGCATGAAATCCGTCATCGTATCGCTTGTTTACTTCTTCAAATTGTACGTTCACCATGTTCTCACCCTTTGACGCCACCTGCGGATAATCCGTCGATCAAAAATTTCTGGAAGAAGAGGAAGAGCAAGGCCACTGGCAGACTGACCAACAGACTTGCGGCCGCAAAATCACCCCACGCTTGTCCTGTTGAAGAGATAAGTGAAGCCAATCCAACTGGGAGCGTGTACATGTCGTTTGATGTGTTGAAGGTTAGCGCCAATAAGAATTCATTCCAAGCAGCCAAGAAACTGAACAGTGCCGTCACAGCGATTGCGGGCGTGGACAACGGTAGGACGACTCTGGTGAACACTTGGAATTGGTTGCATCCATCAAGAGCAGCAGCCTCTTCAAGTTCTCGTGGTATAGTGTCGAAGAATCCTTTCAACATCCAAACACAGAGAGGTAATGCTGTAACACAATAGGCTAGAATGAGCCCTAAATGTGAGTTGAGCAAACCGAGGGTCTTCATCACCAAGAAATATGGAACGAGAATAATCACGCCAGGGAACATCTGCACGAGAAGGAACGAGAACATCGAAACATCACGTCCAGTAAACTTGTAGCGACTAAATGCATATCCAGCAGGAATAGCGATAAACAATCCAAGCAGGGCCGTTCCGATACTCACAATCAGGGAATTCGTTAACCATGTCCAGAACGAATCACCGTTGAGAATTTTTGAGAAGTGTTCTGTGGTGAATGAATCACCGATTTGTCCGCCGAGAGCATTTCCTTCCGAGAAGGCAATATCAACAATCCAGATCAAAGGAATGACGGTAATGGCAACAAAGTGAAGGAGCGTAAGGTGAGTGGATGTAGCATGGAATATCTTGCTTAGATTTGCATTTCGCATCAAACCGTATTCGATCGCAGAATCCGATAGTTTCCTTGACGTCCATACCGTAACAGGCCGCCCCGATAACCAATACAAGGTCAAGCCTGACGGCAGGATGCTCCAACAATGGATCCAGATGTTGAAAACCGTCACTTCAATGCGTAAGAGTCGATAAACGCCAATTCCAAGCAACATTGCACTCAGCACCAAGCAACTGTTTCGACGCAGGTGATCGTTGACATTGGGAAGGGATGCGCGAAGCGCTGCAAACAAAGCACAAGTGAGTATTCCAAGGAGAAGCAGATCGGACTCCGCACGGAGATAATCCACTGTGAGGAGAAGGACGTTGATGAGGAAAGCTGCGACAAGCCAACGTCTCAACATGACGATTTCAATAGGCACATACCACCAACGCATGTCCTCTGAATTGGTCATCGCACCGCCTCCGTAGCATTGGTTTGTTTCATGTATCGCCAAGAGAAGGCAAACAACATCATGAAGATGATGACCGACCAAGCGGCAGCCACTCCGTAAGCGCCTTCTCTAAAGGCTACATCATACACATATGTGATCAAAATATCCGTTTGACCAGGCTCACCAAAGTAGAGATTTGGGCCTCCATCGGTCATCAAATAAATCACGTTGAACATGTTGAACGTCCAAATGAAACCGAGAAGCGTCAGAGGAATCAATGCACTGCGTAAATTTGGAAGTGTAAGATGCCGGAATGCAGTCCACCCCATGATTCCATCAATTTCAGCAGCTTCGTACATGTTCTTCGGAAGCGATTGTAATGCACCACTAATGGACATCATCATGAAGGGAACGCCAAGCCAAATGTTGACAAGAATCACAATAATTTGAGCACCCGTTGGGTCGGAGAGGAAATCGATGTTGGTACCCAAGAGATCGTTTACGAATCCATCAGGTTGGAACATCCCTCTCCATACGAGAACCGAGATGTACGAAGGAACAGCCCATGGCAGCAACAACAGTGTGCGGTACGCCATCTTCCCTTGAATTCGACTGCGATGCAAGAGGATCGCTAGGAAGAGTCCGATACCGATGTGCGCGGATACGTTGACGAAAGTCCAAACGAGTGTAAACAAGGTCACTCGCAGGAACCCATCAGAGGAAAACACCTCCCAGAAATTGTCCAAACCAATGAACGATTGATCCCCAAGTTGTGTCTGATTTGCATCCGTAAAGGCAAGCCAGAACCCGTACAAGACGGGATAAAACGTGAGGATGGCTAAGGCAAGTAAAGCAGGTGCGACGTAGAAATGGGCAAGTTTGGAATTTGTTCGGCCAAGCCTTGTATCATTCCATTTTGCAAAACTCAACAAGGCGATTAAGGAGAGAACAATTGCACCAAGTGCGAACATGACTGGCGATGTATTGCCTGCTTGTGGTCGTTCATCGGCTACAGCTGTGCTTCCAGTTGTCGAATAGATCAGCACGCTGTCTGCAAAAACTTCGATTCGATGTTCTTGTTCAGGCACCATGCCTGTAAGGTCGCATTGAATCAATTCTGTCGTTTGTGAAATGATTCGAACCTGTCCTTGTTGAAGCAACTCATCGAATCCATCAGTGCATGTATCGTACCCGAGAATTGTGCCATTGTTTGTAGATTCAAGTCGAATCTGGGTGTGCAAGGCTCCATCAACAAGGATGTCGTACAACGTGGCATTGGTCATCTGAAATTCGAGTGAAATTGTACGATATCCTTCTGTTAGGGGGTACGGTTCAGCACGAGAAATTGAATCCATTTGCTCCTGAAGTTGTTGGTTGGCACCTGACAATGCTTCCTCAGTGGTGGCAATCTCCGAGTAAGCCTGTTCAAAGGCAGTTGACAGTGGGTCATAGACCAGCGACATCGCCCGAGTTGTTGGAGCCGGTGTTCCTTCTTTGGTTTGCTCGAGGAAACCTGAAAGCACCTCGTCTTCAGTGATTTCAGCATCGAACTCCAAAGCAACATGTGTTGGCATTGTGTACGTGTCAACAGCGAATTCTTTCTGAACAGCCTCGGAAGAGAGCCATAGTGCAAGTTCGGTCGCTGCAACCTTGTTGGCACTTTGCTTGCTAACAGTCCAACCTTTGTAGGTTACAAGCGGTGACATTCGTTCTCCTGAGGTTTCAACCAGCGGCAACAAGGTTTGACCGATGTTTAAGCGACTTGCCTCATACGTAGCCCAATTCCACGGGCCATCGAAAATCATCGCAGCTTTCGAGGAGATGAATTGGTTTTTCATGCCTTCAATCTGTGTCCCTGTAGCGACGACACCATGCTCCAACTCCAAATCAAGCATCCATCGCATGGCTTCACTGGAACCGTTGGAGTTGAGGGTTGGTTCACCGTTTTCATCAAAAAGTGAGCCGCCGAATCCTTCCTGTATTGGGAACCACCAATACGCAGTCTTGATTGGAATTGCAAGTCCTTGCACATCTTGGTAGGTCAATGATTCAGCGGCCTGGAGCAAATCTTGTTCCGTCCAAGTTTCATCTGGATAAGCAAGACCTTGTGCATCAAACAATGCTTTGTTAAAGATTAACGAAAGACAATCTTGGCTTGCAGGTACGCCATACAACGAATCACCATACCGCATGGCTTGCAATGCTCGCTCTTCGAACTGCGCCCTATCTTGTGGTGTAAGATGAGGACGTAGATCCTCCAGGAGTGGGAAGCCATCAACTCGAACCTCTCCAATTGCACCCAGTTGATCACTCGAGAGACGCATCAAATCAGGAGCTTGTCCCCCTTGAGCAGCCGTCATGAACAGTTGGTCTGCATTTCCAAATGGAACCATTGTCACATCAACGGTTATGTTTGGATGTGAAGATTCAAACGAATTGATTGCGTTCATGAACACTTCTTCTTCCTTACTTTCAGCCGCAAATGTATGCCAAACCTCAAGTTCAATGATTCCATTTGAAGCGTTTTCTTCCAAATCTTGCTGGCTATTACCAAGGCAACCTGATAAGAAAATCATCGAAAAAAGGACAATTGCAAGAAGTCGCTTCCGAGTGGAAGAACCCAGCATCATGCCCTTCATGTTTCGGCCTTGAATTACGCCAACTTAAACAGCACGGAGATGCATTGATGCGTTCAACGTGAATTGTGATATGCAACTGGCAAGAGTCCTAATTGCATCCACTCAAGATAAAGCAAAGTCTTCATTTCCATTCGTGCGGCCTGACGCCATCGTTTTCGCATGGTTCGTTCAGCCTCGCGACTTGGGATTGGAGCAGGGGAGAATCGACAATTGAGTTCACTGGATTCAGGTATTGGCGAATCCTTCCACGCAACACCCCACAAGATCAACCAATCCGGTGGAGCAACTCCGAAATCGACCTCTCTGTCAGGCTCATCGATGGCTCGCTTCACATCCTCGGGAGATATTTCTCCCAATGCAAGAAGATGGAGCGCCATTGCCGTCCTTCGAACTTGGTTCCAAAGGAAGGCTTCCCCGATGATTTCGAATCCAACCGTTCGTCCGTTAACGACCCAAGGTGTGCAGGAGAGGATGGTTCGAATCGGATTCTTTCCAGGCTCCAAACGAGCGAAATTTCTCGCATCGTAGGTTCCTTCAAACAGTTTCAACCAATCGACAAAGACCTCACCAGGATCGTTCCAAAATTCAATCCCTTCCAGACGATAACGGTAGATTCGGTGCAAAGCCATTCGGGGGTTCCAATCCATTTCGACTTCTCGAACATCGAGGAATGAAATCTCATCAGGGAGCAAATCATCCACTGCACGAACAAACTTGCGCGGCGTGATGCTATCCCAAAGTGAACGAGCAACTCGGACGGTGCCTCCATTGAGCCGAACGTGAACACCTGCATCTGTGCGACTCGAGAGAACGAGGTTGTGTTCTTGTTCCTCTTTCGAGATCCACCCGAGTTTCTGGAAAGCATGGATGAGTTCACCTTGAACGGTGCGAACATCGGGTTGAATTTGGCTACCATGAAAGGCGTCACCAAGATAGCCAATTCGAAAATGCAGACGGGTTTCTGCATCGGACATACGTGAGCCTCAATCGTCTGAAGTTAGGATTTCTGCAGCTTCCTCAGGAGTGTAACCGAGTCCACCAACAGCCCAGACAAGTGCTTGCTTGACCCAAGGTTGAACCATTGGGTTTGCCTTTTCGGGGTCAATGACTTCAATCGTATCTACGATGTTTCGAGCAGCCATGTAGAGAACATCATCCGTTGGAATGTCTGCCATCTCGAGACGGCGGCTGTATCGCTGGAATTCTTTCACGGCTTGTGGGACGCGCCGACATTCGAGTGCAAAAGAAGCGAAATCGGCGATGTATTCGTCGTTTTCTTCATCGAGTTCCATGGCCTTTTTGTAAGCCATCATGATCTTTGTCCCAGGTACAACATCGTCTTGTTCTTCCATATTGAGCATGTTTGCAAATTCTGCATACGTGTGCTGAAGGACTGCATTGTCTCGGTTTGAGCGGAGTTTGCCGTCAAGGTTCTCAACCGCTCCTTTCAAATCACCTGCTCGGAACAATTCCATTGCATCTGCCATTACGTCGTCACTCATGGTTCTCTCACCAGTCCTACCAAAAATATGGGGTTCTTGAACACAACGGTTCATTCTTGTCCTTGATTTTGTTGGGTTAGAATGTCTGCAAGGTTGTCCAACTTCGTGGATTGGCTGTGCTTTTTGTGCATTTCATTCAGCAGAGTCTTGGTATCTTCCCAACCTCGGATTTTGTAAAAACAATGTTTTGGATCTGGCCGTACTGTACGGATTGTTCGTTGGTAAAACATCAATGCAAAGAAGGATTTGAGAAGACTCTTACCTGCTTTTTCAACGGAAGTATCGTTCTCTTTTTCCGGTAGGTTTGGAGAAATACCAACGCTACCTCCAACAGATTCTTCTACGATTCCGACGCCAGAATCTGTAAGGATGGTGAGTGTTGCAAACCCAGTCATTGTTCCAAACGGTGTGCGTTCGACTTGAACTTCTGAAATTCGGTCAAACAAGATACGACGGTGAGCCCGACTTAGCAAGAAAGCATGCTTGAAGATGACAGCATTGCTTGTGATGGCGTAATCGAAACTTCGCTGATAGTAGAAGACCAACGCCCAAAAGGTCAATGTGAGAGCCAATCCGGAAACAAGGAAATTGTACTTCAAACCAAGGAAAGGCTCTACATCTGCATCCGAGAACATATCACGAACAAGTGCAATGAGACCATCGAGCTGAATGAGAACCGGAAGGAAGGTTGCGAGAAGCAGCCAAACAGTAACCCACTTCCCAGAGGTTGACGTGTTCATCATGCGGTTTGTCCATGTAATGGTTGCCATGACCAAGACGAACCCAAACGGAAGTTTGGATCCACCCAATTCCATGACCCAAACAAGAAATTTAGCAACGCCTCCAGATTCGTCGTTGAGAAGTGAGTCTGGCTTCCAAAACAGCATGTGGACGCCGAAAACGATCAAACCAAGAGCATACATTCCCATGAATCCAACTGGACTTGGTGATTTCGTGAGAAGAACTTCTTCGCCTTCGATGAGCTTAAATCGGTTTTTCATAGCTTCATCATTGGATGCTTCCGCTGTTTTTTCGGCTACTTCAGATTCAGTATTTACGACTTCGTCGGCTTGAATTTCTTCGTCACTCATGCCCTTGCACCAAGGGGTTCTCATCACACAAGCACATAAGCCCTTTGCCGTTTCAGTTCTTGAAACTGTATCATATGGCTAGTGCAACAAACCCCAACTGTGCTCTGCGTTACCGCGAATCCAATCGTACATGCCCTCTTTCCTCACGCCATGCTCATCCGTTATCACCAAGGACTCGACTTCGAGTGGATATTCGTTGTAGGTGAGATGCGACCATACTCCACCGCGTGTAGGTTGGTGAAAATCCCAATACGCACGAGCAACCGCTCGGACTGTAAGCCGTATTGATGTTCTGCCATTTTTCAATTCCACGTGAAATCGTGGAAGATTGTTGGCTTGACGATCTTTTTCTACGCTCACACGCTTGAACCGCTCGCTTCTTCCATGTATCGCATCGTGAAAGAGGCCACCCTGACTTACTGCGATATGGCTAACATCTCTGCGTTTCCATTCTCGCTGATCTCGACTAAGAATGGTCGTTGAAAGATGCGGCAGAAACCAATCGAGATAGGAACCATCAGAGAAATGAAGAACACCCCAATACCATGGGACACTTGGAGCTTGCACGCATACTTTCTGAAAGTAGGCTGTTCCATTTACGTCCTCACCATCGATCGTTCCCGCAACCCTTGTCCCATGAAGTCGAAGGATATCGTAGCCCAATGAACCGAGATAGGTTGCCGTTGCTTCTCTTGCGGTCGACATGGCTGGATTCCAAGGTGTCATCTTTAATCGAACCGATTGAATTGCATCATGTTCCAAATCCAAATTGAGCCAGAACTGTGAACGATCAGGAAGCATCCCCATCGAACAATCTCCCTCGAGCATCGGGACGACCGCTCCACCCCCCTGGCCTTCTCGACCAGGCCATGAGGAATGGTTGGATGGGACAACGACCATGTCACAAACCTTGGCAATGATCTCATCATGCATCATCGAACCATCAAACCACCAAGCACAGACCATTCCATCGATTTGAATCGCACCCTCCTCGTCAAATCCTGGCGTTCCTTTTGGTTTCCATTCAACATCATTGATGTGAACGATGTCGTTTTCCTTGGTCGACCAAAGTACCATCAATTGTTTCCCTGCCATGGGGTGTTCGTCGTCATCAAGCATGACGAGCCACCACCACCAATCCCACGTGAGGTGTTCAATCGGTGGACGTTGGTTTAATGTCCACAACGTTGAGAAGTCTCCGGCAAATGAATCCATCTCATCCCTCACACAATCTCTTTCGATTTGAAAATTAGTTGACCTATGAACCAAAAGAACAAGGCCTGGAGAAGTAAGACAACGATTGAAACCACGGAGGTCGCATATGGTCCCATGCCGAGGCCAAGGTCGGATTGAGCCCATTCCAATGCACTGTACCCAGGCAATTCGTTCCCGCCGAATAAGAAGAACGACCCGTCGTTGTTGGAACCACCAGCCCACGAACCTGCTTCGGTAAACATCGCCATATCAGGCCAGACAAGATATGCACCTGAATCAATGATGCTCATCGACCATCCAACAACCGACATTCGAAGAAAACTCGATTCAGGCACAGACATTGAGAGAAGAGCCATTCCGAGTTCCCATGCTGCGATTGGGAGCGCGAGGATAATTCCGTATTTCCACAAGACGCCTAAGAAAGCAAACAGCATACCATACACAAGCGTTGCGAGTAGTGCCGCTATCAGTATCGAAAACCAAACACCAAGATCTGCAAATCTGAAGAATTGATCTCCCGGCCCCATGAATCCCGAAATCAGAGCGAGCATGGAACAAACCACAAGGATGTACGGCCAAACGATGGCGAGATATCCAAGCATTCGGTAGAGGAAAATTTCACCTCTGGCGATTGGTTTTGCAGTCATGTACTGCATGGTACCCGATGTCATCTCGTCTCGAATCAAGCCAGTTGCGAGGAACAGAGGGATGAAGATACTCAAGAGAAAGACAAATCCTAATTTTCCGATTCCAAGGATAAACGCTCGATGTTGGGCTTCCTTACCGTATCGTTCCTCATCGGGGTCTTCATCGACGTTTGGATCAGCAGCAACAACATACGTACCACTGATTGCATCGTACGACAAGATGATGTTGCACGGAATGCCATCGCCGTTGGCGTCTTGCTGACTCGGCAGCAAGGATGTTCCCGTACAATCTCCGTCATTATCAAATCCGGTTTTGACTGTTGATGCATCCGAATAATCCCAATCGTAATCGTCTTCGTTGATGTACATTGATGCCGGTTCTGGCTCGATTGGAGGTGTCAATAAACCGGGATGGGAAAAGGCATCGTAGATGTCAGTACCATACTTGAATTCTTGACCATTGACATATCCATCCCCATCCCAATCGAACGAATCACCATCGTTATCGACCGCTTCAATTTCAGTATTCATGGCATCGATATAGAAAAGAAGCACAACGGAGATGGCGAGGAATCCAACACCCAATACAACCCATGTTGACAGACGGGTTCGATACTGTCGCATTGTAAATTCAGCGATTGCTGTTGCCTTACGATCGAGAGAAGTCCAAATGGTCTCCCCGCGTTTTTTCTCCATCATCGGTAACCTCCAGTGAGGTATCCAAGAATCGATTGTAGGTCATCATCAGGGTTGTTGATGACCATGACATCATGCTCATTGTCGACAATAATCCGTGGTAAACGCTGGTGAAATTCGCCCAAATGGTGCGTGAAAACCTTCAATTTTGTAGGGCTTGGAAATTGTAGACCATGTACAACATCAAGACTCAATACGTCTTTTGCCAATGATTTCGCATCGCTGCATTCGATTTCGATGGTATGTGGAATGTTGTCCAATTGTTCCCGAATGGCATGCAGATTTCCAATCGCCAACAATCGTCCTTGGTGCAGAATCACAATTTGTTCCGTAATTCGTTCAATTTCGGAAAGAATATGGCTGCTCAGCAATACAGTTCTCCCCATTCGTCCGAGTTCACGTATGACATTCATAATCGTCGTACGAGCGAGCGGGTCGCAACCCTGAAGCGGTTCATCGAGAATGATCAAATCAGGGTCGTTGACCAGCGCATGGGCAATTTTCGCACGCTGACGCATACCCTTCGAGTATCTTCCAATTTTCTTGTGCATTACATCGGTTAAGCCAACGAATTCGAGGACGCGTTCTGCCTCTTGTTTGGCCTCTTCTCTCGAAAGACCATGAAGTCGAGCAAACGTGGATACAAATTCATGCGCAGTCATCCAATCGTACATGTTTTCATTTTCAGGTACGTACCCAACACGGGCATAAGGTGCAGGGTTTTTCCATGGATTCGTTCCAAACAATCGAACTTCTCCCTGAGTCGGCTGAAGTTTACCCATGAGTAGCTTGAACAACGTGGATTTGCCTGCACCATTGAGTCCAAGGATTCCAGTAACTCCTCCACTCAGTGCAAGCGATATGCCGCCGATGGCTTGGTATCTGCCGTAGGTTTTTCCAACATTGTTGAACATAACAACAGGTGCTTGTGGCTGAGGAGCCCAATGCTTCTCCTGTGCTTTTCCTTCTTGAGCCAAATCTGGAATCATTCACGCGTCACCTCCATTGAGGAAACTCGGACGCTCAGAACATACAGTGAGACAGCGTTGATGGCAACGACCGATGCGAGTGACCATATCCACGGGTGATCGTACACAACATTTGTGCCGATGAGTGCTTGACCAACGTGTGCGACGGAATCATACGGTGAAATAAGGTAGAGAATGGAACGATCGAACAACCCTTCGACGATCGCAGCCAGAGTTTTTGTTCCCAAGAGTAAGGCAAGTAAAGCGATACCAGGGAAGAACTTTCCACGCGATACAGAGGAAAGAGCGAGCCCAATGCTTGTGTAGGTCACAACCAACAGCAATCCACAAAAGACGGTTGTGAGAAACAGAGGGAATGTGTCGAGAATCCACGCCCAACCTCGCCCCATTGCGAGAATGTCTACAAAATAGTAGAGAAAGAGTGTTCCAATAATGATGAAGGCTTGAATGGTTGCAACTGCGAGATATTTCATTCCAACATAATCGAAGCGATTGATGGGGCGAGAGAAATACAGAGCACTGGTTCCGTTGGAACGGTCTTCCGAAATGACACCACCAACAAGCAGAGCTGCAACAAGCGGATAATACAACATGTTTCGAGGGAAGAAACCAAGAATATGGCCATAGAGATTGTTTCGACCAACACCCCAAAGTTCGTACAAGCTTGGCTCACCAATAACGGCGAAAAGGAGTGTTAATGCAACATCTGTCATCGATGCGATCAGCACGAAAATCAGAACCAATTTCGTTGGCACACCCCACGGGCGATGCCCTTTGCGAACTATACCAAGGACATGATGACGGAAGATTGCCCAGTTCCGCATCCATCGTGGGTTCAATGAGCCTTCCCATGGAACGTAGACTTGTTCGAAAACCTGTCCTGTCTGAGCAACAGGTTGAGCCACGCTCGCTTGCTCTGAGGACTCTGATCCCCACGCTGCATCCATCCTACTCTGGCCGGTTACAGGCGTCGAAACATCGATGGTCGCATCTTCTGTCATGCACCTGAACCTCCCATCGATTCTGGGGCGTCGACCTTACGAGCCTCAGCGGGAGAGGCGAGCAAGTCTTCACTCGATTTGACGCCATAACCAAAGCGCTCCATAATGACGATAAACAAATCCTCGAGGGAGGCTTCATATTCGTGCATGCGACGAATTTGGGCACCTGTTTCTGCTGCACATTTGAGAATTCGGTGTGTGGTTTTCTCTCCATCGTGCCGAATCCGCATCATACGTCCTTCTCGCCGAACCTCGAGACCTTCCTTTCCGAGGGCTTGTTCAAGTTCACTGGCCATGCCCCATACATGAATTTCAATTTCACGATCGATAGCCTTCAAGTCTTCAATGCGTCCTTGAGCAGCGAGTTTCCCTTTGTGCAACAACACGATGTTTTGACAAACACGCTCAACATCATCCATCAAATGACTGGCCATGAGAACTGAACGATTCCCGGTATGAACCATGTTTGAAAGTGTCACCAACATGGCCTCACGAGAATCAGCATCGAGGCCGTTCGAAGGTTCGTCAGCGATAATCAATTGTGGGTCATGAATGATGGAACAAGCCAATTTCGTCGCTTGTTTCATACCCGTTGAGAAAGAGGAAATCGGGCGATATCGCAACTCTCCAAGCCCCACATATTCCATTGCAGTATGAGCCCTTGACATTGCTACGACAGGATTCATTCCAAGCAGTTCTCCACTGTATCGAACTTGATGAATCGCATCCATCTGTTCGTCCAAAGCATCGTATTCAGGCATATAACCAATCTTTGAACGAATCGCCAATCCATCCGTTCGGATATCATGGCCGAGCACTTTGCCTTCGCCAGATGTTGCTTGTATGAGTCCTAGGATGGTTTTGAAAAAGGTGGATTTTCCTGCTCCGTTCGGACCAAGAAGGCCAGTTGCACCTTGCTCGACTTGAATGCTCAATTTATCGAGAGCAACATGAGGACCATATGATTTGGTCAACTCGTTCGTCTCGATAATGAGGTCATTGGCCATTGTTCTCATCAAATACACTGAAAGGAAGTCTTTGAATGCTTTCACATCACGTTATTTGAATGTCTTTGAAAAGTCACTGCGCGTTCGAACTGCAATCCCCTTTCGAAATCGAAGGGCTTCATCTGCATCGCATTGCGATAACCCGTGACCAATCAACGTCCCTTTCTGATCAACGATGAAGCAGGTTTGCCCAGCCTTCAACCATGGGTCGCAAGCAAGAATAAATCCATGGAAGACGTTTCTTCCTTTGAGTACAAATTCGACAGCATCCTGTTCAACAACAAGCAAAGGCGGCCCCTGTCCAATCGCTTTATTCGGCTGAAATTGACCATTTTGTTCAACCGGTAATGTTCGCTGTGCATGAACAATCGTTGAACCCAAATCAGTGATCGAAAGACCACCATCCGTGAGTCGAGGGCTCAGGATATGATGACCATCCTTGTCAATGACATTCTTGACTCGGCCTGTCCCGCCGATTACGTACGTACACGATTCGATTATTTTCGCTGCGTATTCATAGTTCACGTTCAAGCAGACCACCAATTTGTCGAGGATTTGGCGACGACGAAGTTCATCTCGAAGTTGAGGCAAGTCCGAATCCTCAACGTGGAGATCATCCTCAAGCATTCCATGTTTCTTCAATAGGTTTGAAGCGTTTTGAATGATTGAGTCGGTGCTGATGTCGAGAATGAGGATACGATCGGCTTCGATGTGCAATCGTTGGAGCTCTTGTCGTAACAGAACCGTGTTCAGTCGGCGACTCCAAAGCCAGGATGGACCATCGACTTGAGCGAATGGATTGAGATCTTCAAGCGAATAAGGAAGCAAACCAAGCGGTGTTTGCACAAGAATCTCAAGATTGGGGAGTAAGCTGTGAAGTCGGAGGGCGAGCAGATCGCATCGTTGACGCCATGGACCAGGTTTGCCATTCAAAATCAACACATCGCTCGAAGCTGTGAATGAGGGTCTCCAGCGTCGTTGCAATTGCTTGCGAGCGACGAGAACGTGCGGGCGCGTGAGCGTGTCTTCACCACCCCAGCGTTCACCTTTCTTCCGTTGCGTTGCTTGTTTGTTGACGACGTTTGCCCAATCCTGTTCCCAAATTCCACCGTTCGGGTGATGCTCTCTGGCTGCTGCTCGGTCGTCTTGCACAAGATCTTCGAGTACATCCGAAGACAAACCGAAAGGGAAGGGGCGGGTTGTTAGCCAAAGGAAGGCTTCACGTAATGCGGGGTGTTGGTGACTTCGTTGCTCAGCAAGTTGCCAAATCGTTCCCTCGTGAATGGCTTGTTTGCATCGTGAAAGTTCGGCCAATGTCACTTCGAGGTTGTATCGAGCCAACAATGTTGTTCGTTCGTCTTGATTCAGCGCACGTACCTCTTCAGGCGTCCAGGTAACAATACACGGTACCAGCTCAGGCCAAGCATGCAAATCCTTCAATCGATAGGTCCCTTGAGGCGAGAGCAAACGATCATCTCGTGCGAACAAGGCATAGGCTGCTGAATCAAACAAATCTGCACCCAATGCAATCAGCATGGAGAAGAGCATTGGATGGCCACAACCAAACATGTGACGGGGACGTTCTGGAGGGAGTTCACCGATGGTCGCAAGCATGATTTTCGCAAGATCTTTGTAACGATGCTTTTCCATGATTGGAACAATTCCACCAATTGGATGGACAGCAAAATCAAATTGACCCATTCCTTGAGCGGATTGCTTTCTCAAATCACGATAGATTCCACCTTGAATCGGACCGTTCAGCATCGTTCCCTGAGCCGCTTCAATGGATGCCTCACAACGTTCGATGGTTGTTAAAACCGCTTGTCGAACTTCTTCTTCGCTCATATCCGGTCGGCTAAAAACGTCGAGCATCGTTGCGATATCCACACCGATGGAACGTTGAAATTCAACGATTTCTTCAACGCCGACTTCGACATCCCCGTACACATAGGACTGGAAGGTTCCTGAATCGGTCATGATCACCCCGGGGAAATTGATCAAATCGTGAACACCGTTCTCGACGGCATGTCGTTTAAGATCGTCATGCTTCCAAATGATGTACGAGTTGGTGATTAAGCCCTGAATACCGTATCGGTCCCACATTTCTCTAGGCTCGATAGTTCGGATGTTTGGATTTATGACAGGGAGAAGAGCGGGTGTTTCGAGAATACCGTGTGCGGTGTGAATCCTTCCAACTCGCGCGCAACCATCTCGTGCAGTCACCTCGAACTTTCCCAGATCGCTTTCCTTGCACGGCACAGGGTCGCCTCGAACATCATCTTTCCATGCCGCCATAGACCCAGCCCCCGAACCTCATCATTTCAATTGCCCGATGAGACATCAACAAATTCGACGTTTCCATGTGCGAGGATAAATTCACGACCTAGTTCATCGAATGTATCAAGAAGACTTGTCGAAAACTGAACAAGTTCAATTTCCGTATCCGCTTGCAAATCATTACGAACACCTTCGAGTGTCCCAGGAGCTGCGCCACACGATAAACAGGCTCCTGTCAAATCAAGAACAAAGTGAAACCCGGATTCTTTTCGCTCCCATTTTGAGACTGCAATTCCCCCACCATGACCATCCAGGGCCGCTCGAACCATTCCTAGTCTTGAGAGAAGAACGGGCACGAGGTGATCGGTTTCGACAACATCTTCAATACGGGTGTTTCGAAGACGTTCCTCTTCCTCAGCATCGGTCTGTTCGGCAATTCGGCGATTGGCTTCTTCTTCCATAGCCTTCTGCGCTTCAAGGGCATACGCTCGAACCAAGTCGTCGTCCATGCTATAGCCACACTGCAACGGCGTTTGAAATCTTGCAAAGCCGTGGTATCGTGAGTGATTGCATCCATTGATAAGGGGGTGACGGTACCAAGGAACAGGTGAGAAGATGACTGAAGTCTTGTTGCGTGTGGAAAACCTTCACGTTTCAGTTGGCGACACGCCAATTATTCAAGGCATCAGCCTCCAAATCAATCGTGGTGAAATCCATGCAATCATGGGTCGAAACGGCGCAGGGAAGTCCACTCTTGCCAGCGTTATTATGGGTCATCCCGCTTACGAAATCACCAGTGGCACCATTCACTACAAAGGAAAGAACATCGAAGATATGGAAGTGTTCGAGCGTGCGCGTGCTGGCATGTTTCTTTCCTTCCAATACCCCGCTGCCATTCCTGGCGTTCAAGTAGGTACCTTCCTGCGCAAGTCAGTCGCTTCGGTACGTGGTGAGGCCCCATCTCCACGGGCCTTCCGTCAAGAATTGAACGAGGCCATGAAGCAACTTGACATGGACAAATCGTTTCTTTCACGCTACGTCAATGATGGATTCAGCGGTGGTGAGAAAAAGCGCCTCGAAATTCTTCAGATGCTCCTCCTTCAACCAGATTTAGCGCTTCTCGATGAAACCGATTCGGGGCTTGATATCGACGCTTTGCGAATTGTCGCTGAAGGAATCAACGCTGTCGCCAAGGAGACTGGATGTTTGATTATTACACACTATCAGCGCCTTCTCGATCTCGTGAAGCCTGATGTTGTTCACGTTCTCATCAATGGAAAAATCATCCAAAGTGGCGGCCCTGAACTCGCCTTAAAACTCGAAAAAGAAGGCTACGATTGGGTGGAAGCCCTTGTCTGAGGTGATGCAATGACACAAGAAGCTCAGGACGCAGTTGGCGACTATAAGTACGGGTTCCATGACCCTGAAGCTGCAACCATTCGATTCGATAAGGGTCTCAGCGAAAAAGTCGTACGGGACATCTCTGAACTCAAAGGAGAGCCTGCATGGATGACAGACATCCGAGTCAAGGCCTATCATCACTTCATGGAACGCGAAATGCCGACTTGGGGCAACTGTGACTCGTTGGCAGGTATTGATTTTGACAACGTCACATACTTCCTCCGTTCTTCGGACAAAACTGAGAAGGATTGGGACGATGTACCTGATGACATTAAACGCACATTCGATCGCCTCGGGATTCCTGAAGCAGAACAAAAATGGCTTGGTGGCGTCACTGCTCAGTACGAAAGTGAAGCTGTGTATCACTCAATTCGAGAAGATCTCGAAGAGCAAGGCGTTCTCTTCCTCGACATGGATTCAGGACTCAAAGAACATCCTGAGATCATCAAGAAATACTTCGGCACCGTTGTTCCACATACCGACAACAAATTTTCGGCACTGAACACCGCTGTTTGGTCAGGTGGCTCATTCATCTATGTTCCAAAGGGCGTTCATGTTGAAATGCCTGTTCAGGCGTATTTCCGGATCAATGCGAAGAATATGGGTCAATTTGAGCGAACCCTCATCATTGCAGATGAAGGTTCATCCATCCACTATGTCGAGGGATGCACTGCACCAACATATTCGACGGATTCTTTGCACTCAGCCGTAGTCGAACTCATCGCTATGGAAGGAGCAAAAATCCGCTATTCTACCGTCCAGAATTGGTCTGCCAACGTCTACAATCTCGTCACAAAGCGAGGAGTCGCTTACAAAAATGCGACCGTGGAATGGGTTGACGGCAACATTGGGTCGAAGTTGACCATGAAGTATCCTGCTGTTTTACTCAAGGGCGAAGGAGCACATGCAGAGGTCATTTCTGTAGCCTATGCAGGTGAAGGGCAACACCAAGATGCTGGAGCAAAAGTTCACCACCTTGCTCCAAATACGACCTCGAACATTCTCTCCAAATCCATCTCAAAGAACGGTGGTCGCTCTTCCTACCGAGGGATGCTTCAGGTGACACCAAAAGCTTCTGGATGCCGTTCAAAGGTTGTCTGTGATGCACTTATGCTCGATGAAGACAGTCGAAGCGATACATATCCGACCATGGAAATCGGCAACTCAACAGCAGACCTTGAACACGAAGCCAGCGTTTCGAAGGTTTCTGGAGACCAACTGTTCTACCTCATGAGTCGAGGCCACACCGAAGAGGAAGCCATGGGATTGATCGTCAATGGTTTCTTTGAACCCTTTACACGGGAACTGCCAATGGAATATGCGGTTGAACTGAACCGACTCCTCGAACTGGAAATGGAGGGCTCGATTGGATGACATCGTACCTCGATGCCATAGTTCCAAATCGATCCGAACACCTTTGGCGCTACACGCCATGGTCAAGGGTTCATCCTGGACGTGTCGATTCCGTTCCTGATGTCGATTCTGCTGTCATCAAGAGTGAAGATTTTGAATTGACAAACAAGACCTTCGAACCCTTGGCTACAACCGATATCGCACGCATTTTTCTCAATGAAATTCTTCATACAACGACTGTCGTTGCTTGCGAGAACAACGATGGACACATTCACATTCATGCTGGGGGGCATTCTGTTGCAGCCCATCTTCACATCGCTTGCAATTCTGCCTCAAACATCGTCATTCACTTGCATGGCGAGGCCGATTGGTTTGGTCTGGCACTCACTGGTGACATCCATCCCAACGCCCAATTGAGTGTGGGTATCATCAATGAATTATCAACGGATTCCGTTATGGTTCGTGTTGACGATTGGTCGCTTCATCGTGATGCACGATTTGAACTTGCAACACTTTCGATGGGAGGGCATCGAAACAAGTCCGACATTCGCTCAACGCTCAAGGGTTCGAATGCATCATTGAAGCAATTCATCGCCGTCCACGGGCATGGCACACGACATGATGATCATCACATCGAGATTCATCATCAACAACCGCATACGAACTCACATCTTTTGCTCAATGCTGCATGCGATGACCGGAGTCATTCCATCGGAACTGGTGCGCTAACCATCGATGACGTGGCTCAGCACACCGATGCAGGGCAAGTCTTCCGAAACCTTTTGCTGTCACCCTCGTCACGTGCAGAAGCAATCCCTGAACTTGAAGTTCTAGCCAACGAAGTCGCAGCTGCACACGGCGCTGCTTCAGCGCCTATCAATAAAGAGCAACTCCATTACCTCATGAGTCGAGGCTTGTCGAAGGGTGAAGCGACGTCGATGATTGTCGAAGGTTTCCTCGTCGATTCGTTCACCGGTCTCGATTCAGATCTTGTTCGAGAAGCGATGCAAACTCGACTTACAGTGCATCTTGAATGCCAACTTATTGGGTGATACCATGGCCATTCAGGATGATTTTCCTATCTTGCAACGTCAAGTCAACGGACACCGTCTCATTTACTTGGACAATGCAGCAACAACGCAGAAACCTGCTGTTGTCATTGATGCCATGAACGACTATTACACAAAACACAACGCAAATGTTCACCGTGCAGTCCACACACTTGCCGGTGAAGCAACCGATGGCTACGAAGCGTGTCGAACGTCGCTCAAAACTTGGTTCAATGCTGAACGTTGTATCCTGACCAGCGGTACAACAGAGGCCATCAATCTCGCAGCACACGCATGGGGGCACCCTCAACTCAAAGGTAGAGCAATCGTGTTGACAGAAATGGAACATCATAGCGACATTGTTCCATGGCAAATGCTTGCTGAAGCGTATGGAAACGAGTTGCGCTACGTGCCTGTTAAGGAGGATTTTACGCTCGATATGGAAGCGTACGAAGCCTCGATAGAAGGGGCAGGCCTCGTCTGTGTTGTCCATACATCAAACGTGCTCGGCGTTCGAAACCCGATTGAAGACATCATACGAATTGCTCACGAACACGGTGCTCGAGTTCTACTTGACGCTGCACAAGGGGCTCCACACTGTCAAATCAACATGGCTGAACTTGGAGCCGACATGATGGCGTTGTCTGCACACAAGATGTGTGGTCCGACAGGCATTGGTTGTCTGTTAGTCAATGAAGAGACCTTCCAAGAGATGGAGCCGTTCATGGGCGGAGGCGATATGATTGAAACGGTCACGCTTGAGGGATCGACCTACCAAACAAACGAGCATCGTTTCGAAGCAGGAACACCTCGCATTGCTGAAGCCATTGGGTGGAACGCAGCACTCAACTATCTCGGACAGCTTAATCTCGAAGAACAGCATCAACGCCTCTTGGACATTGCCCGACATGTTGCAAATGTACTTCGTACATTGGGAATAACCGTTTACGGACGTCACGAAGATGATGATTCAGCGGTCGTTTCGTTCCTCCATCCAACGCTTCACAGTGAAGATTTCGCCCACCTCCTCGACGCACGAGGCGTCGCAGTTCGGACGGGGCATCATTGTGCTCAACCACTGCTCAACCGCCTGGGCATCAGTGGGACAGTTCGAGCATCGTTTTACATTTACAATTCGATGACGGATGCTGAAGAATTCTTAGCACATGTTCGAGATATAGTGGAGCGGTTTGCATGACGTATCCTGAGCAACTCACAGAGTTGATCGAGGATTTCAAATCGATTGCTGACAGAATGGAGCGATTGGAATACGTGTTTGATCTCGCATCTGAAGTCAACGAATTGCCGGAAACTGAGTGGAACGATTCCACCCGCATCCAAGGCTGCCAATCTGAGGCTCACGTTCGTGTTAATGTGGAAGACAACACAGTTCACCTCTACGCAGGCGCTGACTCGAAGTTGGTTCAAGGATTGATGGGCATTCTCACCATTGCAATCGACCAACAACCCGTCGAAACTGCTCGATTGCTAACACCTGATTTTGCAGTTGAAATGGGCATCCTCAATTCACTTTCACCATCACGAAGCAATGGATTTCGCAACATGTTTGACAAAGTTATGAAGGAGTTATTGGAGGTTGAATAATGGTCGATGAAACACAAGTGATGCAATCGCTGCAAGCCGTTGAAGATCCTGAATTGGATATTTCAATCGTCGATCTTGGTCTTGTCTATGCCGTTCGATTTGAACATCGTGATGAGGGGCTCCATGCTGAAATTGATTTGACACTTACTTCACCAGGATGTCCAGCAGCACCTGAGATCATGGCTGCTGCTCACAGAGCAGCTCTACAAACCGATGGACTTGAGAGTGTCCACATCAATTTGGTTTGGTCACCTCGTTGGGATCCTCGCGTCCACGCTACAGAAGATGCTCGAATGGACATGGGCATATGGGACTAATTATTCACAAACATGAAGGGTGATTTCGTTCCCATCCTCAACACCGAGACGCTCTCGTAGGAACGGTCCCGAAATCACTTCCACCACATCGACGTGACGTGTAAGGTCTGGAATAAGAATCGCACACTCGATCGATTGATCATTGTTTGAAATTTTTGCTCGATACGCTGTTGCCCCACCAAACGAAACACCGTCGCGCAAAAATCCACGGACTCGGAGTGCTTCAAAGGCATCAACATCCACATGGCTTGCTTGCTCAATTGAGTCCGAGTCCGCATCGAGCGTGTCAATACCGGCTTTGTTTCTCAAAGCGATGTACTGAATCAAATGGTCTTGCTCGACTTTGATATTGAGTGTTCCTGGCCAAGCAGTGGTTCCAAGGATGGTTCGGAATTGTTCTTGGTAATGTGGTTGGGACATGAAGACGTGCGCCCGACCTAACCCGCTACTGACAATTCCGTTGAGTTGCACAATGAGACGCTAACTCCTCTCCTTTTTCATCATGCGTATTGAATCCATATCTCACAAAAACCCTTAATCAACCTCGTCGAGGAGCAATTGGTGAGACCATGCCGGGCGACATGACATGGATGAAACAACGCTTTGACGAACTCAATGAGAAGTCCCTTCTTTGGGAGCCACCAACACTCGAAGGACCCAATCAACCTCGCTGTACGATGGAAGGAAAACCAACCATTATGCTCTCAGCGAACAACTATCTGAACCTCACCACTCATCCGAAGGTTGTCCAGGCGATGGTCGATGCTACAATGACCTATGGTGCTGGTAGCGGTTCAGTGCGAGCCATTGCCGGAACCATGGATCTGCATCTCGAAGCCGAGCGTACCGTTGCTGACTTCAAGGGCGTTGAAGCCGCCTTGATTTATTCAGCAGGGTACACGGCAAATGTCGGACTCATTCCTACGTTGGTTCAAGGCCAACAAGACGTCATCATTAGCGATGAGCTCAATCATGGCTCGATTATCGATGGTGTTCGATTAACGAAGGCTCGACGAGGCGTATATGCACACAATGACATGGGCGAACTTGAGGCCGTCCTACAGGCGCATGAAGATGCTGAACGAAAACTGATTATTACCGATGGCGTGTTTTCGATGGATGGCGATTATGCACCCCTTGATGAAGTGAACAAGCTTGCTGAAGAATTCGGTGCTATGGTGTTGGTTGATGATTGCCATGGTGAAGGCGTTCTGGGCGAAGGAGGACGAGGTATCGTTGATCATTTCAAACTCCAAGGCAAGGTGGACTTTGAGGTTGGTTCCTTTTCCAAGGCACTCGGTGTACAGGGAGGCATCCTTGCTGGGACTGAAATGACTCGAACACATGCATTGAATCATTCTCGTTCTTGGCTTCTATCAGGCTCTCAACCTCCTGGAGTGGCTGCCGCTCAAAAGGCTGCTATCGAAGTGCTCATGGAAGAACCAGAGCACCACGCAAAGTTGTGGGAGAACACCAATTACTTCCGAAAAGAATTGCAATCACTTGGTTTTGACACAGGAGTTTCAACCACACCAATTATTCCAATCATGTGTGGTGAATCTTCCACAGCCAAAGCAATGACAACGCATCTTCAAGGCGAAGGCGTAATGGCAGGAGCCATCGTCTTCCCAATGGTTGCTCGTGACAAAGCCCGTATTCGTACACAAATGTCTGCAGGACTTTCAAAAGATGATTTGGACGAAGTCCTCCGACTCTTGGAATCCATTGGCCCGAAAGTTGGTTTGATTTGAACCCTATTCGGATTCAAAGGCATCGACAACTTCCAGAAGTTCCGTATCTTCCCCCGCAAGATTATCCGCTAGTTCTTCAGGCGGATTTACGTATGATTTTACACTCCCAAATGGGTTGATTCCTTCATCGATCATGCATAGAAGACGCCAACGTGGGGCCCATGAAAGATGAACATAAGCAGGACCAGGTAGCAGGAGAACAAACAAAGAAATTCCACTTGGGATATCAAGTATATTGGAATAATCCAATCCGAGAAGAGCAATTCCGAGGAAGGGCATTGGATAGAGCACAATCCTTGGGGGTGTCATAGGCATCCTATTTGAAAATGAGACGAGAATCAACGATGAGAATCCGAGAATCAAACAGGCAGACATGAACAAGGCAGAAAACAAAAGCCAATTGGAAAAGGATTCGTTGAGACTGTCGTACCTCAAGATGTACGGGAAGATCAATGCGAGACTGATGAGGAAGCCGTAGAACATACCAATATTCGCAGGATGTGACAACCATAAGGGGAGTTGAGAAAATCGTCGAGAAAGCGATGTTCCGAACAGAAGATCCTCATGTTCTGGATCAAGTTCTGAAAGAACTCCAGACCATCGAACGTGACGTTCCATGGGTGCGTGCTGACAGGTTGAGGTTTTCAATGCACCCGTTGATGCATCATAGATTCGCCTATTCTTGACGCATCAGTTTCTTGGCAATGGGTCCTGCAGCGTCTTCAAGTTCCATTTCTTCAGGCCAGTCGCGGTCGAGTAAACCGTAATCCATGGATTCTCGATGACGAGCATCCTCAATCTCGTCTTCGACCTCATTTTGCGCATCACGTAGGGCGAGTGATTGATTCAGAAGAGCCATCGTTCGACGAAGCGTTGCACCAATGGTTTTCTCATCAGTAAAGTAGCCAAGGATGGAATAATCATCATCCATTGCAACCAAATTATACCCTGAGAGTAAATCATCTTCGATGAGCCTGTATCGATGACTACCCGCCTTCAGCCAACGCCCATCATGCAATCGTATCATCACTTCCGCTTCTTTGTCGGAATCCAATTCCATCATTGGATGCGATGGACTTACTGCAAAAGGAGTTCGTTGCCAATCCTGCCACTGTTGCAAACCAAAGGCGAGAATCAAAAGGAACATCCCCCCTAGGAATGCACTGACGATGGATGAGCCAAAGACAAGGATACCGAGGACTGGAACAACAAGAAAAACGCTGAACCGTAAAAACAGCGTGCGCGAGTGTTCCTGTGCTTTCGGCGTTTGTGAGAATACAATGAAATGCGAGGGAAGGCCATCATCAAACTTCATCAATCACTCACCTCGCTGCTAAGAGGAAGTCGAACGTTTTCATAGCTTTGTTGCCATTGGCCGACATCTTCAACGTAAACAGCGATGTTCAACAGATGTTGTTCAATGTCAAATCCCCATGCTGTTTTCCAAGATGTCAACTTTGGCACCAATTTTTCCCATTGATTGGTAACACCTCGTTCTTTTTGGCGTTGATGATTGTACAGCAACGCTGCTGTCTGTATGAGGCCTTGAACAAGCAAGATTTCAGTTTGCAATGCGTTTCGACGTTTGAGTGAATTCCAAAGATCCTCCCAAGCTTCATGGGCATGCCAATACCGACCATTGTCGAACTCATGTCGACCTTGCTCAAGCAAAACCGCTTCCTCATCAGAAAGTGGGGATGCCTCCATGTTTGGCCGAAAGCATCGACCATTGAAATGCTTCTCATTTGGCATCAAGGGACACACAGTTCAAAAGATAAAAGCAAATCTAAGGGTTAGCGGGGTGAGGTAATTGGTCGATTTTATTCCAGGCGATACGTTGGAATCAAGGCGTGGCGGCGTTGACGTTCTCCGGCATCTCGCTCAAGAATTAGCAACGCTGGAACGTAATGGCTCGATTCAAATCCAACGGCATATTCCGAATGTTGGCGAACGAATTGGCCACCTGCTTATCGTTGATGGTACACTTGCTGCTGCATTTCATCAGGCCGATGTCCAACGATATGGAATTGAAGCTCTCCTTGAGATTGAATCGGATGCTTCAGCACTCGATGCATCAATGAGCCTTCACGAAATGCTGGAGTCAACGTACATCAACATCCTCTCGAAATACCCGGAGGCAAGTCTACTTGCCGACGAGAAGGAGGAAAAAGATGAGACATGGTGGACGGCCGTTAGGACGCCACGTCGTCGGATTGAACGCGAAGAGCGTTTGCCTGAACTCAAACCCAGTGTTTCCGTTCCGGAGGCGTTGCGGCGTCGAAGTGAAGCCCGAATGCGAACCCAAGGAGGCCCTGTTCTCCAGCGAGGTCAGGCATGGCTTGAGAATTCCATTGAACCTGACGATACCTTTCAACTGGCAAGAATCTTGATTGAAAACAACATCCCAATTCAGATTATTTCAAGACAATCACCTCC
Source organism: Candidatus Poseidoniaceae archaeon (assembly GCA_049438185.1). Taxonomy (GTDB): domain Archaea; phylum Thermoplasmatota; class Poseidoniia; order Poseidoniales; family Poseidoniaceae; genus MGIIa-L2. The sequence continues at coordinate 46,005 of JBMTJI010000005.1, forward strand.
ACGTATGGAATCAACATACAACATCGAGGCCAACCATTATCGATGGCTATCTGAATCAGAACACGAATGCACACTGGAACCATCACTTGAATCGATTCGCCGGACTGTGGAGACTTTCATTGAGGAGAACACCAAAAGTGTCCTCTTCATTGAAGGCATTGAATATCTCTCTGGCATCCATGGTGAGCAACGTGTCATCGAGATGATTCGCAGCATCGTTGACCACACGCGAGCGAGTGGAAACATGCTCTTTGTTTCATCAAATCTTGAAGCGTTTACAGTTCAACAACGATCTCGATTGCAACGAGAATTCTCCAACCTTGAGAATAATCAACTCCAATCATGGTTATTGGATACTGAACTCCTTGTGGAGCATCCATTCTTCTTGACGGTAGATGAAGATGAGGAGGACGTTATGAATCAGCACATTGAATCCAATGTACAAGATCCTGTTTTTGCACCGCTACAAGAAGTCGAACCGCCCGTGCAGCAGGTACCTTTGCCTGTTGAACACCAGACCATGAAAATCGATGAAGCCTTGCAATCGAAAATGATGGAATGGGCCATGGATGACGACGAGAATGCGGATGAAGGAACGGCCGTTGAGGAACCACGCATGGTAGAGAAGCACGTCGAAATCCAAGTCAAACCCCGAACCCCTCAGCGCATGGTTCGAAAGCGAAGGCCAACCGTCAAACCAAACAAACGGCATTCCATTGACGCAGCAGCAAATCGAGAGATTACACTTCCTTCATTACAGGAACCGGATTCTTCCCAAGCCAAACCATTTGTTCCACTCAATGCATCAAAGGAACACGTATTCCCTCCATCAAAACCTCTCCTTGACCAGCAAGGAATGAAGCAGGCTGCTGCCGTTCCTTCTGGAAAGAAAGTAGCCATTTTCCCACCCATCAAAGCAACAGGTCATGTCCCGATTGCCATCACGAAGCCAGGACAAAGACAAGCGTCAGTCAAGAAATCACCTCATGCCCGAGAGCATGCTGCATCTTCACAGCGTCTGCCGGATGACGACTCGGAGGGCAATGCATGAGTATTGAGCGAACCAACCGCTTGCGCATTGCTTTGCAAAAGGCCAAAGCAGGCCTATCTGATGAACAAAAGACCAAGGCCGATAATCCTTCAAAACTCGGCCAACTCCTCAACAAGCCATCATCGGTTTCAAAGGAGCGACGGTTCATACAGTCACAACCCATCCATGAGCGCCCACTCATGAAAGCGATCACAAAGGAAATTTTGGGAGACGATGTGGCCTATAACCCGACCATTGAATTTGAACGCCAACATCCTGTTTCACGATTGAAAAATCTACGAGAACGAAGTTTCGATGATTCAATTCCAGAAGGCAGTTTAGGCGATAAAATCGGCTTTTCTTCAACCGGCCAACCACTCTGGTCATCCATTCTCGACGAACAACGTCAGATGCCTCTTAACGCCCTCGATTCGAAGTTATCAAGCCCAGTTCAAGGAGAAAGAGTTCATCACTCGACCGTTCTTTCAAGCCAATTGAATTGGCCTCAACGATTGGAAATGAACCAACGTAAAACTTTCAAGCAGTGGAACGTCAATGCTGAAAACAATCAGGCCACCATGGTGTGTGAATCAATTATCGACCATTTGGGCGACCGCCATAATCCTCACATCATCATCGGAACCAACGACACCGGCAAAAGCCATCTTTTGCATGCTACAGGTCAGAGTGGTTTGCGTTATTTTGAAGGTGATGTTCGCATTCTACGGGCAACTGAACTTCTTGATCTGGACGCCTTACCCACGGATTGGCAAGAGGCGATTTCTACGACATCACTCCTCTTGATCGATGACGTCCACCTTATTGCAAATCATGAACATCACGCACAGAAGGTTGGTCATATCATAGACCATGCACTCAATCTTGGTGTTCACGTATTGTGTACATCAACCTCACATCCAAGTGACTGGCCGTCGTCTCGAAGTTGGGAATTGTTACGATATGCTTCCGTTTCAATCATTCAACCCGTTTCTGATGCGAGCCTAGCGACGCACATCCGGCATCAAGCATCCCTGTTGGGCATGCTTTTTGAAGACGCACACATCATGGAGATACTCCATCATTCAGGAGCGTCTTGGAGAGGTGTTGAAGCATCCATATCCATGCTCAAAGACGCCTATGAGCGAGGAGAGAATATCCTCGATCCCGAAGATGTTGTATTCATTCTCAAAGGCCAATCGTCACAACAATCTACCGATGAAGACGCCATCAAGGAACCATCAATTTCTCTTGCAACGGACATCCTCAAGCGGGCAACAGATGTTGTTTACTCAGAAGTTGATGTAGGTGGCATCGAACTTCATTCTTCTGCCCTCGATGTTGAGGAGGACGATTGGGAACCAACGTTGGTGACCCCAGAAGATCTCTCAACTGCCAATGATATGCTCGAGATGCATCTTCGTACAACTTTGGAAGAATTGACCCCAGAAGCCCCAACAGTTCTCGATGTGGATGCAAGAGATCGTCATCTAACGCATCAACTCGGAACGATCAATGCTGATGACATTGAACGTACGGCAGATGTTCTCGCAGGAATAGATGCGAACATTGACCAGGTTTTGGCAGAGCGAGAGAGGCTCATGGTTCGTGACGACCTACGATTGCGTCACCTTGAATTCAAGATGGAAGAACTCCTCGAGCGTACTGCTCATGCAGATGCCAATGAATTGATCGATATTGTTGATGAGTTGAGAGAGATTGAGCACGAACTCGGTTTGGTCAGCGAAGATGCGATGGAGGCCTTCGAAATGGAAGATGAGGAAATCAAAATTGCTCACCTCTCAACCATCAAACCCGCGACTCGACTTTTGGGTGAACAAGAATGAGAGGTGCTTGGTGGGCCGATGGAGTTCGGTTCTCTTGCCAACCTGACTGCGGTCGCTGTTGCGATGAACCTGGCGGAATTGTGTATCTTTCTCGCACCGATGCACAACGGCTCGCAGACCATGCAGGCCTAAGCGTACAAGAATATCTCAGAAGGGATTGCACAACCACCTTGGATGGACGTTATGTACTACGCTCAAACCAGTCCGATGGAATTTGTATTTATCTCGATGAGAAGAAGCAATGCACCATCTACAACGTTCGTCCTCAGCAGTGCAAAGCCTTCCCATGGTGGGCAGAAAATCTCCGCAGTAAGCGCTCATGGAACCAAGTGAAATCGACGTGCCCAGGATTAACAGCTGAGGATGCGATTCTGATCAGTGGAGATGAAATCAAACTTCATGTCCATGCTGATCGACAATCAACCCAAGGTTTTCGCGTCTGGCAAGAAACCTAATTCGGTGTAGTTTCGCACACCTTGCGGATTCCTTTTCGTCCTTTCCTTTATACGAATGACCGAGTTGGCTCACATCGGTGAGGCCATGACTGAGGAAGCAAACCACTTGCTCAACTTGACTGAAGATCACCTTGACATCGGAATGCGAGGTGTTCCTGTCGGCACCTGTCGAACATCGTTCGTTACACCAGGTGAGGGCGTCCACTACTGTGGCTATCCAATTGCAGAACTTGCTGAGATGGCTCCTGAAGATGTTGTTTTTCTTCTCCACAACAAGGAATTGCCAACGCCAGAGCAGTCTTCTGCGTTCCGTGAAGATCTTGCCAGCCGAGCAACTATTCCCGGTGACTTAGGCCCTGTGTTCTCATCACTCCCTCAAGAAGGGCATCCCATGGATTGGCTCTCAATCGGCATTCAAACACTCGGCATGTGGGATTGCAAGAACGATTGGCGAGAAGACGCTCTCAACCTCGTTGCTCGTATGCCTCGTATGATGGGATTGTTGTTCCGATACCGAGAAGGTCGAACCGAAAACATCCCTGAAGATGATACGAGTTTGTCGATGGTGGAGCGATTCACACACACACTGCAACTCGATGTCGATCAAGAAAAACTTGCACGCGTTCTATCAGTGTATCTCGTTCTTCACATGGACCATGGCGGCGGAAATCTCTCAACATTTGTTGGTAAAGCCGTGGCAAGTGGCCATGCTACATTGTATTCTGCAATGGCCAGTTCAATGAATGCATTGAGTGGACCGCTGCACGGACGTGCCAACCAGTCTTGCTTGGAATTCGTTCTTCGAGTTGGAACCTCAGACTCTGAAGAAGTTGAAAAGTTCGTTCGAGGAGAACTTGAAGCAGGGCGCCCAGTGTTCGGATTTGGTCATGCTGTACTTCGCGCAGAAGACCCTCGAGCAACCGTTCAGTTCGCCCTAGGAGAGAAGATTTGTCCTGATGATGACAACTTCAAGATTATTCGAACCCTTCGTGAAGTCGCACCACGCGTCCTCTCTGAAAACCCGAAAATCTCCAATCCAAACGCAAACGTCGATATTGCATCTGGTGCGCTCCTGCACCATGTTGGTCTTAAAGATCCAAGTTACTACACGACCTTCTTTGGGTGGGCAAGAGTTGCTGGTATTGGAGCACAAATCTACGACGAGCGGGTTGTTGTTCGGAACGGAAAAGGTGTCCCAATCTACCGTCCGAAGTATTTCGCTCGAGACCAAGTCCTTCGACACATCGAATAATCACGAATTGAGATCAATCTCAACGTATCCTTCATGCTCGCGAACATCGTACATCTTCAGTGGAGATGGTTTCCGAAGTTTCCCCAACATTCTTCCGTACGCAGGAAAGTACGGAGCAGGTGACCATTCTTTGATCGAACCATCTTCAGGGTGATAGGTTGTTTGATGCAATGGACATCGAAGACATCCATCCTTGATTTTTCCACCCCAATGCATTGGCCAAGCCATATGCCGACAGAGTGCATTGCTCCCAAACAATCCCTCCTCAGTTCGCATAACGAGAACCATCTTTGTTCCAATCGCCTTTCCTTTGACTTTGTTCATTTTCAATTTTGAAGATTTGCAAACTCGTTTCCATTTGGGCTGTCCTTCGGTCATGGTGGGAATTCATTCCTTCGACTTATCAATAGATGTTCAAATTCACAAGTGATTTGTTTCATTTTTTGAACACCCATTTATACATGACATCGAGGACTTTGTGTCATGGAGAACCCATTCAATGCCTTAACTTCAGTATCTGTCACCCGCCCCAAGGCAACCATTGCATCGATCTTGGTCATTACAATCGCTCTTTCATCAATGGCTCAATTCATCGATTTCGATAACAGCGAAGATGCATTTTATCCTCAAAACGATACGACGGAACTTCTGTATGAAATTGAGGAGCGTTACCAAGCTTCGTTGGATTTCATACGCATCATCGACGAAATTGAACAAGGGGACATGCAAGATTCAGCAGCATGGGTACAATTTGCGGCTATTGAGGCCGACCTTTCCACGAGCGAATACTTTCTCCAGTATCAAGAACCACTCTTTGGTGGAAGCGCAACCAGTGGCCCCGCAGGTTCCGCTTTGTTTTGGCTCAACACACAAGATCCAGTTACAACACAGCCTTGGAGAGATACACTTTCTCAACACCTTGCGAATGTCACCGTAGTGAGCGAAGAGAATTTCACGTTTGCACTCAGCGATTTGCAAGGAGCCATTGGTGCCATTCCGGCGCCTGTTGCTCCCTCGCCCCAAGCATTGCGTGATTGGAATCCAGGCATGGTCACCGAATGGCAGCAACGAATGGATTCAAATCTCAACATCAGCGAGGAACTTGGTGCAATGCTTGGTCAGATACAGGCACTTCAACAAAGTCGCACAAATCCTGCCGAGATTGGCGCTATTGCAGCAACTACAGGTCCATTGCAAGGCGTCCTTGGAACATACATCGGATTGCAGAACATCGATCATCGCGGGAATATTATCGCTACTATGCCTGCTGAAGACAAACAAGATCCTTGGGCGAGTGATGGCCCTATTCTCATCAGTTTGGTTGTTTCAACCGACCCAACCAATTACGAACAGGCGGAAATCATTGGTGACGTTCAAGAGCGCATTGTGGAATGGACGGAAGCGAGCCTTCCAGAGTTAAGAAATGCAACAGGTGATGACGAGTTACGCGTCTTCTCATTCTCGGCATTCCAATACGAACAAAGTGCAAACATTGGCAAGGAAATAGGTATCCTTACCTCATTGGCTTTGGTCTTTCTCACCGTTCTTTTGTACATCAAATTCCGTTCTGTTCGAGATACTGCTTACGTGATTGGCTTGACAATCCTCGCCATTGCAGCAACCTATGGAGCAGCTGGCATTTTCAGATTGACCTTTAATGCTGCAATGAACAGTATTCCAATTCTCCTCTTGGCGATTGGTGTTGACTACGGCATCCACGTCGTGACAAGGATACGAGAAGTGATGCAAGAGATGGAACGCGAGAATCCCCAAGGACGAGTGACACTGAAGGATTTTGATCATGAATTACGCATCAAAGCAATCCGTTCAGGCGCGGTTTTGACTTCAGCAGCCTTGGTAATCGCTATTTTCACAGATATGGTCGGTTTCCTTTCGTTCAGACTCTCTTCACAGATGTTCCTTGTCAACTTTGGAACTGTAATCGCCCTTGGACTCTTTGCCATCTATGTGTTGAGTATTTCACTCCTACCCGCGCTGATGACAGCCCTACCGTCGAAGGCTTTACCGCTTCACAAATCGGGTGCGATGAACGAGACGAAACTAACCGTAGGAATCGGAAAAATGGCGGAACATCAGGCTTCAATCGTTTTGCTTGCAGCACTCATTTTGTCCATGCCAATGGCCTATGGGATGAGTACACTTGAGGTCGGTTTTGATACTGCAGATCAATTTGATGATTCGCTGGAAGTTGTTCAAGATTTCCTCATGATTGCTGAAGAATTCCAAAGCAGTCCAACACCTTTGTATGTTGTTCTTGAGGGGGACATCCTTTCTGAACAAGGGATTGAAGCCTACAATACTGCGATAGCAACATTGAGCAGTACAGAAGGCGTCACAGGTGTTCCAACTGGACTTTGGGATACATTGGAATCCGAACGTGGACGAAATCCAACATTGGATGGTCTGCTCGAAAATCTGACGACGGCAAATGGATTCGTTGAACTTGAAACGTACCTCCTTGAAAACGCCACTGGAAGAGATTTGGTTGACTCGTTGTTGTACACAGATGGACGTCAAACCATCATTTCATTCCAAGCCAACACCCTTGATTGGCAAGCAACTGTTGATTTTGAGGAAGCGCTCTCTGCATCGTTGCAAGATGCTTCGATGACCAATGAGGGCGATTATACCATGGAACTGAGTGGCCGCGCACTCATTCTTGCACAGATTAGTGCAGATGTTGCTATTTCCGCCATCACTTCCACAGCCATCGTCGCCTTCACGATTCTGTTCGTGTTGATTTTGATTCAATTCGTACGAACACAAAGTGTGACACAAGCAGTTCTCCGAGGTGGCGTCATCTGGATTCCTCTGATCACGGTCGTTTTGTGGGTTTACGGTATCATGGGACTTGCCGGATATCAGCTGAATTCACAGACCGTAACCATCGGCGCTCTCGCATTGGGGTTAGGCGTTGATTATGCAGTGCATTATGTCATTCGCTTAGAGGAGGAAGTCGAACTTCATCCAGAGAAAACTGTGGCTGAATGGACCTCAAAAACAACCGCCACAACGGGGCGTGCAATGCTTGGTGCTGCGATCAGTACGGCTGGTGGTTTCGCTATTCTCAACTTCTCTGGATTGTTGCCATTGCGATTGTTCGGCCAGGTGTTCATCGTCGCCATTAGCCTTGCAATGGTCTCGAGTGTAACACTCCTACCAACCTTGTACGGGCCATTCCTGCGTCGCGATGCAAAACAACATCTTCCGGATGGGTATGAGCAAGAGTAATCATAAGACTGGACGTTTGGTTTTTCCAGATCCTCGATGTCCGATCATGCGTACCATTTCCCAAGGCATACTGCCTCGTTGTTGCTCGGCAGAAATGAGTTCATCAACGGATTTGGACCAATTCCACTTCTTTCTCCAATAACCGAGAAGTTCTCGTTTACGAGAAGCATCGCATTCTATCCATGGAACAACATCGCTTTCCAAGGATTTGAGAAGATCAAGGTGATTTTCCTTGGTAGCCAGGTTCAATTCCTGTTGTTGCGATTCATCCAACGGAGTCGTTGCCGGTCGAGTCCAACGAGCATGCCCACTCGGCAACCAGGTCGTATCTGGGTCACTCGAATCCGTCAATGCAGAAAGACCAGCATTGAGAACTGAATGTTCAATCAAGAGACTGACTGGCCAAAGATACACTGGAAAGCCTTGTTGAATAGCCGTTAATCGCTTCAGTTGATTTCCTTTTAGACCAACTGTTCGACCCACTGGAATCAAGTTCGTTGGATTCAAAACGTACTCGACAGCACAAGGCATCATTGGCGAACCGTTTCGCTGGTGCTTACGCATTAATTTTGAAAACGAAGTGCTGACAAACTCAGGGAAGGCGAGGAGACGGTGCGTTTTCTTTCCCGCAAACGGTCGGATTGTTGGCAACAATGTTGACCAATCACGTTGGAGACCGCCTACCTTTGCAGTGTTTTTCATGGTTTTATGGAAGGCATAATGCACTGTTGAATGCTTAGGAATGTCGTATTGATCGAGAAGGTTTTCTGCTAATTTCATCGTCTTGCCCATGTGCGCGTCGTGTTTTTTTGTCGCAAACCAACCACCACTCTTCTTCACCTTGAGACTTGGTCGTTTTGTTTCAATCACCAACACCTTGCCTTCTTGTTGAATCGAACGTTGGATTGAAGCGTTTTCGAGCAACGATTCAAAGGAACAAAATCCGAGCTCGAGTAAATCATCCAAATCCCAATTTTCGACGAATGGAGAACTGTTCTTCCGTCGCGTTGGATCAACGGATACGGTGCGATCATGATGAATTACAAGCTGATCGTCCTTGGTCAAACGAATGTCAAATTCAATCCCATCGAACAAGCTCATCGCGTGAACAAGGCTTTCGAGCGTGTTCTCTGGAGCCTGTTGATACATCGCCTTCAAGCCATCCAAATCATTGTAGTTCTTGAAGTCCATGACAACGAAATTGTCATGAATCAAGAGGCTGCTGCCTCGTAGGCAGTAAACCTCTATATGGGCAATCTACGGAGAACGGCTATGAGTCCATGGACGGTCATGATGAGCATGATCTTGTTCTTGACTCCACTCATATGCTATCTTTTTTCTCTGCATGATAAGGATTCACGCATAAAATATGGAACATGGTTCGAAACAATTCGGAAGCATCGTTACTATCTGCATGCGTTGGGATATGTGGTCATCATTCGATGGAAAAATCTCACGGATGGGCTAAATGAACCCATCAAAGAACGTGTTGGTCATTGGACGGATGCTGTCCATGGGATTGAAGGGAATGTGGTTCTTTGGATTCAAAATGTCTTCTATAATGATGCACTTACTTCATTTCTCAACTTCCATTACCTCTTCGTTTACCTCTTCCTCATCTATGTCACAACCGTCTATTATGCCTACATGGGCGACAGAGATATGACAGACAAAGTTACGTTGAATTATCTTCTTATCTATGCCATTGCAGTCCCATATTATCTGTTCTTCAACGTTGAAGTTACATCATCCTGGATACCGGGGATGGATGCTTTGTTGTATCACGATGGATGGTATTCAACGTTCTATGCAACTCATGACCCACTTGACAATGCCGTACCCTCGCTGCACGTAGCCATTCCATTTGGAATACTGATGCTCAATTATCTTCATGTCAAGTCCAAAGGCCAGACCCTCAAGGAATGGCGTCACTATCGCTATCATACGTTCATTCTCATCAATACAATCATTTTCATTTTCGCTATTCTTTATCTCGGGATTCATTGGACCATCGACATACCTCTTGGAATGCTCGTCGGGGGAATCGGTGCTTTGTTCATCCACCATATACAGCCTCGGTTAAGGAACGACCATGGTTCTATGTTCAAAGGTGTGAATCGAGAGAAGGTTTGGAAACACGTTCTTGTTGAAGGAACCATTCTCTTGATTCTCTTTGCTGCAATCATGGGTGCCGTGAATCACCAAGATGCAACCAATGAGGAACAACCATCATTTCGCCTCGGACCAGGAGATACCGTTCAAGACATTCTTGCTGAAATCGGCTCAGAAGATACGATTACCACAACAATTCGCAACATGGACGATTCTATCGTGCTTGAATATGCGATTATCACGGTCGAACTCGCCGAAGATGGATTCTCAGATTTTGGTATTGACTGGGAACGTATGCAGGCATTAGCCAACCAACATTGCGAACAACAAGTTACCTGTACAGCAACCCTTCTCCCCAATGAAAGCATTGATCTCAACCTTCGATCACCAAACGTCTACACGTTTGTGTTCTTGCATCACACTGGTGACGAAGGTGTCCTCGAAGTCAAAGTCGAATCGACGTATAAACACGCAGAAAATTCCATGACAAACGCTGTAGCACTTTCGCTTCCGTCGCTTTACATCACTGGATTTGTTGTTTACAGATTGTATCGACTGAACAACAATGGTCGCAAATGGTACGATTCACACCCATCCCATACTTGGGAAGAAGAGTGAGCATTCACTTATTGGGAACAAACGCTTGGCATGACCATGGCGTCCTCTTCATCCTTGGAAGACGCTGTCACTGAATTGATGGATTCGCCCGGTGGTCAGCTCCTCAATTCAGTACGGGCTTATCTCCGTCGACGAGCAACAGCACTGATTGGACTGTTCCTAACGGGATTGGTTCTTGGCTTTCCAATCGCCAAACGTATCGTGACGTGGTTGATTGAGGAGCAAAGGCTTCCAGATGATGTCAATGTCATTGTGACATCACCTGTTGAATTCCTTATGCTTCAAATTCAACTCTCTGCGAGTTTTGGTCTCTTCCTCGCATTGCTGTTGGTCATCACAGAAACAACCCTTCGAGGCGTACGTCATCCACTCGTTCTCGAACGATTCAACGAAGTGAACATTCGACCTCCAAAACCGAGTTTCTCATTTTTCATTGCCATTGGTTCAAGTCTTCTGTTAGCCATTTGTGGAATTCTATACGCTTGGGAATTGTTGACGCCGATGCTGTTTGAATATCTGAGCAACGATGCTCAACAAGCAGGACTCTCAACGCAATGGAAGTTAGGAGCCTATGTTGGATTTATCCTGAATCTCTGCATAGCAAGCGCCATCGGTTTCCAAGCACCTGTCTTGACGCTTCTCGCATTACGCATTGGATTGGTTGAACCACCTACGTTGGCAGCCTATCGAAAGCATATCTGGTTTGCAGCTTTTGTCATGGGTGCAATCTTCTCGCCACCAGATCCATTGTCGCTATTTCTCGTCTCATTACCTGTGATCCTTTTGTTTGAGATAGCATTGCTCGTTCATCGGATCATGCCGATGAAATCAACTTCGGCAAACTCTTGACGATGACAGGCATATGTCCTGGCCGGTGACCACCTCTGAAGGAATGAAAATCAGACCCTACGGTTACGCCTAGATTGTATTGTTCTGCAAGTTTCCAAATCCGATAACGTTCCTCATCGGATTGACTACGATGAAAAGCCTCAATCGCATCCACCTTCGATGCCTTGAGATGCTGAATCAACGTTTCATAATCCACACCGTAGTAGCGTGGGTGAGCCAATGAAGTGATACCCCCGGCGGCATGAACCAGTGCACTTGCTTCTGCAAGTGACGGCTTTGGTCGCTCAACATTGCAAGGACGACCATCGCCCAACCATTTCTCAAAGGCTTCATCCATAGACTCAACACAACCAGCATCCACCATTGCCATCGCTAGGTGAGGACGCCCAACGCTCCCTTTGGCTCGAGAGAGGACATCGTCCGCTTCAATAGCCATCCCAAATGCATTGACCTTGTCGATCATCTCAAGCATACGAGGGACTCGGTCTTCATGCAAAGGGGAGAGCCATTCCTCGAATTTTTTCAATCCCTCTTCAATCGGTTCGTTTGGAAAATAGGCCAAGAGGTGCCATGAAGAGGGAGGTCGTTGACGTGCATTTGCTTTGAGGAGTTCATCATTCCATGGAAGTTCAACATCGCAGGTCAATTCAACACCAGGTATGAAAGTAATACCTCGTTGTGATGCCGCAATTCTCGCTTCATCCCAGCCTGCGATGGTATCGTGATCGGTGAGAGACCAAACGGTCACAGATTGTTCTGACATGGCATCTGCGAGTTCGTCGACCGAGAGTGATCCATCACTGTGTGTCGTATGGCAATGCAAATCAAACGATGAACTCCACATCATGTCGACCTCCTCTCCAACTGTTTTGAACCTCTCTCTTTGATTTCAAAACAAGTCATCCAGATTCGGCATTTGAGGGACGTCTACAGACGTAGGCATATCGTCCAAAACTGGTATCTCTGGAAGAGGTTCAGGAATTTCATCATCCAACTCTGGCAGTTCAGGAAGAGGAATGTGAGCAGGACCGTCGGATACGAATTCTGTTGATGCATCTCGAAGGAACTCCATTGGCTCCTTTTGATTCTCTCTCCCAGGCAGTGGGATGAATGCTGGTCCATCCGTAACAAAATCTCGGTCTTGTACGGTAACCTCTTCTTTCTCCTTCGGTCGAAGTTCGGATTCAAATGTTCTCGATTCGATGTCCGTGTTCCGTTCTGAAACAACTGAAGCGGCATAGGCTCCTAACGTTCCACTCGAAAGAAGTGCAGTCGCTGACTGGACTATTTGTGTATCGACCGTTGTGGTTTCTCCTATGATTGAGGAAATAATATTCGAAGTGTTCTGTGTTACTGAAGCGGGTTGAACAGAACCAACACTCGTTGAAGTGGACTCAAAATCCGCTATTTGTTCTTCAACAGAACGACGCACGGGGAGTTCTGGAATAGGGCGTTCTTGTCGACACCATACGACGATCAAGGCAAGACAAATAGTGATGATAAGCCAAACCCATTCTTGTTGCCCCCATCCAGTTGGAGCCCAGTAATCCTTTTCTGTCCCTGAAAGAAATCCAGTAAACAGAGGTTTGAGAAGTACGCGCTGACCTTCTTGTCCAGGATATTTTCCAAGAAAAGCATTGCAAAGCAATGCAATGAACGACATTGTTGCAATCGTTGAAGCAAACGCAGCGGTTCGTGGCGCTCGTTGATCCATATCCCTCACATCATGAACTCAAGTATTCTGCTGCTGTGACTGTATTGGCCATCAGCATGGCAACCGTCATTGGACCAACGCCACCCGGAACGGGCGAAAGGAGGGATGCATGTGTTGCTGCATCAGGATGCACATCACCAGCAAGCCTCCAACCACGCTCACGGCTTGCATCATCGACTCGATTGATGCCAACATCGACAACAACAGCCCCTTCCTTGACCCAATCTGATTGAACCATTTCAGGTCGACCCACTGCAGCAACGATGAGATCGGCTTGTTGACACTCGAATTTGGCATCCTTCGTTCGAGAATGAACAACAGTCACGGTTGCGTCAGCCCCACGAGCGGCAAGCAACAGTGCTTGAGGCATTCCAACGTTGAACGAGCGTCCGAGAACAACCGCTTTCTTTCCAGTCAAATCAACTTCAGCCCATCGCAGCATTTCCATCACGCCCGAGGGTGTACACGGCACCATACCATCGCTTCGTCCTTGAACCAGACGTCCAAGATTCACCGGGTGAAAACCGTCAACATCTTTTCGTGGATCGATTAATTCTGTAAGTGCTTCTTCATCCATATGTTGAGGAAGAGGTGATTGAATCAGGATACCATGCAAATCATTTTGCTCGTTCATGGAACGAATGTACTCTGCAACAATGGATTGATCCGTATCTTCAGGTAATTCGACATGTGTTGAGCGAATTCCGAGTCGCTCGCAGGAACGAATTTTGTTGTTGACGTAGACATGGGAAGCTGGATCATCCCCGACAATGATGACTGCGAGATGTGGTTGAACAGGGCACGCTGCAATACGCTGCTTGAGACGCTGTTCCAAATCAGCAGCACATGCTTTCCCGTCGAGTCGAGCAGCGCTCATGACCCAACCAAACGCTTCAACGGTTTGAGCATTCTTGTGTGAGGGTGTAGTGGAGCCAACGGAGGGACTCGAACCCCCGACCGTCTGATTACAAATCAGACGCACTACCAGACTGTGCTACGTTGGCCTTGAACCGTGGGTCGCGTCACCCCTTGATGAAGGAAACGGTTCAACCTCGGTAAGGTCAAGAGGGTAACCCGCTTGGAGGGGCTATGGACGAAGCACCCGGCGCATCGCTGGTCAATGCCCTCGCTTCGACTCGGCAAGGGAATGATACCATCTTTGGATGGTATGCCCGATACCTTGCAGCAAAGGAAGAAGGTCATGATGCAGTGAATGGGACGGCAGGCATCCTGCTCGAAAATGATGGAACATTGGCCATCAATCAGGTTGTCGACAGGATGCTTCGAGAAGCACCAGCACTGGAGTTTTCATCCTACGCCCCTCTCAAGGGTCTCCCAGATTTTCTTGACTTGAGTATCTCTCTTGCACTCGGGGAACATCGTGAAGCTCTTCAATCGATGGGATTTGGATTCGTTTCTACAGCATCGCCAGGTGGCTCAGGGGCTTTGTTCCTGGCAGCGAACAATCTCTGTGAACGAGGCGATGCCATTCTTCTTCGAGACCGCCATTGGGGGCCATACGCAGGCTTCCTCAAAGGATGCGGACTCGAAATGGCAACATGGCCATTGTTGCCTGAAACAAAGGGAGATTATCCCTACTTTGCCGATGAAGCCTTTGAAGCCAGCGTCAAACAACTCGCACAGAATCAGAAGACTGTGATGGTGTGGTTGAACGATCCAGCACACAATCCCACTGGACTGACCATGACAGCAGAAGGCCGAAGAGCGGCGCTCGACATCATAATGGCAAGTGCATCCAAGTACCCGGACGTTGGTCATACATTGCTTCTTGACACAGCCTACAGCCTCTATGCGAACGAACCGCATGGTTGGGGTCAGACCATCGTTGATGCCATGGAGGACGGAACGCCTTGGCCTGAAAATTTCCTTATCACCTATGCCCTCTCATTGTCCAAATCACATACTGCATATGGACTCCGAACTGGAGCTCTGATTGGTATTCATCCCGATCAATCTGTGACAGAACGCCTCAGAGATATCTTCGGAACAACTGGAAGACAGACTTGGTCTGCTGCACCTCGGATCCTCCAATACACTTCGGCACAATTGCATGGAAATGAAGAATCTGCAGAGGAATGGTCACAAGAACGGGAACGACTGCAAGGATTGCTTACTGAACGCAGGGACAAGTTTGTCAACGCATGCCATGAACACGGCGTGCCCATCAACCCGACGCACGATGGATTCTTTGCGTGGCTTGAACATGATGATCCAGAATCCATCACTGAAGCATGCGCCGAACACCACGTCTACCTTGTTCCACTTCGAGGCGGCATCCGCATCGGCTTATGCGCCATGCCAAGTGATGCAGTCGAACGAGTCGCAAAGACGCTTGCAACCGTCCTCAACTAGGTGAGAACAATGGTTCGCAATGTGCGTGAGAACCTCATTCTTTCAGGAATGATTTGCATCGCTTTTGGTGCTTTTTTGTCCGTAGGAGGTGTTCTTTCAATGGGAGCAGTGATTGGTGTTTCAGGCATACTTCTATTCACTATCGGAATGAGTACTCCAAGTCAGCGGACCATGACAGAACAAGACATTGCAGCTTGGAAACCGAGTGCTGAGCAACTTCCTGATGCGAACCGAATCATGTACAGAGTTGATGTCACGATCGATGAACCGAAAAAGACAACAATCCTTTGCGGACCATGTGGTGTGGTGACTGAACTGGATGGTGATCGACCATCCTCCTTCACATGTCCTGCGTGCAAGACATTCCTCTATGAGGATGAAGAGGAATGATCAATTCTTTTCAAATTCAAACGGTTCTACAGTTGTATCGCTCGAACCTTCACCACTTACAGCACCATCCGATGAAGGAAACTGATACGGTTCTGCTTTCGTCATCTCTTCCGTAACAACAGATGATGTCGTAACTTGCGAGATGTTTTGATTGACACCAACACCAACGGCGTTCGGCGGCATTGAATTCATCATATACATCCCATCAGTCCCAACCATCATTTCAACGGGTGCATCATCTTTCAGCGTAAAGATAAGAATGACGCCGATCAGCATAATGACAACACCACAACACAATGCTCCAGAGCCACCGAGAAAGCCGAGGGCGATCAATCCAATATCCTCACCCAGTTCTTCGAAGAGGATATCATCATACGTGACTGAGACATTTCCATCGGATTCAAAGGAAAAATCACCAGGCGTACATCCATAACATGCTCGACCAACCTTCACGTATCCTTGTTCGATGCGATCGTAATTTCTGTTCTTCAAATCTGCAGTACAATCCGAGGATTCTAGACCATCATAATCGAAGAGAACTTCAGAATAAAAGTCGCCATCGAGTGCAACAGCTTTATCGCCCCAACTTCCATCGATTTCGGGGTGTTCGGTGACTGTAATGGTTACATTATCACAAACATCCCAAATGCCGTTCTCATCATCATCAAGATACTTACCTTGTACCCAAAAGGTAACACCAAGTTCACCGAAACCATCCCGATCCTCGATGTAGATGGTTCCGTCGGTCACTTCTTCAAGCGTGAACTCTCTCGACTCTTCAATTCCAGCGATACCAAATCCACCAATAACGAATCCGATAATACCGACAACAAAGATGCCAAGCCCAACGAGAATGGTAATCGTAGCACGCTTATCCATGCTACGACCACAGTTCAGTCGTATTTGATGCTATGGGGCATTCACTCGGTCGTTTCGCCTTCTTCCGAAGCGGCCATGGTGAGGTCGTCGTCTTTCTTACCGGCCATAGCGAAGTGCATGATGACTAGAGCGATACCACCCACGTAAAGCAACAATCCAACGTAATCGAAGCCATTGTCAAAGT
Organism: Candidatus Poseidoniaceae archaeon; assembly: GCA_049438185.1. GTDB lineage: Archaea > Thermoplasmatota > Poseidoniia > Poseidoniales > Poseidoniaceae > MGIIa-L2. Next base: position 62,957 of record JBMTJI010000005.1, read on the forward strand.
TCATCCACCAGCCCATGAGTTCTTGGTTCTGGACGATGGCACTTTCCATGTCTTCAGCATCGCCGTCTTCAATCTCTGAACCCTGAACAATTTGGAATACAGGTTGGAGGTCAGACATCGCAGGAGTTGATGCGAGATCGGTTCCTGTGCGTGTGTCAAGGTAGAAGGTTGATGTCGAATCACCAGCGATGATGAGGCCGGAGATTTCTTCAGACTTCATGTTAATTTCGCTACCAAAGTAAACAGGAAGTGCAGGTGTCATTGCATCAAGGAGCGAGTAACTCTTGATGAGTTTCGCAGTGATTGGGTTTGTTGTTGCATCGACAGATGCAGAGCACACATCGACTGGGATGTCCTTGACTTCACCGTCACCGGTGCATGTCACTTCAGTAACAGCGTAGCCACCAGCGTTGACTTTGTCACCGTCACCAGTGAGGAAACCACCAGTTGTTCCATCAAGTGTTTCAACAGTGATGAGACCGAACGTTGCATTCATCATGTTAGTGTTGCGCCATGAGAGTTCGTTTGATCCGTCCTCAGAGACAGCTTCACCCTTTTCACAGTCTGCATTGTGTCCAGTGCACATAACGTAGACAGAAGCAGGTCCAGTGGAGACGCCACCGGATCCGTAGTAGGTTTCGTTGGTTTCCAACGTAGCCCATCCTGCGGATGGAGCGGTTGGGTCTTCAGCGACCATCATGCTGACTGGGTCAAACCATCCATAGAGCCAATTGTTGAGTGGCATAGTCATGTATGGACCTTGGCTACCGAAACTGTCAACGAGGAATCCTGGGACGAAGTCACCATAGATGACACTCATCATCAGGGTTCGGAGTGCGTTTGCAGCGTTTGCATCGACTCCATAGAGTGCAGAAACGGTTGTTGCGTTCCATTCCATTGGTGCACCAGGACCCATGGTTGCAAAGTCGATTGGAGGCGTCATACCAGTAAGTTCACCGTACAGGAAGAGCGTTGCACCTGTTGTGGTAGTAAGTCCAAGATCACCGTAGAGGATGTTTCCTGACACTGCAGCGTCGAGAGCAATCGAAGGCGCACCTTCCGAGGCAGGTACAAGGGCAGTACCCCAAGCACCACCGAGGTTGAGGCTGTTGTCGAGGTAGCCACCGTTGACTGGATCTTCGTTACCGAATGTTACGTTGACGAATTGTTCCGCAGTCATGGTACCGGTTCCACCGAGGAGTGCCATTGGAAGAGAGGAGGCGCTGGACAACCAGCCTCCAGCCCATGTTGCGATAGCGCCGTATTGTGTTGGATCGAGTCCGTAAGCGCTCATTGCATCGGCTGCTTCCATACCCATGAAGTTAGCAAGTCCAAAGGAAGTACCTTCCTCATTGGTTGCGAAGAGACCCATTGGATCATCTGTGCCTTGTCCTCCAAAGAGAAGGCCCATAGCTAGAGCGTTGTCGATATCGACACCGAGGTAGTTCATGAGTCGAGTTGAAGCATCAATGGCCATTGCATCAGCGAACCAGTCGTCATCGGCTCCACCGTGAATCATCGAGAAGGTTCCTGCAACACCGAAACAAATTGCAAAGTCCATTGCTATTGTAGCGTTGATGTCAGAGGGATTCAAGAATCCCCAAACGCCTGCACGCTGAAGAACACCAGTCGTGAAAGCGGGGCTGTTGGCGAGATCGGCCGATACAGAAGCATAGTCGTAATCCTCTGTTGGCATTGCATCGCAGTGTCCAGCAAGCAAAAGAACACCTTGCATGTCTGTGAGTGCGGCATTTTCTGTTCCAAACATAGCAGTGTCGAAAGCCGTCGAAAGGTCACCAATTGAGGCGTTTCCTGCGAAGGTAATTGCAGACTCGTTACCAGGACCGCCTGCTTCAGCAAGTTGCAATCCTTGAATCGCCGTAGTGTAATTAATCATCTCCCCGTTACCCGTCATGTTGTTCATTTCGGATCCATTGATGAGAGCGAAGTAGTCATTAAACGCATCATACCATCCAACACCAATCATCATCGAGGCAGTGGCAGCATCAACTGCTGCACCACCGGTCATAGCACCGGCTTGGATGCCCATGTAAGACATCTCAAGGTCATCTGCAGTCTTCTTTGCAGCGGAGAAGGATTCCAATTCAATGGCCATGACACCAGCAGAGAATCCAACCTTGGTCAAATCCATGACCCCTTCAATAGCCATTCCAGTTGCTCCAACAACTTGTGGTTGGAACGGAATGTTGAGTTGTGTGATTGGTGTGTTACAATCCTCAGGATCGTCCATTGCACACGTGAATACCTTGGATTCATCGTAGGTGAGTGTACCCGCATCCTTGTCGAATGCGATAATGTTTCGAGTGGTTGTAATCTCGTAATCAAACGGACCCAACTTCTCGTAGACAGGAGCTTCTCCAGCCATTACAGCATCAGCATTGGTCAAGTTCCAAGCGTAGTAACTGCGGTCAGAGGTGGACGATGCCCAGTCTTCTTCAGCGGTCGTACAGTCCGAATCAGCACATGCTGAATCGTATGGATAGGTTTCAAAGTTGTCTTCAACTGCGCCTTCAACCATACTTGTTGCAATCGGTGCTAGTACGACCAAATTCAGTAGAATCATGACTGCGCCAGCGATTAATTTTTCATTTCCCATAGGTGTTCCCCAACTCACTTGGTGAACGGTTTACTACTTAACTTTAGGACCTACTGTACTTGATTGCAGTGCCATATGCAATAAATTCGTAGCCAGCGGTTTTATCATTACCTGTGGCCTTCTTGGTAACCATTGATGTTTCGACGCGTACATTGATGATTTCATCGAATCCTTGTTGAAGAGCTTGCACTCTCATGTCATGCAAGACTTTGCGACGGCCGTAACTAAGCATCTTATCGTATGATTCGATCCTACCGCCAAAGAAATTCTTCCAGCCACCAAGCATCATTTGCCACCATGATGGACCAACTGAAATGCTTGACATTACCAGCGTTGAAGATTCGACATTTGTTGATTTACTTGGTTTTGAGAGGTTGTTGAGAGGGTGACCAGCTCCCGAATCGTTTAGGGCTTTTTCTTCCGATGCGAGTTGATTGAGGATTTTTCCTTGGTGCCAATTCCCGAACATCCAAGAGAGGACAATAGGCAGGAATACGAACAATACTATCGGAAGGACATTCAAGAGAATGATGATCAGGACTTCCAAAAAACCGCCTCACTGTACAGTCACTGCAGTTCCGTACGCAAACAATTCAGCGGCACCGCCAGAAACGGCTGATGTTGCGAATCGGACGTTGACGATGGCGTTTGCTCCACGGGATTGAGCATCCATCATCATGCGTTGAAGGGCTTCATTTCGTGATTCTTGGAGTAGTTCTGTGTATGCTTTCAGCTCTCCCCCAACCATGTTTTTTAATCCGGCACCAAAATCTTTGAATGCGTTCTTGGCTCTCACAGTGGATCCTTGGACAAGACCGTATGATGCAGTAATCAATTTTCCAGGAATCGTTTCAGTATTTGACAAATGCATGCCTTGTGACATGAGACCTCCTTGACGTTGCAGTTTATGAGGATTCGGCCGACATCAAATCAAAGGTTGATTGCGTAACCATTCGAGATCTGAAATGTACAATTGACGAATATCGTCCAATCCAAGAACGAGCATGGCGAGGCGTTCGAGCCCCATCCCCCAAGCGCAAACTGGGGAAGTAATACCCAAAGGTTCGGTAACCTCAGGCCTGAAGATGCCTGCGCCACCAAGTTCGAGCCATTTGCCTTTCCATTTGACCTCGACTTCGAGGCTTGGCTCGGTATAGGGGAAGTAGGCTGGACGAACCCTAACCTCTGGATAGCCCATCTTCTCATAGAATGTTTTCAGTGTGGTTACCAACATCTGAAGATTGGCCCCTGGCTCCATGATGATGCCTTCAATTTGATGGAATTCAGGTAGATGCGTGCTATCGATGGCCTCTTTTCGGAACACACGATCGACCGAGAACACTCGACATGGTTTGTCTGGATTTTGTGCCAAATGTTGGATTGTGTTAACGGTGGTGTGCGTACGCAGAAGGCCACGTTTTGAGATATCTTCTGAAAAGGAACCAGACCAACCCATCGAGCCTGTTTCTCCACCATGCTCATGGATGTCTTTCCACTTCTGAATCAAATCTGCATCCAATTCCAACGATTTTGGTTCATCGAGATAGAAGGTATCTTGCATCTCGCGAGCAGGGTGATCTTGTGGAATGAACAAAGCGTCCATGTTCCAACCGGCTGTTTGGACGTAATCATCGACCAATTCCGAGAATCCCATTTCCAAGAAAATACGACGAATGCGTTCAATCAATTCCTGCATTGGATGCGAACGACCAGTTCGCGGTGTAGCTGACTCAAGCGTTACATCGAAGGAACGGAAGTCTGCATCTTTCCATTCACCCGATTGAAGCAATTCAGGTGTAATTTCTGAAATCTGTTTTCGCTCTTCGAGGCCATCATCCGACATGGCTCTTCCAGCGTCCGTCAATGACCACGTCCGTGTTTTATGTTCAACAACTTCAATCAATTCCTTTCGACCTTTGAAGTGGGAAAGAAGACGTTCAGAGAGGTCTTCCTCGTCAGCAGGGAGTGATGCAAGGAACATATTTCGAGCTTGGAGTTCGGACTTCAGCGAGGAGGTATCCTCACAAACAAAGGCTCCAGATTCGAGTTGGACGCCAAGTTTCTTGAGCAAACCAACACCAGGACCTGCCTCATGCCGTTCAAATTTTGCTTGCAATTTAGCCATGGTCGGCTCGTCCTGGGACGAAATCCACGACCAAAGACGGGCTTCAAGCAATCCACTTGCAATTGCATTGTGACCTTCTTGACCCGGGTGAATGGTTCTTCGAACACGTTCTTGGATTTCTACAAACCCCTTGTCAGCCAAACCTTGACCAGCCCCTACTGCTACAGCCTGGTCGTTCCAATCGCATGCATTCATGATTTGTTCAAGCGAATGAACATCGTTGGTTGATGCGAGCATCGCCCGCAGCATTCGACGCTCAGGATTTGTGAGTTCATCCTGACCGGTCATAGTCCTGCGATTGCCCCAAAGGGTTTCAAATCACCGCAAACAACGAGAATGATGTCTCAACTTCCATCCCGGTCGAATTGTGAGAGGATTGTGTTCAACTCGCGCTGACGCTCCTCAAGTGCATTACGATCCTTCTTGGAAAGTTCAGTATCCTTGAGTTTTTCAGTGATCTCCTCAATCTCATTTCGAGCACCGAGACGTGATTCATCCAACTTCTTTCGCTCTTGAACCATCTTGCGCTTTGCAGAGCGTTGCTTGGTAACCTCGGCCTGTTCGTAAACGCTATCCGACAATTCGACAGATGTTGGGAATGGAATGTTGATGTTCTCCATACCAAATCGTTCATCGATGTTGCGCAGAAGCCAGTCTCTTGCTACGTACTCATCACTGTAATCTTCAACCCATGTGTAGACACGGAAGATCTTTGCAAAGTCTGCAAGTTCGTGAAGCAGAATTCGTGGTTCTGGCTTGTTGATGACGTATGGACACTCTTTGGCGAGTTGGAGCAAGGTGTACTTGACGTGATCAATGTCTTCTCGGTAGTCAACGCCAATGTCGAGAACAATGGAAATACGGCGTGCGACCCCGTCGCCACCGCCACGAGCGTGGTTGATGACCTTCGACTCAACGAGTGTGTTGTTCGGGATAACGACAAGACGTTCATCACGATCGAGAACCTTTGTTGAGAGAATTCCGACGGAAACAACAGATCCCCATGTTCCTTCGACTTCAATACGGTCGCCGACCTCGAAGGGTCGGTCGATGGCAAGGAGGAACGAGTTTACGATGTTTCCGAGTGTTTGTTGAACGGCAAGACCGATAATCAACGAGAAAACCGCAAGTGAGGCGAGAATGCCAAACAGTTCGATTCCGAGTTGATTGAGGGCGAAGTAAAGACCTGCAAACCAGACAACAGCACGCAAGAAGAAAACAATAATCGAATTGCTTCCTGAAACTGTGACGCTTCCCTGAGAGCTAAATTGATCCATCAAAACTGGAATCAGATGCTTGATGGAGACGCTCAAAATGGAAGCGCTAAGAATGACGTAAAAAGCAGCAAACAACGGTTCAGTTGAGTCGAAGGTCGAACTCGAGGTGCCCAAGATCCACCGAATGGTCAATTGCGAGCCAACAGCAATGATCAGCGCATAGGCTCGATTCGCAAGTGGGCGATGGAGATAATCGTCCCAATCAGCATCAGTCGAAGTAACGAATCGCCACCATGGGCGAATGACGGCATACTTCGCAACGACAAGACTTGCAGAAATTAGACCAATCGCGATAGCCAAACGAATGTAATCGTTGAGCGCATTGATTTCATCGAGATATTCTTGATAATCCATGGGAACCCTTCATTAAAATCCGGAGAACTCACGTATAAAAGGATACCACCTATACCTTGGTTCTGTGGTTCAAAGAATTACCACTAAAATCAGAGAGTTGTATCAACAAACGACAGACAACATGAAAGAGTGATTGCAAATCGGTGTGCCATGGAACACCGAAATTCCCTCAACGTCATTAACTCATCTTTCCTCGTCGGAATGCCACTCCTTGCCATCTTTGGGGTCGTTTTTTATTCCATCGAATACGGAATTTCTTGGGTCGAACCCATCATTTTCGTCTCATTTTACCTTGCATGCGGATTGTCCATTACAGCAGGATACCACCGACTGTTTAGTCACCGAACGCACAAAGCAGCTTGGCCAATGCGATTGTTTTACGCTCTTTTTGGTGCAGCCGCTTTCCAAAATTCAGCCATAAAGTGGTGCAGCGATCACCGACGTCATCACCTAAAAACTGATGATGAAGAAGACCCTTATTCGGTCAAAAAAGGATTCATGTGGGCGCACATGGGATGGGTCATGGTCGACCAAGGCGAAGAAATCGTCGAGCATGTTGAAGATTTGCAGGATGATAAAATCTTGGCATGGCAAGACCGCCATATCTTCTTGATCGGTTTTCTGGTCGGTATCGTCCTTCCAGGGGTCGTCGGATTCCTAGCCATCGGCGGAATGCACGGTTTCCTTGGTGGCATGATTTACGGTGGTTTCCTCCGAGTTGTTGTGGTCCATCACGCAACTTTCCTCATCAATTCTGCTGCCCACACGTGGGGTACACAGCCCTACTCAACAGCGAACACATCTCGCGATTCTCCAATCCTGTCCTTCTTCACCTTCGGCGAGGGTTACCACAATTTCCATCACACCTTCCAAGCCGATTACCGAAATGGCCACAAGTGGTACCACTGGGATCCATCAAAATGGTGGATTAAGGTCGCATCTTGGTTTGGAATGACCAAAGATTTGCACCGAATCCCAAAGAAATCGATCGAGTCCCAGCGAATGAAAACGACCTTCGAACGAAAGTCAGACGGGGACGAAGTTTCAATTGAACTTCAGGAAAAAGTCACGCAGTGTGTGCAAAACCTGCGAAAAGGCTTCACCGATTTGATGAAGCGAAGAGAGGAATACAAACTCGCTCGAACGGAACGAAAGAACGACTCGAAGGAAACATGGAAACGTCTCAAAGAAGCGCACAAGGCTCGAATCAAGCAATGCAAAGAACAAATCGCACAAGCACGAATTGAATTCAAGCAATTGATGCAATCTCTCAAGTTCAACCAAGGAACTGTTGCTTCTGCCTGAATCAGAACAGTGGCTGGAGTTCGCCATCTGCAAGGTAAAGGCTCGGGCCTGCTGCAAGGTAATACACAGCACCTCGACCGTCACGAGAATCCGCAGCAGTAGCATTTGGATTCTCAGCACAGCCTCCTGTACAACCATCAGCAAAGGCGACATAGACTCGACCTTGGCGGTCGATATGTAGGTCATTGAAATCGAGGAGATTGCGGTTGGAACCACCAATGTCACGACAGTCACCAGAGTTCAAACAGATTGACCCGACTTGGACAGGATCATCTGTTACACGATAGGTGTGGAACGTCGGATTCTCATCCAAAGCGTTGAGACTGAACGTAATGTAAAGATGGTAGGTTGCGTTGTTTGGAGCGTAATGAGCGTTTCCATTCCAAGGATTTCCATCAATATCCGACTGGTTAAGCATCTCAGAATTCTCACTACCGAGATAGGTAATTGCAATTCGTCCCGGATCACCCGCATCTGTTTGCGGGAAGACCGTGGAAATCACACCTGCAGGTGATATGCGAATGCTCTCTTGTTCCCATGTTTCACCAGAGTCGGTCGAACGGGACATATAGACGCCTTCATCGGCACCCGTCCAAACGTGATATGCATTGGAATCTGTATCTGTGGAGACCTCAGAATTCTTTCTCGGGTTTGGTGTATTCACGTCGGAACCCATGGTTCGTTCGAACCATGAAAAGCCGTTGTCTTTCGAAACGATGACGGTTGGAGTAGCAACACGAGGTGTGACGTAAACCGTTCCATCAGGAGCGGTTGATATGGCTCCGTGTAGCCCGCCATTGGTCGTTGCAAGACCGATAATCTGCCCACCTGTTTCGAACGTTGCGCCACCATCAAAACTCGTGAAGCAGAAGATGCCTGCGAGTTTGTTGTAGCAGTAGTAGACTGCTGTTTCATAGAACCCACTGGTAAATTGTCCCAACGCTCCATATCCGGAATCTGTCCAAGGGCCACTTGCCAGTTTGATGTGATCGTTGAGTGGTGTTGTTCCAGAATCGTGTGGGTTACCCATCCACGTTTGGCCATCATCATCGCTCCAACAAATCCACGATGTTTCTAAGCCAATCATTTGAACACCAAAGACGCGGTCTGTGATCGGGTCGACCCAACCGTACGGATCACTGGTTGTTGGAGAACATGCAACTGGGTCTTGCGTTTCTTCCCACGTTTGCCCACCATCACAAGAACGCATGACCTTCTCCATGGCGATGAAAAAGATACAGCCACTCGATGTGATACCAATGCTGGGTTCTTTCCCAGTTTCACCTACATCACTGAATTGGAACTCCATATCAACTGCTGGAATGTTGAGAGAAGCACCTGTCTTGTCTGTAACAAAGATTCGCACATCTTCTTCTTCAACAACAGGGGGGTCGAAAACCATCTCTTCCTCGCCAAAACAACCAGAGAGGGAAACTGTAGCCATCAGCAGGGCAAGCAATACAGCCTTTGTTCGCATGACATGCCTACCCGTCTTCTACATAATGACCTTACGGAATGCTCCCTTTGAAGCAATGATGACAAGTTCGGAACATTTATTCAACGAACGACACGACATCTTTCTATGTCCGATGACGATGTGTGGAGTGTCGAGGAAGCCATTTCCAATTTGAAGAATGCGATGAACGAAAGCAACCAAAGCCCGGCAGATGTCTTTTCCTCCATCGATTCGAACGATGACGGGGAAATCAATGGCCCTGAATTGTACAAGGGTCTTTTGGAGCACCTTGGCGATGCGTTATCTCCAGGCCAAGTTTCGATGATCATCAAAGCACTTGATGAAAATGGTGACAACCGAATCGACCTTTCTGAATTGACGGCTGCACTTGAAGAAGAGGAATAATCCCACCTTGTACCATCATTGAAACTGAACGCTTTTTACGAAGTATCCAGTATTCACCACATGGCAGGAACACATGGCAATGAACACTTTTACACAAGTTTTCCATTCATCTTCTTTGGTTTACTCTTGATTGCAGGAATCCTAGCGTTTTTCTTGTATAAGCGTTGGAACGGGCTACCGAAAATCGGAGAAAAATTCTACGACCCCATCGTTCTGTTCCTCGGACTGTGGTGTCTTGCAGGACTATTGATCGATGCATTTGCACATCTTGCAGGGAACGTTGATGACACATTTTTCACGCCATGGCATGCTGTTTGGTACTCGGGTGCAGCGGCCTATGGAGCATACATCTTCTACGCCGTTCTACCGGATGGAGGGATTCAACAATTGATTCGAGAACCCTTCGACACCCTCAAGGGTGTTGAACCCCAACACCGAGCAGGAGTGTATGGAATCATCATCTTTGGAGTCTCTGGATTTGGTGACCTCATTTGGCATGAAACTCTAGGTGTTGAAGAGAATGTGGACATTCTTCTTTCACCAACACACATTGGTTTGTTCATTGGACTCATGATGTCGGTGACAGCTCCACTCTGGTCGGCATGGGCTGATTCAAGAACGGGCAGGGACGGGCTTCCTTCTCAACTTCTGATTCTCTTTGGCGCAGGCGCTGCCTGGTGTGTTGCGCTCATTGTGGTTCAATATGCAAATCTCTGGTTAGATCCGTTGCAAAGTTTTTGTTATTCCGGTGACCTCGATTTTTGTGACAACGACAATTACAATTTTGCACTTGAACAAGGGCTGAAATCGCTTTTCATTCAAGCGGCATTAACATCCTCAGTTCTTGCCATCTTCCTTCAACGATGGGAACCTGCACGAGGAGCGATGTTCACACTCTTCATGTTCCATGCCATCGGTGTCTGGGTTTACTCTGAATTTGATTCAAACAATCTCACCATGGGCATTACACTCGCCATTCTTGCAGAAGTTGTCACCCTTGGCTACAACCGTATCGGTCCAAAGGTGTACATTCCACTCATGGCTGCAAGCCAAGTCATGGTTTTCATGATCTTCGCTCTCATGAATGTAGGTGACATCGCCCCTACATCCTACTGGATTGAAGGTGTTAATCTTCATGTTATCCCATTTGGATGGAGCATCCATTCAACGATTGGATCAATTGTCGTCTGTGCTTTAATCGGCTGGTTAGCAAGCTTAATCGCATTCCCGCCGAAACATCCGGAAAGCATTGACTCGGATTGATAACTCTTGCTCGAGGATTCGTTTTGTCTCGATGTCCTTCACAAGACTTCATCACATCAAGAGAAAATAAAGACCCCAACCAATGAAAAATGCAGGCACTACGACATGTCGTAGAAATGAAAACCTCTTTGTGACCTTTTCCACTTTGTTTCCAAGTTCCTCAAGCGTTTCTTCATTGACCGCCACCAGTGCGAGTTCGCCCAAGACTTCTCCTGCCATGTTGGCAGATTCCACTCTTGGCTATTTAGAAATTAAGCCGAACAGAGAATCAATCACAGCAAGTCTTTGCTAGTGCATCTTGTGCACAGAAGCAGGTCTTGGCAGGAATGATGTCAGCGCGAGAACTGCGCTCGTTGAACAATGCAGTTACTTCAGCGAGTTCTTCAGGAGCATCACCACGGGCTTCAAGACAGAGTTTCAGACCGAGAAGACCCCACATGTTGTCCTTCCAGAGTTTGATGTCTGCTCGATAGACTTCTTCCGCTTCTTCGATGTGGCCTTGTTCAAACAGCAACGCACCGAGAATGTGACGAACCGGTTGCATTTGTCCCCATGGTTCGTTGTAGGCAAGGTTGAGCGAGAGATCAACTCCTCGGCGCAACTCATCAAAGGCTGCTGTGAAATCATAGTCCTCACCGTTAGCCTTTGCAAGGAATTGGCGACGATACTCGATTTCAGCCTCAAGAATGGATGCATTCACGTTGAGGATTGAAGGACCTTCTGCTGGATCTTGATACATGAAATTGTTGTGCATCATACGACCGGCAAGGGCTGGATTTTGCAACGCTTGCTTGAACAGGACTTGCTCTGCTTCTGCCTCAGGAACCATTCCCTTGGAAGCGTAAGCAACACCACGAGCGTAATGTTGTGTAGCGATGGTTGCAGGGAACACATCCTTGTCATCGTACATTGGCTCAGCCAAGATTTCATCCCACTTACCAAATCGAATCATGACGTGCCAAGGCATGGTAACATAGGATTCCAAGAAGATGGCTCCCATTGGGATGATGCCAGCAAGCATGAATTGAGCACCGCCGTTTTCGTCACCAGCAGGGAGCGTATCGACTGCCTTTCGCGCGTACTTCAACGCCGTCTCATATTGGCCATCAAACATGGCGCACCAAACAACGAAGTGATGATTATGCATTCGATAAAACTTGTAGAATTGTGATTCGTTACCTGTAAGTTCAACGTAGCGGTCATCAGCCTCGACTGCAGCGATGTTGCATTCAATGGCTTCCTTCCATTGTCCAACCCAAGCATCGATGTGTGAGGGCATGTGAACCAAGTGGCCCAGACCAGGCATGCGTGTACGCAGAACATCAGCTGCAGGAAGCGCTCGCTCAGGGAATGGCGAAAGTTCCAGAGCGTGGCAGTACAAGTGGCAAAGTGCGGGGTGAACTTTGGCTTCCTCGCTGCTCTCGAATGCATCTTCCATGATCTTGACGAGGAGGAGCGTGTTCTCATCAGCAGGGGTGATTTCGCCAGTCGCCGTGTTCTTGTCCCAGAGTTGCCAAGCCTTGAGGTTCATGAGTGCTTCAACATAGATAGCCGTCACGTCGAGATTGCCACTGTACTTCTCATACAATGGCGCCATCGCTTCTGCGAAAGCAACGTTCAGTTCTGGATCGTTACCCATGTTGAGAACGGATGGATCCGCTGCATCACGAGCCTCCTCGGAGTGTCGGGTTGCGAGGGCACGGATGAGGTCTTGCTCAAGTTCGGAGCAATGCCCCATCACCTTGAGGGCTTGTTGAATAGGATCGTATCCCGAACCGAGTCCAGGTGACCAGTTGTAATTGGAGGAAACACAGTAAGCAATGCCCCACCATGCCATCGCACATTCAGGGTCAAGTTCTGTACATGCCATGAAGCAAGCAATGGCTTGTTCGTGGTTGTAATTCAACATGTGACCGTAGGCCTCAACGAACATTTTTCGAGCATCATCATTCGAACAGGTTATTTTTTCGGCAAAGGCGTAATTGGAAGATTCTCCAAAATCATAGTGGGTAGGTGCATACGACATATCCTTCCCTCCAACGGCTCTTACTTAAGCAGAATCAAAAAACACTAAATAGAGTCATGAAATTTCCCTCAACAATTGAGAGATAATTGAATCTTTTTCCTTACGGCAAATGCTGTAACCCAAGAGAACCTAGATGTGAACAGTTTTTTTGACCTACCTTGTTTTAGGTGATAGGCATAACAGGCATAATCCTAGGAGTTAGCATTGTTGCAATTTGTGACTCTAATGGGGAACAAAACATGCATGACTTTCAATCACTCGGATTATCAGAACAACTGCTTCTTGCTATTCAACAAGAAGGATACACAACACCAACGCCGGTACAAGCTCAATCCATTCCTCCACTCCTCAATGGGAGAGATGTTCTCGGGGTGGCTCAAACCGGAACGGGTAAGACAGCAGCATTCGCATTACCCGTATTGCAGGTCATGAGCCGAACCAAGCAACAGGGGCCACGTCACATTCGAGCTCTTGTCTTATCTCCAACTCGTGAATTAGCAGCACAAATTGATGAACGGTTTTCTGCCTATAGTGAACATCTAGACATTCGACATAAAGTCATCTTTGGCGGTGTGAATCAAAACCCTCAGGTCAGAGCATTGCAGAAAGGCATCGATGTGTTGGTTGCAACACCCGGGCGACTGCTCGATTTGATTGGACAAGGCCACATCGATTTGGGAAGAGTAGAATTTTTCGTCTTGGATGAAGCAGACCAAATGCTGGACATGGGCTTTATCAGAGACATCAAAAAGGTACTCAATCTTCTACCGAAACAGCGACAAAATCTGTTGTTCAGTGCGACAATGCCGAAGTCAATTACTGACCTTGCAGCATCGTTCCTGTACAACGCAGTCAAGGTTGATGTGAGTCCAGAGGAAGTCACTGTCGAGCGTATTGCTCAGAAAATTATGTTCGTACGGAAGGCGGACAAACGTCGGTTGATTGTCAAGATCATCAAGCAAGAGAAGGTCAGCAAAGGCATCGTGTTCACAAGGACGAAGCATGGAGCAAATCGTTTGGTCAAACAACTTGCTCAGAGCGGGATTAACGCAGCAGCAATACACGGTAACAAAAGCCAAAGTGCGAGAACAAAAGCATTAGCGAGTTTCAAAAATGGAGACATCAAGATACTGGTTGCGACTGATATTGCGAGTCGTGGTATTGATGTGAATAACATCACGCACGTGTTCAATTACGACTTACCCAACGAACCAGAAAGTTATGTTCACCGTATTGGCAGGACAGCAAGAGCAGGAAAATCAGGTATTGCTTACGGCTTTTGTGATGATTCGGAGTCTGGTTATTTGGTAGGAATTCAGCAACTCATTGGTTTTGATATCGATGTTGATGAAACACATGAGTTCCACTTCATCGGAGCAATTCCAAAACCTGGTCAAAAACCTGGTAAAATCAAAAGCACCACATCGGGCAATACAAAGAACAATTCGAATGGCAACAAGAACAAACGTCGTAGAAATCAACGACAAAGCAGACCTCAACAGTCCAATCAGAAGTCAAGCAACAGGAACAACCGAGATCGATCCTCGAACAAACGACGTAATAGGAATCGTTCCCGAAATAATCAGAGCTAAGCGAAGATGTGGACGCTGGGGAGTCGCACATGCTTGCAACTGTCGCTCAATTCTGAATGCGATAGCCTCGCTCATAGAGGCACAGCGGCCTGATTTGGTGATGGTACTGATTGAGCAAGAACTTGATTCTGAAAATTGAGCTCTTCAGCCCACTTCCAACGGTACCCTCTGCTTGGAGGCCTAATCAAAGGATCCCCTCTGCTCAGATACACTCTAAATCACAATTATTTGTTATTAGGAAGAATTGTTAACACGTTTGTTTGGCATCAAACATGGAGCCTTTACACGTGGCACTCATGTTGACGATAATGCTCTGCTCATTGGTGGCAGGGTTGTTGTTTGGATTTGCGATTGTTGTTATGCCAGGTATAGCAAAACTCACCGACAAGGATTATCTATTGGCATTCAAGCACATGGATGGCATCATACAAAACAACCAACCACTTTTCATTCTCGTCTGGGCTGGTTCAATTCTCTCAGTAATTATTACATTGATTCTGGGAATAATGAACCTTAGCGGAACACAAATCTATCTTCTCATATTTGCATCGATCCTGTATCTATTAGGAGTTCAATTGCCAACTTTTCGATTTAACATACCTCTAAACAATACATTACAAAATTTGGATATTGAGTCCTTGGAGGAATCTGAAGCCACATTATCTCGTGTTGATTTCGAAATTCCATGGAATCGTTGGAACAAAATTCGAACTGTAAATGCTATTCTCGCCGTCTCAATGTTGCTTTTACTTCTAATCAGATACTAATTTTCATCCTACCACAACCTGTGACTAGTTCTGTGATTATTGGATAGGTTCAGAGGGTCTATCCGAATACCCATTGCTCTGGTATTGCCAAATCAAAGGGCTAGCAGTGGGTCTTGTCAGACGCTAGCGAGTGTACTGGGGGACTGAACACCCATTGTACTTCTCAATAATGTCTTGAGGGGTTTCAGAGAACCCTTGTGATTTCATGGGAACGATATGTCGGCTCACACAACTTACGCCGATGACTTTGTTGCAAGGAATAAGTTCAATTTTTCCATTCCTCGAGAGAGATGTTGTTTTCCTTGGTGAACACGCGTTCTCCGAGCCCTCCGCCATAACGAGGGAGGTTTTCCATGGCCTTTCTTGGCACGCAGGTTTCGATTGCCTCCATGTCTTCTTCACTCAGGGTGTAAGAGAGCGCAACAGCCGTTGCATTTTCTTCCATGTGCTTGGGATTGCCAGTACCTGGAATTGGCACGACGCCAGCGCCGTTGAGAGCATCTCGGCCTTTTTTGTGGACCCAAGCCAAACTGAGTGTACCGAGAGCGACGTTTTTCTCCTTGGCTAAGGATTCAAGCGACCTAGCTAAGTTGCGCTCGCCTTCTTCGACAGCGTAACCTACACCACCCATCTTTCGGAAGTCCATACGTGACATCTTCTCCGGGTCAAGTGAGGTATCGGCCAAGAGGCCGCGGCCCATCGGAGCATAGGCAACGATGCCAATACCGAGTTCAGCGCAAAGTGGAACGATCTCGTCCTCCAACTCACGAGAGTAGAGGGACCATTCCATCTGGACGCATGTCAATGGGCACACGGCATGTGCTCGGCGAATTGTTGCTGCGGAGGCTTCCGAAAGGCCGACGTACTTGATTTTCCCTTCAGCAATGAGTTCGTTCATGGCCTCCATGGTGATTTCAATGGGAACCTTTGGGTCGACTCTGTGGACGTAATACAAGTCTAAACAGTCAATGCCCATGTTCTTGAGAGAACGGTAACACATGTCCTTGACGACTTTTTTCTTTCCTGATTTCATCACCTTGGTGGCAACCTGCCATTTTCCTTTGTGTTGCGAGAGCCCAAGTTTCATTCTTTTTTCGGCGGAATCGGCGGTTGGAAACCACGAGCCGAGCATCATTCCAGACAGGTTCGTGTAGATCTGAGCAGTGTCAAAATGTGTTACACCAGCCTTGATGGAACGTGAAATGAGTTCGGCCACGCCTTTTTTTGAGACATCGTTCTTCTTCCCATAGAGGTCTT